>JAPHQV010000011.1 GCA_026197075.1 Gammaproteobacteria bacterium | reverse complement strand
GCTTTGCCCGCGAACATTCGCGGGCAAAGCCCGCTCCTGTAAGACAGGCTAGTATAGTGCAGAAGCGGTTTATCCAGAACCTGTTTGCGCTTTGGCTCGTATCCGCGTTAAGCTCGAAACAGGATTTTCAGCCACACAGGATTTTGCATGGCGATTCGCTGGGGCAGTTACAAAGTCAAGGGATTCCATGACGAGCTGATCCGGGTGGCCGGTCGTCCCCGACCCGCCGCCCAGGCCCTGTGCAAGTATCTGCGCGCCCTCAAGGACCCCGAAATTCAGGAGTACAAGGCCGCGGCGGACACTGCCATCCATGTGATGGGTGTTACCTTCCGAATCTATACCGAGGAGGAAGGTGCCATCGATCGTGCCTGGCCCTTCGATATCATCCCGCGCATCATCGACCGGCGTGAATGGCAGCAGGTGGAGGCGGGACTCGAGCAACGGGTGCAGGCCCTCAACCTGTTCATCGATGACCTGTATCACGATCAGCGTATCGTCAAGGACGGCATATTCCCCGAGAGCTTGCTGGCCGACTCGAAAAACTTCCGCCCCCAATGTATCGGCATCGATCCACCGCACCGGGTATGGGCGCATGTCTGCGGCAGTGACCTGGTGCGCGACGCGGACGGCACCCTCTACGTTTTGGAAGACAACCTGCGCGTGCCTTCCGGCGTTTCCTACATGCTGGAAAACCGCCAGGTCATGAAGCGGGTATTTCCGGAGCTGTTCGAAGACTACAACATCCTGCCGGTGGACGATTACGCCTCGCAGCTCTACGACATGCTGGCATCCCTCTCGCCCCGCCCGGGCGACCAGCCCGAGATCGTGGTGCTGACGCCCGGTGTATTCAACTCCGCCTATTTCGAGCATGCCTACCTGGCTCAACAGATGGGTGCCGAGCTCGTGGAGGGCAGCGATCTGGTGGTGGGTGCCGACGACATCGTCTACATGCGTACCATCGAAGGTCCGTCACGGGTGGATGTCATCTACCGGCGCATCGATGACCTGTTCCTGGATCCGGAGGCATTCGATCCAGATTCCCTGCTTGGCGTGCCTGGCCTGATGCGTGCCTGGAAGGCCGGCAACGTGGCCTTGGCCAACGCGCCGGGGGCCGGTGTGGCGGATGACAAGGTGGTCTATTCCTATGTGCCCGACATCATCAAGTATTACCTGGACCAGGATCCCCTGATCCCCAACGTGCCCACCTATCGCTGTATCAACAAGCCCGAGCGGGATCATGTCATCGCCAACATCGACAAACTGGTGGTCAAGCCCGCCAACGAGTCGGGTGGCTATGGCATGCTCATCGGTCCGCAGGCCAGCCGCGAAGAGTGCGACAAATTCATCAACCTGATTCGCCACGATCCACGCAACTACATCGCCCAGCCCATGCTGAACCTGTCCACCGCGCCCACCCTGGTGGGTAACCGCGTGGAACCGCGCCACCTGGACCTGCGGCCCTTTATCCTCAGCGGGGAACATACCTATGTGACCACCGGCGGATTGACGCGGGTGGCGTTGCGCAAGGGCTCCACTGTGGTGAACTCCTCCCAGGGCGGTGGCAGCAAGGACACCTGGGTGGTCGACATGGAGACGGATTGAACATGTTGTCCCGGGTAGCCGATACGATCTACTGGATGGCACGTTATATCGAACGTGCGGAAAACACCGCGCGCCTGATCAACGTCAATGGCCATTTGCTGTTGGACCTGCCACGGCGCGTGCGCCTGGGCTGGGCGCCGCTCATCGATATCACCGGCAGCGATGGCCTGTTCTATTCCCGCTTCGAAGAGGCGGACGAGCGCCACGTGGTGCGTTTCCTGGTCACGGATACCACCAACTCAGGCTCGATCCTGGGTTCCCTGCACCTGGCGCGGGAGAACGCCCGTACCATCCGCGACATCATTCCCCGCGAGGCCTGGGAGCAGATCAACCAGCTGTACCTGCAGACCCGGGACAATACCGCCAGCAGTCAGGGTCGACGCCGGCGCGAGGAATACCTGCGCCAGGTGATCCTGGGCGCGCAAACTATCACCGGCATGCTGGCGGGTACCATGACCCACGACGCGGGCTACGATTTCCTGCGCATGGGTCGGAACCTGGAGCGGGCCGACATGACCACCCGCATCATCGATGTGCGATCCGCTTCCCTGCTGCCGGGCCTGAGCGGGGAGCTGACACCCTTCGAGAACATCCAGTGGATGAGCGTGCTGAAATCCCTGACCGCCTACCAGATGTACCGGCGGGAAATGCGCCTGCGGGTGCGGCGTCCCGATGTGCTGGCCTTTCTGCTGCAGGAGCGGCGCTTCCCGCGCGCCTTCTATCACACGCTTTGCGAGGTGGAGAACTGCCTGGCCAGCCTTCCCCACAACGAAAAACCGCTGGAATCCCTGGCACGCCTGCAGAAAAAGGTCCTCAACGCCAAGCCCCAGAAACTGCTCCAGGAAGAATTGCACAAGTTCATCGACCAGCTGCAGCTCGGCCTGGCCCGGGTCCACAACCAGATCGCCGCCACGTATTTCTGAGGGAATTCCGCTCAACCCGCCACCCCGGGGTTGTTGTTCGTCATCCCCGCGACTATTTTTTCGTCATTCCCGCGAAGGCGGGAATCCATGTTTTTGAATTTACGGAATTATTTTCTACGCCCGCCTTTCTGGGCACCCGGCGGGTGCGCAACGCACTCCGCACCTTTGTCCCGCCCTTGCGGGAATAACAGTGGTGGCCCGGAGAATTGCCGCGATCCGGTGGTCTATTGGTATGATCAGCCGTATCTGTCCCGATTCCGCATTGCCGAGGTGTCTTATGAACAAGTCCTGTTGTGAACCCCCTCAAGCTGCTCCCGCCGCCGATCAGGACGACCACCGCCAGGCCGTGCGCGGCGCCTACGCCCGGGTGGCGCAGGCCAGCGATGCCGGGGCCGGCTGTGGCACCGGGGCCAGCTGCTGTGGCGTCTCCGAAGACGCGGCCATCAACACCCTGATTTCCACCCGCCTGGGGTACAGCGCCGAGGACCTGGCGGCCGTGCCGACAGGCGCCGACATGGGGCTGGGCTGCGGCAATCCCCGCGCCATTGCCTCCCTCAAGCCCGGCGAGGTGGTGCTGGACCTGGGTGCCGGCGGCGGCTTCGATTGTTTCCTGGCGGCGCGCGAGGTTGGGGAGACCGGCCATGTGATCGGCGTGGACATGACGCCGGACATGCTCAGCAAGGCGCGCCACAATGCCCGCAAGGGCGACTACCGCAACGTGGAGTTTCGCCTCGGGGAGATCGAGCATCTGCCGGTCGCCGATGCCTCGGTGGACGTGATCATCTCCAATTGCGTCATCAATCTCTCCCCCGACAAGGCCCAGGTATTCGCCGACGCCTTTCGCGTGTTGAAACCCGGCGGTCGGCTGGCCATCTCCGATGTGGTGGCGACGGTGGAACTGCCGGAGGCCATGCGCCAGGATCCCGCCCTGGTTGCCGGTTGCATGGGCAATGCCTCCCTGATCGGAGACCTGGAAGCCATGCTGCAGGCAGCGGGTTTCGCGTCCGTACGCATCGAACCGAAGGACGAGTCGCGGGAGTTCATCCGCGACTGGGCGCCGGGCCATGCGGTGACCGACTACGTGGTTTCGGCCACCATCGAGGCGGTGAAACCCCATGCGTAGTGTAAACCGTGGTCTGTCCCCGGTTTATGCCGTTGTACTGTGCATTCTCTGCGGCTTGTTCAGTGCGTCGGCATTCGCGGATGCGCCGGAAGGATATCCTTTCCTGTCCTATGACGAGGGTCTGCGCCTGGCCAAGGAACAGGACAAGCCCGTGTTCCTGTATTTCGGTCGCTACGGTTGCGGCTGGTGTGAAAAGACCAACAAGGAAAGCTTTTCCGATGTGGAGTTGCGCAAACTCTATACCGAACATTACGTACTGGTATACGTGGATGCCGAGAGCGGCCGGCGCATGACCCTGCCCAACGGTGAACGCATTACGGAAATGGAGCTGGGTGCGCGCATGAACGTGTTTGCCACGCCCGTGTTCGGCTTCCTGCGTCCGGATGGCGAGCGCATCTTCACCGTGCCCGGCTTCAAGACCGCCGAGGAGTTTCGTGACTACCACCGCTATGTTTCCGGCGGTCACTATCGTGAGCAGGGCCTGTTCGAGTTCTTGGCGGAGCAGGCGCGATGAGCTGTGCGAAATATGGTGACAGTATACTTATTTCTGGTACGAAGAAGATTCGACGAAACTGGAATAAGTATACTGTCCCCCGATTTCTGAGCGTCTTTGCTCTATTGCTGCAGTTTTCTCTGGCATCTCCTGCTGTCGCGGCTTTCGACTGGCAATTCGATACAGCCCGGACGCTGGGTGAGGCACCACGCGCCGGCCTGTTCCACCAGATCGACAGCGCAGGCCGTCAGCAGGTGGCGGCGGATGCGGAACAGGTGGCCGTGGTGTGGGGCGACAACGCCGCGGGCGCCTACCAGGCACGGGTGGCCTTCCGCGCACTGGATGGGAATGATTTCGGACCGGCCCGGCAACTCAGTACCGGCGCCGAGGCCTATCAGCCCGTGGTGGCGGCCCTGGGCGGGGGTCGGTTCCTGTTTGCCTGGGAGCAGGACGAACGCATCTGGCTGCGCACGGGCACGGCCACGGAACTGGGCGCGCCCCTGCAACTCGACAAGAGCGAATCCACCCAGCCGGCCCTGGCGGTCGATGCCGCCGGTCGTATGGAAGTGGCCTGGGCGCGACGCGAGGAGGGGGTGCTGCGCCTCTACCATGCATCCCTGCGGTTGTCGCAGGATGGCGGCCTGACGGCAGGCAGGGCCCAGCCGATCGATGCCGAACCGGCGCGCCAGGATCAGCTCTATCCCAGCCTGGGCTTGAGCGCTGCCGGGCTGCTGGCGGCCTGGGAGGATCGTCGCCACGGTCATACCCGTATCGTCACCGCCTTTCGCCCCCCGGAAGGAAAATTCACGCCACCGCGGGAACTCAACGATCAGCCCGAGGATCCGCGCTCCGTGGCCTTCGGCGCCGGCTATGGCGTGACCCGCGTGGCGCTGGCGACGCGCGACGAGCAGGTGGTGGCCGTGTGGATGGACAAGCGCGATTATCGTTCCGGCTACGATGTCTATGCCGCCTTCAGCGCCGACGGCGGTGCGACCTTCGGCGCCAACGAAGCCGTACAGGATCTCTTTGGTGCCAATATTCCCCAATGGCGCCCGGCCGTGGCCTTGTCGCCGCAGGGCACCGCGCTGGTGGTGTGGGATGATACCCGCGATGACAGTCCCGACCTGTGGATGTCCTGGCGCGAGGCGGGCGACTGGAGCGAGGACCAGGCCGTGCCCCCAGGGTACGGCCCCGAGGCCCACACCGCACCGGCCATCGCCTTCGATCCCCATGGGGGCCTGCACTTGCTCTGGACCAGTCGCGACGCGGCGGGGGTCAGTCGCCTGTGGTATGTGCAGGCGCAGGAAGCCCCCTAGGGTCAGGCTGACACCGGGACTTTTCAGGAAAGTTCTGATCAATTCTAATTTCGTCATTCCGGCGAATGCCGGACAAAAGCACGGAGTGCGTTGAACGCCCGCAGGGCGGCCCGAAGGGCGAGCGAAGCGAGTAATCCAGAGGAATCAGAAAGATGGATGCCGGCCTGCGCCGGCATGACGGATTAACCAGGGTTGCCTTAGGTTGGGCTTCAGCCCGACAGGACGTATCTGCTACGGAGGTGTTGTTTGTCACGGCGCTATAAGCTGGTCATCACGGTCATCCTGCTGGCGCTGCTGCTCGCCGCGCTGATTTTCTGGCTGCAACGACCCAAACCGATCCCCGTCTCCCTGGTGACGGTCGAGCGCGGCAGCGTGGAACGTACCGTCGCGAACACCCGCGCCGGTACCCTCATGGCCTGCCGCCGTGCCCGCCTGTCGCCTTCCACCGGCGGCCAGATCGCGCGCCTGCCGGTACGCGAGGGCGACCGGGTGGAGATACACCAGTTGTTGTTCGAGATCTGGAACGATGACCTGCAAGCCCAGGTGACGCTGGCCGGCAGTGAACAGCGTTCCAGCGAGGCGCGCGCCAGCGAGGCCTGCATCACCGCCGAGGTGGCACAGCGGGAGGCACGGCGCCTGATTCGTCTGCGTGAGCAGAACCTCGTTTCCGAGGAGGTGGCCGACCAGGCCGAGGGGCAGGCCCGTGCCCGCGCCGCCGGTTGCGCGGCGGCACGCGCCAACGTGGAGGTGGCCGCGGCGCGCCTGCAGGTGGCCGAGGCCGCCCTGGCGCGCACTCGTCTCATGGCGCCTTTCACCGGCACCGTCGCCGAGGTCAACGGCGAGCTGGGTGAGTTCGTCACGCCTTCACCCGTGGGTATTCCCACGCCACCCGCCATCGACCTGATCGATACCAGTTGCCTGTATGTACTGGCACCCATCGACGAAGTGGACGCGCCGGAGATTCGCGCCACCATGCCGGCGCGCATTCTGCTCGACGCCTTCGGCAAGGAACACTTCGAGGGCGCCGTGCGACGCGTCGCACCCTATGTGCTGGATCGCGAGCAACAGGCACGCACCGTGGACGTGGAAGTGGATTTCCTCGATACCAGTGATGAGCGCAACATGCTGCCCGGCTACAGTGCGGACATCGAGGTCATCCTGGAACGACACGACGATACCCTGCGCATTCCCAGTGAAACCCTGCTCGAAGGCATGCGCGTGTACGTCTACGATCCGGACAGCGGCACGATCCAATCGGTACAGCTCGAAATCGGCCTCAGCAACTGGCAATACACCGAGGTGTTGTCGGGCCTGCGCGAAGGCCAGCAGGTCGTGCGTTCCCTGGGGCGTGAAGGCCTGGTGGACGGCGCACGGGTAGAGGTGGAAGCACAGCCGGACGGTGTGTCGGCACGATGATCCGCCTGGAGGGGATACACCGCGATTTCCAGGTGGGCGACCAGACGGTGCATGCCCTCGATGATGTGGCCCTGACCGTGGAACAGGGCGAATACCTGTCGGTCATGGGCCCGTCCGGCTCGGGCAAGTCCACCCTGCTCAATATCATCGGCCTGCTGGATCGGCCCAGTGCCGGGGCCTATTTCCTCAACGACAAGAACGTCACCGAACTCAGCGAGGAGGAGCAGGCACAGGTGCGCAACCGCAACATCGGTTTCGTGTTCCAGGCCTTTCACCTGGTCCCGCGCCTGACGGCGGCGGAAAACATCGAGCTGCCCCTGCTGCTGGCCGGCGTGGCGCCGGCGGAGCGCCGGGCGCGGGTCAAGGCCGCCCTCGAGACCCTGAAGCTGAGCGATCGCGCCCACCACAAGCCGGAACAACTGTCCGGCGGTCAGCGCCAGCGGGTCGCCATCGCCCGCGCCACCATCACCGAGCCTTCGGTGCTGCTGGCCGATGAACCCACCGGCAACCTGGACCAGAAATCCGGGCAGGAGGTGGTGGCCAGCCTGGAGGCGCTGCATGAGAAAGGGATCACCCTCATCGTGGTGACCCACGATCCGGCGCTGGGTGATCGTGCCGTGCGCCATATCAAGATGGTCGATGGCCGTATCGACCGTGATCAGCAGCCGGCGCGGGATCATGCGCACGACTGATGTCATCGGCTACGGCTGGCGGGCCCTGACCGGCTATCGCAACCGTACCCTGCTCATGCTGCTGGCCATGGGTATCGGTGTGGCGGCGGTATTGATGCTGACGGCACTGGGGGAGGGCGCGCGCCAGTATGTACGCGGCGAGTTCTCCTCGCTGGGCACCAACCTGGTCATCGTCATCCCCGGGCGCAGCGAGACCGCCGGCGCCGGACCCGCCACCATGGTGGGGGTCACGCCGCGCGACCTTACCCTGGACGATGCTCGCGCCCTTACCCGTCACCCGCGCATCGATCGCATCGCGCCCCTCAACGTGGGCGCGGCGGAGATTTCCTGGGAAGGCCGCAAGCGCGAGGTGGGTGTGTGGGGTTCCACCCATGACCTGCTCAGCCTGCGTCACTGGTCCCTGGCGCAGGGCCGCTTCCTGCCCGATGGAGAATGGGAGCGTGGCACGCCGGTGGCGGTGATCGGCAGCAAGGTGCGCGATGAATTGTTCGGACCCCGTTCCGCCGTCGGCGAACAGGTGCGCATCGGGGACCGGCGCTTCCGGGTCATCGGCGTGCTGGCCTCCGAGGGCCGTTCCATCGGCCTGGACGTGGACGAGGTGGTGGTCATCCCCGTGGCCTCGGCCCAGGCCCTGTTCAATGCGCCTTCCCTGTTTCGGATCCTCATCGAGGTGCGCGGCCGTGATGCCATTCCCACCGTCATCGACTTCGTGCGCAGCACCATCCGGCAGCGTCACCAGGGCGAAGAGGACGTCACCGTCATCACCCAGGATGCGGTACTGGCGACCTTCGACCGGGTGCTGGGCGCACTCACCTATGCGGTGGGCGGCATCGCCGCCATCAGCCTGGCGGTCGCCGGCATCCTGATCATGAACGTGATGCTGGTGGCGGTGAGCCAGCGTACCGCGGAGATCGGCCTGCTCAAGGCGCTGGGTGCCTCGGCACGCCAGATCCTGGCGCTGATCCTGGTGGAGGCCCTGCTGCTGTCCCTGCTCGGCGGGCTTATCGGTATCGCCGTGGGCCAGTTGGGCAGCTGGGCACTGCGCACCGCGTTCCCGACCATCCCCGCCTGGCCCCCGGACTGGGCGATGTTCGGATCGCTGGCGGTGGCGCTCATCTGCGGCCTGCTGTTCAGCCTGTTGCCGGCGCGCCGCGCCGCGCGCCTCGACCCCGTGCTGGCCCTGGCGGGACGCTAGCATGAGATTCGGGATGGCTACGGGAGTAAATGTAGGAGCGGGCTCTGCCCGCGAAGGGGTTTTGCCATCCCGCGAAATTCATTCGCGGGCAGAGCCCGCTCCTACGGGGCGCGATGGGTCCGCGAACGGGGTTATCCATGCTCACCCGTGATTTCCTGCGTCTTACCGGCACCGCGCTGCTGGCCCACAAGCTGCGCAGCTTCCTCACCCTGCTCGGCATCGCCGTGGGCATTGCCGCCGTGGTGCTGCTCACCTCCATCGGCGAGGGTATCCATCGTTTCGTGCTGGCGGAGTTCACCCAGTTCGGCACCAACATCGTTGCCATCAACCCGGGCAAGACCACCACCCATGGCATGTCCATGGGGGTGTTCGGCACCGTGCGGCCGCTGACCATCGACGATGCCGAAGCGCTGCGGCGCCTGCCCCAGGCCCTGGCCGTGGTGTCCGTGGTGCAGGGGAATGCGGAGGTCAGCGGCAACAATCGCGTGCGGCGCACCACCGTCTATGCGGTTGGTCATGAGTTTCCCCGGGCCTTCAACATGCCGGTGCGCAGCGGGCGTTTCCTGCCCGATGACGACCCGGTGGCGCCGCGCGCCTTCGCGGTGCTGGGCGACAAGGTGCGCAGCGAATTGTTCGGCACCGCCAATCCTCTCGGCCAGCGTATCCGCGTCGGAGGCGATCGCTATCGGGTGATCGGCACCATGGCCCCCAAGGGGCAGGTGCTGGGCTTCGATCTGGACGATTCGGTGTATATCCCCGCGGCGCGCGGCCTGGAGCTGTTCAATCGCGACAGCCTGATGGAAATCGACGTGCTCTACGCGGAGCAGACCGACGTGGACCAGGTGGTGTCGGCCATCGAGCGGGTACTGATCGCCCGCCATGGGCGCGAGGATTTCACCATCACCACCCAGCAGCAGATGCTGGACGTACTGGGCTCCATCCTCAATGTGCTCACCATTGCCGTGGGCGCCATCGGCGGCATCTCCCTGCTGGTGGGCGGCATCGGTATCGTCACCATCATGACCATCAGCGTGCGCGAGCGCACCGCCGAGATCGGCCTGCTCAACGCCCTGGGCGCGAAGCGGGGCCAGGTGCTGGGCCTGTTCCTGGGGGAGGCCGTGGTGCTGTCCGCCCTCGGCGGCCTGGCCGGCCTGGTGTTGGGCATCGGCCTGGGCCAGGTGCTGGCCCTGGCGCTGCCGGCCCTGCCGGTGCACACCCCCTGGCTGTTCGTGGTGCTGGCCGAGGTGGTCGCCATCCTCATCGGCCTGGTGGCCGGCGTCGTCCCGGCGCTGCATGCCGCCCGCCTCGACCCGGTGGAGGCGCTGCGGGCGGAGTGACACAGCATACCGTCCCTATCGGCACCCTGTAGGAGCGGCCTCTGGCCGCGAAGGGTTCGAGGTTCCCGCTGGCCGTTCGCGGGCGCAGCCCGCTCCTACGGGTGCATATAAAGGGGGCGCTGACAATTGAGTCTAAACAGCAAGTCTGAATAGACTCAATTGTCACCGACCCCTTTTTAGGGCTATATAGAGCGATGCGTATTTCTTCCCGGATGTTTGCCACTACCGCCAGCCTGTTGCTGTTGCCGGGGGTGTTTCTCCTCGATCTGCAGATGCCGCTGGGGGTGGCAACGGGTGTCCTCTACGTAATACCGGTTCTGGTGACCCTGTGGGCGCCGGCGGGCCTGACCTGGATGGTGGCGGTACTGTCCGGCCTGCTGGTGCTGGCGGCCATTCCCTTCTCGCCGGTGGCGGAGACCTGGATCGCCGTGGTCAACCGCGCGCTGTCCCTGCTGGTGATCCTGCTCACCGCCCTGCTGGTGGAATGGCGGCGGCATGCCGAGGCCGTGGCGGCGCGGCATGCGCGCTCGGAAGAGGTCTTTCGCGAAAGCGAACGCATCCTGCGCCAGGTCATCGACCTGGTGCCACACCGCATCTTCGTCAAGGATGCCCAGGGACGCTTTCTGCTGGTGAACCAGGCCGCGGCGGGGGCCTATGGGACTACCGTGGAGGCCATGACCGGGCGTCTGCATCAGGAACTGCACCCGGACTCTGAACAGGTGGCGCGCATGCTGGCCGATGATCGCGCCGTGATCGAAAGCGGCCAGGTGCGTTTCATGCCGGAGGAGAGTTTCACCGGCATCGATGGCGTGTGTCGCACCCTGCGCACCACCAAGATGCCCTTCCGCTTGCTGGGCGAGGAACGGGATGCAGTGCTGGGACTGGCCATCGACATCACGGCGGAACGGGAACAGGAACAGCAACTGGAGGCCTCGGAAAAGAAATACCGAGCCCTGCTGGACCATGCGGTGGATGCCATGCTGTTGGCTGATTTCGAGGGAAATCTCATTGACGCCAACCGCATGGCCGAGCAGCTGTTGGGCTACAGTCGTGCGGAACTGCATGGCATGCACGCCAGCCGATTGCCCCCGGAAGAGGAGATGCCGCGCCTGCGTCAGGTGTTCGAGCAACTGGCCGAGTCGGGCTCCACCCTGGTGACCCACCAGGTGATCCGCAAGGACGGCAGCCGGATCACCTGCGAGGTCGCCGCCACGGCCATCCACTATGGTGACCAGGCGGTGATCCAGGGCATCTTCCGCGACATCACCGCGCGTGAGCGGCGTATGCGTGAGCGCCTGGCGCAGGAGCAGACCCACCGCGACACCCTGGTGCGCGAGGTGCATCACCGCATCAAGAACAACCTGCAGGGCGTGGTGGGCCTGTTGCGGGAACAGGCCAGCGCACACCCGGAACTGGAGGAGGCCATCGCCGCCGCCATCGGCCAGGTGCAGTCCATCGCCCTGGTGCATGGTCTGCACGGCCAGGGAGATGACCTGCAGGTGCGTCTGTGCGACATGGTGCAGGCCATTACCCGCACCGCCAGTACCCTGACCCGGGCCAGCGTGCAGCCCCTGTTGGAACTGGACATGCCGCAGCCGGTGCAGGTGCGGACGGAAGAGGCGGTGCCCCTGGCTTTGGTGCTGCATGAATTGATTCAGAACGCGGTAAAGCACGGTGCCGGTGTCGGGGCAGACAGTCCCGTGACGGTGCGCCTGTACCAGACGGACCAGGCCGCCGAGGTGGAGGTGGTGGGTGCGGGAAGGCTGGCACTGGACTTCGACTTCGCCGCCGGTCAGGGGCTCGGTACCGGGCTGGGACTGGTGCGCTCGCTGTTACCCCACCAGGGCGCGCGGCTGACCTTCGAACAGGCCGGAGACACGGTACGGGCCCGCCTCTGCCTGCAAGCGCCGGTGATCCTGCCCGAGGACGGGGACTTGCAGGCCGAAGCCTAGTCCTGTATAAAACCACACAATAAAAATAAGTATTGAGGTGGTTCTACAATGCAGGCCTGCCCGCACCATCCCCCAAAATGCCTTTCCTGGACTCCCGGAAAGTAAATACCGGGCGACCAGAATCCTTGGCCGGGTCTTGTTTTATTCCCACTTGGTTTATACTGACATTCGCCGGTCTCTGGATCGACGAGTATGATCCGGACCCGTTTTCAGCGCACCGACCGACTGGTCCCCACCCTCAATCCAATGAAGTGTAACCATGACCCCTGCCACCCTCTTGCTTGCTGATGATGATCGCCTGGTTCTGGCCACGCTGGCCGAGGGCCTGCGCCGCGCCGGGTATACCGTGCTGGATGCGGCGGGCGGCGATGAGGCCATCCACCTGGCCTGCGAGCACCAGCCCGACCTGGCCATCCTCGACATGCGCATGCCGGGCCGCGACGGCCTGGCGGTGGCGCGCTGGCTGTGCGAACACACGGATTGCCCCTTCCTGTTCCTGTCCGCCTATGGCGACACCGAAGTGGTGTCCGCCGCGGTGCGGGCCGGGGCACTGGGCTATCTGGTGAAGCCCCTGGATGTTCAGCAGATCCTGCCCTCCATCGAGGCGGCGTTGAACCGAGGTCGGGAACTGCGTGCCTTGCTGGAAGAGGAGGCCCAGTTGTCGGCGGCCCTGCGCCTGGGGCGCGAGGTCAGCATGGCGGTGGGTATCCTCATGGCCCGGGAAGGTCTGGACGAGCAGTCGGCCTTCGAGCGTCTGCGCGGTGAGGCCCGCACCCAGCGGCGGCGCTTGAGTGCGCTGGCCGCCGAACTGGTGCGCAGCGCCGGGAATGGTGTGCGGGAACCCCGGGTCCAGGGTTAGAATCATTCTATACCTATTGATTTCCGTCAGTTTTTGATCAAGAGTGTGCGTTAGCAGGAAGAAGTAGCTACACAGGTGCCCGGAGCTCCGAGCCCGCTCCCGACAGATGGACCCTGTTGTTCACCGGAACCCGTTCCGGTGCTGGGACACGATGTCAATCAACCGTCGCAGCCTTTCCCCGTACCCGCCCAGACCGGCCGGTGCCATGGCATGGCTGCGCGTGGCCACGGGAGAGGGCGGCTTGGAGAACGGGATGCAAGGGCTTGGACAAGCTGGGCGGCATGGGGTAGGCAGCCCATGATGCCCCTGGAGCAGTTGGTCGAATCGACCATGGCCGAGTTGGGCCTCGACAATGCCGAGATCGCCCGCCGCAAGGCCTTTCTCGGGTTTGACGCGCAGGATGCGCGCCTGTTACGGGAAGGGCACGAACACCTCCAGGAGGCCCGCGCTCAGTTTCTGGACGCCTTCTACGCCCACCTGCTGCGCTTCGACAGCACCCGCGAGTTGATCGCCACCCCGGAACTCCAGGCGCGTCTGCGTCACAAGCAGAGCGATTATTTCGACCGCCTCAGTGCCGGCGACTATGGCACGGATTATGTGCTGGACCGCTTGCGGGTGGGGCTGGCCCACCAGCGGGTGGGACTGGATCCCCAGTGGTACCTGGGGGCCTATTGCAAATATCTCACCGAGCTGTTGCCCGAGGTGTGGGAGGAGGGCGCGGACGATGCGGAAGCCCGCTGGGCGGCGATGCGTGCCCTGCTCAAGATCGTGTTCTTCGACATGGGGCTGGCGCTGGAGACCTATTTCCATGCCGACCGGCGTTCCATCCTGGCCCTCAAGGAATACGCGGAGAACATCGTTTGCAGCGTGCCGGCCGGCCTGCTGGTGTTGTCCGCCGACCTCGAAGTGCTGTCCGCGAACCGCTTCGTGGATCGCCTGTTCGATATGGGGCACGATGCCCTGGTCAATTGCAAACTGGACGAGCTGTTCGAAGATAGCGGCCTGATTCGTTGCGCACTCCAGGTACTCGCCACTGGCGATACCCTCTCATCGGCGGGCTTCTGTGCCACCCGGGGTGGTACGGAATGCTGGTTCGAGGCCACCATCACGCCCCTGGTGACGGGTTTCGACGAACAGCTGCATCCGGTTCTGGGCAAGCTTGACCGGGCCGCCCTGCTGCTGGTGCTGGAGGACGTGAGCGAGCAGGAACGGTTGCGTGCCGAGCAGCGCCGCAACCAGGCCGAGCTGGCCAAGCAGGCCAGTGCCCTGGAACAGACCGCCGATTCCATTATGATCACCGACCGCGCGGGGCGCATCGACTACGTCAACCCGGCTTTCGAGCGCACCACCGGTTATACCCGGGTCGAGGCGCTGGGCCAGACCCCGGCACTCCTCAAATCCGGCAAGCACAGCGAATATTTCTACCAGGGCCTGTGGCAGACGCTGGAGGCGGGCGAGATCCACCGTGAGATCTTCATCAACCGGCGCAAGAACGGCGAGCTCTATTACGAGGAAAAGAGCATCTCACCCCTGCGCGACCCGGAAACCGGCGAGATCACCCATTATGTCTCCGCCGGCCGGGACATCAGCGAGCGCATGCGCATACAGCAGCGCCTGGATCATCTCGCCCACCACGATTCCCTGACCGAACTGCCCAATCGCCTGTTGCTGCTCGACCGTTTGCAGCGTGCCATGGGGCGTGCCACCCGCCACGGCAGGCAGATGGCGGCCCTGTTCCTGGACCTGGATCGCTTCAAGCAGATCAACGACACCCTGGGGCACAGTACCGGCGACCGCCTGTTGCGCGCCGTGGCCGGCCGCCTGGCCAAATGCCTGCGTCAGGGGGACACGGTGGCGCGCCTGGGGGGGGATGAATTCGCCATCCTGCTGGAGGACCTGGACCACCCCGAGGGTGTGGCGCCCATCCTCGAGAAGCTGATGGCCACCATGCACCATCCCTTCGTGCTGGAAGGCCAGGAATTCTTTCTCAGTTTCAGCATCGGTATCGGCATGTATCCCCAGGATGGCGGTGATGCCGAGACCTTGCTGCGCAATGCGGATACGGCCATGTACCGCGCCAAGGCCGAAGGTCGCAGCGGCTACCGCTTCTATACCGCCGACATGAATGCCCGTGCCTTCGAACGCCTGGACCTGGAGAGCAGGCTGCGCCGCGCCCTGGAACGCAATGAGTTCGTGCTGCATTACCAGCCCAAACTGGATCTCGGCAGTGGTCAGGTGGTGGGGGTGGAGGCGCTGCTGCGCTGGCGCCATCCGGATCACGGCCTGGTGCCGCCGGGGGAGTTTATCCCCATGCTTGAGGACACGGGCATGATCGTGCCGGTGGGACGCTGGGTGCTGCAGGAGGCCTGTCACCAGGCGCGCGTCTGGCAACAGGCCGGCCTGCCGTCCCTGAGCATGGCGGTGAATGTCTCCACCCACCAGTTCCGGCGCGACGATGTCTGTGCCCTGGTGCGCGAGGCCCTGGCGAACCATGTCATCGATCCCGCCGACCTGGAGCTGGAGATCACCGAAAGCGCCCTCATGGACGATGTGGGCAGGGCCGCCGCCAGTATCCGGCAGTTGCGGGATCAGGGGGTGCGGGTGGCCATCGACGATTTTGGCACCGGCTATTCCTCACTCGCCTACCTCAAGCGTTTCGCCATCAACAGCCTGAAGATTGACCGGGCCTTCGTGCGCGATATATGCGACAACCATGACGACGCCGCCATCGTCGCGGCGGTGCTGGCCATGGCCCAGCGCCTGCAGTTGCAGGTGGTGGCGGAAGGGGTCGAGACCCGCGGCCAGCTGGAATTCCTGCGCGGCGAGGGTTGCGACCAGATGCAGGGCTACCTGCTCGCCCGGCCCATGCCGGCCAGCCAGCTGCCCGGCTGGTTGCGGGAGCGGACGGCCCTTTGAACCCTGTCGGGCCGCTGGCCCATATTTTGCACGTCTGTCAATGCTGCCAAAGTAGTGACGATCCCGTCAGGCATATTCCCGACGATCGATCGGCTGACCGGAAATACCTGTGTCCCGCGCTAAGGTTTCAGTGGCCGCGGACGCTAGGAATACCGCTACTCTGGCAACGGGTGACGTAACACTGACGATTCCTGACGGAAACCCGTCGCCACCCGATCTGAAAGGCCACGAACCCGCCTTTCCTCGCATTTGATGCGGATCACCTGTAGGCATGCGTGCTCATCACGCCGCCAACCGGGCTGACCGCGAGGAGGAAGGCTGTGACGGAAGGCAAAACCCCCAAAAGCTCCCGTGCGCGTACCCGCGTGCTGCGTCTGCCCGCCACCCTCGGGATCGCGCAGCTTGCGCAGCTGCGTGAGCAATTCGATGAGGCCCTGGATAGCGGCCGCCCACTGGCCATCGACGGCGCCGCCGTCGAGCAGCTGGATGGCGCGGCGCTGCAATTGCTGCTGGCTTTCCAGCGCACTGCCGTAGGTGCCAGTCGTGTACCGGACTGGCGCAAACCTTCCCCCCAACTCCGTGAAGCCGTCGCCCTGCTGGGCCTGGATGGCGAGCTGGGCCTGCCCCCCGATTCCGTGCAATCACAGTAGAGGAACCTTACTCATGGCAACCATACTCGCGGTCGACGATTCCGCCTCCATGCGCCAGATGGTCACTTTCACCCTGAAGGGTGCCGGCTACGACGTGGTCGAGGCGGCCGACGGGGAACAGGCCCTGGCCCTGGCGCGCGGCAAATCCGTCAACCTGGTGCTCACCGACGTGAACATGCCGAAGATGGACGGCATCACGCTGATCAAGAACCTGCGCACCCTGCCGGCCTACAAGTTCACGCCCATGCTCATGTTGACCACCGAATCGGCGGCGGACAAGAAACAGGAAGGTAAGGCTGCCGGGGCCACCGGCTGGATTGTCAAGCCCTTCAACCCGGAACAGCTGCTCTCCACCATCAAGAAAGTCCTCGGGTAACCCTCATGGCCATGGACATGGAACAGTTCCACCAGACCTTCTTCGAGGAAAGCCTCGAAGGCCTGGACCTCATGGAGTCCGCGCTGCTCAACCTGGATGTGGGCGCGGCCGAGCCGGAAGCGATCAACAGTATTTTCCGCGCAGCGCATTCCATCAAGGGCGGCAGTGGAACCTTCGGTTTCCTGGACATCGCCAATTTCACCCACCTGATGGAAACCCTGTTGGACGAGATGCGTGACGGTCGCCGCCAGGTGGTGCAAGCGGAGGCCGACCTGCTGCTGCGTGCCGTGGATGGGCTGCGCATGCTGGTGGCGGCCGCCCAGGGTGCGGCGGAAGTCGATGACGACGTCATCACGGGATTGCAGGCGGAATTGCAGGCGGCTTTGGAACAGGGACCAGGCGCTGTCACCCGTTCCGCCGCGGGCACCCCGTCCCCGGGAGAGCAGAAAACAGTCGCGGGCTGGCACATCCGCTTCCGCCCCGACCTGGACATGATGCGTACCGGCAACGATCCGCTGCGCATCCTGCGCGAACTGGCCGGTCTTGGCGAAATACAGGTGGCGGCGGACAGTGAACGCCTGCCCGATTGGGCACTGCTGGACCCGGAGGTCTGCTACCTGGCCTGGGACATCGAGCTGCGCGGCGAGATCCCCCGCGACCAGGTCGACGAGGTGTTCGCCTGGGTGGCCGACGAGGCGGAACTGGATATCCAGCCCTTGGCGAGTGCGGTGCAAGCGACCGTCGAGGAAAACGAACCTGGCATGGTGGTGGATGGCGAACTGCTGGTGGAACGGCGCCGCAAGGAGCGGCGTGGCAGCGGCGAGCGTCGTGGCGGCGCGGGCAGCGTGGAAACCACGTCCATCCGGGTCAGCATCGACAAGATCGACGACCTCATCAACATGGTAGGCGAGCTGGTCATCACCCAGTCGATGCTGGGCCAGATCGGTGATTCTCTGGGCCAGGATAATGCCCAGGCCAAACTGGAAAAGCTGCGCGATGGTCTCACGGCCCTGGAACGCAATACCCGGGAGTTGCAGGAATCGGTGATGCGCATCCGCATGCTGCCGATCAGCTTCGCCTTCAACCGTTTCCCGCGCCTGGTGCATGACCTGGGCGGGAAACTGGGCAAGCAGATCGACCTGCGCATGTCGGGTGAGAATACCGAACTCGACAAGACCGTCATGGAGAAGATCGGCGACCCGCTGGTGCACCTGGTGCGCAATGCCCTCGACCATGGGCTGGAAACACCGGAGGTGCGGCTGGCCGCCGGCAAGACGGCCACGGGCACCCTGCTGCTGAACGCCTATCACCAGGGCGGCAATATCGTCATCGAGATCAGCGACGATGGCGCCGGTATCAATCGCCGCAAGGTATTGGCCAAGGCCGTGGAGCGTGGATTGCTCAGCGAGGCCGAGGCTTCTTCGCTGCCGGACGACAAGGTTTGCGACCTGATCTTTCAGCCAGGATTCTCCACCGCGGATGTGGTCAGCGACGTGTCCGGGCGCGGCGTCGGCATGGACGTGGTACGGCGCAACATCCAGGATGTGGGCGGCAGTGTCGAGCTCAGTTCCCAGGAAGGCCAGGGATCGCGCATCACCATCCGCCTGCCCCTGACCCTGGCCATTCTCGATGGCCAGCTGGTGCGCGTGGGCGGTGTGATCTACATCATCCCGCTGGTCTCCATCATCGAATCCCTGCAGGCGAAGCCGGAATCCATCAACGCGGTCGCCGGCAAGGCGGAAGTATACCGCTCGCGTGACGAGTACCTGCCCGTGATCCGGCTGCACCATGTGTTCAATATTGAGGCGGACACCGAGGACCTCACCAAGGGCCTTCTGGTGGTGGCGGAGGGCGACGGCCAGAAGGCCGGCATCTTCGTCGATGAGTTGCTGGGGCAGCAGCAAGTGGTCATCAAAAGCCTCGAATCCAACTACCGGCGCGTGGACGGGGTGTCCGGCGCCACCATACTGGGTGACGGCTCGGTGGCCCTGATCATGGATATCCCCGGCCTGATCCGCATGACCACATCCCCGGTCCACGATGTCGAACGCAAACGCGCATAGCGTGCCCTAGGAGACGATATGACACAGGCAATCACAACGGAAGTCCGTTCGCGGGAGCTGGAGGCGGGTAATGCCGATGCGGCGTCCAGCCAGTACCTGACCTTTTCCCTGGCCGACGAGGAATATGGTGTCGATATCCTGCGAGTGCAGGAGATCAAGGGCTGGACGCCCGTGACCCAGATA
Source organism: Gammaproteobacteria bacterium (assembly GCA_026197075.1). Lineage (GTDB taxonomy): Bacteria > Pseudomonadota > Gammaproteobacteria > DSM-19610 > DSM-19610 > JAIVHA01. The sequence continues at coordinate 39,465 of JAPHQV010000011.1, read as the reverse complement.
CCCAATGCACCACCCTTTCTCAAGGGCGTGCTGAACCTGCGTGGCACCATCGTACCCATCGTGGACCTGCGCATGCGCTTCAACCTCAAGGAAATCGAATACACCCCCACCACTGTGGTGATCGTACTCTCCCTGCTTACAGAGGGACGGGAACGCACCTTCGGCATTGTGGTGGACGCGGTTTCGGACGTGCTGAACATCGCCACCGCCGACATCCGCCCCAAGCCGGATTTCGGCACCGTGGTGGATGCCGATTTCATCAATGGCCTGGCCACGGTGGATGAGCAGATGGTGATGCTGCTGGATATCGATCGGCTGCTGCGTCCCGATGAGTTGAACGCCATTTCCACTGTTACCGCCTAAGGACTGGAAGGAAAGACATCATGAAAAATCTGAGCATTAAGATGCGTCTGATTACCACCCTGGCGGTCTCGCTGCTGCTGCTGGTCGGCATCGGCGGGACCGGGGTTGTCAGCCTGGGCCTGGTTAAGGATGAGTTGCGCACGGTCTACGAGGACCGCACCGTGCCGCTCATGGACCTGGGGCTGGTGATCGACATGCTGAACCGCATCCGCACCAACGCCGTGGTGGCCACGAGTGCCCCGGACCGCGAGACCGTGGACCGAATGATCGCCGATACCCAGGGCCTGGACCGGGAGATCTCCCGGCTCTGGGACAAATATATGGCCACAACCCTGACGCACGAAGAGAAGATCATCGCCGACAGCTTCGACGCCAACTGGACCGTGTACCGTGAGTCGCGCGACCGCACCCTGGGTTCCGCCCGGGCAGGTGATTTCACGGCGGCGCGCGAGAACGCGGCCCGGGATGCCGGACCCAAATTCACCAAGGCGCGCGAGGACATGTTCAAGCTGATCGAGCTGCAGGGAGACGTGGCGGCGCAGGAATACGCCTACGCGACGGAGCTTTATTTGAATATGCGCCTGTACACCATCCTGGCCATCGTCATCGGCGTGGCCTTTGTCTTGTGGATGGCCTGGATGCTGGTGCGCGCCATCATGGTACCCCTGGAGCGGGCAGTCGCCGTGGCAAATCGCATCGCCGACGGCGAGCTGGACAATCGCATCGAGATCGAGCGTAACGATGAACTGGGCAAACTGCTGGGAGCCCTGCGCAACATGACCGGGAAATTGTCCGGAATCGTGGGCGATGTGCGCACGGCATCGGACGCCGTCGGGTCCTCCGCGCGGGAGATCGCCAGCGGCAATGATGATCTCAGCCAGCGTACCCAGGAACAGGCCTCGGCCCTGGAGGAATCGGCTTCTTCCATGGAGGAAATGACTTCCACGGTGAAGCAGAACGCCGACAACGCCCGTCAGGCCAACCAGCTCGCCATGGGCGCCCGTGACCAGGCGGAACAGGGTGGCCAGGTGGTCTCGAAGGCCGTGGCGGCCATGAATGAAATCAATGCCTCCAGTCGCAAGATCGCCGACATCATCAGCGTCATCGACGAGATCGCCTTCCAGACCAACCTGCTGGCGCTGAACGCCGCGGTCGAGGCGGCACGGGCCGGCGAGCAGGGTCGCGGCGTCGCCGTGGTGGCGGCCGAGGTGCGCAACCTGGCGCAGCGCTCGGCGGGTGCCGCCAAGGAGATCAAGGACCTGATCCAGGATTCCGTGGAGAAGGTGAAGACCGGGCCGGGGCTGGTAGACGAGTCGGGCAAGACTCTTACCGAGATCGTGGACAGCGTGAAGAAAGTCACCGATATCGTGGCCGAGATCGCTGCCGCCAGCCAGGAGCAGTCGGTGGGTATCGAGCAGGTGAACAAGGCCATCACCCAGATGGATGAGGTGACCCAGCAGAACGCCGCCCTGGTGGAAGAGGCCGCGGCGGCCTCCCGCTCCATGGAGGAGCAGGCCCGCCGCCTGGTGGAAACCATGGGCTTCTTCCGGGTAGGCGCGGCGGTGGCAAAGTCCGCCACGCCGGCACCCGCGCCAGTGGCCCAGGCGGCCAGACCGACGACGAAGCCGGCCGCCAGTCCCAAGACCGTGTCCCGTCCCGTCCCGCAAGCCGCCCGCCGGCCGGTGGCCGAAAGCGACGAGTGGCAGGAATTCTGAGCAGAGGTATGGATGCCGGTATCGGCCGGCATGACAGGATAACCAGAGATTTCCCAAGCAGAAGGAAATAGAACCATGATTTCATTCCATGACATGACCATGCGCAATCGCCTGTTGCTGGTGCTGGCCTTGCCGGTGCTGGGCCTGTTGTTCTTCTCCGTCAACAGCGTCCTGGACCGTTCACGTACCAGCACGGCCATGCACAACCTCGAGATGCTGGTGGAGTTGTCGGTGCAGTTTTCCAATCTTGCTCATGAGCTGCAGATCGAACGCGGCATGACCGGTGGTTTTCTGGGCAGCAAGGGAGAGCGTTTCGCGAGTGAGCTCCCGGCCCAGCGCAATGCCTCGGACCAGAGGCTGGCCGAGTTGCAGGCCGCACTCCAGGCCTTCGATCGTGGCGCCTATCCACCCGTGCTGAATCGGGCACTGGATGCGGCGGAGCGCAACCTGCGCGACCTGGACGCGACACGCAATGCTGTCAGCAGCCTGGGGATCGCCGGCACGGAAGCCATCGCCTATTACACCCGCACCATCGGCTCGCTGCTTTCGGTAGGTCGCCAGGGCATGCTGCTCAGCGATGACCGGGACATCACCCGCCTGGCCACGGCCTACTCGAATTTCTCCCATGCCAAGGAGCGTGCCGGCATCGAACGTGCACTGCTCAATATCGTGTTCGGGGCCAACCGCTTCTCCACCGACCTGTTGGCGCGCTTCCTGGCCAATGCGGCCAGCCAGAATGTCTACCTGCACGAGTTCGAGGTGGCGGCCGGCGACGAGCAGAAGCAATTCTATCGCCAGAAGGTAACAGGTCGTGAGGTGGCCGAGGCCGAGCGCATGAAGCAGCTCGCCATGGAAGGTCTCGATGGCCGCCCCCTGGGTGTCAACGCCGACCAGTGGTTCGAAATGATTACTGCCAAGATCAACCTGCTCAAGGATGTGGAGGATGGCCTGGCCGAGACCTTCTACCATGAAGCGGAACTGATGCGCAGCAGCGCCCAGAGCACCCTGTACCTGTATCTGGTGCTGACCGTGCTGACCCTGGCGGCCACCGGACTGCTGGCCTTCTATTCCATCCGCAACATCCTGCGTCAACTCGGCGGCGAACCGGAACAGGCCGCCAGGATCGCCGGCCGCATCGCCTCCGGCGAGCTGGATGTACAGGTGCCGGTACACGCTGGTGATGAGACCAGCCTGATGGCGGCCATGAAAACCATGGTGGAAAAGCTGTCACAGATCGTGGCCGAGGTACGCACGGCATCCGATTCAGTCAGCACTTCCTCCCAGGAGATCGCCAGCGGCAACGACGACCTCAGCCAGCGTACCCAGGAACAGGCCTCGGCCCTGGAGGAGACGGCCTCCTCCATGGAAGAGATGACCTCCACGGTGAAGCAGAACGCCGACAATGCCCGTCAGGCCAACCAGCTCGCCCTGGGCGCCCGCGACCAGGCGGAACAGGGTGGCCAGGTGGTGTCGATGGCCGTGTCCGCCATGAACGAGATCAATACCTCCAGTCACAAGATCGCCGACATCATCAGCGTCATCGATGAGATCGCCTTCCAGACCAACCTGCTGGCGCTGAACGCGGCGGTGGAAGCGGCACGGGCCGGCGAACAGGGGCGTGGTTTTGCCGTGGTGGCGGCCGAGGTGCGCAACCTGGCGCAGCGCTCCGCCGGTGCCGCCAAGGAGATCAAGGACCTGATCCAGGATTCCGTGGAGAAGGTGAAGGCAGGCTCGGGCCTGGTGGATGAATCGGGCAAGACCCTCACCGAGATCGTGGACAGCGTGAAGAAGGTGACGGACATCGTTGCCGAGATCGCCGCCGCCAGCCAGGAACAGTCGGCGGGTATCGAGCAGGTGAACAAGGCCATCACCCAGATGGACGAGGTGACCCAGCAGAACGCCTCCCTGGTGGAGGAGGCCGCGGCGGCCTCCCGTTCCATGGAGGAACAGGCCCAGCGCATGGTGGAGATCATGCGCTTTTTCCGTGTCGGCGACGTTGCCTCGGGAAATGCAGGGATGTAAGCGACGGAACCCGGCGGGTTGGATTCCGGAACCGGTGGCGATGCCACCCAGTGAATGGAGACAGTCATGCGTGTGAATCTTCCCGTTACCAATGTGGAGCGCGAGCTCGCCGAGGGCGACAGCGTCGTATCCAAGACCGATGTCCATGGGGTCATCACCTATGTGAACCGCACCTTCTGCGAGATCAGTGGCTTCAGCGAAGAGGAACTGATCGGGGCCCCACAGAACCTCGTGCGCCACCCGGACATGCCGCCGGAGGCCTTCCAGGACCTGTGGGATACCCTGCAGGCCGGCAAGTCCTGGAAGGGGCTGGTGAAGAACCGCTGCAAGGATGGTGGCTACTACTGGGTGGAGGCCAACGCCAATCCCATCCATGAGAATGGGCGCGTGGTCGGCTACATGTCCCTGCGCACCAGGCCCTCACGGGAACAAGTGGCATTCGCGGAAGATCTCTATCGCAAGATCCGCGAGGGTAAGGCTCGCGGCTGGAAGGTCAAGGAGGGACGGGTATACCGCACCGGCATCCTGGGTCTGGTCGACAAGCTTCGCAAGCCCCGCGTGCGGGATCGCATCGTCACCATGGTGGCGGTGCTGGCCTTGTTGGGCCTGGTGTCCACCTTTTCCACGCTGCAAGGTATGCACGCCACCCATGAACGCCTGGATACTGTCTATCATACCGGCCTGGTGCCGGCGGGCCAGATCGGTGAGATTGTCCAGCGGGTGATGGAGAACCGTATCCTGGTGATGGAGGCCACGGCCCGCCCGAGCCCGGAGCTTATCGCCGCCAACCAGGCGCGGGTGATTCGCAATCGCGACGCCATTACGTCCTTGTGGGAGGAGTACATGGCGGGCGAACTGAGCGTCGAGGAGCAGGCGCTGGCCCGGGAATGGGCGCAGCAGCGCGGTCGCTTCGTCAGCGAAGGTCTCATGGCCAGCCTCTCGGCGCTTTCCGCGGGCCGGATCGAGGAGGCGCGTACCCTGGTCTACGAGCGTCTGGACGGGCTCTATGCCCCGGTGAGAGAGGGCGCGGCCAAGTTGCTGCAGATGCAACTGGACATGGCCGACCGCGAATTCAGTGCCGCCGGCACAGATTTTTCCTGGTATCGGAACAATGCCACTTTGCTCATGGCCGTGGCCCTGGGCGCTGGAATCCTGATGGCCTGGCTGCTGTTGCGTGCCATCCTGCGCCCCTTGCGTGAGGTGGAGGACATCGCGATCGCCGTTTCCTCGGGGGATTTGACCAACAACGTCAAGGTGGAACGTGACGACGAGATCAGCAGGGTGCTGCAGTCCATCTGCAATGTGAATGGAAACCTGCGCGGGATCACCGCCGACGTGCGTACAGGGGCCTCGAGTATTTCCGCCGCCGCGGCGGAAATCGCCTCGGGTAACGATGACCTCAGCCAGCGCACCCAGGAACAGGCCTCGGCCCTGGAAGAGACGGCATCCTCCATGGAGGAGATGACGTCCACGGTACGCCAGAACGCGGACAACGCCCGCCAGGCCAATGAACTGGCGCGTGGTGCCCGCAATCAGGCGGAGCAGGGTGGCCAGGTGGTATCGAAGGCAGTAGTGGCCATGGACGAGATCAATGCCTCCAGCCGCAAGATCGCCGACATCATCGGCGTCATCGACGAGATCGCCTTCCAGACCAACCTGCTGGCCCTGAATGCGGCCGTGGAGGCGGCGCGGGCCGGCGAACAGGGCCGCGGCTTCGCCGTGGTGGCCGCGGAGGTGCGCAACCTGGCGCAGCGTTCCGCCGGCGCCGCCAAAGAGATCAAGGGCCTGATCCAGGATTCGGTGGAGAAGGTGAAGACGGGCTCCGGCCTGGTGGATGAGTCGGGGCGGACCCTGGAGGAAATCATCGACAACGTGAAGAAGGTCAGCGACATCGTGGCGGAGATGACCTCGGCAAGTCAGGAACAGTCCTCGGGTATCGAGCAGGTGAACAAGGCCATTACCCAGATGGACGAGGTGACCCAGCAGAACGCGGCCCTGGTGGAGGAGGCCGCGGCCGCTTCCCGTGCCGCCGAGGAGCAGGGCGACAAGCTGATGGGGTTGATGAGCTTCTTCCGCCTGGGCAACGATGAGACGGTGAGCACAAAATCATCACGGCGTCCGCCTGCCCCACGTCCCGCCCCCACGGATGCAGAACGCAGCCGGATCCAGGAGGCCGCCCGGCGTCAGCAGTCGCGCGCCTCGTCAAAAGCGGCCATGGCCGGTGGCGGGCAGTGGGAGGAGTTTTGAGTGTGTCGGTCACAGTGGCTTGCAGTCCAGCGCAGGAACGGGGCGTGCCCATGGCCGTGACCAATGCCATGGCCGGAGAGGCCCGGGAATTCCCGTTCAGCGACCGCAATTTCGAACAGCTGCGGCAGATCGCCTTCGAGCATACCGGCATCGTGCTGGGCGAGAACAAGCGGCAGATGATGTATGGCCGGCTGGCGCGGCGTATCCGCCAGCTGGGCCTGAGCGGATTCGACGACTACTGCGCGCGCTTGGAGGCGGATCTCGACAGTGAAATCGGGGAGCTGGTCAATGCCATCACCACCAACCTGACATCGTTTTTCCGCGAGAACCATCATTTCGAGCACCTGGCCGGCACGGCCCTGCCGGAGATCCTGGCCCATAACGCAGGCGCGCGCCGCCTGCGCATCTGGTCGGCGGGTTGCTCCACGGGCGAGGAGCCCTATTCCATCGCCATGACCCTGGCGGAATCCACGCGTCTGAATGGCTGGGATGCGCGCATCCTGGCCACGGACATCGATACCAGCGTGGTGGCGCGTGCCGATTCCGGCGTGTATCCCCTGGACCGGGTCAAGGGCATGGACCCCCAGCGTGTGCGTCGCTGGTTCGAGAAGGGCGTGGGCGAGAATGCCGGCAAGCTGCGGGCCAATCGCAGCCTGCGGGATCTGATTGCGTTCCGTTCCCTGAACCTGCTGGGCGACTGGCCCATGCGTGGCCCCTTCGACATCATCTTCTGCCGCAACGTGGTGATCTATTTCGACAAGGAGACCCAACGCCGGCTGTTCGAGCGCTATGCGGACATGCTCGCACCCCATGGGTATTTGTACATCGGGCATTCGGAAACCCTGTTCAAGATATGCGACCGCTTCAAGCCCGTCGGCGGCACCATCTACCGGAAGGCATGACATGGATATGCGCAGCCCCAGCCCTTCCGCCGTCCATCCCCTGCCGCGTGCCCTGCCGGGCTTTTCCGGCATCACCCGCTATTGGGACGAGGCCCACGGCATGTACGCCGCCAAGCTGTTGCCTGGCGAGTTCTACGTGACCGCCGAGCGCGAGACCATCGTCACCGTGCTCGGATCCTGTGTCTCCGCCTGCATCCGTGATCCCGTCTTCGGTATTGGTGGCATGAACCATTTCATGCTGCCTGTCAGCCAGGGTGCGGGCAGCTGGGAGGCCAGCGGCGTCGGTGTATCGACGCGCTACGGCAGTCATGCCATGGAGCAGCTCATCAACAATATCCTCAAGCATGGCGGCAGCCGCGGGAATCTGGAGCTCAAGCTCACAGGGGGTGGCCGCATCCTGGCGCAGATGACCGACATCGGACGCAAGAACATCGAGTTTGTCGAGGAATACGCCCGCACCGAAGCGCTGAAGGTATTGTCGCGCGACCTGGGGGATATCTATCCGCGCAAGGTCTACTACACCCCGGCCACAGGCAAACTGCTGGTGAAGAAGCTGCGCTCACTGCACAACGACACCATCGTCGAGCGCGAGACACGTTACCTGCACGATATCGAGGCCGCCCCGGTACAGGGCGAGGTGGAGCTTTTCTAGGACGCGTGATGGATAAGGTAAAGGTACTCATCGTAGACGATTCGGCCCTGATCCGGCAGTTGCTGTCCGAGATTCTGGCCGGTGATCCGCGGATCGAGGTGGTGGGCACGGCCCAGGATCCCTATGTGGCACGTGACAGGATCAAGGCGCTCAACCCGGATGTGCTGACCCTGGACGTGGAAATGCCGCGCATGGACGGGATTACCTTCCTCGGCAACCTCATGCGCCTGCGCCCCATGCCCGTGGTGATGATTTCGTCGCTGACGGAGAAGGGCGCCGAGATCACCCTGCAGGCCCTGGAGCTGGGTGCGGTGGACTTTGTATCCAAGCCCAAGCTGGACGTGCAGCAGGGGATGGAGGAATACGCCACGGAAATTCGCACCAAGGTGAAGATGGCCGCCGGTGTGTCCGCGGCACGGCTCGCGCGTCAGGCCTCGGTGCGTCAGCCACCGGAGGTGATGCCGAAGCTGAGTGCCGACGCGGTGCTGGACGCGGCCCATCCCTCGCGGACTCTCAAGACCACGGAAAGCATTGTCGCCATCGGTGCCTCCACCGGGGGTACCGAGGCCATCAAGGAGGTGCTGGTACGCCTGCCCGCGAACGCGCCAGGCATCGTCATCACCCAGCATATCCCCGCCGAATTCAGCGGCCCCTTCGCGCGGCGCATGGACGGCCTGTGCGCCCTGTCGGTGTGCGAGGCCAGCGATGGCCAGCAGATTCTGCCCGGGCATGCCTATATCGCGCCGGGTGGCCGCCACCTGGTGGTGCGGCGCAGCGGGGCACGTTATGTGTGCAGTCTCAGCGACGGGCCCGCCGTCAACCGCCACCGTCCCAGCGTGGACGTCCTGTTTCGATCCGTGGCCCAGAGCGCGGGCCTCAACGCCATCGGCGTGTTGCTGACCGGTATGGGGGACGATGGCGCCCTGGGTCTCAAGGAGATGCGCGAGTCCGGTTCTCACACCCTGGTGCAGGATGAAGCAAGCAGCGTGGTATGGGGGATGCCGGGCCGGGCCTGGGCCATTGGTGCCGCGGAACAGCAACTGCCCCTGTGCGGGATCGCGGACTGGATACTGGAACGAGTGAACCGCCGTCAGAGCGGCCGTGGCGCGGCATGAACAGCAAGGGAGAAGGGTAGTGATGGGCATGAAGGGGATGGATACACGCATGGGGCTTCCGCTGGGCATCGGTCTTTTGTCGCTGCTTCTGATGGGGTTGCTCGGCCTGTCCTGGCAGGCGCTGGCGATTCTTGCCGTCAACCTGGTGGTCTGGCTGGCCTGGCAGTGGCGCACACAGGTACGGGATGCCGCGCGCCTGGCGCTGGAACAGGACGAGCGTGCCGCCCACGACGCGGAGCTTGCACAGCTGAACCGGGAGCTGTGGCAGTTGGCCAGTGGTCGCCTCGAGGCCCTGGATGTGGAACTGGTGCGGGTGCGGGAGTTGATCAGCGATGCCGTCGCCAATCTCAGCGAATCCTTCCACGGCCTGCACGACCAGAGTCATCAGCAAAGCACCCTGGTTGCCGAGCTGAGTGTGCGCGTCATGGGTGGTACCGATGAACGGGTCAGTATGCAGCAGTTCGTGGACGAGATCAGTGAGGTACTGGCCTATTACATCAAACTGGTCATCGACATCAGCCGTCAGAGCGTGGAGACGGTGCACAAGATCGACGACATGGTGGGACAGATGGACAGCATCTTCGTGCTGCTGGAGGACATCAATGCCATCGCCGATCAGACCAACCTGTTGGCCCTCAATGCCGCTATCGAGGCGGCACGGGCCGGAGAGGCCGGCCGTGGCTTCGCCGTGGTGGCAGACGAGGTGCGTAAGCTTTCGCAGCACTCCGCCAGCTTCAATGCCCAGATCCGCGGCCAGGCGGAAAGCGCCAAGCGCACCATTCAGGAGGCACGCGAGCTGGTGGGGGATGTGGCTGCCAAGGACATGAACGTGGCCCTGAAGGCCAAGGGCAACGTGGATGAAATGATCCAGCACGTCAGCAGTCTCAATGTCAGCATCAGCGACAGCCTGGAGCGGGTGGCGGGTATCAGCCAACAGGTACAGGTCAGTGTGGATACGGCGGTGCGTGGCCTCCAGTTCGAGGATCTTACCCGCCAGCTGGTGGAATACGTGGGACACGAGCTGGTATCGGTGCGCGACCTGATCGCGGGAATGTCGGGCGACAGCCTGGATGACCCCGGCGCCGATGCCCGCCTGCGTGCCGGCATACACGAACAGCGCACCCTGCTGGAGCAGGCGCGTGAACATCTCAAGCGTCCGGTACAGAGCGTCGTCCTGCAGCAGTCCATGGATGCCGGCGACGTGGAACTCTTCTGAGGAAACAGCTTATGCAAGCACAGGACCAGAACATGCCGGGCAGCAACCGGGTAAGCACGGAGGGAGATACCCGAACCCTCCATATCGACGGGAAATTCGATTTCAAGCTGAACCGGACCTTCCGCGAGATGTACCAGCAGGCACCAGAGAACGTCCGTAGCTTCGTGATCGATCTCTCCCGCACCCATTACATGGACAGTTCGGCCCTGGGTATGCTGCTGCTATTGCGCGAGCACGTGCAGGAGGACCGTTCCCGGGTGCGCATCGTGCGCTGCAACCCGGAAATTCGCAAGATCCTGGAAATCGCCAACTTCGACAAGCTGTTCGAGATCTCCTGACGCCATGCTGCAGCAACCGTCCATCGATGAGATCCTGCCCTCGATCGTCATCAGCCGACAGGTGCTGGTGGCCGATGACAATCCCATCAATCGCAAGCTCCTGCGAGAGTTCCTGCGCCGGGACGGCTATCAGGTACTGGAGGCTGCCGATGGCGAGGAGGCCGTGCGCCTCTTCGAGAGCCGGGTAGTGGACTTCGTGTTCATGGATGTCATGATGCCGGTACTGGACGGTTACGAGGCCGTCCGGCGTATCAAGGAACTGTGCGGTCAAAAAGGGCGATTCTGCCCCGTGCTGTTCGTCACGGCCGCCAGCGATGACCGTGCGCTCGCGGATTGTATCGCCTGTGGCGGGGATGATTTCCTGACCAAGCCATTCAACCATACCATCATGCGTGCCAAGATGCGTGCGCTGGAACGCAGCCGTGATCTCTACGAGCTGGTGCGGCGGCAGAAGGATGAATTGGCGGAGCACCATGAACACCTGCGCCAGCAACACGAGATCGCCGAACGCACCTTCGGCAAGCTGATGCGTTCTGGCGAGCTGGACGCGCCCAATCTGCGACACATGCTGGTGCCGGTCAGCATCACCAGCGGCGACCTGCTGCTGGCGGCCTACCGGCCCGATGGCGTGCAGCACATACTGCTGGGAGATTTTACCGGCCACGGCCTGGCGGCGGCCATGGGTGCCATCCCGGTTACCGACACCTTCCAGAGCATGACTCAAAAAGGCTTCGCCATCGACCAGATCGCCGCGGAGATCAACCGCAAGCTCAAGGCCAGCCTGCCCGTCGGTCTGTTTCTCGCGGCCTGTCTTTTATCCCTGGACAGCCGGGCCGGTCGCCTGTGTATCTGGAATGGCGGTATCCCGGATGTGCTGGTCAAGTCTCCTGCCGACGGCGTGCATGCACGCCTGGGTTCCCGCCATCTTCCGCTCGGCATTCTCGCGGACGAGCTCTTCGATGCCGAGCTGGATTGTACCTGCGTCGACGTGGGTGATCGTATCTATGCCTATTCCGACGGCCTGATCGAAGCGGAAAATCCCGCTGGCGAGCTGTTTGGCGAGGCGCGTCTGCTGGACCTGCTGTCCGAACCCGGCAGTGAAGGGGATTTCGACCATATCCAAAGTTCCCTGGAAGCATTTCGCCAGGAACAGGCGCAGCGGGACGATATCACCCTCATGGAGATCGAATGCGTACCGCCCGTTCCCCTCGTGCCCGAGGCTGTGAACATGTGCCGGGAGGAAGGTGCCCTGAGACTGCGAGTGGATTTTGGCGTGGAACGCCTGCGCATGGGTAATGCACAGCCGGAACTCGCGCGTATGCTGGATATCTTCCCGGGGCTCGGCGCCCATCGCAGTACCTTGTATACGATCCTGGCGGAGTTGTTCAACAATGCACTGGAGCATGGACTTTTGCAGCTCGATTCCGCCCTCAAGCACGATGCCAACGGCTTTGATGAATATTATCGCCAGCGTGAGCAGAGATTGAGTCACATGGACTCCGGCAGTATCCACGTCGAATTGCAGCTCACCGGGGACAGCGGGCGTGGCGCCATGCACATTGAGGTAGAGGATACCGGCCCTGGATTTGATCACGCCGCGCGTCAGGTCGCAAGCGCAGGGCAGGGACTGGCGCACCGTGGTCTGTTGCTGGTGGAGAGCCTGTGCCGGGAGCTGGTCTTCCATGCACCGGGGAACCGCGTCGAGGCCCTTTATACCTGGGCCTGTGAATGAGGCAACGCGATGCAGGGGCATGATCAGGACGCCGGAACGGGAACGCCGACCTTGCGTCCGGTAGCGGGTGAGAAATCCGTGATCTTCCTCGTGAAGCCGGTTAGCGAGCAGGCGCATGCCATGCGACAGCTGCTGGAAGAACAAGGTTACCGGGTGGAATGGTTCACGAGCCTGGAGGCCTTTCGTGGGATCTGCAGTCAGGGTGACCTCCCATCTGCCGTGATCATGGCCATGCAGTTCCCCGAGGGCGAAACCGACGCCGCCAGTCTGCTCGCGGAGCTGAAGTCCCGCTGCCTGCAGTGCCCTCCGGTAATCTTTACCTCGGAGCACGATGACCTGGATACCCGTCTGGCTGCTTACCGTGCCGGCGCCAGCCGCTACCTGGCTGACCCTGTCGATGCTGCGCGCCTGCTGCGCTTGCTGGAAGAGCTGATCTGGCGTGTTCCGCAGCAACCCTACCGGGTGCTGATGGTGGATGATAATCCGCTGTTACTGGAAACCCACGCCATGCACCTGCGTGCCGCCGGCATGCTGGTGCGCTGTGAGACGGATCCCCTGGTGGTACAGGAGGTGATGCAGGCGTTTCATCCCGATGTGCTCCTGCTCGACCTGTATATGCCGCGTTGCAGTGGCCTTGAGCTGGCAGCCATCCTGCGTGAACAGGAGGAATACCGAGAGCTTCCCATCCTGTTCCTGTCAGGCGACGGTGATGTCGCCAAGCAGATGCTTGCCCTGAACCTGGGTAGTGATGACTACCTGGTCAAGCCCGTGGACCCACGCCACCTGGTGGCGGCCACCACCGCGCGCGCCCATCGCGCGCGCCGGCAAGAGGAGTTACTGTCCTCCCTGCGCACCACCCTCTATGAACGTGAGCGCGAGCACTTGGCCATCAACCAGCATGCCATTGTCAGTATCGCCGATGCCGCGGGCGATATCACGTATGTAAACGATCGTTTCTGCTCGGTGAGCGGCTATTCCAGGGAGGAACTGCTGGGGCATAACCACCGTATGGTCAAGTCGGGCATGCATCCGCCAGCCTTCTATGAGCAATTGTGGCGCACCATAGTGTCAGGCCAGGTCTGGCAAGGTGAGATCTGCAACCGGAGCAAGGATGGTACTCTCTACTGGGTGGAGTCCACCATCACGCCGTTTCTCGATGAATCGGGGCTTCCCTACCAGTACATCTCCATTCGTACCGACATCACGCATGTTAAGCAGAGTGAAGTTGCATTGCGGGCGAGCGAGGAACGTCTGCGCCGCAGCCAGATATACGCCAATATCGGGACCTGGGACTGGAACATCCAGACGGGCGAGTTGTACTGGTCGGAACGCATCGGCCCATTGTTCGGTTATCCCGAGGGTGACCTGGAAACCAGTTACGAGAATTTCCTGAATGCCGTGCATCCCGATGACCGCCAGGCGGTTCTCGACGCGGTGCAGGACTGTATCGAAAAAGGTGCGGAATACAAGCTGGAGCACCGTTGTGTATGGCCCGATGGTACGGTGCGCTGGTTGCTGGAAAAAGGTGACGTTGTGCGCGATCCGCAGGGTAAGCCGCTGCACATGCTGGGCGTGGTGCAGGATATCACCGGGCTCAAAGGCACAGAACTGGCCCTGATGACCGCCAAGGATGAGGCGGAGCGCGCCAGTCAGGCGAAATCGGAATTCCTGTCGCGCATGAGCCATGAGTTGCGCACACCGATGAACGCCATTCTCGGATTCGGTCAGTTGCTGGAATCTGATGACGCTCTCGACGAGGAACAGCGCGACAGTGTGCGCGAAATCCTGCATGGCGGACGCCATCTACTGGAACTGATCAACGAGGTGCTGGATCTCGCCCGGGTGGAATCCGGTCGTATTGATCTGTCCCTGGAGCCGGTGGAACTGTGCGGCGTGATGCACGAATGCTTTTCCCTCATGCAGCCACTGGCTGAACCCCATTCCATCCGCCTGCGGCATGCCGGCGTGGATGGGGCCCTGGTGCGCGCCGACCGTACCCGTCTGAAGCAGGTGCTGCTCAACCTGCTGTCCAACGCCGTCAAGTACAACCGCGAGGGTGGTGAGGTGGGCATCGAAGTCACCTCTGCCGATGATGGGCAGATGCGTATCAGCATCAATGATACCGGGATGGGGATCCCTGTGGAGCGCCAAAAAGAGCTGTTCCAACCCTTCAATCGCCTGGGCGCCGAGGCCACCGAGGTGGAGGGTACCGGTATCGGACTCACGATCACCCGGAGACTTGTGGAGATGATGGGTGGCAGGATCGGCATGGAGAGCATGCCGGGGCGGGGCAGCCGTTTCTGGGTGGAGTTGCCGCTGGAGGCCTTGCCGGCCACAGGCGGCGCGGCCACGGATTTCAGTACCCCGGACGGACCGGATCCTTCGGCGGATCGGCCACGACGTCGCGTGCTGTACATCGAGGACAATCCGGCCAATCTGAAACTGGTCAGCCAATTGCTGGGTCGGCGGCGCCATATTCACCTGCTCACCGCTCATACCCCCAGCCTGGGCCTGGAACTGGCCATTGCCCATCGTCCGGACCTCATTCTGCTCGATATCAACATGCCGGGCATGGATGGCTATCAACTGTTGTCGGTGCTGCGCACCGATGCGCGCCTCGGGAGTATCCCCGTGGTGGCCGTGACCGCCAACGCCATGCCGCGTGACATCGAACGTGGACGTGCGGCCGGTTTTTCCGACTATCTCAGTAAGCCCATCGATATCAAGAGGTTTTACGCCATTCTCGATCAGTGGCTGGATGAATGCGGGGAGGAACCGATCGAGAGGCGATCAATATGAGTGATGCCGATTCTGCCATTGCGACCCCGGTCCTGAGGCGGCTGCTCTGGCCGCTGTCGATCACCCTGAGCCTGCTCATGCTGGCCGTGGGTGGCCTGTTGTGGCAACAGCAGGAGCAGCGCCTGCACGATGCCATCTCCCTGCGTATCGACGAGATCCCCGCTCGCCTGCAGTCCATCCAGAATCGCGATATCGCCGTCATGGATGCATTGCTGGAAATGATCACCTCCAGCGAGGAGTTGCGTGCCGGACTGCGGGCGCGTGACCGGGAGCGTTTGCATGAATACAGCCGTGACCTGTTCGAGACCCTGCAACAGGAATGGGGGATCGCGCATTTCTATTTCCAGGATGCCGAACGCTACAACATCCTGAGAGTCCAGTTCCCCGACAAGACGGGAGGAAGGATCGATCGTTTCACCACCCTGGAGGCCGAGCGTACCGGGAAGACCGTGGGTGGTATCGAGATCGGCACCTTCGGGATTTTTATCCTGCGGGTCGTGCGTCCGGTATTCGTGGACGGTGTGTTGATCGGGTACGTGGAACTGGGGCGCGGGATCGACGAGATCCTGCGTGAACTGCATGCCGATCCTGCCGTGGAAGTGGCCGTTACCATCAAGAAAGACCTCCTGGATCGGAAGCGCTGGGAGACGGGTCGGGCCATGACAGGGGCCAGGGCGGACTGGGACCTGTTTCCCGAGAAGGTGCTCAGCTACAGCTCGCTGGAGAGCCTGCCGGAACCGTTGTTGAAGCATGATCAGCTAGCGGCGAATCTCCATCCCGGGGACCGCTCGGACTACCTTTCCCGCCACGAAGACCGGGACTGGCGCCTGGCATTCGTGCCGATGCTGGATGCCTCCGGACGCGAGGCCGGAGATCTGGCCGTGATGCTGGATATCACCGACGTCCAGGCCGGATTTCACCGCACCCTCCTCATGGCCAGCCTGGTCGGGGTGCTGGTGCTGGGCGTGCTGCTGCTGTTTCTGTACAGACTGCTGCGTCGGGCCGATGACCAGTTGCTCAGGCAGCAGGCCGACCTGCACCGCACCGAGGCCCTGCAACAGGCGGTGTTTTCCACGGTTGTGGACGGCATCGTGGTCATCGATGATCGGGGCTGTATCCAGCTGTTCAATCCGGCCGCGGAAACCATTTTCGGTTACCGCGCTGGCGAAGTGCTCGGCAAAAATGTCAGCCTGTTGATGCCCGAGTCCACGCGCGTGGCCCACGACGGATATATCGATCGGTACGTACAGGGTGGTGAGGCACGCATCATCGGCATTGGCCGCGAGGAGCAGGGGCTTCGCAAGGATGGTCGCATGTTCCCCATCGAGCTTGCCATCAGTGAGACACGTCTCGGTGACCGGCACCTCTTCACGGGCGTGGTGCGGGATATCAGTGCCCGCAAGCAAGCGGAAGCGGAACTGATAGCAGCCCGTGAGACCGCCGAAGCCGCCTCGCGCGCCAAGTCAGAATTCCTGTCCAGCATGTCACATGAACTGCGCACACCCATGAATGCAATCCTCGGTTTCGGGCAGCTGCTGCAGGAAGATGCCTTGAGCGAGGATCAGGCCCAGAGCGTACAGGAGATCCTGCACGCCGGCCACCATCTGCTCGATCTCATCAACGATGTGCTCGATCTGTCCAGTATCGAGGCGGGGAAAATGAGCGCGAATATCGAGCCCATATCGCTAGGACCCATGGTAGAGAACTGCCTGGCCACGATGCGTTCGATCGCTGTCCAGCGCAATATCGAATTGATCTGCAATGTTTCGTGCGACTGCCAAGTGCAGGGTGATCCACGGCGCCTGCGCCAGGTGCTGCTCAACCTGCTGTCCAATGCCATCAAGTACAACCGCGAGGGTGGACGTGTGTGGGTCGACTGCGAGGCCCGACAGGGTGGTGTAGCGCGCATCACGGTCAGGGACAGTGGCATGGGGATCGCCAGCAAAGCCATGGCGCGCCTGTTCCAGCCCTTCGAGCGGCTGGAAAGCGTGTATTCCGGCACCGAAGGAGCGGGAATTGGCCTTGCCCTCAGCAAACGCCTGGTGGAGGCCATGGAGGGACATGTCGGTGCCTCCAGTACGGAAGGGAAGGGCAGTCGCTTCTGGATCGAATTGCCACGGGTGGTGGCTGCCACTCCTGGGGCGTGCGGTTGTGAACCTGTTCCCACCCAGGTGTGTAGCCCGGATCATACCTGCACCCTGCTGTGTATCGAGGACAACCCGGCCAACCAGCGGCTGATGCGCAAGGTTCTTGACGGCAATGCCGGACTGACCCTGCTAGAGGCGCACACCGGCGAACAGGGGATCGAGCTGGCCCGCGAGCATCAGCCCGACCTGATTCTGCTCGATATCGGTCTGCCCGGTATCGATGGCTTCGAGACCCTGCGACAGCTGCGTGCCGATGTCCAAACCCGGGACATCCCCGTCGTGGCCGTCACCGCCAATGCCATGCCAAGTGATATCGAACGGGGCCGGGAGGCGGGTTTCGTGGATTACCTGACAAAACCCATAGAAGTGGCGCGACTCCATATCGTGGTGGATCGTTGGCTGTGCCGGACAACTGAGGTGGATCAATGAGCGATACACTACAGAATGCCCGTATTCTCATCGTCGACGACGAGGCGGTGAATCTCAAGTTGCTGGAACGTATGCTGGGAGCGCAGGGCTACCGCAACCTGGTTTTGGTGCAGGATTCCCTCGGGGTCTTGGATGCTTACCAGCAGGCACCCGTGGACCTCATCCTGCTCGATCTGAATATGCCCGGACTGGATGGCTTCATGGTCATGGAGCAGCTGCGCGCCCTGGGGGATCCGCTGCTGCCGCCCATCGTGGTGCTGACGGCCCAGACGGGCCGGGAACAGCTGTTGCGCGCCCTCCATGGTGGTGCGCGGGATTTCCTTACCAAGCCTTTCGATCGCCCCGAGCTGCTGGTGCGGGTGGGCAATCTGCTGGAGGTCCACCGTGCCCATCGTATGACCCATGACCAGAAACGCATGCTGGAACTCATGGTGCGGGAGCGCACGGCGGAATTGCGTGATACCCGCCTGCAAGTGGTGCAGCGTCTGGGACGTGCCGCGGAGTACCGTGACAACGAAACCGGCAATCATATCCTGCGCATGAGTCACAGTGCGGTTCTGCTGGCGCGGCGTCTGGGCTATGACGAGGGACAGTGCGAATTGTTGCTGCATGCCAGCCCCATGCACGATATCGGCAAGATCGGGATTCCCGACCGCATCCTGCTCAAGCCCGGCAAGCTGACGGCGCAGGAATGGGAGATCATGAAGACCCACACCACCATCGGCGCCAATATTCTCGAGGGTGATGATTCGGAGTTGCTGCGCTGTGCCCGGGAAATCGCCCTCAGTCATCATGAGAAATGGGATGGCAGCGGCTATCCCCATGGGCTGGCGGGTGAGGCCATTCCCCTGTCGGCGCGCATCGTGGCGCTGGCCGATGTCTTCGATGCCCTGACCTCGGAGCGGCCCTATAAAAAGCCCTGGCCGGTGGAAGAGGCGGTAGCCTATATCCGGGAACAGAGCGGCAGTCACTTCGAACCACGCATCGTGGAACACTTCCTGGCATCCCTTCCGGAAATTCTCGCCATTGGTGCGCGCTTTGCCGAGCCGGAGGTTTGCGAGGCGTAGCCGGCGGAATTGAGGATTTTCAGCGTATTTTCTCCGTGATTTGAGCCATGGGGCGAAATCGCGTACCCTTACGCATCGATACAACACTGGTTCTCGCCGCCTTGCGGCATTCTTGTTGGTGACGGGGAAATACGCCCGCATCACCTGTTAACCGTCGCCCCGGCGTCACGTTGCTGACAGTCCTGGCGGTGATTCAGATACGGTCCGAGACGAATAAGGTCTCAGAGTCAAATGGCGTTTGCTTTTCCAACGTCATTCCCGCCTGTGCGGGAATGACGAAATCCATTCGCCTCTATGCTCTGATTTCCCATTTTTCAGGTTGCATCCGTTCGGGCCTCGGAATACGAGGTATTTATGTCCCCAACCATCGACATCCAGGCGCGGCGCATACAGCGCGACCCGGTTTATACCGAAAACACGCGTTTTCAGGTCTACACCGAACGCCACTTCGACCAGATCGGTGCCCTGAAGCGCCTGCCGGAAGAGCTGCGCTTCGCCATGCGGGTGGTGGCCAATGTCCTGCCCTTCCGCGTTAATCAGTACGTGATCGATGAGCTCATCGATTGGGAACGCGTGCCGGAAGATCCTCTCTTCCAGCTGACTTTCCCGCAGCAGGGTATGCTCGAGGAGGCGGATTTCGCACGCATGGCCGATGCCTTGCGTCGCGGGCTCGAGCGTACCGAGCTGCGTGCCATCGCCCGTGAGATCCAGGCCGGCCTCAATCCCCACCCTGCCGGCCAACAGGAAATGAACGTGCCGCACCTCGATGGCGAGCCCCTGCCGGGCGTGCAGCACAAGTACCGGGAAACGGTGCTGTTCTTTCCCAGTCAGGGCCAGGTGTGCCACAGCTATTGCACCTTCTGCTTCCGCTGGGCGCAGTTCGTCGGTGACAAGGAATTGCGGTTTGCCGCCAATGAGGCGGAAAGCCTGCACCGCTACCTGCGGCAGGATCCTGCCATCAGCGACCTGCTGGTAACCGGCGGCGATCCCATGGTCATGAAGACCAAGCACCTGCAGGCCTATCTCGAACCCCTGCTGAAGCCGGGGCTGGAGCATGTACAGACCATTCGTATCGGAACCAAGTCCCTGACGTTCTGGCCACAACGCTATGTCACCGACCCCGACGCCGATGACCTGCTGCGCTTGTTCGAGAAGCTGGTGGCCAACGGCAAACATGTGGCGCTCATGGCCCATTTCAATCATTGGCGCGAGATGGAGACCCCGGTGGTGCGCGAGGCGCTGCGCCGGGTGCGCGATACGGGCGTGGTGATTCGCACCCAGGCCCCCTTGATCCGGCATATCAACGACGATCCCGCTGTCTGGGCGCGCATGTGGCGTACCCAGGTAAGCCTGGGCCTGGTGCCTTACTACATGTTCGTGGAGCGGGACACCGGTGCCAAGCGTTATTTCGAAGTACCCCTGGCACGGGCACATGAGGTGTACCAGGGTGCCATGCAGCAGGTATCCGGCCTGGGCCGCACCGCCCGTGGCCCGTCCATGAGCGCCGGTCCCGGTAAGGTGGAGATCCAGGGCGTAACCCACATCCAGGGTGAGAAGGTGTTCGTGTTGCGTTTCATCCAGGCCCGTAATCCCGATTGGGTGCAACGGCCTTTCTTTGCCCGTTTCGATCCCGAGGCCACCTGGCTGGATGAACTGAAGCCGGCGCTGGGCGAAAAGGAATTCTTCTTCGAGCGGGAATATCGTGCCATGTGCGGGCCGTCCATGAAGGCACGCTAGGGCCGCTCCTACAGGAAAATCATCCGACCGGCTTTGGAGGCATGTTGGCTGCTCCGGAGCCTGATTCCTCTTTGTTCCGATTTCAAGTACTCTGATCCCTTGCACATCACTGGTCAAGCGAGCCCGCCCCATGCTGACGAAACTCGAGGGACTGCTGGAAGAAATCCGCAAGCTGCAGGATCGGGTCACGGAGGAGGTCAGCCGCGAGGCCGGCGAATTCGGTTACAGCATCCGCCAGGGGCGGGTTTCCTTCGAACAGGAAGTGGCACGTCGTCACCGGCAGATGGCCACGCGGTTGCGCAGCTACCTTGCCCAATCCTCACTGCTGGCCATTCTTACCGCACCGGTAATCTACAGCCTGATCCTTCCCCTCACGCTGCTCGATCTGTTCGTCTCTCTCTACCAGGCGATCTGCTTCCGGGTATACCGCATCCCGCGTGTCAGGCGCTCGGACTACGTGGTGGTGGATCGACATCACCTGCAGTATCTCAACCTTGTCGAACGCATGAACTGCCTGTATTGCGGTTATGGAAACGGTGTGTTGGCCTACGCGGTCGAGGTGGCAGCCCGTACCGAACAGTACTGGTGTCCCATTAAGCACGCCCGGAACCCGGCGGCCCCCCATTCCTATTACTTTCGCTTCCTGCCCTATGGCGATGCGGAGCACTACGCCAGCGAGCTGGAACGCCTGCGCAAGGAAGTGCGTGATCAGTAGCCTGGGCGCGGTTTACTCACCGTAGCGCACGTCCAGCACGCAGTAATGACTGCTGCCCAGCGGTGTCTCCACCATGACCTCGTCGTCCAGCGTCTTCTTGAGCAGGGCACGCGCCAGGGGTGAGTCCAGGCTGATATAGCCTTGCTGGGGGTCGAATTCGTCGGCGCCCACGATGCGATAGACCACTTTCTCGCGGTGGTCCTTTTCCAGGGTTACCCAGGCGCCGAAGAAGATCTGCTCCGGGTTGGAGGGCGGGCTGTCCACCACCTTCAGGTCGGGGATCCGCTTCTGCAGGTAGCGGATGCGCCGGTCGATCTCCCGCAGTTCCTTTTTGCGATAGATGTACTCGGCATTTTCGGAGCGGTCCCCCTCGGCCGCCGCCGCCGTCAGGGCCTTGGTGACCCCGGCGCGACGCTTCCAGAGGTCGCGGGATTCCTGCTGCAGACGCGCCAGGCCCGCGGCGGTGATGTGCGGGGAGGATTTTTCCGGTGCGGGTTTCCAGCGTCCCATGTACAGGCTCGTGATGATGGACTGGCGGTGATTTCTACCCGTACCAGGGTGCTGGGTCAAGAGGCGCTTTGGTTCTACAATGGCAATCGGTCACGGGGAGGAAATGCCATGACATCATCACCGGTCTGCTGGAAATGTGGTGCCTCCATCGAGGCACAGCCCTTACCCCTGAGCCGGCTGGCGGAATGTGACGCCTGCCGTGCGGAATTGCATGTCTGTCGTCAATGTCTGTTTTTCGATACCGGCAAGGCCAGTCAGTGTCGCGAACCCGTCGCCGAGGAGGTGCGGGACAAGACCCGCGCCAATTTCTGCGGCTATTTCCAGCTGCGGCCAGACGCCTACCAGTCGCCCGATGACCGCGCCGCCGAGGTCGCACGCGCGGAGCTGGAGGCCTTGTTCGGTCTGCGGAAATAGTCGGGACATTACGGCAACACGCTGGCGTACACGATCTCCGTGTGCTGCGTGTTTCGTGGCGTTGGCTGTAATCAGACAGCGGACAGGCCCGCTCAGGGTGCCATTTTTTTCTTCAGGGTCTTGTGGATCACCCGTGATACGGCGGCGAAGGCGAAGCTGCCGGTGACGAAGCTGGCCGACCCGTAGCCGAAACGGCAGTCCAGGTGAACGCCGTGAATACCGGGCTTGTCGTGGCCCACGCTGCCGTCCCCCCGGGGGTAGAGCTGCTGCTGGCCGGAGAAGACACACTCCACCCCGAAGCTCTTCCTGGCATTGCGACTGAAGTTGAAATCATCGCGCAGCCGGGCGCGTACCTTGGCCGCAAGGGGATCATTATAGGTACGGCTGAGATCGCGCACCTGGATCATGGTGGGATCGGTGAGACCGCCGGCACCCCCGGTGGTGATGACGGGTATCTTGTTGCGCCTGCAGGTGTAGATGATCATGGCCTTGAACTGGATGCTGTCGATGGCATCGATGACGTAGTCATAGCCCCGTTCGGGGGACAGCAGCTCACGGTAATTGTCGCGGGTGATGAAATCATCCACCACATGACAGGCACCCTGTGGGTTGATGGCGGCGATGCGTTGCGCCATGACCCGGATCTTTTTTTCCCCGACGGTATCACTGAGGGCATGCAACTGGCGGTTGACGTTGCCCAGGCTGACTTCGTCATGGTCGATGAGGGTCAGGGTGCCGATGCCACTGCGGGCCAGGGCCTCCACCGCCCAGGACCCGACCCCGCCGATGCCGATGACGCAGACGTGCATGGCGCGCAGGTGGGGGACGGCGGCGGAGCCGTACAGGCGTTCGATGCCGCCGAAGCGTTCCGGGTAGTCGGGTGTGGTCATGGCTGAGGAAAATAGCAGGAAAAACAGGGTGACAGTATACCTATTTCCCTGCTTGGTGATCGACCAAGAAGAGCCTGGCCTGGGAAATAAGTATACTGTCACCTATTTGCATGACAGGGGAAAATAGCAGGAAAACCGGGGCCGGAAAATTGGTTTGGTGAAACTGCCGGGTCCCGTTGCGGGACCCGGCACTGCAAGACTTCCTAGCGGAAGCTGTCCTGGGTGATGCTGGCGTACCAGCCCTCGGCGTAGCGCGCCTCCTGGGTGCGGAACTGGTGAGGGACGTCGGTCGGACTGACACCCCCGGCGCCCTTGACCCCGGCAATGGCCCCATCGTCGCCCAGGCGATACACCGCGGCCACGGTGATGCCGTAGTCGGGGCCGATGAGGCTGTAGCAGGTATTCACGTGCGAGGGTGAGATCACCGGCAGGTCCTTCAGCATGGCGACGATGGCCGCGGCGGTCATCTTGGCCTGGCTGTTGGCGGAATGCCCCGACTTGGGCATGGCCCCGGCGATGCTGGAATCCCCGATCACATGGATGCCGGGGTGGATGCTGGACTCGAAGGTCTGCTGGTTGACCGGGCACCAGCCAGTGTCGTTGGTGAGCCCGGCGATCTGGGCCAGCTGGCCGGCCTGTTGTGGTGGGATGATGTTGATCACATCCCCCTTGTGCCGGTCCATGCCGCTTTGGGCGTACACGGTGTTGGTGGCCGCATCGACCCGTTCCACCTTGCCGCCACTGCTGCCCGGCACCCATTCGATCATGCCGGGATAGAGTGCCGCCCAGCCTGCCTCGAACAGCCCTTTCTTGGAGAAGGCATCCTTGGTGTCCAGCACCAGGATCTTGGAGCGGGGTTTGTGGGTCTTGAGGTAATGGGCGATCATGCTGGTCCGTTCATAAGGACCTGGAGGACAGCGGAAGGGATTGCCGGGAGGCGCGATGATCACCGTGCCGCCATCACGCATGGCGCGCAGCTGGTCATAGAGCAGACGGGTCTGCGGGCCGGCCTTCCAGGCGTGGGGAATCTTCTCGGCAACGCTGGCGTCGTAGCCCTCGATCGCATCCCAGCGGAAGTCGATGCCCGGTGACACCACCAGCCGGTCATAGCTCAGGGATTGGCCGCCGGCCAGTACCACGCGCCGTTGACCGGGTTCGATGGCGGTGACGGTGTCGTGCACGACCTTGACGCCATAGCGGCTGTTGAGGTCGCCATAGCCGTGAGTGATGTCATCCATACTGCGCAGGCCGCCCAGCACCCAGTTGCTGCCCGGGCAGGTGGTGTACTGGCGACTCTGTTCCACCAGGGTGACCTCGAGGTTGGAGTCGAAGCGTTTCAGGTACTTTGCACAGGTGGCGCCTCCGAAGCCGCCTCCCACCACGACTACCTTCGCGGCCGCCTTTCCGGACATGACGCCCTGACTGGCGCAGCCGGCGATGCCCAGCGAAGACAATGCGCCACCGGCGCCCAGGGCCTTGAGGATCTTTCGACGTGAAATCGTTTTCATAGTGGCATCTCCAGTTATTTTATGTTGCTAAGGTAATTGGCGATGTGAACGATTTCTTCGTCCGTATAGCCCTTGGCGTGACGATTCATGACGGTCGCCGCGCGCAAATCCTCCCGGAAGGCCTTCATGGTCGCGATCAGGGAATCGGCGGGTATGCCATAGATACTCGGAATGGCGCCCGTGCTCTTGCCGTCGGTGCCATGACAGGCGAAGCAGGTGCTGGCCATTACGGCACCGCGACTGATTTCCGCCTGGGCAAGGGGAGATACCGTCAGCAGCACGGCGAGCGCGGCGCCGGACAGATGATAACGTGTGGGGAATAGTGGCTTCATGGGGTTCTCCTGAAAATCCTCTACTGCGTTCTGCTTTTTTGGGGCAGCCTCACGGTTTGGTGGCCGTTCAAGAGCAAGCATAGCATCAATGGTAGGTTATTCAATTTTCGGGAAAATCATGTCATGACAGGTCTGTCATGACAGCCGGGCGGAGGGGGTCAGTGCCCGGGGCGAGGCTGGCGCAGCTGCTTTTCCCGGCGGTGCATGAGCCAGCCGGCGACGAGGATGCAGAGGGTGACGAAGGCGACGATGAGGGTGGCCAGGGCGTTGATCTGCGGGCTCACTCCCAGGCGCACGCTGGAATAGACCACCATGGGCAGGGTGGTGGAGCCGGGGCCGGCGACGAAGCTGGCGATGATCAGGTCATCGAGGGACAGGGTAAAGGCCAGCAGCCAGCCGGCCACCAGGGCCGGGGCGATCACCGGCAGGGTGACGAGCAGGAACACCTTCCAGGGGCGTGCGCCGAGGTCCATGGCGGCTTCTTCCAGTGAGGTGTCCATCTGTGCCAGGCGCGACTGCACCACCACGGTGACGAAGGCGGCGCTGAAGGTGATGTGTGCCAGTGTAATGGTGGTCATGCCGCGCCCTGCCGGCCAGCCGATGGCCTGCTCCATGGCCACGAACAGCAACAGCGAGGCGAGGCCGAGAATCACCTCGGGCATCACCAGCGGCGCGCTCACCAGGGTGGTGAACAGCAGGCGGCCGCGGAAGCGCCCGAAGCGCACCAGGGCCAGGGCCGCCAGGGTGCCGAGCAGTACGGCGAAACTGGCGTTCATGGCGGCCACCCGCAGGCTCACCCAGGCGGCGGCGAGGATCTGGTCATTGCGCAGCAGCTCGCCGTACCACTTGGTCGAGAAGCCGCCCCACACCGTCACCAGCCGCGATTCGTTGAAGGAATACACGATCAGGGAGATGATCGGGATGTACAGGAAGGCATAGCCGAAGGCCAGCAGGCCGAACAGCAGGAAGGGCTTGCGGCTGTTCACAGGGCCGCCCGCGCGCGCGCCTCGTCCTTGCCCTGGTAGCGCTGGAACAGGGCCAGCGGCACCACCAGCAGCACCAGCATCACCACCGCGACGGCGGCCGCGGCCGGCCAGTCGCGGTTGGCGAAGAACTCGGTCCACAGCACCTTGCCGATCATCAGTGTGTCGGGCCCCCCCAGCAGGTCGGGGATGACGAACTCGCCCACGGCGGGGATGAACACCAGCATGGAACCGGCAATGATGCCCGGCAGCGACAGCGGCAGGGTGACGGTGAGGAAGGCCTTCCAGGGCCGGCAGCCGAGGTCGGCGGCGGCCTCCAGCAGGCTGTGGTCCATCCGTACCAGGGTGGCATACAGGGGCAGCACCATGAAGGGCAGGTAGGAATAGACGATGCCCACGTAGACGGCGAAGTCCGTATGCAACAGTACCAGCGGCTCGTCGATGATGCCGATGGCAAGCAGGAAATTGTTGAGCAGGCCGTTGCTCTTCAGAATGCCGATCCAGGCATAGACACGGATCAGGAAGCTGGTCCAGAAGGGCAGGATGATGAGCATCAGCAACAGGGTGCGCAGAGAACCGCGGGTGCGGGCGATGCCGTAGGCCATGGGATAACCGATGAGCAGGCATATGACCGTCGAGACGGCGGCGATCTTCAGCGCATTCAGGTAGGCCACCAGGTACAGCGGGTCCTGCCAGAGACGGCTGTAGCTGTTCAGGTGCAGCTGGATCTGGATATAGCCATCCTGGAGGTATTCCCATAACGGGGCGTAGGGTGGCCGCGCCAGTATCGCTTCGGAGAAGCTGATCTTGAAGACGATGACGAAGGGCAGCAGAAAGAACACCAACAGCCAGAGGTAGGGCAGTGCGATGACCAGTCGCCGGCCATGGTCGCCGGTAAGCAGTGCCCGCAGGCCTTGCCCTGCCACGCGCGAAATCACGCCGGGAACACCACGCCACTTCCGGGTTGCCAGGACAGGTAGACATCCTGGTCCCAGGTGAGCGGGGTTTCCGTCAGGCGCGCCAGGTTGGTGAGCTGCACGCGCAGCTTCTGCCCGCCGGGCAGGCGTACATGATAGATGGAGACATCACCCAGGTAGGCGTACTCGGCCACAGTCCCCTTGACCCAGTTATGAGGGGCGGTCGGCGCTTCCGTGGTGACCTGCAGTTTCTCGGGGCGCAGGGCCACGCTCACCGGCGTGCCTTCCGGCAGGGGCTGGATATGGTCCATCAGCAGCTCGCAGCCGGCGCTGTCGGCCTGGATGCGCACCTGGTCGCCCTGCTGTTCCAGCACCCGGCCCTCAAGGATGTTCACCGAACCGATGAACTCCGCCACGAAGCGGTTGGCGGGGTATTCATAGACACTGGCCGGCGCGCCCACCTGCACGATGCGGCCTTCGTCCATCACCGCCATGCGGCTGGACACCGTCATGGCTTCTTCCTGGTCGTGGGTGACCATGATGAAGGTGGTACCGACCCGTTCCTGGATATTGATCAGCTCGAACTGGGTGTGTTCGCGCAGCTTCTTGTCCAGGGCCGCCAGTGGTTCGTCGAGCAGCAGCAGCTTGGGGTGCTTGGCCAGGGAACGGGCCAGGGCCACGCGCTGGCGCTGGCCACCGGAGAGCTGGTCGGGCTTGCGCTTCGCGAAGCGCTCCAGGCGTACCAGGGCGAGCATTTCCGCGACCCGGGCGGTCACTTCCGCCTTGGGCAGCCGTTCCTGCTTCAGGCCGAAGGCGATGTTCTGTTCCACGCTCATGTGCGGGAACAGGGCATAGGACTGGAACATCATGTTGACGGGCCGCTCGTAGGGCGGCACGCGGGTCATGTCGGTGCCGTCGATGAGGATGCGTCCGGAATCGGGCCGTTCCAGGCCTGCCAGCATGCGCAGCAGGGTGCTCTTGCCACAGCCGGAGCCGCCCAGCAGGCAGAAGAATTCTCCCTGGAAGATATCCAGGGAGACGTTGTCGACGGCGTAGGTGCTGTCGAAGACCTTGGTGATGTTCTCGATGCGGACGAAGGGTTTCGCCGCCGGATCACGCCAGGGCTCCTGGCTGGTGGCGCCGGGTCGGGCCTGGCTCATCCGCGGGTCACCGTCCGCTCTTGATGCGGGTCCAGACCCGTACCTTGTCGCGTTGTACCCGGTCCGGCAGGGTCTGCATGGACACCAGGCGTTCGCGGGTTTCATCCGAAGGATAGATGCCCGGATCGTTGCGAATGGACTCGTCCACCAGCGGCGTGGCGGCACGGTTGGCGTTGGCATAGGCCACTTCGTTACTGATGGCGGCGATCACCTCGGGCTGCAACAGGTAGTTGATGAAGGTATGGGCATTGTCCGGGTGCGGGGCATCGCTTGGAATCAGCATGACGTCCACCCATAGAATGGCGCCCTCGCTGGGTACACTATAGGCCACCTGCAC
Organism: Gammaproteobacteria bacterium; assembly: GCA_026197075.1. Lineage (GTDB taxonomy): Bacteria > Pseudomonadota > Gammaproteobacteria > DSM-19610 > DSM-19610 > JAIVHA01. The sequence continues at coordinate 11,218 of JAPHQV010000011.1, read as the reverse complement.
GCCCTTGCCGGCTTCCTCGGCACGGTCGCGGGCCTGCAGGATGTCACCGGAATAGCCGTGGGCCACGCACAGGTCGCCATTGGCCAGGTCGTTGATGTACTGCGAGGAATGGAAATAGCGGATATGGGGCCGGACCTGCTTGAACAACTCGGCGGCGGCCTCGAAGTCCTTCGGGTCATGGGTGTTGGGATCCTTGCCCAGGTAGAGCAGGGTGGCGGTCATGGCCTCCATGGAATCGTCCATGACGCTGATGCCGCAGTCGGCCAGTTTTGCGGCGATGGCGGGATCGAAGATCAGCCCCCAACTGTCCGTGGGCATGTCCGCGCCCAGGCGCGCGCGCACCTTCTCGACGTTGTAGCCGAGGCCGGTGGTGCCCCACATATAGGGTACGGCGTGTTCGTTGCCGGGATCGGCGGTTTCCAGCGGTTTCAGGATGGTCGGATCGAGGTTGCCGTAATTCGTCAGTTTGTTCTTGTCCAGTTTGCGGTACAGGCCGGCCTGGATCTGGCGTTCGGCGAAGGGCTGGGCGGTGGGGAATACCACGTCGTAGCCGCTGCCGCCGGCCAGCATCTTGGCTTCCATGATTTCATTGGAGTCGTAGACGTCGTAGACCACCTTGATGCCGGTGGCGGCCTCGAAGTCCTTCAGGGTATCGGCGGCGATGTAGTCGGACCAGTTGTAGACATGGACCACGCCGCCCTGGGCCTGGGCGATACCGGCCGGGAGCGCGAGGAAGGCAACAAGCAGAGGGAAGACGGACAAACGCATTGGACGATCCTTCCCGCGAGCCAGCAGGGACCGGCCCATCCCGCGCTCGCGGATGACTGGAATGGACCGGACGAAGGCGCGATATTGGGCACAGCTCCGAGGGCTGTCAATCCCTTGCCGAGCGGATTTTTACAGGGGGTTTGTATGCCACCAGGCGAGGTGGATAATGCGTACCTGCGCCCCATTTCGGTGCGCACGGGCAGGCCGGTCTTGCCCGTCTCTCCGGAGCGGATGAAAATCCGCGGCAAGCATGCCCCGATCCAGGTCCTTCCCGTCAGTGTGAGGCATCGTGGAATCCATAGGAATCAGCGAGATGGATGCCGGCAGCGTCGGCATGGCCACTACTCCCACTGATCCTGACAAGAGGCGGATAGATGAAAGTCGAGGACATCATGAGTCGGCACCTGGTGACGGTGGGCATGGACGACAGCTTGAGCACCATCCGTCATCTGTTCCGGACGCGCAGCTTCCACCACCTCATGGTGGTGGAGGACGGTCAGTTGCAGGGCGTGATTTCGGACCGTGACTATCTCAAGCTGATCACCCCCGTGGTCGAGCAGGATCTGGGCTCGGCGACGCAGATGGCGGTGCTCAAACGCCGCGCCCACCAGATCATGAGCCGCAAACCGGTGACCATCCTCCCCGAGGCCGATCTGGAGACGGCCATTGCCCGTTTTCTCGATGACAAGGTCTCCTGCCTGCCCGTGGTGGACGCCGCCGGCAAGCTGCAGGGCGTTCTGTCCTGGAAGGATATCCTGCGCCTGGTGCGCGCCCAGTTGCACCAGGCGGCCGGGCGCCGGTGAGTCACCGCTTCGCGACCACAGGCCACTCCTGCAATGCAACCATTACTCCCGTAGGAGCGGGCTCTGCCCGCGAACGGCTCGGAGCGTCGCCGGTTCGCGGCCGAAGGCCGCTCCTACATGCGTGAGTGGCCGCCCGTAGGAGCGGGCTCTGCCCGCGAACGCCCCCGGCGGCATCCGCCTTATCACCTGGCAGGAGCAAATAACCCTGTGCCTGGCCAGGCTTTCTGGTATAGTTCCGTCTCCGGCGCACTTCGGTCTGCGCCAACCCTCGCGGTAACCCTTCCGGTATAACCTCGACACAACACGACTGCCTGGACCGATCCAAGGCCATGCCTTGTCAGGCCGCTCAGGAGCTTTACCCCAATATGTCATTTGATTCCCTCGGCCTGCGTGCCGAATTACTCCGTGCTGTCTCCGATCAGGGCTACAGTGAACCCACCCCCATTCAACGTCAGGCCATTCCCGTCATTCTCGAAGGGCGCGATATCCTGGCCGGCGCCCAGACCGGCACCGGCAAGACCGCCGGCTTCACCCTGCCGCTGCTGCAGCGCTTGAGCACTACCGCGCAGGCCGGCGGCCGCAAGCCCATTCGCGCCCTGATCCTCACCCCGACCCGCGAGCTGGCAGCCCAGGTGGAAGAGAGCGTGGTGACCTACGGTAAGCACCTGGCCCTGACCTCCACGGTGGTCTTCGGCGGTGTGAGCATCAATCCCCAGATCAGCAAGCTGCGTAAGGGCGTCGATGTACTGGTCGCAACGCCGGGTCGGTTGCTGGACCACATCGGCCAGAAGACGCTCGACCTGTCCCAGGTGGAAATCCTGGTACTGGACGAGGCCGATCGCATGCTGGACATGGGCTTCATCCGCGATATCCGCAAGATCCTCGCGCTGTTGCCCAAGGGACGGCAGAACCTGCTGTTCTCCGCCACCTTCTCCGAGGAGATTAAACAACTGTCTGACGGCATCCTCAGCAAGCCGGTACTGATCGAAGTGGCGCGCCGCAACACCGCCACCGAATTGGTGTCGCAAGTGGTGCACCCGGTCGACCGGGAGCGCAAGCGCGAGCTGCTGTCACACCTGATCGGCACCAACGACTGGCGCCAGGTGCTGGTGTTCACCCGCACCAAGCACGGTGCCAACCGCTTGGCGGAACAGCTCGGCAAGGACGGCATTACCGCCGCCGCCATTCATGGCAACAAGAGCCAGGGTGCGCGCACCAAGGCCCTGGCAGACTTCAAGGCCGGTAATGTGCGCGTGCTGGTAGCGACTGATATCGCCGCGCGCGGCCTGGACATCGACCAACTGCCACACGTGGTGAATTTCGAACTGCCGAATGTGGCAGAGGATTACGTACACCGTATCGGCCGCACTGGCCGTGCCGGCAACGAAGGCGAGGCCTTGTCGCTGGTGTGTGTGGACGAGGATCGCTTGCTGCGTGACATCGAGCGGCTGATCAAGCGCGATATTTCCAAGGTGGTGGTGGATGGCTACCTGCCGGACCCGCGCATCAAGGCGGAGCCGATTCCCAACGGCCGCAATGGCCGTGCGGGCGGGCGTTCCTCCGAACCGCGTAATGCATCCCCGGCCAAGCGCCGCCCCCAGGGGCAGGGTCAGGGTCGATCGCGGGATGGTGAGGCACGGCGCAGTACCGGTAGCACGGCTGCCCCTCGACGTGGCGCCGGCGTTGCCTCCACCCCACGTCGGGGTGCGGGTGCCACGGCTGCGCCGCGTCGCGCGGACGGTAATCGACCCGCGGGCAATCGCGGCGAGGCGGATGGCAATCGCAGCCAGTCACCACGCCGTGAAGCCCGCCCCGAGGTCGATGGCAACCGCGCTCCGCAGCGCAGCCATGACCGCGAAGTGCCGGCCCTGTTCGGCGGAAATTCGCTAAAATAATCTCCTGATAAACTGCACGGCCCGGGTTTCGTTCCGCGAAATCCGGGCCGTGCTTTTCCGCGCGCATCGTGCCTGTATTTCCCGGGCGATATTGTGCTAGCGTGCATGCCGAGCCGAACATGGAGAAGATAATGAACAAGCAACTCTGGATGCTGGCCTGTGCCGGCCTGTTTTCCGGTAATGTCCTGGCCATCGAGTTCATGGGCAGTGACTGGAAGGGTGAGGGGGAATTCGGTTACGTAGCCACATCCGGCAATACCGATACCACCAATCTCAAGGCCCGTCTGGGCCTAATCAATGAGCGGGACATGTGGCGTCACAGCGCCATGCTGGAAGCCCTGAACACCTCCGATAACGAAGTCACCACAGCGGAACGCTATGCCGCCAGCTGGCAGAGCGACTATAAATTCACCGAGTTCGACTACCTGTTCGGTCGCCTGCAGTACGAGACCGACAAGTTCAGTGGCTATGATTACCGCGTCAGCGAGATCTTCGGTTACGGGCGCCGGGTACTGCACCGCGACGACATGACCCTGGACCTGGAGGCTGGCCCCGGTGCAAGGCAAAGCAAGCTGGATACCGGTGAGAGTGAGAACGAGATGATCCTGCGCCTGGCGGGCCGGTATGTCTGGCAGATCACCGAGCAGTCCCGCTTCACCCAGGAACTGTCCTTCGATATCGGTGAGGATGCCACCATCAGCAAATCGGTGACGGCGGTGCAGGCCAGCATCGTGGGTAACCTGTCCATGAAGCTCTCCTATACGGTGGAGAATGTCTCCGAGGTACCGCCGGGCGTGAAGAACACCGACACGGAAACGGCGGCCACGCTGGTGTATTCTTTCTAGTTGCCCCGACCATGAACCTGACCCGATGCCCCTCCTGCGGCCGTGATACCCCGGCGGACGTGGAACAGTGCGCCCATTGCGGCGCCGACCTGGCCCGTACCGGTTCCGGCTGGGGACCCAACGCCATCCGCCGCTTCAAATGGTTCGTGGCCGTGCTGGTGGTGCTCTGCGCCTTGCTCATCCTGTGGCTGCCCCGCCAGCTGCCCTGATGCAGGACACCACGCCAGCCCTGCTCGCCCTGCAACGGGTGTTCGGCTATTCCTCCTTCCGGCCACCCCAGCAGGACATCATCGAGGGCCTGGCGCGCGGGGAATCCGCCTTCGTACTCATGCCCACCGGCGGTGGCAAGTCCCTGTGCTACCAGATACCCGCCCTGTTGCGTCCCGGTACCGCCATCGTGGTATCGCCCCTCATCGCCCTGATGAAGGACCAGGTGGACAGCCTGCGCGCCAATGGCGTGGCAGCGGCTCATTACAACTCCACCCTGTCGGCCCAGGAGGCGCGCCAGGTGCTGGCGCAACTGCATGCCGGCGACCTCGATCTGCTCTATATCGCCCCAGAACGGCTGATGGGGGATGCCTTCCTGGCCCGGCTCGAGGAAGTCGACATTGCCCTGTTCGCCATCGACGAGGCGCACTGTGTGTCCCAGTGGGGACATGACTTCCGTCCCGAGTATGTACAGCTTGGCGCCCTGCGCGAGCGTTTCCCGCACATCCCCCTGATTGCCCTTACCGCCACGGCCGATCCCCAGACCCGCCAGGACATCCAGCGTTGCCTGCGCCTGCAGGACGCCGCCTGCTACGTGGCGAATTTCGATCGCCCCAACATCCGCTACACAGTGCTGGAAAAGCACAAGCCATTCGACCAGCTAGTGAAGTTTCTCGCCAGCCGGGAACAGGAAGCGGGCATCGTCTATGCCCTGAGTCGCAAGCGGGTGGAGGAGATCGGCGCAAAACTGGAGGCGCAGGGTGTGCGCGCCGGTATCTACCATGCGGGCCTGGCGGTGGAACACCGGCGTCAGGTACAGGAGGCCTTCCTGCGCGACGAGCTGCAGGTGGTGGTGGCCACGGTGGCCTTCGGCATGGGCATCGACAAGCCCAATGTGCGCTTCGTGGTGCACTACGACATGCCCAGGAATATCGAGGGCTACTACCAGGAAACCGGCCGCGCCGGCCGCGACGGTCTGCCCGCCGAGGCGTTGCTGCTGTACGGCGCCCAGGACGTGGTGATGGCCCGCAGGCTGGTGGAGGGGAACCAGAATCCGGACCAGCAGCGAGTGGAAGTCCACAAGCTCAATGCCATGGTGGGTTGTGCCGAATCCCTCACCTGCCGGCGGCGTGTGCTGCTCCATTACTTTGGCCAGCCCCAGGACCGGGATTGTGGCAACTGTGACGTGTGCCTCGACCCGCCGGAGAAATTCGATGCCACCGAGGCGGCGCGCATGGCCCTGTCCTGCGTCTACCGGGTCGGCCAGCGCTTCGGCATGAAGCATGTCATCGACGTGCTGCGCGGCATGAACACCGAACGTATCCGCGGCCTTGGTCATGATCGCTTGTCGACATACGGCATCGGTAACGCCCACAGCGAGGATGAGTGGGGCAGCATCCTGCGCCAGCTGATTCACCATGGCTACCTGGTGCAGGACATCGCTCAGTACTCGGTGCTCAAGCTGACGGACGCGGCACGTCCGCTGCTGCGCGGTGAGGTGGAATTACAGCTGGCCCGGCCCCGGATCAAGGCCCGTGCAACGAAAGCCGCGCGGGCCAAGGGTGCCGCCGTCGGTCCCCACGACGAGGCCCTGTTCGAGGCGCTGCGGAGCCTGCGCAAGCGTCTGGCGGCGGAGCAGGGTGTGCCGCCCTACGTGGTGTTCGGCGATGCCACACTGGTACAGATGGCCGCCGCCCAGCCCCGGGACGAGGACGCCCTGCTGGCCATCAGCGGGGTGGGCGAGACCAAGTTGCAGCGTTATGGCAGCGAGTTCCTGCAGGTGATCCGTGCGCACCGTGAGGGCCCCGCTGGTCTGTCGGGCTGAAGCCCGGCCTGCAAAAGTCAGATATCAGGGCAGGTAGCTCGCAGGTCGGGCTTCAGCCCGACAAAAGCCCTGATATACTGCACCGGTCATTCTCTTCCCGGCAGGCATGCACCCACCATGAAAAAACACCACGACCAACTCTGGGAAATCACCCTGCCTGACGACTGGGAAGTGGAGGCCGACGAGGATTCCGTCAGTCTCTACCACCCGGATGGTCCCGGCACCATCCAGATCAGCGCGACCCGCCAGGAAGAAGGTATCCGTGACGAGGATCTGCGCGAGATGGCGGCCGATCACCTGGAGGCCGGGGCCGAACTGGAAGAGGTGGAACTGGGGGACTTCGATGGCTTCGTGCTGCGCTATGACACCGAGGGCGAATACTGGTGCGAGTGGTACCTGAAGGCCGAGGATCGCCTGCTGTTCGTCACCTATGCCTGCGCCCTGGAGGAAGAGGGCGAGGAAGAGGACCTGGTCGAGGCGGTGCTGGATACCCTGGCCCTGCACGACTGAGTGCGGATGCCGCGGTTTCGGGCCCGAACATGCTGAGTTACCGCCATTCCTTTCATGCCGGCAATCATGCCGATGTGCTCAAGCACCTGGTGCTGACCTCTATCCTTGCGTATCTGGTGCGCAAGGATAAACCGCTCTGTTACCTCGATACCCATGCAGGTGCCGGAGGTTATGCCCTGCAGGGAGTCCAGGCGCAGAAGAATCGCGAGTACGAGACCGGTATAGGCTGCCTGTGGGAACGGGATGACCTGCCCGCGCCGCTGGCCGACTACGTGGAACTGGTGCGCCGTTTCAATCCCGGCAGCGAATTGCAGTACTACCCGGGCTCCCCCTGGCTGGCGCGCCAGCTGCTGCGCTCAACGGATCGCCTGTTTCTCCACGAGTTGCACCCCGCCGATTGCGCGGCCCTGCGCGAGCAGTCAGCCGGTGACCGGCGTGTGAAGGTGAGCTGCGCCGACGGCTATCAAGGCTGCATCGCCCTGGTGCCGCCCATGGAGCGGCGCGGTCTGGTGCTCATTGACCCGCCATTCGAGGTGAAAAGCGATTACCTCCGGGCGATCGAGACCCTGCACCAGGCATACAGGCGCTTTGCAACCGGGGTCTATGCCCTCTGGTACCCGGTGGTGGAGCGGGCTCGGGTCGATCAACTGGAAGGGGCGCTGCGCGCGACCGGTATCCCAGGCGTGGATCGCTATGAACTGGGCGTGGCCCGGGACCGGCGTGGCCACGGTATGACCGCCAGCGGATTGCTGGTGGTCAATCCGCCCTGGATCCTGCGCCAGGAGATGGAACAGTGCCTGCCCTGGCTGGCAGGACAGTTGGGTCAGGAGCAGGGGCGCTTTCGCATGGACAGCCTGGGCTGATTTTAATCAAACCCAAGAATATCAAAATGTTAAAATGCAGATTCGGCAGACTTGAAGTATTAGAAAATTATAATATACTGACACTCAGTTCGGAATGACGGGTTTACCTCCCTCCTGGGGACATTGCCGGCAGCCCGTCGCTAGGTGAAACGAAAGCGCATCAGCGCAGGAGTAGACGTCATGAAAAAGGCACTGTTGGTATCTGCACTCATCGCTCTGCTGTCCGCCACTGCAAACGCGGCGGACCAGGCACCCTCCTGGACCTTTGCCAACTACGACGAGATCATGAGCACGATGCGCGTTGCGAACGCGCAGGATGCGACCATCGTCCGCAAGAAGGACGGGAAGGACAGCAGCGGGGAATCCGGGATCGTATACGGGGAACTGGGCTGGTAAGCCACTGACCTGGCCCGCCCTGGCGGGTCTGCAAAAGAAAACCCGCGCGCCATTGGCTGCGCGGGTTTTTTTGTCCCACGACCCGCATGCCCGGCAAGCCGGAATCGGGTAGAATGAAGAGCAATCACACCGGAACCGCCGTTCTGTCGGTTCCCGATCCAGCCACAGGACCCGTATGCCATCATCCAGTATCCGCAAGACCAAGATCGTCGCCACCATCGGCCCCGCCTGTGATACACCAGATCTGCTCAAGGCCATGCTGTTGGCAGGCATGAATGTTGCCCGAATCAATCTCTCCCATGGCAGCTTCGAGGAACAAGGGGAACGGGTGCGTCGCCTGCGCGCCGCCGCGGAGGCGCTGGATCTCCCGCTTGCCATCATGATCGATACCCGCGGTATCGAGATCCGCACTGGCCGGCTGGCCGAATCGTCGGTGCTATTAGAGCCTGGAAATCGCTTCACCCTGCATATGAAGCCGCATCTGGGTGATGTGAACGGTGTTTCGGTGTCCTACCTGAAACTGGCGCAGGAAGTTAAACCCGGTACTCCCATACTCATCGATGACGGTGCCATCGAGATGAAGGTGGAGGCCGTCGAGGAGGACGCCATTCACTGTCGCGTGATCCATGGTGGCCGCCTGGGGAACAGCAAGAGCGTCAACCTGCCCGACACGGAGCTGTCCCTGAGCGTCGTGGATCCCGAGAGCCGCGAAGACGTGGTGCGGGAAATGCGTTTCGCATGCGAACATGACGTGGACTATATCGCCGCCTCCTTCGTCCAGAATGCCGGGGATATCGAGGGGATGCGCGCCATCCTCGCGGAACAGAATATCAAAATCCCCATTATCGCCAAGATCGAGAACAAGGCCGGTGTGGCGAACCTGGAGGCGATCATCGAGGCCGCCGATGGCCTGATGGTGGCGCGCGGTGACCTGGGCGTGGAACTGCCGCTGGCCGACGTGCCGGGCACCCAGAAGAAAATGATCCGCATGACGGTGATGAAGGGGAAACCGGTCATCACCGCCACCCAGATGCTGGCCTCCATGGAATGGAATCCCAAGCCTACCCGTGCCGAGGCCAGTGATGTGGCCAACGCCATTCTCGACGGCACCTCGGCGGTGATGCTGTCAGGCGAGACGGCGGTGGGCAAGTACCCGGTGGAGTCGGTGCACACCATGGCGGTGCTGGCGCAACGCGCCGAGACCCACTTGCAGGAGTATGGCTACCTGCAGAAGATGCAGCCCAGTCCTTCCGATGTGGTGACCGAGGCGGTGGGGCAGGCGGCCGTGGCCATGGCCGCCCAGCTCAAGGCCGTCGCTATCTTCAGTCTCACGGAATCGGGGCTGACTTCGCGCCTGGTCTCCAAGCACCGCCCCGACTGTCCCATCCTGGCCATTACCGCCTCGCCCTGCGTGGCACGCCGCCTGTGCCTGAACTGGGGCGTGCTGCCCATGCTCTATCCCGGCGACCCCGTGGATGCCGACAAGATCGAATTTGGCATCGAACGCGCCAAGGAGCTGGGTTACGCGCGTCCCGGTGATGTAATCATCGCCACATCCGGCTCCGGTCAGCAGGCGGGACGCACCGATCGCATCCGGGTCATGACCCTTCCCTGATGCGTACCGCGCTCTTCAAGCATGATCTTCCCGCAACTCCGGCCGAGCATCGCGTGGTGGTGCTGGGTGCCAGCAACAAGCCGACCCGCTATGCCAACCAGGCCCAGCGCCTGCTGACGGAGCTGGGTTATCAAGTGATCCCGGTACATCCGAAGCTCGAACGGATCGATGGACTGACCGTGACACCCAGCCTGCGCATGATTCACGAACCGGTACATACGCTGACCTTGTATTTGGGCGCGGCGCGCAGCCAGACGATGATCCAGGATATCGTGAAATTGAATCCGGCTCGGGTGATCTTCAATCCGGGTAGCGAGTCCGCCGAGCTGGAAGCGGCGCTGGCTGCACACCAGATCGAATATCTGCATGGCTGCACCCTGGTCATGTTACGTACCCGGCAGTTTTAGGAGCCCGTCGGGCTTGAGGCTGATCTACTGCTCAAGTCCTACAGGCTCCTGACCTTACCAAGGAGAGCACATGAATCCATATAATTTAGACACCCTAAATAAGCGGTTTGGCCTGGCCGGTATCCTTGTCTTCAAGCTTGGTCCGGGTGGGCTACCGGTGGTCGAAGTCCTGAACGACCAGGCGAGCGCCATGATTGCCCTGCAGGGTGCGCACCTGTTGCAGTGGTCGCCGATGGGGGAAGATCCGGTGATCTGGCTGTCTCCCGAGGCGAAGTTTGCCGAGGGCAAGTCCGTGCGTGGCGGTGTGCCCGTGTGCTGGCCCTGGTTCGGCCCCCATGAACAGGAGAGTGGATTTCCCGCACACGGATTTGCGCGGACCGTGCCCTGGGAAGTGTTCGAGACCAATGCCAATCAGGATGGCAGTACCAGCATCGGTCTGCGGCTGCTGCAAAATGAGTCGACGCGGGCCCAATGGCCCCACGCCAGTGATGTCGAGTTGTATATCCGTGTCGGCGCGACCCTCGAACTTGATCTTGTAACCCGCAACAATGGATCGACGCCCATCAATATTGGCGAGGCCCTGCACACCTATTTCCAGGTCGGCGATATCCGCCAGGTGAGTGTGCTGGGCTTGCATGACCTTGAGTATATCGACAAGGTGGATGGCGGTGCGCGCAAGCAGCAGGAGGGAACGATCACTTTCACGGGTGAGACCGATCGTATCTACCTGGACCATGGCGCCGACTGCCTGATCCACGATCCGGACCTGGGGCGCCGCATCCGCATACAGAAGCGCGGCAGTCATTCCACCGTCGTGTGGAATCCCTGGATCGAGAAAGCGGAGAAAATGGGTGACCTGGGACCGGATGGTTACCTGCATATGCTGTGCGTGGAGTCGGCAAATGCCGCGGATGATGTGGTGAAAATAAGCCCTGGCGGTGAACATCATCTCTGGATGCGTTACTCTGTTGAGGCGCTTTGAATACACTCTTGGGGTCAGGTCTTGCAATCCAGCACGGCAAGACTCGTCATCGCCCACGCCGTGCTGTATTGCAAGACCTGACCCCAATTTACGCTTATGTTC
>JAPHQV010000017.1 GCA_026197075.1 Gammaproteobacteria bacterium | reverse complement strand
TTCGTCAAATAGCACGACTATTCTCCTCAAACGATCGAAAAAATGGCCTCACTCTCCCACCTTGCTCGCTACGATCGCTCAAGTCCGACAGGCTCCTAGAAAGCCGGGCTGCGCAGACTATGCTTCGGCCTTGAACAGGCGCTCGATGCAGGCGCGATCCTGGTCGGAAATGCAGATGACATGAAAGCCGGTCCAGTAGCAGGCGCCATCATGGCTCTCGCGACTCCAGAGGCTTTCCACGCCGAGACGGATCTCGTTACAACCTTCCAGCGGCGCCGGTAGTGGAATCAGCAGCTGGAAGATGCGGTTCACCATGATCGGGTTCTGGCTGGTGATCATCATCCCTTCCTGGGTAATGTCCACCAGTCGGCCCAACTGGCGTTCGGAATGCACGTCGAACACTTCCAGCACCTCGGTCACCGGGCAGCGTTCCAGTTTACGCTTTTCGTGCGCGTCCAGGTTTTTTGCTTCACTCATCTTGATCGCCTCACTGTCGGATATTCGGCCTGCCATCAGGCACTGATTTTCTCGCCCCTGCGCAACAGGTTGCGCACCGCCTCCATGGCCCGGTCCACGAAGGGTGCCCGTTCCTGCGCCAGGATCCTGACCCGGCCGGCGGCCATGCCACTGGCCAGTTCATGGCGTGTCTTCACCGCGGCCTTCACACCCAGGTTGTCGACGAACATGTAATGCCCCGCCTTTTGGGTATACCAGGCCAGCTTCAAGCGCCGACGCGGCTGCTTGTCCGTCTCCGCGAATTCAAACCAGGTACCGAATTCAATCTCGACCAGCTGCCGCAGGATTGTCTCTTCCCTGGGTGATGGCGCCCGCTCCGCTGCGCCGGTCGTGTCGGTTTCCGTCGGCTCCGTGGGTCGTGTCTCCATGATCGCGGATGGTCTTGCACCACTCGTCGGTGCCGCTGGCGCCGCTGCCAGGGAAGGGTCCAGGGCGGCGCATTGACTATCCATCACCAGCTGGAACAGATGGGCGGTATCGTCATTGCCAAAGTTCGCGAGCCGTTCCAGACCTTCGCGCAGACCGTCCTGCAATTCCGGCAGGCGCTCGCGCAGTTCCTGGCGGGATGGTTCATCGGCACGCGGCACGGTGCTGTCGATAATGTCCGCCATGAGGCGGAGAGCCAGATCCCAGAAGGGACTCTGTTCACCTTCCCGGTCACGTAACAGGATGAACATCAACTTGTCGGCCCATACCTGGCGCAGTAACTGGTCGATGGCGGGAGGCAGGGCTTTTCCCTCCATAGCCGCTTCGATGAGCTCACGGGCCCGCTGCCGGGCCTGCTGCAATTTTTCCTGGCCGCTGGCCGCCTCGCGACTGCGCTGTTCGGTGACCTCGGCGGTATGTCGCATCTGCGCCAGGCGCGTCCGGAATTCGGCCAGCACCTCGGCGAAAATGGCCAGCTGGTCATCGAACTCATCCAGGATACGGTTCACCGATGCGCGCATGTAAGGGAAGATGCCGCGCTTGAGATCGCTTTCCACCACATAGCGGGCACCGGCATCGGCCAGGTCATTGAGCAACTGGCGCACCGGGTGATCTTCCTGGGTGAAGAACTGCTTGTCGAGGATCGCCACCTTGAGGAAGGGAGTATGCAGGCGACTCAGCAACGCCTTCACCGCATTGGGAATGGCTTCGTCATTGAGCATGTATTCGAAAATCATGCCCACCAGATCGATGACATCGGCATCCGCGCTGGCCACACGGCGGCGGTCCACCCCCCCGAACAGTTTCTCGCGCTGTTGGACCAGGGTGAGCTTGATGCTGTCGATGAGTTGCGTATCGAGCTGGATGTCCGGGATGAGCTGGGCATCCAGGGTACTGCGGGATACGACGGACGCCTGGTCCGCCTGTTGCAACTGGTCGATGGCGGAAACCAGCATCGGTTTGGGCAAGGTCTCCTGGCGCGCCCCGGTCACGCCGGCATCCCCGTGCCCCGACACCTGGCGCCGCCCCGCAAGCAGCTGGCAGATGGCATCGAAGGTCTCTTCGCCCACGGTTTGCCGGCCATGGTCCGCATCACGCGCGGCCGACGCCATGTCGGCCGGTTCACCGCCGCCCATGCCCGACCGTCTCCGCGCGGGTCCCACCCCCGTGTCGGGCGCCTTCCTGATCTCGTACTTGAGGTGCGGCAACAGGCCGGCCACCACCAGTCGGCTGTTGTACTCCTGGTACAGGTCCGCCAGCTGACTCATGACGAATTTATCGAACAACACAAAGACCACGATCTTGATTCTGGGCTCCAGCGCCAGCTGGCGGGTGGCGACACGGTAGCATTCCGCCAGTTGGCGGGGCCCACCGGGAATCTCCTCTTCCCCCAACTTGCGGCCGCCCACGAGCAGGGCCAGACGCTGACGCAGCGCATGTATATCATTGGCGTAGTTCAACTGTGCCTTGCTGGTCATGTTCTGCAGGGCCACGCTCTCCTCGTGGGTATCCTTGTCCACCAGCGCGAAATCCTCGCTTTCTTCCGTAACGACGATGCCCTGGGTTGAGACACCGGCATGGGTGGACTCCTTGAAGCGCTGGAAGCACAGCATCAGCTCCTCCAGGAACACCTGCTCCAACGCGGTGCGTTTCACCTGGATTTCCTTCATGGCTTCGAAAAAGCGCTGCTGGGCGACGTTGCTTTCCGCCTTTTCGGCAAACTCGAGGAGGACCACGTCGGCATTTTCGAACAGGCTCGAGAACAACGGCATCAGGTGACTGGTCACCATCTGCCGGCATTCGTCGATCAGGTCGGTGAATTTCGCTCGCATCATGCGATAGGCCCCTGTACCGGCAGGGGCGCGCCCGGCCGGATCATTTCGGAAGTGGTTCAAGAGCTTATCGGCCCGGAAAGCGACTCCTTGAGATCCCGGCCCGATCACCTGGCTGAAAGAAAAAAATGATCCAGCGCAATGACATATCTCACCCTTCGGGAGGAGTATGATGCCCAGCAGTCAAGTAACGAGGAACAGGACCATGTCTGTAGGAAAACTCTGCAGCCGCGTCGTCACAGTGGTGCGGCGCGAGGAAAGCATCATGGCCGCGGCCCGGCTGATGCGCGAGCAGCATGTCGGCAACGTAGTGGTGGTGGAGGCGGAAGGCGATGGCCAACGGCCTGTGGGCATCCTCACGGATCGCGATATCGTGGTGGAGCTGGTGGCCAAGGAGCTGGATCTGAACGTAGTCACTGTCGGTGACGCCATGAGCTGCGAACTCCTCACCCTGTCGGAAGACATGGATCTGCTGCAGGCGGTTGGCGAGATGCGCAGCCATGCGGTGCGCCGCGCCCCGGTGGTGAATGCCCGGGGCATGCTGGTGGGCATCATCAGTATCGATGATGTGCTCGGCGTGCTGGCGGAACTGCTGAAGGACTTGAGCTGCCTGGTCAACAAGGAACAGCGCCGCGAGAAGGTCCGGCGCGTTTGAGCCATAGACGAGGAGGACGCCGACTATCTACTGGCGGGTGTCGGCCGCATGGACGCGGCCGTCAAGCCTACAGGGACAAGGTGAGACCGCGCAGCGGTCGAGAAGGTGCCCTGGGGCATGTATTTACGGCGTCCCGCCAGTAGATAGTCGGTGTCCTCCTCACACGTTCAATCGCCGAACAGGATATCCACCACTTGCGGGTAGCGGCTGGCGAAATGCACCGTCAGCCCCTCGCGAATGTAGTCCGGCAGCTCCTCGAAATCTCCCCGGTTGGCCTCCGGCAGAATAAGTTCATGGACCCGGCTGCGGCGCGCGGCGATGACCTTTTCACGAATACCGCCGACCGGCAGCACCCGGCCGGTAAGGGTCAGTTCACCGGTCATGGCCAGGGGGCGCCGGATACGCTCACCGCGCGCCAGTGACAACAGGGCACTGGCCATGGTGATGCCGGCGCTCGGACCGTCCTTGGGCGTGGCGCCCTCCGGCACGTGGAGGTGCACGAAGGCCTTGTCAAAAAAGGCCGGATCTCCCTGGAAGGCCTTCAGGTGCGCGGCGATATAGCTGTAGGCGATTTCCGCCGATTCGCGCATCACGTCACCCAGCTGACCGGTGTGGCGAAATCCCCGGTTGGCACTGTGCACCAGGGTCGCCTCGATATTCAGGGTGACGCCGCCCATGGCGGTCCAGGCCAGACCGGTGACCACGCCCTTGCCGGCAAAGGGCTTGTCCTTGCCGAACACGGGCTTGCCCAGGTATTCCTCTACCTGGCGCACGCCGATACTCATCTTCCTGCTGGCACCCCCGACGACCTGGACCGCCACCTTGCGCAGGATCTGTCCCAGGCGTTTTTCCAGGGTACGCACCCCGGCCTCGCGCGCGTAGCCCTCGACCACGGCACGGATGGCCCCGTCGGTGATCCGCACCCCGGAGCGTGCCAGGCCGCTGCGCGCCAGCAGCCTGGGCCAGAGGTGGTGGCGGGCGATGGCCATCTTCTCCTGGGTGATATAACCAGACAGCCGGATCACTTCCATGCGATCGAGCAACGGCGCGGGGATGGTGTCCAGCTGATTGGCGGTACAGATGAACAGTACCCGGGACAGGTCGAAGCGCAGGTCCAGGTAGTGATCCAGGAAGTCCTGGTTCTGTTCCGGATCCAGCACCTCCAGCAGGGCCGAGGCGGGATCGCCGCTGAAGGAGGCGCCGATCTTGTCGATTTCGTCGAGCATGATGACAGGATTGGACACACCCGCCTCGCGGATGGCCTGCAGGAACTTGCCCGGCATGGCGCCGATATAGGTACGCCGGTGACCCTTGATCTCTGCCTCGTCGCGCATGCCCCCCAGGCTGAGGCGGTAGAAGGCCCGCCCCAGGGTGTCGGCCACGGAACGTCCGATGGAGGTCTTGCCCACGCCCGGAGGCCCCACCAGCAGCAGAATGGAACCGGCCACCTCGCCCTTGAGATTGCCTACGGCAAGGAATTCGAGAATGCGGGCCTTCACATCCTCGAGTCCGTCATGATCCCGGTCGAGGGTCCGGCGCGCGTGTTCCAGATCCAGGTTGTCATCGGACAATCGTCCCCAGGGCAGGTCGGTGGCCAGATCCAGGTAATTGCGGGTGACGGCATATTCCGGTGAGCCGGATTCCAGCACCGAGAGCTTTTGCATCTCGTCGCCGATGCGTGCCGCCACGGCCTCGGGCAGGGTCAGGGCATCGATGCGTTCCTGGAAACGCTCCAGGTCCGCGGTGCGGTCATCCTTGGCCAGACCCAGTTCCTGCTGGATCGCCTTGAGCTGTTCGCGCAGGAAGAAGTTGCGCTGCTGCTCGGTCATCTTCTCTTCCACCTGGCGGTGGATATGGCTCTGCAGGCGGGCGACCTCCAACTCCTTCTTGATGAGCACCAGTACCTGGCGCATGCGCTCCAGCACCGGCAGGGTCTCCAGCACCTCCTGCAACTCCGCGGCGGAAGAGGTGGTCAGGCTGGCGGCGAAATCCGTCAGCGCAGAGGATTCGTGGGGGTTGAAGCGGCTGAGGAAGAACTTCAGTTCCTCGCTGTACAGCGGATTGAGGGGCACCAGTTCCTTCAGGGTATTGAAGATGGCGATGGCGTAGGCACGCATTTCATCCTCGGGGCCGGGCACATCCTCGGGGTATTCCACCTGCACCAGGTAGGGCGCCTGGCGCGACAGCCAGCGCACGATACGGAAGCGGCGCAAGCCCTCGGCAATGAACTGGATCTTGCCGGCGTTGCGCATGGGCTGGTGGACCCGCACGGCCGTGCCGATGACCTGAAAATCATCGACGGAGGACTGTTCGGGATCATCGTTATTCACCAGCACCAGGCCCGCCACATGCTGGGGCGCATTGCCGATCGCCTGCATGGTCTCCATCCAGGGGCCGTCGTTCATGAGGACAGGGATGTTCTGGGCCGGGAAAAAGGGTCGTTCCACGACCGGTAACAGGTACAGGGTGGTGGGCAATAGCTCGTTGGATAACACCAGTTCCGTGCCACTGGTGGCCACATCATCCTCATCCATGCCGTTTACCGGGTCATCCCTTTCGTCCCGCATGAAATCCTCCCCGCCCAGAATAAAAAAATGCACCGCATTGCAGTGCATTCTAGTGGATGAGGGTGAACGGGGACGATTTCAAGGGGAGTGGCGGCCGGCAGACAGGCCGCACCGGATCATTCCCCCGCGGCCAGCACCCCGGGCAGGTCAAAACAGCCACGATAGGCCTGGATGATGGCCGCCTGGTCCTGCTCCGTGACCGGGTGGCGCTGCAGCTGATAGCGGGTGAAGGCATAGCGGGCCCGCAAGGCCTCACGCTGCACCTGGGCCAGCTCGCTGGCCATGGCGGCATAGTCGCAGTCGGCGCTGAAAAACCGTCCCACCAGGCCGTCCGCGTGAGTCTCGGCCATGCGCGCCTCGCAATCGCGCAGGTCCATGCGCAAGGCAATGGCGGGCGCCTGGCCCACGGCCTGGTAGCGGCGTTCCTCCCCGATCCGCTCGAACAGCAGCACACGTTCGTAGAAACGGCGCTGGCGTGGATGCACCGCGATACAACAGGCGCTGGTGCCGAGCTGATAGCGGGCGTAGGCGTACATGGTGCGCATCAGGCGCATCAGCACCCCGCGATCCCCGAACCGGCGGGTGGCCAGGCAGGAGACCTCGGCGAGCACATCTCCCTGGGCACGCAAGCAGGCGATTTCTTCCGGGTACTCCTTTTCCAGCGGCAGACCCAGCGCGTGGTCGCAGATCAGGCTCAGGGTCGCCACCACCTGGCCATGGATCTTGGCCACGAACGTATGGGACGTAGGCAGGCAGCAATGGGCGATGAAGCGCAGCTTGCCCGGCGTGGGGGCCTGGTAGCCCTCCTTGAGATACCGCAGGTACACGAGTTCGTAGGCGGCCATCAGGTCCGCCTCCGTATGCGCCAGGCTCACCCGGGCCAGGGCTGAGCCCTGGGTGGGATTGCGCCGCTCCGGGCGCTTGCCCGGCAGGCCGCTTTCCTGGCGCAGCGAGCCGTCTGGCCCGCGCCGTGAGTGTCTGTCCATATTCCCCCCTGGACCCAGGCCAAAGGGGCCAGGGTCGAGATTTGCAGGGGGTTATCGGGACCCGGGTCACACTTGCTGAGGGGAATCCGGTGATTTTGTGATTCGGATCACAGTTCCTGGATGAGAATCAGGATTGAAGAAACAGGTACGGGAAGCAGGCGTACAGGAGGTCAGCAATCTGCTGGGGGCGCCTCCGCGCTGGGAAGATGGTGCCGACACCAGGACTTGAACCCGGAACCTACTGATTACAAATCAGTTGCACTACCAGTTGTGCTATGTCGGCAAAAAGGATCGGCTGATTGTAGGCAATCGTACCAGGCAGGGCAATTCATTCGCAGCTCAGTGACTGGCGCCAGGCCTCGGGATAACGGGCCTGGATCTCCGCCCAGCGTTCTTCCGGCACCGGCGCCGCGACCGACTCCAGCACGTCCAGCCAGAAGGCCGTGCGGGTGCGGAATCTCGGGTCCAGGCGTGGTTCATAGCCCAGGGCCGCGATCTGCCGGCGCCGTTCTTCGGCGGCAGGCTTGGCCGAGAAGGCGCCGAGGGAGATGTAGTTCTGCTTGCCGATGAAGTAATCGGAAACCCCCTGGCGGGTCAGTTCGGCCGCCACACGCCTGGCCTCTTCGGAGGCCATGGCGGGCAGATAGACCCAGTAGCCAATGGGTTCCTGGACGTCGCTGCTGCGCGACTTGACCTCCAGGCCCGCCCGCCGCAGGGTGGTGGCCGCCGCGGCCTGGTCCTCCGCGGCCATGAAGGGGCCGATGCTGTAGCAACGGTCCACCGGCTGCTCCACGGCCACGGGCTCGGGTTCCGGTGGCGGCCCTTCCAGGGGCACATCGTCTGCGGGCAACTGGCTGGCTTCCGGCGCAGGCTCTGGCACCGGGGACGGATCGGTTTCCGCTGGCTCCGTGTCCTGTCCCCGTTCCCGCAACAGAACCAGTGTTTCCACGCCGGGCGGCAGGGACAAGGCCCGGTCCCTGGGCATGGGTTCTGGCGGCGCAGGGTACCAGGCCCAGAAGGCCAGGTTCGCGATGACCAGCAGATAGATCAGGTAGCGCACGGGATCTCCGCCAGGCGGGCCAACCCCCGCAGCACCAGCTCGGGTTCGACCCGGGCCGGATGGCGCAACAGCTGGGCGATGCGCTCGCCATCGCCGCCCGTCATGATCACGGCCACGCCCGCGCCCAGCTCCGCCACCACGTCGGCGATGGCCCGATCCAGCAGGGCGACGGCGGCATACAAGGCACCACCGCTAATGGCATTGTCCGTATCGCGCGCGAACAGGGCCACGTCGCCGGTGTTGGCGGGTGAGGGCACATGGATATCGGGGGCACGCTCGATGAGCGCATGCGCCATCAAGGCCAGGCCGGGGATGATCAGGCCACCCAGGTGCCGACCATCGGCCGCCAGGGCATCGATGGTAATGGCGGTGCCGCAGTCGATGACACAGGCCGGACCGTCCACCAGTTGGCGCGCACCGATGAGGGCGGCCCAGCGGTCGCTACCGAGTTTCCTGGGTTCAAGATAGGCGTTGCGCACGCCGCAGGCCTCCGCCTCCGACTGGATGAACTCGGGTGCCACCTTCCAGTGGCGCTTGGTCCAGAGGGTGAGGGATTTCTTCAGGGTCGGCCCGGCCACATTGCACACCAGTACCCGCTCCGGGGGCTCCCAGCCGGCCCAGCTGCCCTTGGCGAGGTCCTTGAAGTCCTTGTCCGCCCGCACCACCGCGCCGGCCTGCTCAAGGCCGTCCGCCCCCAGGAAGGCCCATTTCATGCAGGTATTGCCGATATCCAGCAGCAGGATCATGGCGTGATCCGCAGGCTCACTTCACCGGAGGTGAAGCGACGGATACCCTCCGGGGTCTCCAGGAGAAAGGCACCGTCACGGTCGATGCCCAGGCCCAGACCCGAGAGGGCCGATTCCGCGTGCCGGATTTGCACCGGAACACCGTAGCTCAGGTCATGGCGCTGCCATTCCTCCTGGAAGGGCTGCATCCCATGGCGCGCGAACTCACCCAGGGCCGGTAATAATTGTTCCAGGAGCGCAGCGGCCAGCTGGTTGCGCGATACCGGGATCCCGTGCGTGTGGAGATCGGTCCAGCGCTGATCGATATGTCGGCCCTGCTGTTCGGGCATGGCCACATTGACCCCAATGCCGATCACGGCGGAACAGGGCCCGGCGCTCTCACCGGAGACTTCGATCAGGACACCGGCCAGTTTGGCCCCCTGCAGGTAGATATCATTGGGCCATTTCAGGCCGGCACCCTCGACCCCCAGCTGCCGCAGGGCGCGCACCAAGGCAATGCCCACCACCAGGCTGAGGCCGGCCAGGGCCGAGAGGCCGCTCTCGAAACGCCAGGACAGGGATAGATAGAGATTGGCGCCGTAAGGCGAGACCCAGTTACGGCCGCGCCGGCCCTTGCCCCGGGTCTGCCGTTCCGCCAGGCAGACGGTGCCGGACACAGCCTCGCCATGGGCGCGCAGATAGTCATTGGTGGAATCCAGTTCGTGGAAATACTCGATGGCGGCCAGAGCGTTCCGGGATGCGGGTGTGAGCGCGGAGCGGATGGCCTCCACGTCGAGCAGTTCCAGCCGCTCCGCCAGGCGATAGCCCTTGCCGCGCACGGCCTGGACCTCCAGACCCAGCCGCTCCAGCTCACGCACCTGCTTCCAGACCGCGGCACGACTTACACCCAGGCGCTGACCCAGTGTCTCACCGGATTGGAATCGCCCATCCGCAAGCCATTCAACCAATTGATAAGCTACTGACATCGGGGGATTTTAGCATGTATCTCCCGAGACGAACCGATGATTATCCAGGTTACCCGTTCAGGGCGATTTCCATGTCCGCAAAGGTGGTGGCAACCTCGACCATGTCTTCCATCGGCCGGCCCAGTTGACGGCAGATCTGGCTGAAGGAGAACATCCCGCGAATGGCATTGCTCTGGCTGTGGCGGTCGAAATCCAGCACCAGGGCATGGCGGCGCCCGACTCGCCGCAGGGTATCCACCACCTCGCCGACGGTGGCCTTGAGCACATTCTCCATGGCGATGACGTCCAGGTGTTCGTAAGACGTCATGACCTCGCGCACGGTGATCTCGGCAAAGCGGCGATTGTATTCGGTCCCCAGGCTCATGGGTTTCTCACCCTGGATGTCCGTGGTGGTGATCAGGCCCAGCACCTGCTGTTGCGGATTCGTGACCAGCAGCATCCGCACCCCACATTCCTTCATGCGTTGCAGGGCCCACTCGATGGAAACGCCGGGCTCGACCGTGATGGCGGGCACCTGGCGGAAATCGGTCATCACCAGGATGGCCGGGCTGTGGGAGGCCACCTTGTCCGGCAATTCCTGGCGTGGACGGAAGAAACTCACCAGGGAATCCAGCGGTGCCATGGGGACAGGATTGAAACGGAGCGGCATCATCCACCTCCTTCGTGACGGTATTTAGTTGATATAGACCATATTCCGCACGGCTGCCCGGCAAGGCGGGCGATGACGGGACGGCAAATCATCGCTTAGACGTTGTTCCGGGTACATTTTTTCAACGCAAAGAAAAACCCCGCACCGGTTTCCCGGTGCGGGGTTTTTGGGTTTAGAGCCTGGCAGTTGCCTCGACCCATCGGAGATGGGTGAGGTACTCGCAATGAACCTCGAAGAGGTTCTGCGAGGCCCTACCATAAAAAAAAACCCTGCACAGTTGCCTGTACAGGGTTTTGGGGTTAGAGCCTGGCAGTGTCCTACTTTCGCATGGGGAAACCCCACACTATCATCGGCGCTGAGCGGTTTCACTTCCGAGTTCGGAATGGGATCGGGTGGTTCCCACTCGCTATGGCCGCCAGGCAAACTGTTTCGAGATTGGCGCCCGTGGACATGCCACGAGCATCGCTCTCAGATTCGGGGAAGTTGTATTGGCGGTATGTTGATGAGTCCATGCACAACCAAACTGTTTGGGTGTTATATGGTCAAGCCTCACGGGCAATTAGTACTGGTTAGCTTCATACATTGCTGCACTTCCACACCCAGCCTATCAACGTTGTAGTCTCCAACGGCCCTTTAGGGGACTCAAGGTCCCAGTGAGATCTCATCTTAAGGGGGGCTTCCCGCTTAGATGCTTTCAGCGGTTATCCCTTCCGTACGTAGCTACCCGGCAATGCCACTGGCGTGACAACCGGAACACCAGAGGTACGTCCACT
>JAPHQV010000002.1 GCA_026197075.1 Gammaproteobacteria bacterium | reverse complement strand
TCTGGGTGAATCGTCTCAGGCCACTTCGTCGGAGAAGTCGTAGCTGAGCGAGGTATCGGGTTCCTGCAGGAAATAGCCCTGGATATAGTGCACGCCGCTCTGCCAGAGCACGGCCAGGCTGTGGGCATCCTGGACGAATTCGGCGATACACTGCTTGTTCATGGACTGGGCCATTTCCACGATGGATTTCACCACTGCCTGGTTGTCGGGTTCTGAGGCCAGGTTGTGAATGAAGGAGCCGTCGATCTTGAGATAATCCACGGGCAGGTGCTTCAGTAGCTGGAAGGAGTTCGGGCCGCTGCCGAAGTGTTCCAGGGCGGTCTGGCAGCGGATCTGCTGCATGGCCTTGATGAAGGCCTTGGCGTTCTTGAGGTACTGCTGGGCCGTCTGTTCGGCGATCTCGAATACCAGGCTGCTGGCCGCCAGGCTGTGGCTGCGCAGGAGGTCGTTGATCCAGATGGCCAGTTCCGGGTCGCCCAGGGTCTGACCGGACAGTTTGACGAAGAACTGGGTTTCGATCCCATCCTTGCGCCGCTTGGCCAGTACCTCGACGGCCCGGCGGATGACCCATTGGTCTATGGCGATGATCTGCCCGCTCTGTTCCGCGGAAGCGAGGAACTGGCCCGGCAGAATGGCCTGTCCGGCCTCGCCCAGCATGCGCACGAACACCTCGTATTTTTCCTGGTGATTTCCCGTCAGGCTGACGATGGGCTGGTAGACCAGCTGGAAGGCGCCGTCCTCGATGGCCTGCTGGATGATCTCGTTCCACTGCTGTTCGCGTTCCCGTCCACGCTGTTCATCGGCCACAGGGTTGTGCAGATGGACGCGATTGCCGCCCGAGGAGCGAGCCAGTTCACAGGCGAGGTCGGCCTGGGCCAGCAGCTGCTGGGCAGTGGGTGCGCTTTCGGTGATCAGGCTCAGACCGATACTGCAGCTGGTGGTGACCGACTGGTCTTCCACCTCGGCAATATGTTCCTCGATCGCCTTGCGCAGTTGCTCGGCGAAGGCGAGGGCTTCATCGCCGCCGATGTTCTTGCGGATCAAGGTGAAGGAATGATCGCCGAAGCGGGCCAGTACATCCTCCGCTTCACACTGTTCCCGCAGCAGGTCGGCGATTTCCCGCAATACCAGGTCCGCCTTGCCAATGCCCACGTTTTCCTTGATGTCACGGAAGTTGTCCAGCAACAGGTAGAACAGGCCGCTGTTGCCGGAGCCGGACCGGGCATCGGTGACGGCGAGTTCCATTTCCTCCATGAAATACTGGCGATTGTACAGGCCGGTAAGGATGTCCTGCTTGCTGAGATATTTCAGCTTCTGTTCCAGTTCCTGGCTGTTGGACTGGTTACGGATGATGATCTGGGTGCAGGGCTCACCCTCGATGGTGGCGCTGGAAAATTCCATGCAGGCCTTGAAGGTGCTGCCGTCAGGCAACAGACCGCGGAGATCGAGCTCTTCCTGTACCTGTTCTTCCTTGCCATAGTTGCGCAGGAAATCCTTGAACATGGCGTGGTCCTCCTGGGACACCATGTCCAGGATCGGCGTACCTTCGATCTCGTCGAGTTCGTCGAAGCCGAACATCTCCAGGTAGGAGCGGTTGGCGTAGATGTGCATGCCTTCGTGGATGTAGGTGATGGCGTCTCGCGAGCTTTCCATCAGGCTGCGGGCGCGCTTCTCGCTTTCCCGGAAGGAGGACTCGAAACGACGGGCATTGGCGCAGAGCTGCTGGTTCTTCAATTCCCGGGCGATGATCAGTTGCAGGCGCTCCGGCTGATCGTAGGTGGCGAGATCCGCGGCACCCTGACGCAGAACCCCGGTGATTTCGCTCTCGGTGGCGCTGGCGCCGACGGCGATTACCGGGACTTCCAGCCGCAGCTGGGCGAGTTGGGTGAAAACATCATCCAGGGGCAAGGTATCGAGCTCCAGCGCACAGAGGATCAGGTCCGGTGGCTGGGCGGCAAGAGCGGCCTCCAGTTCCTCCTGGTCGCAGACCGGGACATGCCGCACGGCATACCCCGCGTTGCGCAGGATGTTGGCCAGGGCCTCCGCGTCGTTGCGTGACTCCTCGGCGATGATCAAACGCAGTGTCTTTTCCTTGTCCACTCTTTACCTCATGAGTCCTGCCATGACCGGTTCCCCGGGCGTGGGGTATGGGCCTGTGTTCCCGATGCCTGCGGGTTTGTATCGGATTTTGCGCCAGTGATGGTGTCGGCCGTGTTTCCGTGGCCTTGAATGATACTGTGCCGCAAGCCAGGGGATCTTGTAACGGATTTTTCCCCTGTTTTCCAGTAAGGACATTCCTGCTAGCATGGATGCACAGGAGTATGCGACGGTCGTGAAGCCGGCCAAACAAGTCCACGCAGGGCACGGGTTGCCACGGAGATCAAAATGCAAGAGATAATCGTCAGGGCCGAGACCCCCGAAGATGTGCGTGCCATCGATGTGGTCAACCTCAGTGCCTTCGAGGGTGAGGCAGAGGCCCAGCTGGTGGGTGAGCTGCGCGGCTCCCCCGGCTTCGTGCCGGACCTGTCGCTGGTGGCCGAGCTGAACGGGCGCATCGTCGGGCATGTGCTGTTGTCCCGGGTGCTGCTCCGGCAGACCGGTGGCAGCGTGGAGATCCTCGCCCTGGGTCCCATGTCGGTGGTGCCGTCGCAGTCGCATCGCGGCATTGGTTCCGAGCTCATCGACGCGGCCATCGCCCGCGCCCGCCCCTTGGGCTACCGTGCCATTGTGGTGGCGGGGCCGCCGGAATACTACCGTCGCTGTGGTTTCAGTCCCGCCAGCGAGTGGAAGATCGGCTGCAACCTGAAAATCCCGGAGGATGCCCTGTCGGCCATGGAGTTGAAGCCCGGGGTTCTGGCCAAGGGCGGCGAGGTGGAATACCCCGCTGCCTTCAGCAAGCTCTACTAGAGCAGCTCCCACACCTCGTCGAGGTCCGAGGCCGAGACGGGTTCCTGCTCTTCCTGGAAGGGATTCCTGGCCGTGCGTTCGGTTTCTTCCAGGGTGACGAACTGGAACTGGGCGAAACTGCCGGTGTTCTCCACCATCTTGTGCAGTTTCACCTTCACCTCACGGCCGTGACTGTTGATGATGGCGCTGCCACCCACGCGAAAAGGGGGTGCGGTCAGCAGCAATGTGGCCGGCTGCTGCAGCGCGCGGATTTCCGGTAGCAACAGGGCGCGGCTGAACTGAGGATCCTGGGAAATGGCCGGGTAGGGGCGCGCGCCCACGGCCACGGCGCCCGGCGACAGCATCTGCACCCCGAGTTCCAGGCCGGTGTTGGTCTTCATCCAGCGCACCACGCCCAGGCGCCAGTGGAAGCTGTCCGGGTCCTCCAGCTCCCGTATCCCCACCAGTTCGCCAACCTGGGCCCGGGAATTCTCGAGCCGATCCCAGAGCAGGCAGTAGCCACCGGCACTGACGTTGATCATGTGCCAGTCATGGGACTGGAAGCTGGGTTCCGCCATGTCCTCTTCCAGGCCGGTGGGGATCTCCACCCGGTGCCGCTGGCTGGACTGGAGAGGCGTGTCCGATTTCATGGGCACCGGTTCCAGTTCCCAGACGTCGGGTGCCCGACCCCGTTCACTGCCGACACTGTCCGGCTTGAAGCGGGGCCGTTCCTGGTACCCCGATTCCAGGTGACCCGCGGCCGCGCTGAAGGCCGCTTCGCCGCTGATGAAGTGGTGGCTGGCGGCCAAGCCCATGGCCACCGCCACCCGGGCGGACTGCTGGCTGCGGGAGAAACGTCGCTTGGGCATCACGCCCCAGGCCAGCATGAGCCGGCGCAGGGTGTGTTCCAGGGGCGCGGGAATCGGCTGTTCCTCGGGGAGCGTGGAAAGGGCGGCGCGGATATCCTCGGCCAGCTCGGCGGTATCCAGGGCGCGGCACAGTGCGTCGTTCTCGCCGCCCTGGCGCAGGGAACGGTACATGGGAGGTTCGTCGCTGGCCAGGTTGACCATGAACAGGCCGGGCTGATGGCCGGGCAGGGCCATGGAATTCAGGCGGCTGTGTTCCGCCCAGCGCTCCAGCCGGGCCTGTACCTCCTCCGCCTCTCCGTGACGCATGCGGTAGGGGCAGGCCAGGGCGAGCAGGAGGATCTGCTTGTACAGGGTCTCGATGCTGCTCGGCGGGGTGCCTTCGGGCACCTCCACCGGCACCGGGGTCCGGTGCAGGTCCTGGGTCTCGCTGTAGCGGTACAACTGGTGGATGTCCGACCAGACCCCCTCGGGATGGGGGGCGTAGGTCTGGTAGGCCTTCAGCAGCAGTTGCGCCAGGCATTGCATGGCGCGATGCAGGCCGGTGGTCAGGGTACGGGTATCCCGGCGACCGCTGCCGGCCGTTTCCTCCATGACCAGGATCTTGTAGCCGTCACCCAGTTCGCGGAGCAATTCCCGGGCCAGCCGCGCCACCTTGCGGGGTTTGTCGCCGAGGGGAAAGGACTGGCCGATGATGTGTTTCTTCAGCGCCTCCAGCACATAGAACACCTGGGGCCGCAGCAATTCCAGGGCCTTGAAGCGCTGCGCCGGGGACAGGGTCTGCTGGCTGAGATCGCCCAGCGCCTCGTAGAGTCGGCGGGCTGTCTCGCCGATGTTGACGGCGGGCAGCGTCTCCACCCAACGGGCCACGGCGGCGGGGTTGGCATCGAAGCTGGGTGTTCCCTGGGTTTTGCGCTGTTGTATATGCAGTTGCATGGATATGGGGTCGGTTTCCTGGTTCAGGCCGCTCCTGGCGGTTCGGGTCGCGATGGATGGCATTCACCATCTAATAGCGTGCGCCGGTCCGGATACTGAAGCGGCAGTATACCAATCCAGGGGGTGAACCGAAGCAGTCGTTTCAGGGTTGCAGCCAGTGCTTGGAGGTGGCGCCCGCTTCCTCGCGGGCCAGGCGCGGCACCAGATAGCCGGGCAGGCATGCCTGCAGCGCGCGCAGCAGGGTCAGCGCCTCGGCTTCTGGGACCTCGAAATGGGCCGTCCCCGCCACCCGGTCCAGCAGGTGCAGGTAGTAGGGCTGCACGCCGCTATCGATCAGGGCCGCGGACAGCTCGGCCAGGGCTGCGACCGTGTCGTTGACACCCCGCAGCAGGACCGCCTGGTTCAGCAGGTGGGTCCCCGTGGCGCGGATTTCCGACAGGGCCTGGTGGACCGAACCGTCCAGTTCCCGGGCGTGATTGGCATGAATCACCAGCACCCGGGTCAGGCGGCAATCGGCCAGCCAGGCGAGCAGGTCTCCATCCACGCGTTCGGGCAGCACCACGGGCAGGCGGCTGTGGATACGCAGCCGCTTCAGGTGGGGAATGGCCGCCAGTTCCCGCACCAGCGGGCCCAGGCGCCGGTCACTGAGGGACAGGGGGTCGCCGCCACTGAGCAGTACCTCCTCGATGTCCGGATGGCGGCGGATATAGTCCAGGGAGGCCTCCCAGTGGGAGGTGGCGGGGTTGGCCTCGCTGTAGGGAAAGTGGCGCCGGAAGCAGTAGCGACAGTGGATGGCGCAGGCCCCGGTGAGGGTGAGCAACACCCGGCCCTGGTACTTGTGCAGCAGTCCCGGCACCGGCATGGCGCCTTGTTCCGCCAGGGGATCGTGGGTGAAACCGGCGGCCGGGCGGCCCTCCGCATCCAGGGGCAGCACCTGGCGCAGCAACGGGTCATGGGGGTCTCCGATGCGCATGCGGGCAGCGAAGCCGCGTGGCACGCGCAGGGGGAATTGCAGCGCGGCCGGGTCCCTGGCGATGTCCAGGTGCTGGTCCAGCTGCAACAGGCGCAACAGCTCCCGGGGATCCTGGATGGCCTGCGCCAGGGCCCGCTGCCAGGGGGGCGTGTGTTGCAGGACGGCGGTTCGGGGTATCATGGGCGCCTTTTCAGACCTGGGCGCCCGTGGCGCAACGAAGGGAAGGTAGTCGATGGCAAGCTATAGCACCAATGAATTCAAGAGTGGCCTGAAGATCATGCTCGATGGGGATCCATGCTCCATCATCGAAAACGAGTTTGTCAAACCCGGCAAGGGTCAGGCCTTCAACCGCGTCAAGATCCGCAACCTCAAGACCGGGCGTGTGGTCGAGCGTACCTTCAAGTCCGGGGACAGCGTGGAAGCCGCCGACGTCATGGACCAGGACATGCAGTACCTCTATAACGACGGTGAGTTCTGGCACTTCATGGACCCGAACAGCTTCGAGCAGGTGTCGGCGGGCGAGTCCGCCGTGGCCGATGCCGCCAAGTGGCTCAAGGAGCAGGATACCTGCCTGGTCACCACTTGGAACGGCGCGCCCATCAGTGTGACCCCGCCCAATTTCGTGGTGCTTGCCGTGACTGAAACAGATCCCGGTGTGCGCGGCGACACATCCGGTGGTGGTGGCAAGCCGGCCACCCTGGAAACCGGTGCCGTGGTGCGCGTGCCGCTGTTCATTGACGTGGGTGACCTGCTCAAGGTGGACACCCGCTCCGGCGAGTACGTCTCCCGCGCCAAGGAATAACGACTCCCTGTCATGGCGGTGGACTGGCGGCCCGGTGCGTCCCTGGACACCCTGCGTTTGCGCGCCCGAATGCTGGAAGGGGTGCGGGAGTTTTTTGCGCGGCGCGGGGTGCTGGAAGTGGAAACGCCGCTGTTGTCCGTGGCTGGCAGTACCGACCCGGCACTGGCGAGCTTTCACACGCCCTACCAGGGGCCGGGCCTGCCCGCCGGCCAGCCGCTCTACCTGCACACCTCCCCCGAGTTTCCCATGAAGCGGCTGCTGGCCGCCGGCAGTGGACCCATCTACCAGGTCGCCCGGGTGTTTCGCGACGGCGAGGCCGGCACTCGCCACAACCCGGAATTCAGCCTGTTGGAATGGTACCGGACCGGTTGGGGGCTGGAGGCCCTCATGGACGAGGTGGAGGCGCTGGTGACGGTGCTGCGCGGAGACGCACCGCCATTGCCGGCCACGCGTCGCTACGCCTATCGGGACTTGTTCCAGGCGTTCCTGTCCATCGATCCCCTGGTGGCGACGGTGGAGGAATTGCGCGCCTGTTGCCACCAGGCCGGCATCCAGGCCCCGGACAGCATGCCCGGCGACGCGGTCGATCCCTGGCTGGACCTCCTGCTCAGCCATGCAATCGAACCGCGCCTGGGGCCGGGACTGGTGTTCCTCTACGATTACCCGGCCAGCCAGGCGGCCCTGGCCCGGGTGCGGCCCGGCGAGCCCGCCGTGGCCGAGCGTTTCGAGCTCTATTGGGACGGGTTGGAGCTGGCCAACGGGTTCCATGAACTGGGCGATGCCACGGAGCAGCGCGCCCGCTTCGTGGCCGATAACCACAAACGGGCGGCCCAGGGGCGACCCCTCATGCCCCTGGACGAACGCCTGCTGGCGGCCCTGGAACAGGGCCTGCCCGACTGTAGCGGCGTGGCCCTGGGGCTGGACCGGTTGCTGATGCGCCTGGCGGGGCTGGAACGCATCGACCAGGTGCTGGCCTTCGCCATCGGGCGGGCCTGACAGGAAGGGATATCATGCTGGACAACATTCGCATCGTGCTGGTGAACACCAGCCACCCCGGCAACATCGGCGCCAGTGCCCGGGCCATGAAGACCATGGGCCTGGAGCAGCTGTGGCTGGTGCAGCCGAAGGACTTCCCCAATGCCGAAGCCACGGCGCGCGCCTCCGGTGCCGACGACCTGCTGGCCCGGGCGGTGGTCTGCGATGACCTCGACAGCGCCCTGGCCGGCTGTCGCTGGGTGGTGGGCGCCAGTGCCCGGCTGCGTACCATCACGGTGCCGCTGCTGCTGCCACGGGACTGCGCCCGGCAGGCGCACCAGGAATGCGGGCAGGGCAAGGTGGCGCTGCTGTTCGGGCGCGAACAATCGGGCCTGAGCAACGAGGAACTGGATCGCTGCCATGCCCTGGTGCATATCCCCACCGATGCCGCCTATGGTTCGCTCAATCTGGCGATGGCGGTGCAGGTGCTGGCCTATGAGCTGCGCCTGGCATACCTGGACGACGACTGGCGGCCGCCACCGGAGATCGGCGAACAGACCCCGCTGGCCGAAGTGGACGAAGTGGAGCGTTTCTATGCCCACCTGGAACAGGCCCTCACGGAGCTGGAATTCCTCGATCCCGCCAACCCGCGCCAGCTCATGCGCCGCTTGCGGCGGCTGTTCAACCGGGTGCGGCTGGACCGAAACGAAGTGAATATCCTGCGTGGCATCCTCAGCGCGGCGCAGCAGGCGAAGGCCGGAAAGCGCCCGTAGGAGCGGCCTCCGGGCGCGAACCGGGGTGGCCGACATTCATGTACGCCCGGATCGTAGTATCATGTCCGGTCCGCCGGAGCGAACACGGAGAGTCCCCATGTGGGAACGATTGCGCGAAGACATACAGGCCGTATTTGACCGCGACCCCGCGGCGCGGACCACGTTCGAGATCCTGACCACCTACCCGGGGGTACACGCGGTGCTGATGCACCGCCTGAGCCATCGCCTGTGGAACGCCGGCCTGCCCTGGCTGGCGCGGGTGCTGTCCAACGTGGCGCGCTGGTTCACGGGCATCGAGATCCACCCCGGCGCCACCATCGGCCGGCGCTTTTTCATCGACCATGGCATGGGTGTGGTGATCGGCGAGACGGCGGAGATCGGTGATGACTGCACCCTCTACCACGGCGTCACCCTGGGCGGCACCAGCTGGGACAAGGGCAAGCGTCACCCCACCCTGGGCAGTAACGTGGTCATCGGTGCCGGCGCCAAGGTGCTGGGGCCCATCACCATTGGAGCCGATGCGCGCATCGGCTCCAATGCGGTGGTGCTGAAGGATGTCCCCATTGGTGCCACCGTGGTCGGCGTACCGGGCCGCATCGTCGGCGCCGATGTGCACCAGGAGCGGCGCGAGAAGATCGCCCAGAAGCTGGGTTTCGACGCCTACGGTACTACCCAGGACATGCCCGACCCGGTGGCCAATGCCATCAATCGCATGCTGGACCATATCCATGCCATGGACGAGCGCCTGGAAGAGATGTGCAAGGGCATGAAGGCCCTGGGCGCGGAGATCAGCGAGTTGAACCTGCCCGACCTCGGCCCCTGCGAACTGGGCAGTACGGCGCCCACGGAGCCACTGGAATCCACTGCGGATGAAGGGGAGGAGGGCCGCCCTAATTCTTGACTGATTTAGTCGGATATGGCATCGTGCACCGATTAGATGCTGCGAATTCGGATGTGGTTATGAAGCTGACGAGCAAGGGCCGCTACGCGGTCACGGCCATGCTGGACTTGGCCCTCCATGCCCAGAAGGGCCCGGTCACCCTGGCGGGCATATCCGAGCGCCAGGGCATTTCACTTTCCTACCTGGAACAGTTGTTCACCCGCCTGCGCAAGCAGGGCCTGGTGACCAGCACCCGTGGTCCCGGTGGTGGTTATTCCCTCAGCCGTCCGGCCCGGGAGTTGATGGTGGCCGACGTGGTGACGGCGGTGGACGAGAACGTGGATGCCACCCGTTGTGGCGGCGATGCCAACTGCCATGGTGGTGAACGCTGCCTGACCCATGACCTGTGGATGGACCTCAGCGACCAGATCCACGGTTTCCTCAGTGGCATCAGCCTGGGTGAACTCACGGAGCGCGGCGGTGTGCGCCAGGTGGCGGAGCGCCAGGATCGCAAGGCGACCGAGGCCATCGTGAGCGCGCCGGTGAAGTCCTCCGCGAGTGCCGTACGCTCCTGAGCGGGCAGGGCATATGAATTGCGCCGCCCGCGAGGGCGCGACGAACAACCATTGCATTGCAGGTGTCTGACATGACCGTAAAAACGCCCATTTACCTGGACTACAGCGCCACCACCCCGGTGGACCCGCGCGTGGCGGAGAAGATGTGTGCCTGTCTCACCCCGGACGGCAATTTCGGCAACCCCGCCTCCCGCTCTCACCGCTTCGGTTGGGACGCCGAGGCCGCCGTGGAAGAAGCGCGTGCCCATGTGGCGGCACTGGTGAAGGCCGATCCGCGCGAGATCGTGTTCACCAGCGGCGCTACCGAGTCGAACAACCTGGCTATCAAGGGCGCCGCGCATTTCTATCGCAAGAAAGGCACCCATATCGTCACCGTCAAGACCGAGCACAAGGCGGTGCTGGACACCTGCCGCCAACTGGAGCGGGAAGGCTTCGAGGTGACCTACCTCGAACCCCTGCCCAACGGCCTGCTGGACCATGACACCTTCCGCGCCGCCCTGCGCGACGACACCATCCTGGCGTCGGTCATGCACGTGAACAACGAGATCGGCGTGATCCAGGACATCGCCGCCCTGGGCGCTATCTGCCGCGAGCGCGGTGTGGTGTTCCACGTGGACGCGGCACAGAGTCCCGGCAAGGTGGAGATCGACCTGGAAAATACCCCGGTGGACCTGATGAGCTTTTCGGCCCACAAGATCTACGGCCCCAAGGGCATCGGCGCCCTGTACGTACGCCGCAAGCCGCGCATCCGCCTGGAAGCGCAGATGCACGGTGGCGGTCATGAGCGTGGCATGCGTTCCGGCACCCTGGCCACCCACCAGATCGTGGGCATGGGCGAGGCCTTCCGCATCGCCCGCGAGGAGATGGTGGAGGAAAACCGCCGCATCCTCGCACTGCGCGACAAGCTGTTGAAGGGCTTTCAGGATATCGAGGAAGTCTATGTGAACGGCGACCTGGACCAGCGTATCGCCGGCAACCTGAATATCAGCTTCAACTTCGTGGAAGGCGAGAGCCTGATCATGGCGCTCAAGGACCTGGCGGTATCGAGCGGCAGCGCCTGTACCTCCGCCAGCCTGGAACCTAGCTACGTGCTGCGCGCCCTGGGCCGCAACGATGAACTGGCGCACAGTTCGATCCGTTTCACCCTGGGGCGCTTCACCACGGAAGCGGAGATCGACTACACCATCGAGCTGGTGAAGGCGAAGATCGACAAGCTGCGCGCTCTGTCCCCGCTGTGGGAGATGTACAAGGACGGCATCGATCTCAGTACGGTGCAGTGGGCGGCACACTGAATTTATAACGACGCGCAAGCCAGGCTGGAAACCTGTCGGCGGGACGCCGTGAATACATCCCTGTAGGCTTGACGGCCGCGTCCATGCGGCCGACACCCGCCCACAGGTTTCCAGCCTGACTTGCGCAGTATATGAAACACAGGAGAACCGACAGATGGCCTATAGCGAAAAGGTTCTGGACCACTACGAGAACCCGCGCAACGTGGGATCCTTCGACAAGCACGACAGTGGCGTGGGCACCGGCATGGTGGGCGCACCGGCCTGCGGCGACGTGATGAAGCTGCAGATCAAGGTCAACGAGCAGGGCATCATCGAAGATGCCAAGTTCAAGACCTATGGTTGCGGCTCCGCCATCGCCTCCTCTTCGCTGCTGACCGAATGGGTCAAGGGCAAGACCCTGGACGAGGCCGGCCAGATCAAGAACAGCCAGATCGCCGAGGAACTGGCCCTGCCGCCGGTCAAGGTGCATTGCTCGGTATTGGCCGAGGACGCCATCAAGGCCGCCATCGCCGATTACCAGGGCAAGCAGAACGTGGCAAAGGCCAGCTGAGTCCCTTCGGCCTCGCCCCGAACCGGGCCGCACGGCCCGGTTTTCATTTCCCGGTACACAAACCGCCTCCACCCCCGACCAATACGCGGCCCCTGCCGGGAAAACGGTACAATGGCGGCCATGAAAGCCTTGCCCCACCGTACCCTGCACCGCGCCCAGGATGACAAGGGCATCGTCGAGGTGATCGAGGACGGGGTCACCCGCACCCTGTACTTCGGTTCCCGCGCCAAGCAGAGTTGCATGCTGCTGGATAATCCCCAGGTGCTGGTGCTGAGCTATACCCAGGCCATGACCGCTGCCCTGCTGTTCAAGCCGGCGCCGCGCAAGGTGCTGCTGCTCGGCCTGGGGGGTGGTTCCCTGGCCTGTTTCCTGCACCACCACTTTCCGGACTGCCAGATCCTGGCGGTGGAACAGCGCGCCACGGTAGTGGAAACGGCGCGGGATTTCTTCGCCGTGCCGACCGACGAGCGTTTGCGAATCCATACCGACAGTGCCCTGGACTTTCTCGCCTCGCAACGGGAGACCTTCGACCTGATCCTGGTGGATCTTTTCAGCGCCACCGGCATGGACGGTGAACTGGAGGAAGCCGCCTTCTTCGCGCATTGCCGGGAACGACTCGCGCCGGGTGGCGTCCTCAGCGTCAACCTCTGGGCCAGCCGCCCCAGTGTATGCCGCCAGCACATCAAGCGGCTGAACCAGGCCTGTGACGGCCAGATACTGGAACTACCCCTTGGTGATTGCGGTAACCTCATTGCCCTGGGCCTGACCCAGTCCTTCCCGGTCAGACGCCTTGACACCTTGAAGCCCACCGCCGAGGCCCTGTTCCAGCGCTTCGGCATCGACTATCCCGGCTACCTGGACCGCCTGCGTCGCCGCAACCGTTTCCGCTTGCGATTTCTGTTTGGCCGTTGAGGACAGATCCCGATACTGCGACGTCATCGCGGCCATGATTGAGTAGAATAGCCTTATGTATCACTTACCCGTCATCCAGCTGCTGCCCCCCACCGGTGATTCGCGGGAATTACACGGCCTGTACCTGAACGAGGGATTGCAGCAGCGCGGCAGCACTGCGCGGCCCTTCGTCTACAGCAATTATGTCAGCAGCATCGATGGCCGCATCGCCCTGCCCAGTCCCGACCACAGCACGCACCAGGTACCGCCGGCCATCGGCAATACCCGAGACTGGCGCCTGTTCCAGGAACTGGCCGCCCAGGCGGATGTGCTCATCACCAGTGCCCGCTACTTCCGCCAGGCGCAAACCGGCGAACACCAGGATCAACTGCCCGTCGGGCCCACGGAGGATTTCGCCGACCTGCGCGAATGGCGCCTGCAACAGGGGCTCTCGGCACAACCCGATGTCGTCGTGCTGAGCAACAGCCTGGACATCCCCGTCGCCGCCCTGCAGGGCTACCCGAACCGCAACCTGTACCTCGCCATCGGCGCCGGCAATGATCTCGAGCACGCCCGCAATCTTACCCATG
The DNA here is from genome assembly GCA_026197075.1 of Gammaproteobacteria bacterium. GTDB lineage: Bacteria > Pseudomonadota > Gammaproteobacteria > DSM-19610 > DSM-19610 > JAIVHA01. The sequence continues at coordinate 8,534 of JAPHQV010000002.1, read as the reverse complement.
CCGCCGGCATCGGCCTGTTGCAGGCCGGCTCGGGGATGGCCGTGGAAGGCGCACCCCTGATCGAGGAACTGGGACGGCTGGGCTATCGCAGCATCTATGCCATCGCCGGACCGGCGGTACTGAACACCTTGCTGCACGGCCAGGTCCTCGACCGCCTGTACCTTACCCAGGCCCACCGCCTGCTCGGTGGCATGGAATTCGACACCCTCAACTGGGGGCCGGTGCTCACCCGGCCTGTGACACTGGAGCCCGTCGGGCTGTTCCTGGACAACCACGCACCGCAGGGTGCCAGCCAGTTGATCGCCAGCTACGACTGCCGTTATCCGGAGTGAGCGGATGAATTATTGCAGCCATTGCGGCCAACCGGTGGAACAATGCGTTCCGGAAGGCGATAACCTGCCGCGCCACGTGTGTACCGTCTGCCACACCATCCATTACGAAAACCCCAAGATCGTCGCCGGTTGCATCGGAGAATGGGAAGACAGGATCCTGCTCTGCCGCCGCGCCATCGCGCCGCGCCACGGCCTGTGGACCCTGCCCGCCGGCTTTATGGAGAACCGTGAATCCACCCACGAGGCGGCCCTGCGCGAAACCTGGGAGGAGGCGCGCGCCCGGGTGGATATCCAGTCGCTCTATGCCGTGTACAGCATTCCGCACATCAGCCAGGTGTACATGGTGTTCCGCGGCCCCCTGATAGAGCCGGCCTATGAAGCAGGCCCGGAAAGCCTGGCGGTGGAATTGTTCCGGGAACAGGACATCCCCTGGGAATCACTGGCCTTCCCGGTGATGGAAAAAACCCTGCGCCAGTATTTTGCCGACCGGGATCAGGGCCACCACCTGACAGCCACCCATGTGGGCGAAATCATCCGCCCCATGGGCGATCAGCCATAACCTATCGCTTCAGGCTGCGGCATTTGTTCGACTGGCGGGGGACTGTGTCGCAGGCACTCCCGCAGGCCCTGCTCGGCACGCGGATCCAGCCAGGCGAATTCGATGCCGATACCGGCGGTATGCCGATGCACCACGATCGCCTTGAGCCGAAAGCGTTCGACCGATTCCATGCCGGGAAGAAATTCCAGTTCCAGGCAATCCGGTAATGGTCCCTGAAGTTGCCCGGTCTCGAGGAAGGCGCCCTCGCGGCTGATATCACGGGTGCGGCCCACCTGCACCGGCAGGCCCTGCCGGTAGATCAGCGTGTTGATACGCCGCGGTACTCGAGTGGCGTAACGATGCTCCATGCCCTTCTCCTACTCTGCTCCATTCGATTGCGCCGCGCTCGACCGCTGACACAATAAAAACTATAGATCATGTTGGCAGTAAAAAGTTTCCCGGTTCGAACGGCGCGGTACAATGAAACGAATCAATCGATGGGCCGCAACCGAGTGGATAACATCACGTCATGAATATAGGGATATAAGAAAGCGCTGATTCATTCATGCTCGCAAAACGGGACAACACTGTTATGAAAGGAGTTCTGCTCGACCGAGGCTCACTGGACGCGGGGGACCTGGACCTGTCCGTGCTGGAAGGCTGCTTCAATCACTGGCGATCCTATCCCGATACCCGGCCGGAACAGCTGGCCGCACACATCACCGACACCGAGGTGGTAATCACCAACAAGGTGCGCCTGGACGGTGATCTGCTGCGCCGGGCACGAAATCTGCGCCTGGTTTGCATCGCCGCCACCGGCACCAACAACGTGGACCTGGAAGCCGCCCGTGAACGGGACATCGCGGTGTGCAATGTGCTGGCCTATGCCACGCCCTCGGTGGTGGAGCATGTCTTCACCCAGTTGCTGGCCCTGGTGCGCCACAGCCGGGAATACGCCGCGCGCATGGAGCGGGAGGACTGGCAACGGGCGGCCCATTTCTGCCTGCTCGAGCCGCCGATCCACGAACTGGCGGGCATGACCCTGGGGATCGTGGGTTATGGCGAGCTGGGCAAGGGCGTGGCGCGGGTGGCGCGGGCCTTCGGCATGGAGATCCTGCTGGCCCAGCGGCCGGGGGGAGCGCCTCAGGCGGGACGCCTGCCCCTCATGGAACTCCTGCCGCGGGTGGATGTGCTGAGCCTGCATTGCCCGCTCACGGAACAGACCCGCAACCTGATCGGCGCCGCGCAACTGGCCGCCATGAAACCCGGCGCCATCCTCCTCAACACCGCCCGCGGCGGCATGGTGGACGAAACGGCGTTGCTGCGCGTCCTGGAGAACGGCAGGCTGGGGGGCGCGGCCATCGATGTGTTGCGCGAGGAGCCGCCCCGCGGCGGCAATCCTCTGCTCGAGGCCCGGCTGCCCAACCTGATCGTCACCCCCCACATCGCCTGGGCCAGCATCGAGGCGCGTCAGCGCCTGGTAGCGGAGCTGGTCGCCAATATTCAAGCCTTTCAGCACGGCGAGTCGCGCAACCGGGTATAGGGCGTTCGGTCGGCGTGGCGATGGGCAAGAGCATGGGAAACCGCAATCAATAATGGGGAGGGGGCGTTTCCTCCTCGGCCCCGGCCAGCGGCGTCGGGGCCAGGGCCCGCAAACGCCGGTCCAGCTCCTGCACGGCCAGGCGCAGCGCGCCGAGCTCCTGCTGCTGGGCCGTCAGGATGTCGTTGAGCTCCTGCAGGGTATGCTCCTGAAAGGAGACACGGGATTCCAGTTCGATCAATCGTTCTTCCATCACTCTACCTCCTAGGATCGCTGTGGCCAGGAGACCATGGCTGGCATTCTACGCTGGCGGTGATACCCTGGGCGGGTCGTTGTTACACGCGCGTTCGACCCCGACAAAACCGTGCGTGCAACCAGAGGGAGCATGCAATATGTGGTTAGTCGGCTTGATCATCTTCGCCCTGGGCCTGGCCGCGGGTTATGCCCTGCATTATTTTCTCAATCCCGATCACGATCGCAACAAGGCCCTGGAAGCGGAGCTGCAGACCTTGCGCCAGGAGAGCAGCCGCTACCGCGAGCAGGTAACCGAGCATTTCCAGCGCACCTCCACGCTGGTGCAGAACATGACCCAGAGCTATCGGGCTGTGTACGAACACCTGGCCAGCAGCTCGCAGCAACTGTGTGGCGACCGGGTCAGTAATCCCCGGCTCGACCTGCCCGAACGGGGCCGGCTGCCCGGCACCCCCGATGCAGAAAACGTGGAATCCGACATGCCTCCGCAAGACCAGGAGGAGCCGGCGCGTGAGCAGGATACCCGTGACGACCATGAAGAGACCCATGGCGATGTGCCCCATGTCCCCGACCCGGGCCCGGCTGCCGACAGCAAGGCTCCTCGTCCGCCTGCCGGTGACAAGCCAGGCTGACACCAGGCTGCCCGTGGACCTCTGATCAATCCAATCCTCGTCATGCCGGCGCAAGTCGAAATCCAGAGGAATCAAATGCATGGATGACGGCATGCGCCGGCATGACGGATTGAGCAGAGCTTACCTCCCGTCAGCGCCATCCGGCACGGCCGCAACCAGGAGCCGGGGTACGCAAATATCCGCACGGGATTCGGCATTCTCCGTTATAATGGCCGGCTTTCAACCATCCGCCGTCCGCCAGGTACAACCCCGTGATCGAAAAGCTCCGTAATATCGCCATCATCGCCCATGTCGACCATGGCAAGACCACCCTCGTCGACCAGATGCTCAAGCAGTCCGACACCCTCGACGAGCGTGCCCAGCTGGAAGAGCGCGCCATGGACTCCAACGACCTGGAGCGGGAGCGCGGCATTACGATCCTGGCCAAGAACACCGCCATCAACTGGGGCGAGTACCATATCAACATCGTCGACACCCCCGGTCACGCCGATTTCGGCGGCGAGGTGGAACGTGTGCTGTCCATGGTGGATTCGGTGCTGCTGCTGGTGGATGCCGTCGATGGCCCCATGCCGCAGACCCGTTTCGTGACCCAGAAGGCGCTGGCCCGTGGCCTGCACCCCATCGTGGTCATCAACAAGGTCGACCGTGACAGCGCCCGCCCCGACTGGGTGCTGGACCAGACCTTCGATCTCTTCGATCGCCTGGGCGCCACCGATGAACAGCTGGATTTCCCCGTGATCTACGCCTCCGGCCTGAACGGTTTCGCCGGCCTGGATTCCTCGGTACGCGAGGGTGACATGACCCCTCTGTTCCAGACCATCGTCGACAAGGTGCATCCGCCACAGGTGGACATGGAAGGCCCGTTCCAGATGCAGGTCTCGCAGCTGGACTACAACAGCTACGTGGGCGTCATCGGCATCGGTCGTATCGCCCGTGGCCGTGTCAAGACCAACACCCCGATCACCGTCGTCGATCACAAGGGCAAGCGCCGCAACGGCCGCATCCTGCAGATCTTCGGCTTCCTGGGCCTGGAGCGCATCGAGGTGCCGGAAGCCACGGCCGGCGAGATCATTGCCTTTACCGGCGTCGAGGGATTGAACATCTCCGACACCCTGTGCAACCCCGGTGCCGTGGAGGCACTGGTGCCCCTGTCCGTGGACGAGCCGACGGTGAGCATGACCTTCCAGGTCAATACCTCACCCTTCGCCGGCAAGGATGGCAAATACGTCACCTCGCGCCAGATCCGCGAACGCCTGCAGCGGGAATTACTGCACAACGTGGCCCTGCGGGTACAGGACACCGATGACCCGGACCGTTTCCGCGTCTCCGGTCGCGGCGAGCTGCACCTGTCGGTCCTGATCGAGAACATGCGCCGCGAGGGCTACGAGCTGGGCGTGTCCCGGCCCGAGGTCATTTGCCGGGATGTGAATGGCGAGCGCCACGAACCCTTCGAGCAGGTCACCGTGGACGTGGAGGAACAGCACCAGGGCGCGGTCATGGAAAAGCTCGGCGCCCGTGGCGGCGACCTGAAGGACATGATGCCCGATGGCAAGGGCCGGGTGCGCCTGGACTACATCCTGCCCTCGCGCGGCCTGATCGGCTTTCGTACCGAGTTCCTCACCGCCACCCAGGGCAGTGGCCTGATCTACAGCGTATTCGACCATTACGGCCCGGCCAAGAAGGGCGAGTACGGCGGCCGCAACAACGGCGTGCTCATCGCCAACGGTCCCGGCAAGGCCCTGGCCTATGCCCTGTTCAACCTGCAGGAGCGCGGCCGGCTATTCATCGGCCATGGCGAGGAAGTCTACGAGGGCATGCTCATCGGCATCCACTCCCGTGACAACGACCTGGTGGTCAATCCCCTCAAGGCCAAGCAGCTCACCAACATCCGCGCGGCGGGCACCGATGAGAACCTGATCCTCTCCCCGCCCATCCTGATGAGCCTGGAGCAGGCATTGGAATTCATCGATGAAGATGAGCTGGTGGAAGTGACCCCCAACCACATCCGCCTGCGCAAGAAGCTGCTGCAGGAACACGACCGCAAGAAGGCCTCGCGCGCAGCTGGCTGAGGTTCACCCCTGGTAAACGGCCATGATGGACGCCAGTTCCCGCAGCAGGGACTGGCGTTCCTCGCTATCCAGTTCGGCATAGATGGGATGGGAGCGGCCGGCACGCAGCTCCTCGATGAGCTGGCCGACGAAGGTGCAGCCCAGCGCGCACACCCGGTCGACACAGGCCTCGACTTTGGCTGCATCCGCCATGTGTCTATCCCTCCTTCAGGATGATCACGCCCGGACTGTGACCCAGTTCCGGTGAAAAAACCGGGATTGCATCACAGCTTTCCCGGTGCTGCGCGCCTAGCATGAACCCCAGGCTCGAACACCAGGGGCATTGTGCCATGAACCGGACAACCCACCACCTCGGAGTGATAATGCTGGGCAGCAGCCTGGCCCTGAGTCACACCCTGCAGGCCGAGAACGGCGCTGGCGGCAACGGGCAAGCCGGCCTTGCCCAGGAAATGAGTCATGTCTTTGCCTGGGTGCCCAGGTCACAGGCCCCCACCGCGGGGGTTGCCCAAGCCCTGGTGCACCTGCATCTGGACCGGGCCCTGCGGGCCGCCGAAGCAGAACACTGCAACGGGGCCTGGCAACTGGGGGCACCCCGGCCCCGCAAAAGTCAGCCCGTCGCGGTCAGCGCACCACAGCCCCTGGGGGCGGGGCCGGCATGGCATTACCGCCTGAGCCAGGCGCAAATGAAACTGGACCGCTGTCCCGGCGTGGAACCGGCCGAGTTCCAGCGCAGCGTAAGCCGTCACCTGCCAGTCTGGATACTGATCCAACCCGCCTACCGGCTGAGCCTGTTGCAACAAGGCCACGCGATCATGCCCCATTCTTACCTACCCGCACGGCACTATCAGCTCGCAGGCCTGTAAGCCGGAAATCAGCCTGCGGTTTCCGCCTCCAGCACCAGGTCCTTGAGGGTGCGCCCTTCCAGGGACTGCACGCGCGCCTCGCGCGACTGGTCAACCGCACGATCCACTGCGGTGACCGCGGGCAAATCCTCCTCCTTCAGATACGGGCTTTCGCCGGCCCGCGCCAGTCCTGCCAGAAGATCCGCCACCGTCACGGTGGAGATATCCTGGCAGGGCAAATAGGCCGGCGGCTCTTCTGCCGTTTCGGCCAGGTAACCGGCCTCCACCAGGATATCCAGCAGTTGCTGCACCGGCTCACCCGGCACCCTGAGTTGGTCGGTAAGGGCATCGACCGTCCAAGGCGGTTCATTCCGATAATGGTTTCGGGCGATATGGAACATCAGATCCAGACCCAGCCGCTCCTTCAGGCGACTGCTGATCACCAGGCGCACTTGATCCCGCACCAGGTACTGGGGATTCTGCACATAGAAGGCCACCTGGGCGCCGAGCAACAGGATCACCCAGCTGAGATACATCCAGATGAGCAGCAGGATGAGGATGGCGAAACCAGAATAGATTGCGGCATAACGGGCGGAAGAGGCGATGAATGTGGCAAAGGCCCAGCCGGTGCTTTGCCACAGGATACCTCCGAGCAGGGCACCGGCTACTGCCGCGCCCACCTTCACCCGGGTATTGGGAATGAATATGTATATAAAGGTAAAGGCGGCACAAATCAGGAAGTAGGGCACGAGGCCGGCGGCCATGGTGAACAGGCGGCCAAAGGGTTCTGTCTTCATGAGCTGTTGCACCACTTCCAGGCTCATCACCGAGGCAGTAATGCCCAGGGCGCTGAACACCAGCAGTGGACCCACCAGGATCACACTCAGGTAATTGCTGAAGCGCTGCGAGAAACTGCGCAGGCGCTCCACCTGCCATACATAATTGAAGGACTCCTCGATCTTCTGGATCAGGGAAATGACCGTATAGAGCAGGAAAGCCAGACCGATGGAGCCCAGGACGCCGGCCTTTACATTGTCGACGAAGCCGATGATCTGCTCACCAACCTCGGCTCCCTTGGGACCCAGCGGTGCAAGAAAATTGAACAGGATGGGCTCGACCTGGTTGTGTACACCGAATCCCTTCAGCACCGAGAAGCTCACCGCGATCAGGGGGACCAGGGAAAGCAGCGTGGTATAGACCAGGCTCATGGCGCGCAAACTGAGCTGGCCACCCATCAGATCCCGCAAGGTCACGTAGAGCAGGCGTAACAAGCGCATCACGATACGCCTGGGACGGGGCATGTCACGCAGATTGCCTTGCCAGATCCAGCCCAGCAGTTGCTCGGGAAGCGCCGCCAAGGAACTCAACATGGCCATTTACCCTCTTCGTTTTGTTGCACGCATACAACGATTATAGGCCTTTCACGGCCTGATGGCTCACCCGACTGCTACACGAATGGCGATCCACGTGATGCACGACCACGGACTGCCATCCTGTCTGTCCCGCTTGCATGAAAGTCTTCACGACCAATAGTGCGGCATGGATAGCGATCATGCCACCCCATGTCCTGCTCATCGCAGCGGCTTGATCGCGGTTCCCTTCGGCCATGCAAAGCACCGACACGGGACATCGCACCCGCTATTCGCACACCGAGCACCCCGTTGAACGAGCGACTCGCACAAGCATCGCAGGGTTACCGAAGCGGGTGTGCAATGCCAGGACGGGTCCATTTCGCGGCAACGATTGCCGTTCCGGACAGTTTTTTTCAAAAAAATTTTTACCCGCCGGAAGCCCTTCTGACCCAGCTCCCGGCATCCCCCGCACGGGCAGGCAGGCCAGGTATAAACATGGGTCGCGTACTGCATAAATGAAAAAAACACTATTATTTACTTGTAAAACGTACTCGACAGATTCCTCGGCATGAAAACGCCATGCCACCGATACGTCAGGGAGTGACGGGTGAGCGCGGAGAAGTTACGAACACAAGATCGCGTTACGCTTGACCTAACTATTGTAATTTGTTCTTTTTTGGTTAAAGTTTGCCCTGTAACCGCCGTTAAGTTGCGCGATCAATATGAGATAGGGAGGGTTTCCCATGGCTGTAAAGAAGAAGACCGTCAAACGTAAAACCGCTGCCAAGAAAAAGGTAGCTACTCGCAAGAAGGTTGCGACCCGGAAAAAGGTAGCAACGAAGCGCAAAGTCGCCGCCAAGAAAAAGGTAGCGAAGAAGAAGGTAGCCAAGAAGAAGGCCGCCAAAAAGAAAGTCGCGAAGAAGAAGGTAGCGAAGAAAAAGGTAGCCAAGAAAAAGGCTGCCAAGAAGAAAGTCGCG
>JAPHQV010000014.1 GCA_026197075.1 Gammaproteobacteria bacterium | reverse complement strand
GTCGGCCGCATGGACGCGGCCGTCGAGCGTACAGGGATGTATTCACAGCGAGTCCCGTGTGCCCGCACCGGACATCCGGCACCCAACGACTAACTTGTGTCTTATGTTCATGTCTTCTCCATCTTCCCACGCATCAGCGCGTAGTACATCACCGGAATCACCACCAGGGTGAGCACGGTGGAGACCAGGATGCCGAAGATGAGGCTGATGGCCAGGCCATTGAAGATGGGGTCGTCGAGAATGAAGAAGGCCCCGAGCATGGCGGCGAGGCCCGTGAGCACGATGGGCTTGGCGCGTACCGCGCCGGAACGGATCACCGCATCCTGGAAGGGCATGCCGGCCGCGACCGACTCATTGATGAAATCCACCAGTAGGATGGAGTTGCGCACGATGATGCCCGCCAGGGCGATCATGCCGATCATGGACGTGGCGGTGAACTGGGCACCGGTGAGGGCGTGTCCGGGCAGCACGCCGATGACCGTGAGCGGGATGGGCGCCATGATGATCAGCGGCACCAGGTAGGAGCGGAACTGGGCCACCACCAGCAGGTAGATCAGGAGCAGGCCCACGGAATAGGCGATGCCCATGTCGCGGAAGGTTTCATACGTGATCTGCCACTCGCCATCCCACTTGATGCTGTAGTCATAGGGATTGTCGGGTTGCTGGATAAAGGATTGCGCCACCGCGTCGGGTGCCTCCAGGGTATCAATGCGCCGTACCAGCTCGAGCATGCCATACAGGGGGCTATCCAGTCTGCCGGCCATGTCGCCGGTGACATAGACCACCGGCAGCAGGTCCTTGTGGTGTATGGCGTGCTCGCGCAGGCCGGGTGCCACGCTGACTACTTCGGCTATGGGTACCAGGGTGCCATCCCGGGCCCGTACCCGCAGGTTGAGCAGGGCATCCAGATCACCACGGTCGGCGTTGCTGGCTCGCAGGCGCACGGGCACCGGGTACTTGCCGGCTTCGCCGTGCAGGTAGGTGATGTCCTCGCCTGCCAGCGCCGTGGTCATGGCCTGCACCAGATCGGCCTGGCTCAGGCCCAGGCGCGCCGCCCGTTGGCGGTCGACCTGGATGCGCCACTCGGGGGCATTGACCTCCACGCTGTCGTCTACGTCCACGATGTCGGGCGTGGCGGCGAACTCGGCGCGGATGTGTCGCGCGGTACGGATCTGGCCTTCGTAATCGAGACCATAGACCTCCACCACCAGTGGCGACAGCACCGGCGGGCCAGGTGGAACCTCGGTGATCTTGATGTTGGCGCCGTAGGGCGCAGCGATGGCCTGCAAGGGTTCACGTACGTCGCGGGCAATGCCATGGCTGCTGCGCTCGCGGTGTTTCTTGTCCACCAGGTTGACCTGGATATCACCCTGGTGCGCTTCACTGCGCAAATAGTATTGTCGCACCAGGCCGTTGAAATTGATGGGCGAGGCGCTGCCGGCGTAGAGCTGGTAGTCGCTTACCTCGGGCACCGTGGCTAGATGTGCGCCCAGTTCCTGGAGTACTCGATTGGTTTGTTCCAGGCTGCTGCCCTCGGGCATGTCCACCACCACCTGGAATTCCGACTTGTTGTCGAAGGGCAGCATCTTGAGTACCACCCACTGGACGGCCACCAGGCCGACGGATGCGACGATCAGCAGCAACATCACCAGGGTCAGGCCGCGGCGTCGGCCGCGCCCCTCGTCGCCACGCAGGAACGGCAGCATGACACGCTGGAAGAAGCGGTCCATGGCGCTGTCCTGGCTGGTGGCGGCCTGGGCGTGACCACCAAGGAAGCGGAAGCCCAGCCAGGGGGTGACGACGAAGGCCACGATCAGGGAAATGAGCATGCCGATACTGGCATTGATGGGGATGGGACTCATATAAGGCCCCATCAGGCCGGAGACGAAGGCCATGGGCAGCAGCGCGGCGATGACGGTGAGGGTGGCGAGGATGGTGGGGCCTCCCACCTCGTCCACGGCGGCGGGGATGGCCTCGCGCAGCTTCTTGCCGCCCATGGCGAGGTGGCGGTGGATGTTCTCCACCACCACGATGGCATCATCCACCAGGATACCGATGGAGAAGATCAGGGCGAACAGCGACACGCGGTTGAGGGTGAAGCCCCAGGCCCAGGAGGCGAACAGGGTGATGGCCAGGGTGACCACCACGGCCACGCCGACAATGAAGGCCTCGCGCCAGCCCAGGGCCAGCAGTACCAGTACCACCACCGAAGTGGTGGCGAAGGCCAGCTTCTTGATCAGGGTCTGGGCCTTGTCGTTGGCGGTGGCGCCATAGTCGCGGGTCACCGTCACCTCGATGCCGTCGGGTATGAAAATGCCCTTCAGCTGCTCGACCCGGTCGATGACCTGGCGCGCCACCTGCACGGCATTGGTGCCCGGCTGCTTGGCGATGGCCAGGGTCACGGCCGGGTGCAGGCCCGGGGCCTGGATGTTCTTTTCGGTCGCTGCCGCCGGGCCGGTACCCATCCACACCAGACGGCTCGGCTGGTCGGGACCGTGACGAATGCGGGCCACGTCCTCCAGGAACACGGGCGCGCCATTGTGCATGCCCACTACCAGGCGGGCGACCTCCCCGGCGGACTGGAAGAACTCGCCGATCGTGACGGGGATCTCCTGGTCGTTCCGCACCATGGCGCCACCGTGTCGCACCTGGTTGGCGAACTGCAGGGCCTGGCGCAGGTCGGTAATCGTCAGTCCGTGACCTGCGAGCCGGGCGGCATCCAGTTCCACCAGCACGACCTGGTCCGGGCCGCCGAGGGTGTAGATGTCGCGGGTGCCGGGCACGCGCTTGAGTTCCGCCTCGAGGGTGTGGGCGACCCGTTCCAACTCATAGGCACCCAGTGCGGGATCCGTGGTCCACAGGGTCAGGCCCACGATGGGCACGTCGTCGATGCCCTGGGGCTTGATGAGGGGCTGGCCGACACCCAGGTTGGCGGGCAGCCAGTCCCGGTTGGAGAACACGGCATTGTAGAGTCGCACGATGGCGTTGGCACGCTCCTCACCCACGGCGTACTCGACGGTGAGCACGGCCATACCGGGGCGGGAGATGGAATAGATGTGCTTGACGCCTTCGATCTCCGACAGTACCTGTTCGGCGGGGGTGGTGACCAGGTGCTCCACTTCACGGGCGCTGGCGCCGGGGAAGGGGATGAACACATTGGCGAAGGTGACATTGATCTGCGGCTCTTCCTCGCGCGGCGTCACCAGTACCGCGAACAGGCCCAGCAGCAAGCCCATCAGGGCCAGCAGGGGCGTGATCTCCGAATCCTGGAAGTGTTGCGCGATACGGCCCGAAATGCCCATGTGCCGTCCTCAGGGTTGGCTGCGTTGCTGCTTGAGGGCGATGCCGGCGGCGATGGGATCCAGGGCTATGGTCTCGCCGGCGGTCAGCCCGGCCAGCACGGCCACCTCACCGTTGCGGCGCTCGCCCAGGCGCAGTTGGCGGAAGTAAAGTCGTCCGTCCGCGTCCTGCACATAGACCCCCGTCAGTTCGCTGCGCTGGGCCACGGCCGTGTGGGGAATGAGCAGCCGTTCGGTCTCGCCGACGGTGAAGGCGGTCTTGAGCAACATGCCCGGATACAGTCCTGCCAGGCCCTCGGGCAGCTCCACCCGTATCCGGAAGCTGTGGCTGCCCGCTTCGGCGTAGGGAAACAGGGTGATGTCCCGGCTTTCCACGTTCGTGCCGTCGGGTAGCTCGACACGGGCGGTCTGGTGCTGGCGGATGGCTTCCACATAGGTCTGCGGCACCTGGGTGCTCAGGCGCAGGCGATCCAGGGACAGGCCGGACATGAGTGGCTGGCCGAGAGTGGCGGTTTCGCCGGGCTCCACATGGCGCTCGGTGACGATGCCGCTATAGGGTGCCCGCACCCGGGTATGTTCCAGCTGCTCCTCGGCCTGGCTCAGTTCGGCCCGGGCCGCCTTGTGGCGGGCCTGGGCCGCCTTGGCCTCCGCCTCGGCCCGGTCGAGGTTGGCTTTGGAGACCAGGTTTTGCTGGTACAGCTGCTGGAAGCGCTGCAGTTCGGCGCCGCTTTCCCGCACCCGGGCCTCGGCCTCGCGCAGTCCGGCCTGGGCACGGCTCAGTCCCGCCTGCTGGTCGAGGTCGCGGAAACGGACCAGCAGGGTGCCGGCCTCCACGAAGTCGTCCACGTCGAACAGCACCTCCTCGATGCGACCACTGACCTGGGAGGACAGGGTGCCCTGGTGCACGGCCTCGACGATGCCGTCGAATCGGCGTTCGATGGCAAGGGTCTGCGATTCGATGCGCTGGGTGGAAAGGGGGTTGTCCTGGGCGGCGAGAGAGGCCGGCAGCAACAGCATCCACAGCAGGTGACGGGGCTTCCACATGACGTTCGTTTCCCTGGCAGGTCAGAGGTTGCTCGCGGGTAACAGGAGCAGATTCCCCTGAATGTCACCGCAAAGACGCAAAGGGCGTGGAGAAATTATAGAAGCAATAGACCCCGCAGCATAGCCGGATCCAGGGTGCTTCGCGCCACAGTACCAGGGGACAGACTTAAGTCTGTCCCCATATTCCCTACACCAACCCCTGCAGGTTGCGCCACAAGGCCAGGGTGGGGCCGGACTGGTTCATGGTATAGAAGTGCAGGCCCGGGGCGCCCTGGCGCAGCAGGCCGGCGCACAGTTCCGTCACCACCTCCTCGCCGAAGGCGCGGATAGCGGCCCGGTCGTCGCCATAGCCCTCCAGTCGCCTGCGGATCCAGCGCGGGATCTCGGCGCCGCACATGTCGGAGAAGCGCGCCAGCTGGCTGTAGTTGGTGATGGGCATGATGCCCGGCACGATGGGCAGGTCCAGTCCCATGCGCTCGCAGTCGTCCACGAAGCGGTAATAGGCCGCGGGGCTGTAGAAATACTGGGTGATGGCGCTGTTGGCACCGGCCTCCACCTTGCGCTTGAAATTGGCCAGGTCGGCCTGGGCACTCCTGGCCTGGGGATGGAATTCCGGATAGGCCGCTACCTCGATGGCGAAATGGTCGCCGGTCTCGGCGCGTATGAAGCTCACCAGTTCGTTGGCATAGCGGAAATCGCCGGTATCACGCATGCCCGAAGGGATATCGCCGCGCAGGGCGACGATGCGCTTCACGCCCTTGGCGATATAGTCCTGGAGCAGACTGCTCACCCGTTCACGGGTGGATCCGATGCAGGACAGGTGGGGCGCCGCGCCATAGCCGGCCTCCTGGATATCCACGACGGTGTCGAAGGTGCCCTGCTGGGTACTGCCGCCGGCACCGAAGGTGACCGAGAAGAACGCGGGCTTGAGCGCACCCAGTTCCTCCCGGACCTTGCGCAGCTTGTCCGCGCCTTCCCCGGTCTTGGGGGGGAAGAACTCGAAGCTGTAATGTTTTGTATATGCCTGTTGGGTTTTCATTTTGAAGGTATGTGCTCGCCGGTAGGTTGGTATTGTATGGGCGACGGCACCGTGAGACGCAGAGGCCGCAAAGACGCGAATGCATCTTTGCGGCCTCTGCGTCCCGCGGCGTCGTACCCGCTATTGGCAGGCCGCGTCGCGACACACCTGGCTCAATACCGGTAGTGATCCGGCTTGTAGGGTCCTTCCACGTTCAGTCCCAGGTACTCCGCCTGCTCGGGTGTCAGGGTGGTGAGCTGGGCGCCGATCTTCTGCAGATGCAGGCGGGCGACCTTTTCATCCAGTGACTTGGGCAGGATGTAGACCTCGTTGCCATAGGCGCTGGTGTTGCTGAACAGCTCCATCTGCGCCATCACCTGGTTGGTGAAGGAAGCGGACATCACGAAGCTGGGGTGGCCGGTGGCGCAGCCCAGGTTCACCAGCCGGCCCTTGGCCAGGATGGTGATCTTCTTGCCGTCGGGGAAGATGACGTGATCGACCTGTGGCTTGATCTCGTCCCACTGGTATTTTTCCAGGGAGGCGATGTTGATCTCTGAATCGAAGTGGCCGATGTTGCAGACGATGGCCTCGTTCTTCATGGCGATCATGTGATCGTGATCGATGACATGGACGTTACCGGTGGTGGTGACGAAGATGTCGCCGATGCTGGCGGCCTCGTCCATGGTCACCACGCGATAACCTTCCATGGTGGCCTGCAGGGCACAGATGGGATCGATCTCGGTCACCAGTACCGTGGCGCCCATGCCGCGGAAGGCCTGGGCGCAGCCCTTGCCTACGTCGCCATAGCCCAGCACCACGCAGATCTTGCCCGCGATCATCACATCGGTGGCGCGCTTGATGCCATCGAGCAGGGATTCGCGACAGCCGTAGAGGTTATCGAACTTGCTCTTGGTCACCGAATCGTTGACGTTCATGGCCGGGAACAGCAGCTGGTTCTTTTCCATCATCTGGTAGAGACGATGCACCCCGGTCGTGGTTTCTTCTGTCACGCCCTTGATGTTTTCCGCCATGGCACGCCACTTCTTGTTGTCGGCGGCCAGATTCTTCTTCAGCACGGCAAGGATGGCCTTCCATTCCTCGTTGTCACCGGCCTTGGGTTCCGGCACGGCGCCGGCCTTCTCGAATTCCACGCCCTTGTGGATGAGCAGGGTGGCGTCGCCACCGTCGTCGAGGATCATGTTGGGACCCTTGCCGTCGGGCCAGTTCAGGGCCTGTTCGGTGCACCACCAGTATTCATCGATGCTCTCGCCCTTCCAGGCATAGACCGGGATACCGGCGGCGGCGATGGCGGCGGCGGCGTGGTCCTGAGTCGAGTAGATGTTGCAGGAGGCCCAGCGCACTTCGGCGCCGAGCTCGACCAGGGTCTCGATCAGCACCGCGGTCTGGATGGTCATGTGCAGGCTGCCGGTGATGCGCGCGCCCTTGAGGGGTTTGGCGGCACCGAATTCCTCGCGCAGTGCGACCAGGCCGGGCATTTCGCTTTCGGCGATGGAGATTTCCTTGCGTCCCCAGTCGGCCAGGGACAGATCGGCAACCTTGTAGTCGTTGGAGCTTTTCATGACAGCGTTCATTACATACACCTCTTTATAAGCAGGTGAGCGCCGTTGTGGATGGTCCCGTCCCCGAGCCTGGCAGGATCGCTCCTGTTGCAACGCTCCTCGGGGACAGTTGAAAATCTTGTTTACCGCAAAGGCGCAAGCTGCGCGGAACATCGCGGTAAACGAGCCTTGCATGGGCCATGATCATGCTTGCGGCCCGTGCTCTTCCTTGTAGGAGCGGCCTTCGGCCGCGAACCGTCGCGGCAGACCCGTTCGCGGCCGAAGGCCGCTCCTACAGGCGGTAGTGTTACAGTCC
Source organism: Gammaproteobacteria bacterium (assembly GCA_026197075.1). GTDB lineage: Bacteria > Pseudomonadota > Gammaproteobacteria > DSM-19610 > DSM-19610 > JAIVHA01. The sequence goes on along the minus strand of JAPHQV010000014.1, from coordinate 4,329 downwards.
CGCGCCCTCGCGCAGGATGGCGGCCTTGTCGGTCCGCTCCCAGGGCAGGTCCAGGTCCTCGCGGCCGAAGTGGCCGTAGCTGGCGGTGCCGCGATAGATGGGCCGCAGCAGGTCGAGGGTGGTGATGATGCCCCAGGGGCGCAGGTCGAAGTGCTCGCGCACCAGCTTCACGATCAGGGTCTCGTCCACCTGGTTGCTGCCGAAGGTGTCGATACTGATGGAGGTGGGCTCGGCCACCCCGATGGCGTAGGACACTTGGATCTCGCAGCGCTCGGCCAGGCCGGCGGCGACGATGTTCTTGGCCACGTAGCGGCCGGCATAGGCAGCGGAACGGTCCACCTTGGACGGGTCCTTGCCGGAGAAGGCGCCGCCACCGTGGCGCGCCATGCCGCCGTAGGTGTCTACGATGATCTTGCGCCCGGTCAGGCCGCAGTCGCCCATGGGGCCGCCGATGACGAACTTGCCCGTGGGATTGATGTGGATGCGGGTGTCCTTGTGCAGCCACTCGGCGGGCAGGATCGGCTTGATGATCATGTCCATGACGGCATCGTGCAGGTCGGATTGGGAGATCTCCGGCGCGTGCTGAGTGGACAGAACCACGGCGTCGCAAGCCACCGGCTTGCCGTCCTCGTAGCGGAAGGTGACCTGGGACTTGGCGTCCGGGCGCAGCCAGGGCAGCTCGCCGTTCTTGCGCACCTCGGCCTGGCGCCGCACCAGACGGTGGGCGTAGGTGATGGGGGCGGGCATGAGCACGTCGGTCTCGTTGGTGGCGTAGCCGAACATCAGGCCCTGGTCACCGGCGCCCTGCGATTCGCGGTCGCCACGGTCCACGCCCTGGTTGATATCGGGGGACTGCTGGCCGAGGGCATTGAGTACGGCGCAGGTCTTGCCGTCGAAGCCCATGTCGGAACTGGTGTAGCCGATGTCGCAGACCACCTCACGCACGATGTTCTCGTATTCGATGCCCTTGGCCTGGGTGGTGATCTCGCCGGCCAGCACCACCATGCCGGTCTTGGTCAGGGTCTCGCAGGCGACACGGGCATGCAGGTCCTGGTCGATAATGGCATCGAGGATGGCATCGGAGATCTGGTCCGCCATCTTGTCGGGATGGCCCTCGGAGACGGATTCGGAGGTGAACAGGTGGGTCTTGCTCATATTTTTGTGTTCTTTCAGGTGGTTAATAAGGTTTGGGGGGTTATGGCAGCGTCTGCTGCGTCAACCGGGGATGCCTGGTTGGTCCCTGGCCGACTACGCTGAGCCACAAAGTGTACCGGGTTTGGGGGTGCCGATTCCACCTTTTCAATGGTGCCGGTGTGGTTTAAGCCCCCGGGGCCGGGTGTATCATGCGGCCCGATTATCAATTCGTAACAAGGGAGGTATGTGATGGTGAGTCTGGAGACCCCGGTTTGTGATTTCGGGCGCCCGGCCGTGGATTTTGCCCTGCCCGGGGTGGATGGCAAGACCTGGACCCTGGCCGACTGCCGGGGGGAGAAGGGCCTGCTGGTGATGTTCATCTGCAACCATTGTCCCTACGTGAAGGCGGTGCGCGACCGCATCGTGCGCGATGCCCGCGACCTGAAGGCCATGGGTGTCAACTGTGTGGCCATCATGTCCAACGACCCGAGCGACTACCCGGAGGATTCCTTCGAGAACATGAAAAAGATCGCCCGGGAGTTCGATTTCCCCTTCCCCTATCTATTAGATGAAAGCCAGGAAGTGGCCAAGGCCTATGGGGCCGTGTGTACGCCGGACTTTTTCGGGTACAACGCCGACCTGGAACTGCAATACCGCGGGCGCCTGGACGCCAGCCGCAAGGAAGCAGCCCCGGCGGACGTGCGCCGCGACCTGTACGAAGCCATGGCCGAGGTCGCTCGTAGCGGGCGCGGACCGGCGCAGCAGATCCCCAGCATCGGTTGCTCCATCAAGTGGCAGGGAGAGGGTGCCTGAACCTCTTCTGACCGGGTTTCTTCGATCCCCCCATAAATAGGTTCGATGGTCGGCCCTGGCCGGTTCGCGCTGGCCCCGGCCCCGGCCATGACCGGATTTTATAAAAAACAGAGTGTTAACGCGGGTGTCCGGCGATTTCACGCCGGACGAAGCCACCAGGTGTCGTGTGAAGGGCGCGGAATGCCAGGTTTCCGTCGGTCTTGCCCCTGGGGGGCATCTGGTGGAGAATGGCGCGCTCGGTGATTCGGGGGGGTATGTATTCCCCGGTTTTTCCCCAGAGAGACAGGTTCCGAAGTCTGCATTCCGGAAGACCGCCAGCCCCGGGCCCTGCCGCCGGGTTTCACCAGTCTGCAGGCGGAATCCAAACGCAAGAATTCGGCGCGGCGCAACGGCGCACGCCACCCCGATGGTTCTGGACCACGGGTGTCCGGTTTCAATATTCATATAGCAGGAGAGATCAATGCCCTCGCGTAAAGAACTCGCCAATGCCGTCCGTGCCCTGAGCATGGATGCGGTGCAGAAGGCAAAGTCCGGCCATCCGGGCGCCCCCATGGGAATGGCGGACATCGCCGAGGTGCTGTGGAACGGTTTCCTCAAGCACAACCCCAACAACCCCAAGTGGTTCGACCGTGACCGTTTCATCCTGTCCAACGGCCATGGCTCCATGCTCATCTACTCCCTGCTGCACCTGACGGGCTACGACCTGCCCATGGAAGAGCTGAAGAACTTCCGCCAGCTGCACTCCAAGACCCCCGGCCATCCCGAATACGGCTACGCCCCGGGCGTGGAAACCACCACCGGTCCCCTGGGCCAGGGCATCACCAATGCCGTGGGTATGGCCATCGCCGAAAAGGCGCTGGCCGGCCAGTTCAACCGTGACGGCCACCACATCGTCGACCACTACACCTATGTGTTCATGGGCGATGGTTGCATGATGGAAGGTATCTCCCACGAGGCCTGTTCCCTGGCCGGTACCCTGGGCCTGGGCAAGCTGATCGCCTTCTGGGACGACAACGGCATCTCCATCGACGGTCACGTGGAAGGCTGGTTCACCGACGACACGCCCAAGCGCTTCGAGGCCTACGGCTGGCACGTGGTGCGTGGTGTGGACGGTCATGACCCGGAAGCCATCGAAAAGGCCATCCGTGAAGCCAAGAGCGTCAACGACAAGCCCACCCTGGTCTGCACCAAGACGGTGATCGGCTATGGCGCCCCGAACCTGTGCGGCAGCCATGACTGTCACGGTGCCCCGCTGGGTGATGATGAAATCAAGGCCACCCGCGAGAACCTGGGCTGGAAACATGACCCCTTCGTGGTTCCGGATGAGATCTATGCCGGCTGGGATGCCAAGACCAAGGGTGCCGAGGCCGAGAAGCACTGGAACGACAAATTCGCCGCCTACAAGGCCGCCCATCCCGACCTGGCCGCCGAGTTCGAGCGGCGCATGAAGGGCGAGCTGCCCGCCAACTGGGAAGCCGATGCCGGCAAGTTCATCGAGGCCGTCAACACCAAGGGCGAGACCATCGCCTCCCGCAAGGCCTCCCAGAACACCCTCAACGGCTTCGGCCCCCTGCTGCCCGAGTTCATGGGCGGTTCCGCCGATCTGGCGGGCTCCAACCTGACCATCTGGTCCGGCTGCAAGGGCCTGTCCAACACCGTTTCCGACGGTAACTACATCTACTATGGCGTGCGCGAGTTCGGCATGTCCGCCATCATGAACGGTATTTCCCTGCATGGTGGATTCATCCCGTACGGCGCCACCTTCCTGATGTTCTCGGAATACGCCCGTAACGCCCTGCGCATGGCGGCGCTGATGAAGGTACAGACGATTTTCGTCTACACCCATGACTCCATCGGTCTGGGCGAGGACGGCCCCACCCATCAGCCCATCGAGCAGACCGCCACCCTGCGCATGATCCCCAATATGGATGTATGGCGCCCCTGTGACGCAGTGGAATCCGCCGTGGCCTGGAAGGTCGCCATCGAGCGCCGCGATGGCCCCAGCTCGCTGATCTTTTCGCGCCAGAACCTGGATCACCAGAGCCGCAGTACCGAACAGCTCAAGGCCATCACTCGTGGTGGCTATGTGCTGAAGGATTGCGACGGTACCCCCGACGCCATCATCATCGCCACCGGCTCCGAAGTGGGGCTGGCCGTGGGCGCGGCGGACAAGCTGTCCGGCAAGAAGATCCGCGTGGTCTCCATGCCGTCCACCACCACCTTCGATGCCCAGGACGAGGCCTACAAGGAATCCGTGCTGCCTTCCGGCGTCACCGCACGCGTGGTAGTGGAAGCCGGCGTCACCGACGGCTGGTACAAGTACGCCGGGCTCAAGGGCAAGATCGTGGGCATCGATCGGTTCGGTGAATCCGCGCCGGCCGG
>JAPHQV010000016.1 GCA_026197075.1 Gammaproteobacteria bacterium | reverse complement strand
TTCGTCAAATAGCACGACTATTCTCCTCAAACGATCGAAAAAATGGCCTCACTCTCCCACCTTGCTCGCTACGATCGCTCAAGTCCGACAGGCTCCTAGCCCGCCTCCTGGCGGATGCCCGCCGTGCCCAGCCAGTAGCCATTGCAGTCCGGATCCTGGTTGAGCTTGCCCAGTTCGGCAACTCCCCGGGGCAGGTCCGTCGGCTGGCGCAGGCAGTGATGAAAGGTCTCGATCACACGTTCCGTATGCCGTGACACGGGGCTGATGCGCAGCACGTCAACACCGAGGGAGCAAAGGTCCGGCAGTTCACCAAGCAGGTTGCAGCGACTGGCGGACTGGGTCTGGATGCCGTTCATGGCGAGAAAGGGCTGGCCTTCCTGGGTGCCCAGGGCCATGCCGTCCGGATAGTCGAGGCAGCGGAACCGGCAGTCGTCCTTGGGCAGGTTGTGGGCGCGGGCGGTGAAGCAGCGGGCGGAATAGGCCAGTGGCAGGCGGCCGTAGACGAACACCTCTACCTCCTCGCCACTCCCACGCTCGCGCAGCAGATCGGCCAGGGTGGCACGTGACAGCTCCAGGGGCAGCACCCAGCGATGCAGGCCGTTCTGGCGCAGGCGGTCCAGTGCGCGCCGGTTGTAGAGGTTGACGGCGGGACCGGTGACGAAGGGCCGGCCGCGGCGCAGCTGTACCGCCGCCAGGTCATTGGCCTCCACCGGGAATTCCTCCTGGGCGCACAGCCGTTCCACGTAGCCGAGTTCCGACTCCGCCTCGATCAGCGTCAGGGTGGACAGCACCACCTCCTTGCCGGCGGCGCGCAGCTCGCGGGCGAGGTTCAGCCAGTCGTCCCAGCGCAGGGCGCGGCGCTTGCTGCACACGGTCTCGCCCAGGTAGACGATGTCCACCGGGGTCTCCGCCATGCGCGCATAGAAATCCAGCAACTGCTCGCGTGGCCAGTAGTAGAGCACGGGTCCCAGGGACAGGCGGGGCAGGGTGGTCGCGTTCATTGCCAGGGCCGGTGATAGGCGCCCAGGGTGGTCTGTGCACCCTCGGCGACGCGGCCGAGTTCCGCCAGCCATCGGTCGTCGGGCCGAAACCGTTCCGGGTCGCGGTGCAGGGCATCGAGGGCGGCACGCCACACCCGGGTGACGCGGCCGATGTAGGCCGGGCTGCGCTGGCGGCCTTCCAGCTTGATGGCCTGCACGCCGGCCGCGAGCAGCTGCGGCAGTAATTCCAGGGTATTGAGGCTGGTGGGTTCCTCCAGGGCGTAAAAGGTATGGCCGCCGGCCTGGAAACGGCCCTTGCACAGGGTCGGGTAGCCGGCCTGTTCGCCAGGGCCGTGGCGGTCGATGAGGATGCCGCCGAGGCGGGTTTCCAGGTGGCCGTTGATCTCGCGCCACTCCACGTCCTTGGCCGGGGAACAGGCGCCGTAGGTGTTGGGGGAATCGCCGGTGGCATAGGAGGACAGCAGGCAGCGGCCCTCCACCATGACGCACAGGCTGCCGAACCCGAACACCTCGATGGCCACCGGACTGTTGTTCACCAGGCGCGCCACCTGGCGCAGGGACAGCACGCGCGGAATCACCACGCGCTGGATGTTGAACTGTTCATGATAGAAGGCGATGGCGGCGGCGTTGGTGGCCGAGGCCTGTACCGACAGATGCAGGCGCAGGTCCGGCCAGCGTTCGGACGCGTAGTCGAGCACGCCCATGTCGGCCGCGATCAGCGCATCCACCTGCAAGGCGGCGGCGCGGTCCACTGCCCGCTGCCACTGCGGCCAGCCGGCCGGTTGCGGATAGGTGTTGAGGGCGAGAAAGACCTTGCGGCTGTGCCGATGCGCATAGTCGATACCCCGCGCCATGGTGTCGGCGTCGAAATTGAGGCCGGCGAAATGGCGCGCGTTGGTGGCATCGCGAAAACCGATATAGACCGCGTCGGCACCGGCGTCCACTGCCTGCTTGAGGGAGGGCAGGTTGCCGGCGGGGCAGACCAGTTCGAGGCGGGTGCCGTCCATCAGTGCTTGAGCCTCGCCTCGATACCGTTCAGGACTGCCCATTTCTTGTGGCACCAGTCCGGGGCCAGCAACAGCTCCCTGGGCGCGGTGGCGGTCACCCGGTGGAATACCACCTCGGCGGGCGTGCGACGGATGAGTTCGCTGGCGATGGTGATGTAGTCCTCCTGTTCCAGTGGCTGGTACTCGCCGCGGCGCCATTCGTTGGCCAGCGCGGTCCCCTTCACTACATGCAGGGGATGCAGCTTGAGGCCATCCACGCCCAGTTCCAGTACCCGTTCCAGGGTGTGCCGGGCATGCTCCAGGCCCTCGCCCGGCAGGCCGACGATCAGGTGGGTGCAGACCGGGATGCCGCGTGCCCGTGTCGCCAGCAGGGTGGCACGGTACTCGGCAAAGCCGTGGCCGCGGTTGACCCGCTTCAGGGTCTCATCGAAGGCCGATTGCAGGCCCAATTCCAGCCATACCTCATAGCCACGCTGTTGATACTCGCACAGCAGGTCCAGCACGGCCTCGGGCACACAATCGGGCCGGGTCCCTACCGACAGGCCGATGACATCAGGTTCCGCCAGCGCCTGCTCGTATTGCGCCCGCAACCGCTCGATCTCGTCATAGGTGTTGGTGTAGGCCTGGAAATAGGCGATGAAGCGCCGTGCGCCTGTACGCCTGCGGATCACCGCACGTCCGCGCGCGATCTGTTCGCTGATGTCGGGTTCGCGGCGCGCATTGGGGCTGAAGGAGCTATTGTTGCAGAAGGTGCAGCCGCCGATGCCTTTGCTGCCATCGCGATTGGGGCAGGTGAAGCCGGCATGCAGCGATAGCTTGTGCACCCGCTCGCCGTAGCGGCGCAGCAGGTCCTGGCCATAGGTGTGGACGACATCGCTCAGGGGCATGGGGCTCATCGCGTCGGGTTGCTCGCGGAACCCGGAAATCTAGCAGCCTTGCCGGCCCGGCGGCTTGATGCGCGTCAAGGCACCTGCTGCTCGCCAGGATTTATCTTGCGTGGCCGACGTTTTTTAGGCGCCGCCTGCTTGGGCCGGGCCTTGACCGGGGCGAGGTGGGCTTCGTTCTCGCCCCAGATGCGCGCGCCATCCTTGAGCAGGAAGTCCAGGAAGCGGCGGGCGGTGTTCGACAGTTTCTTGCCCTTGGGGTGCACGGCGTACCACTTGCGTACCAGCGGGAAGTGTTCCACGTCGAGGATGGCAATCAGGCCGGTCTCCAGCTCCAGGCGCAGGTTATGACGCGAAATCAAGGAGATGCCGAGGCCCGCCATGACCGCCTGCTTGACTGCCTCGCTGCTGCCCAGCTCCATATAGGGTGTGACGGTCAGTCCCTGCTCAGTGAACAGGCGGATGTGGGCTGCGCGGGTGCCGGAGCCGGGCTCGCGGCTGATGAAGCGTTCCTCCGCCAGGCGCTCGAGCGGGATGGCCTTTTCGCGCGCCAGGGGGTGGTCGGGCGCTGCGGCGATCACCAGCGGGTTGTCGAGAAAGTAGCGGGCCTCGAGGCCGCGATGTTCCGGTACGGTGCCCATGATGACCAGGTCGTCGAGATTATTCTCCAATCTTTCAATGACCTGTGTCTGGTTGATGACGGCGAGGTGGGGCTCGACGCGCGGATGCTCGCGCAGGAATACCCCCAGGAGGTGCGGCATGAAATACTGAGATGTGGTGATGGCGGCGAGATGCAGGGGGCCCTGCACACCCTCCTCCATGCCGGTGATGTCCTCGCTCAGCGCCTCCAGGCGTTCCAGGACATCGTTGCAGGCGGCGAACAGTTGCTTGCCGGCGTCCGTCAGGTATAGTCGCCTGCGGATCTGCTCCAACAGGGGGATCCCGATGCTGTCCTCCAGGCGTTTGACCTGAATCGACACCGCCGGCTGGGAGAGATGCAGCTCCTCCGCGGCCCGGGTGAAGTTCATGTGCTTGCCCAGCGTGTAGAAAATGCGCAGCTGATGCAATGTGACGTGACGCAGTTTCATCCGGGTGACTCCATATCCATAAACAATAGTTTATGGATTCTATAGAAACAATTTACTGTAGTTCAAGTTCCTTCCTGAACTATAGTTCGCACAGTCTGGCGCCGGACCATGGGCCAGAAGGATCCCTATACAGAGACTTCTGCAAGGAGAACACTAATGGCAGTCAAGAAATACGAAGCCGGTGTAAAAGATTACCGGCAAACCTACTGGGCGCCCGATTACGTGCCCCTGGATACGGACCTCCTGGCCTGTTTCAAGATCACCGCGCAGCCGGGCGTGGATCGCGAGGAAGCCGCCGCCGCCGTCGCCGCTGAATCCTCCACCGGTACCTGGACCACGGTCTGGACCGACCTGCTGACCGACATGGACTATTACAAGGGCCGTGCCTATCGCATCGAGGACGTCCCGGGCGACGATACCTGCTTCTATGCCTTCATTGCCTATCCCATCGACCTGTTCGAGGAAGGTTCTGTCGTCAACGTCTTCACCTCCCTGGTGGGTAACGTGTTCGGCTTCAAGGCCGTGCGCGCTCTGCGCCTGGAAGACGTGCGCTTCCCCATCGCCTACGTGAAGACCTGCAACGGTCCGCCCCATGGCATCCAGGTCGAGCGCGACAAGATGAACAAATATGGCCGTCCGCTGCTGGGTTGCACCATCAAGCCCAAGCTCGGCCTGTCCGCCAAGAACTACGGCCGCGCCGTGTACGAGTGTCTGCGTGGTGGCCTGGACTTCACCAAGGACGACGAGAACGTCAACTCCCAGCCCTTCATGCGCTGGCGTGACCGATTCCTGTTCGTGGCCGACGCCATCCATAGCGCGGAAGGCCAGACAGGCGAGCGCAAGGGTCACTACCTGAACGTGACCGCGCCGTCCCCGGAAGAGATGTATGAGCGTGCCGAGTTCGCCAAGGAGCTCGAAATGCCCATCATCATGCACGACTACATCACCGGTGGTTTCTGCGCCAATACCGGTCTGGCTCGCTGGTGTCGCAAGAACGGCCTGCTGCTGCACATCCACCGCGCTATGCACGCCGTCATCGACCGCAACCCGCACCACGGTATCCACTTCCGCGTGCTGACCAAGATTCTGCGCCTGTCCGGCGGCGACCACCTGCACACCGGTACCGTGGTGGGCAAGCTGGAAGGCGACCGTGCATCCACCCTGGGCTGGATCGACCTGCTGCGTGAATCCTTCATCCCGGAAGACCGCAGCCGCGGCATCTTCTTCGATCAGGACTGGGGTTCCATGCCGGGCGCCTTTGCGGTGGCCTCTGGCGGTATCCACGTGTGGCACATGCCGGCACTGGTCACCATCTTCGGCGACGACTCCGTGCTGCAGTTCGGTGGCGGTACCCTTGGTCATCCCTGGGGCAACGCAGCGGGCGCCGCGGCCAACCGTGTCGCGCTGGAAGCCTGTGTCGAAGCCCGCAACATGGGCCGTGACCTGGAGCGCGAAGGCAAGGAAATCCTGCTCAACGCCGCCAAGTCGAGCCCCGAACTCAAGATCGCCATGGAAACCTGGAAAGAGATCAAGTTCGAGTTCGATACCGTTGACAAACTGGACGTGCAGAACCGCTGATCGCGGTTCCCGCCCTCCACAGCAAACGAAAGGACAGAAACCATGGCTGAAGTTCAGGATTACAAGCAGAGCATCAAGTACGAAACCTTCTCCTACCTGCCGCCGCTGTCGGCCGAGGCCATCCGCGGCCAGATCCAGTATGTGATCGCGATGGGCTGGAACCCCGCGGTCGAGCACGTGGAACCGGAGCGTTCCCATAACCACTACTGGTTCATGTGGAAGCTGCCGATGTTCGGCGAGGAGAGCGTGGATGTGGTGTTGACGGAGCTGGAAGCCTGCCACCGTGCACACCCGGGTCACCACGTGCGCCTGGTCGGCTACGACAACTACTCGCAGAGCCAGGGTACCGCGTTCGTCGTATATCGCGGTTCCTGAGTCGGCCCGGCGCAGGCCGGGAGCGAGTGGTTTGGCCGAGTGAACGCGAGGATGAGGAATCACCATGCCTGAACAGACTGGAAACAGCGCGGCCCGCGGCCGCGCCGCGG
>JAPHQV010000034.1 GCA_026197075.1 Gammaproteobacteria bacterium | reverse complement strand
GCCGCATGGACGCGGCCGTCGAGCGTACAGGGATGTATTCACAGCGAGTCCCGGCACAGGATGCCGGACTGCCTGCCACCGATAGCCAGGCCCTGACAGGAACAACACCATGGGTATTCAATGCGGTATCGTCGGTCTGCCCAATGTGGGCAAGTCCACCCTGTTCAACGCCCTCACCAAGGCGGGTATCCAGGCCGAGAACTATCCCTTTTGCACCATCGATCCCAATGTGGGTGTGGTGGCGGTACCCGACCCGCGCCTCGACAAACTGGCGGAGATCGTCAAGCCGCAGAAGGTCATCCCCACCACCATGGAGTTTGTCGATATCGCCGGCCTGGTGGCGGGTGCCTCCAAGGGCGAGGGCCTGGGCAACAAGTTCCTGGCCAATATCCGCGAGACCGATGCCATCGCCCAGGTGGTGCGCTGCTTCGAGGATGACAACGTCATCCACGTAGCCGGTCGTGTCGATCCCCTGTCCGACATCGAGGTAATCAACACCGAGCTGGCGCTGGCGGACCTGGAGACGGTGGAGAAGGGCATCTACCGGCTCGCGAAAGTGGCCAAGAGCGGCGACAAGGATGCCAAGCACCAGCTGGCACTGTTCGAACGGGTGCGCGATCACCTCGATGGCGGCGGGATGGTGCGCACCCTGGGACTGGGCGGGGAAGAACGCAAGTTGCTGCATGACCTGCACCTGCTCACCATCAAACCCACCATGTATATCGCCAACGTGGCCGAGGATGGTTTCGAGAACAATCCTCGCCTGGACCTGGTGCGTGGGCGTGCCCTGGAGGAAGGCGCGATCGTGGTGCCGGTGTGCGCCGCTATCGAGGCGGAGCTGGCGGAACTGGACGCGGAAGAGCAGGGTGCCTTCCTGGCCGAGATGGGCTTCGATGAACCGGGCCTGAACCGGGTGATCCGTGCCGGTTACGAGTTGCTGGGGCTGCAAACCTATTTCACCGCCGGGGTGAAGGAAGTGCGTGCCTGGACCGTGAAGATCGGTGCCACCGCGCCCCAGGCCGCGGCGGTCATCCACACCGACTTCGAAAAGGGCTTCATCCGCGCCGAGGTCATCGCCTACGAGGATTTTGTCGCCTGCAAGGGCGAACAGGGCGCCAAGGAGGCTGGCAAGCTGCGCCTGGAAGGCAAGGAGTACATCGTCAAGGATGGTGATGTGATGCACTTCCGTTTCAACGTCTGAAAATCCTATCCTTGTCATTCCGGCGTACGCCGGAATCCACATCCCCTGGTCCAGCGGTCCGACTGGACAAGACCCTCCCGAGCCCCTACAATCTCGCCTCTTTCCGTGGCCGCTTTCAGCCGGCCATCGGCTTGGATGATCCCTGGCTACGTAGCTCAGCTGGTTAGAGCACATCACTCATAATGATGGGGTCCCCTGTTCGAATCAGGGCGTAGCCACCATTTCCCCTTTATTACTACCCGATTGGCTTGAGCGACAGGCCTCCTGCAGCTGCGGGAGATCCCGCCCGTGTTCCCGGCCGGCTCCCCGGAAAGGCATCACAGGGTGAGCGTCAACTCGTTGACAGAATCGCTTCGGCATCCCTGCCAGGTGAAAAACCATGCCTCCCTCCGGATTCCTGGTCTGTAAACGATTAATTATCAAATAGATACGGATTTCAATGTAATCCGCATGAGCGGGCCATCCGGCTCCCGCGGTCCTTGGTCCGGATATTGCTATCTAATGTGGTCATATCCCAAGGCCGGGAGCATTGGCTATGTATGGACAACATTTCGGGCTGGAATCCTCGCCCTTTCGCATCACCCCCGATACGCGTCGCTTCTACCCGGGTGCACAGCGCGGGGCGGTGCTGGACGCGCTCGCCTACGCCATCCTGCGGGGCGAGGGCATCGTCAAGCTGACCGGCGAGGTCGGCAGCGGCAAGACCATGCTGTGCCGCATGCTCGCCGACCGTCTGGCCCCGGATGTCGATATCGTCTACCTGGCCAATCCCAGCCTGCGGCGTGAAGACGTCCTGCAAGCCATTGCCCTGGACCTGAAACTGCCTACAGAGGGTGGCCGACTCCAGGTGCTCCAGGTGCTGCACGACTACCTGCTCCAGCGCCATACGGAGGGACGCCGCGTGGCGGTGTTCGTCGAGGAGGCGCAAGGCATGGACCTGGAGGCGCTGGAGGAAATCCGCCTGTTGTCCAACCTGGAGACGCGCGAGGACAAATTGCTGCAGATTGTGCTGTTCGGACAGCCGGAACTGGATACGCATCTGGCCGTCCATGAGGTACGCCAGCTGCGCGACCGGATCACCCACAGCTTTAGCCTGTCCCCGCTGAGCCTGGCGGAGGTCCGCGATTACATTCCCTTCCGGCTCCGGGCGGCGGGGTATCTGGGCGGAGATCCATTCACATGGCCCGCGTACTGGTCCCTGGCACGCGCCTCCAGCGGGCTCATCCGCCGCATCCATATCCTTGCCGACAAGGCCCTGCTGGCCGCCTATGCCGATGGCAGCCGGCAAGTACGGTTCCGGCATATGCGCAGGGCCGTGGCCGACAGTGAGTTCGCAGCCAAATGGTCGGCGCTGCCACGCCCGGGTTGGGGTTTCACCACCGGCATCCTGATCCTGGCGGCGATCGGCACGACGGGCCTGGCGATGTTGCCACAGGCGGGCGTCTCCGCCATGAACGCGCCCTCGATATCCCGTCATGCGGACCGCCCCGAGCCACCGGCCAGTCTGGCGCTTATGGATCCCGGACAGGCGAGTAGCGGGGCAGCGGAAATCACCAAAACCGCTTACCCCTCCACATTCTCCGCCCGTGTGGCCGCCACCCGGTCCTGGTTGAGCTCGGATTTCGTCGGCCGCTATACCATTCAGATCATGACCAGTGACAGCGCGGCACCCGCACCGCTGGAACGTTACCTCATGGAACCCGCCAGGCAGGCACATCACGACCACCTGTACATCGTGCCCGTGGATATCGATGGCACACAGCGCTGGTCGGTGTTGTACGGAATTTATGACAGCTATGCCGCCGCACAACTGGCATTGCAAGAGATACCCGCGGCGCTGAAAGGGAATGGTCCCTATCTGCGTTCCCTGACGGCCGTGAAAAAGGAGGCGTCCGGCTACTGGTTGCCGGCGCGACAGGATACATGATGCATACACGATATTCGTCACGTTTAGCGACGCTGCTGGCAGGCGTGCTGCTGGTTGCCTGTGCGCCGACCCCGCAACGCCCCGATCAGGGACATGTGGCCTCGCCGCGGACAGCCATGCAGGACATCCCCTCACCGGTGCAGAGCGCGCCGCGGCTGGAAGTGCCAAAACCGAGTCCACCACTGGAAACCTACAGCGTGGTCGTCACCGAGGTGTCGGTGAAAGACATGCTGTTTGCGCTGGCGCGTGATGCTGACATAAATGTGGATATACATCCGGGCGTCAGTGGTACCGTTACCCTGAATGCCATCGACCAGACCCTGCCGCAGATCCTGGATCGCATCGCGCGCCAGGCGAATGTCCGGTTCACGCTGGAAGGCGATACGCTCCAGGTCGAACCGGATCATCCATTCCTGCGCAGCTACAAGATCGACTATGTGAACATGGGTCGCGACAACACCAGTAATGTGAGTGTTGCGACCCAGATCGCCACCACGGGCCAGGCCGCGGGCGGCGCGGCAGGCGGAGGCGCGGGTGGGAACAATTCGACAACGGATGTGACCAGCACGTCCAATCACCAGTTCTGGAGAACACTGGAACGCAACGTGCGTGCGATTCTTGGTGATGTCAGTGATACCGAGGGGTCGGCCGCGGTCATCGTGAACGCCGAATCGGGCATCCTTACCGTACGGGCCACCACACGCGAGCATCGGCAGATCATGGGCTTCCTGGATCAGATACTGGTGAGCGCGCAGCGCCAGGTCATGATCGAGGCCACCGTGGTCGAAGTGAAGCTCAATGACCAGTACCAGTTCGGCGTGGACTGGAATCTGCTCGCCAATGGCGCCGGTCTCAGCGTGAACCAGTCGTTGCTCGGGACCAACCTCAGCGAGACACCCTTCTCGCTGCTTACCTATTCCGACCCGGATACGCGGCGCGGCGATGTCACCGCCAATGTCGGCATGCTGCGTCAGTTTGGCGATGTGAAAGTCCTCTCCAGCCCGCGAATCATGGCGATCAACAACCAGACCGCACTGCTGAAGGTGGTCGACAACCTGGTGTATTTCACTATCGAGGCAGACACGACAGCGACCGATGGCGTGGCCAACACGACCTTCACCAGCACCGTGCACACGGTTCCAGTCGGCTTTGTAATGAGTGTTACGCCGCAGATCAACGATACCGATACGGTGATCCTGAATATTCGCCCGACCATCTCCCGGGTGACCAGTTTCGTGCGTGATCCGAACCCTGCATTGGCGCCGTTCAACATCGAGAGCAGTGTTCCACAGATCCAGGTGCGTGAAATGGACTCCCTGTTGCGAATCAATTCCGGCCAGACGGCGGTGCTTGGCGGCCTGATCCAGGACAGCGTGGATCTCGGTCGAAGCGGAACGCCTGTCCTGTCGGAGATTCCGGGGATAGGGGACGTGTTCAGCTATCGAGATAACCGGGTAAACCGCACCGAACTGGTGATTTTTTTGCGTCCGCGCGTGATCCGCGATGCCAGCCTGGGTGGAGAGTTGGCGGATTACCAGCGTTACCTGCCGGGACGGTGGGATATCACCTCGGAACCCCAGCGATTGACGGAACAGTTGCGCGGAGATCGTCCATGAGTCTATTGATGGACGCGCTGAAACAGGCGGAGCGTGTCAAGGAGGACAAGCCGGCGGAGCCTGTGGCTGAGGCGCCGGAACGGATTCCTGCAAGCGAGGATGCGGTGGATAACGGGCATGCGCAAGGGCTGACGCTGGCGCTCGAGGATTCGCCGCTTGTCGCCGAGACGGTGCCGCCATCGACGCCGGAAACTGCGCGCGAGGAAGAGGCGCCCGAAATACCATTCGCGGAGGCCGAAACACGGCCGGTTGCGACGGAGTCGGTGCCGGAAGAGCCAAGCACGACGCAGTCACCACCGGTAATCACGGCAACGTCAGGCGCCCAGGCGGCGGCACGTTTGCTGGGAACGAGAATCTCGCAGCAGGCTGCACAAAGACGTCGCACATGGATGGGAATCACGGGGTTGACCGTCGCCTTGACGCTTGCCATTGGAAGTTATTATTACTACGCGGCACTTGCGCAACCGCAGGGCTATATACGTCTCCCGCAATCGATCTCGGTCGCCGGCGTGCTCGATGGCCAGACGGATGCGAACACCACGCCGCAACTGGCCGATGAGTCATCGTCCGCGTCACACCTCGCCCCTGCCGCGCCTGTGCAGGAAAGTTCCGGCTTGCCGGCCGCGGTACCTGAGGATATCGGGCAGGTGGATCAGCGCCTGCCTGAGGATGTGAGTGAGCCATTTGGAGAGCGACTCGATCACGCGACAGGACAGACCGCCGCCACCCCGATGCCTAGACAGGAAGCGGTGATCCGGATCGAACGTGGCCGTCGTCCGGATCGCGTCAACACCTTGCTGCTGAGCGCCTATGAGCATTTCCAGGCCGAGCGCTGGACCCAGGCGGAGCAGGCTTATGGCGCAGTCCTTGCTGGCGATCCCGGTAATCGCGATGCGCGGCTGGGACTGGCCGCACTGGCCGAGCGTACCGGTGACCGGAATACGGCGATTGATCAATATCGGGAGTTACTCCGCATCAACCCCAGGGACGCCACCGCCTTCGCGGTCCTTGCGGCGCTCGAGCAGGTGCAGGGTGGCAACAGCGAGAGCGAACTGAAGCTCAGGCTCGCGGAGCAGCCGAACTCGGCCCATCTGCACTTTGCCCTCGCCAATCTGTATGCCACACAGAGGCGCTGGCCGCAGGCGCAACAGGCGTATTTCGAGGCGCAGCGCCTCGCGCCGGACAATGCCGATTATGCCTTCAACCTGGCCGTAAGCCTTGAGCACCTGGGTCGGCCGGGTCTGGCGGTGGAATACTACCGACGTGCCCTGCAGTTGGCGCGAAGCCAGACCGTCCAATTCGATCACGCGACCGCCCAGGGACGGGTTGCGTCGCTATCCGTCATGCCGCAGCCATGAATGCGCCTGCTGCCAAGCCTCCGCGCCGCATAGGCGATATCCTGATCGAGCAGGGGATCCTGAGTCAGGACCAGTTGCGTATTGCGCTCACAGAGCAGAAGAAGACCAGTGAGCAACTGGGTCGCATCATTGTTTCGCTGGGGTTTACGACCGAAGCGATCGTTCGCGATGCGCTGTCCGAGGCATTGGGCCAGGAGAGTGTGGATCTGCACAAGGTCGTCGTGGACCAGGACGCGCTCAAACTCGTGCCCAAGGAGGTCGCACGGCGCTACCGGGTGCTGCCGATCGCGATCGACAACGCTCGTCACCTGCTTACCGTCGCCATGGCCGATACCAGCAACGTAGTTGCACTGGATCAGCTGCGCGCCATCCTGGGCGGACGTGTCGAGATACACCCTTTACTGGCGGGCGAATCCGAGATCGAATCCGCAATCGACCAGTTCTACGGCTATATATTGACCGTGGATGGGATCCTGCATGAAATCGAGACCGGCCAGGTCGATTACAACAGCCTGAAGGGTGAAAGTGAGGAATACAGTCAGCCGCTGGTGAGGCTGGTCGATGCCATGCTCTCCGATGCGGTGAAGGCGGGTGCTTCGGACATACATTTTGAACCCGAGCAAGGCTTTCTGCGCGTACGTTACCGTATCGACGGCGTTCTGCGCCAGGTGCGCAGCCTGCATAAAAACTACTGGTCCGCCATCGCCGTGCGACTGAAGGTGATGTCGGGTATGAATATCGCGGAAACGCGCACGCCGCAGGACGGACGCATCTCATTGACCCTGTATGGCCGTCCCATCGACTTCCGTGTATCGGTGCAGCCGACGACCTGGGGCGAGAACATCGTCCTGCGCATACTCGACCGCAACAAGGGGATTGTTGCGCTCGACAATCTTGGCCTGCCGGCGGATTCCCTCTCCCTGCTGAAGCTCATGATGGCACGCCCGGAGGGGATTATCCTGGTTACCGGCCCGACCGGAAGCGGCAAGACCACCACGCTGTATTCCATGCTGAGTCATGTCAGCAGCGAGTCGGTGAATATCATGACACTGGAGGATCCGGTCGAGTACCCGATGCCCTTGATTCGGCAAAGCTCAGTCAACGAGGCGGCCAAGATGGATTTCGCGAGCGGAATCCGGTCCATGCTGCGCCAGGATCCCGACATCATTCTGGTTGGTGAGGTGCGTGACGAGGATACCGCCGACATGGCGCTGCGCGCCGCCATGACCGGTCACCAGGTGTATTCCACCTTGCACACCAATTCGGCCATCGGCGCTATCCCGCGCCTGCTGGATCTCGGCATCGTCCCGGATGTCCTGGCTGGCAATATCATTGGCATCGTTGCGCAGCGCTTGATCCGCAAGCTCTGCCTGCACTGCCGGGAGGCCGCTCCCGCCACGGATTTTGAACACAAGCTGCTGCGCTCAACGGCGGAATCCGAAATCACACTGTATCAGGCGCGTGGCTGCGATCACTGCGGTCATACCGGCTATCGAGGGCGAATCTCGGTGATGGAAATCCTGAAAATGGATGCTGATCTCGATGAACTGGTGGCCCGGCGGGCTACCTGGAGCGAATTGTACAACATGGCTCTTTCCAAGGGCTTCCAGCCATTGAGCGAGGACGGGATACGCCGTGTGCTCGAGGGAATCACCACGCTTGACGAGATCTCGCGTGTGATCGATCTTACGGACCGATTGGGTTGATCTGATGTCCGCATTTGAATACAAGGCAATCAATGACGACGGCAAGATCGTATTCGGTCGCATCGATGCCGCCAATGATTCGGATCTGGAGACCCGCCTGTCGCGCATGGGCCTGGAGATGATCCGCTGCAAACCGGCGAGCCGGCGTGACTGGCAACTGGGTCGGAGCAAGGTCGGGCGGCGGGAGCTCATCGCCTTCTGTTTTCACCTGGAGCAACTGACGCGGGCCGGTGTACCGATCATGGAGGGCCTGGCCGACCTGCGCGATAGCATCGATAATCCGCGCTTTCGCGAGGTGGTAGCCGGACTGATCGAGGATATCGAGGGAGGGAAGACCTTGTCCGAGGCGCTGGAACGTTTTCCGGCCATCTTCAGCAAGGTTTTCTACAGCCTGATTCGTGCTGGCGAGCAAAGCGGCATGCTGCCGGATGTGCTGCGTAATATCACGGAATCTCTGAAGTGGCAGGATGAGCTGGCCGCGCACACCAGGAAGATCGTCATGTACCCCGCCTTCGTGGCAACCGTGGTGCTCGGCGTGCTGTTTTTCATGATGATCTACCTGGTGCCGCAATTGACCAGCTTCATCACGTCCGTGGGCCAGGAGTTGCCGATTCATACCCGGGCCCTCATCGTGGTTTCGGATTTTGTCATCAATTACTGGTTCATGATTCTCCTGACGCCTCCGGCGCTGTTCTTCGGTATACGGCATCTGGCTCGTGTGAATGCCCAGGCACGCTATCGCCTGGACGGCATCAAGTTACGCATCTGGCCGATCGGCCCCATCTACGCCAAGATCCTGCTTTCGCGCTTCGCCAGCAATTTCGCCCTCATGTTTGGTTCTGGAATCACGGTACTCGATTCCCTGCGCATCTCCGAGCAGCTGGTGGACAACAAGGTCATCGAGGAGGCGCTGCAACGCGTCTATAGACAGATCAGCGAGGGGGTAGGGCTCACCAGTTCATTCGAGAACACCGGCCTGTTCCCGCCGTTGGTAATCCGCATGCTACGTGTAGGTGAAAATACCGGGGCACTGGACGAGGCGCTCGCCAATGTCAGTTATTTCTACAATCGTGACGTGCGGGAGTCCATCGAGCGCGTACAGGCGCTCATCGAGCCCGCGCTCACCGTGGTGCTGGGCCTGCTGCTGGGATGGGTCATGCTCTCCGTGCTCGGTCCGATCTACGATATTCTCGGGAAGATTACCTGATCATGCCGTCCCAGATATTCTTCCTCACCAGCAACTGCCTGACGGCCTGGCAATACGATGGACGTGCCCTAACGAATATGGGGTGTTTCGTCGCCGCCGAGGCAGGCCTGGCCGAGTTTGAAATCTACCTCCAACAGCTGGGTCAGATACCCGTGCTGGTACTGACCGATATGGTTGAGGAGGATTTTCGGGTGGACAGTATCGCGCATGCCCATGGTGGAGACCGTGCCGCATTGCTGGAGCGCCATGTGTCCAAGGTGTATCGCGGTACCCAATACCGTTATGCACAGGTGCTGGGACGCGATCCACACAGCCGTCGCAAGGATGAAGTGCTGTTCAGTGGCCTGCTCAACCCGGAATTCGCTGACATGTGGCTGGACGCCATGCGTCACCACAAGCTGCCGGTTGCGGGTATCTACTCACTACCGCTTTTGACCGGGGATCTTGTGAGGCGCGTCTGTGACAAGGGCAAGGATGTCCTGTTTGTAACCCATAACTCCACGAGTGGTCTGCGCCAGTCGTTCTTTGTCCGTGGCAAGCTGCGCTTCAGCCGACTCACGCCGGTCTCCGGACATGTCGAGGATGATTACGCCGGATTCGTACGCGCAGAAATCGGGAAAACCAAGCGCTACCTGGCGAACCTGCATCTGCTCGGCCGCGACGTGGTGCTCGACGTTTGTATGTTGAGCGGTGGCTCGCATCTCGATGGGCTTGAGCGACTGCGTGAATCCGAGACCCTGACCCATTATGAATTCATCCCGGTCAGCGATGTGGCCCGGAAGATCGGCTACCGTGGCCCGCAGGAGGAATACCATTGCGATGGCCTGTTCGCCTTCCTGCTCGCCAAGTCGCATCTGTGCAACCACTATGCCAAGGCCGGACAGCGTTTTCATTACCAGATGTTCCGGGCGCGCCAGGCGCTTGCAGCTCTCGGCGTGGTCTCGGTTATAGCCGGCATGCTCTGGTCCGGCACCCAGGTAGTCGATGGCCTGCTATACAAGCAGGAGATCGTGGCTACCACAAGGTTGATCGAGGATGCGGATCGTCGTCATGCTGAATTACAGGAGCGCATGCCACAGACCGAGGTCGAGCCGGAGGATATGCGCATGGCCGTAGCCACAGCCACACAGTTGCAGCAGGCGCGACGAACGCCGTATCGGCTGCTTTCCCGTTTTGGGCAGGCCATGCTGAATCAGCCCGGTTTCGAGGTGGATCGCATTGACTGGTTCGTAAGCGATGATCGCAGTGCCGTGGCCGCCGCCCATGAGTCGGGTGATGAAGATGCGTTCACGTCAGAGTATGGCGACGAGGAAGCCCCCGATGAAGCGCTGACGGGTGTCGATATGCAAACGACATATCAGATTGGCATATTGCACGGCAGGGTAGTGCCTTTCGAAGGTGATTACGGACGCGTGCATGCCCGCATCGAATCGATCCTGGATTCTCTACGCAAGCATGACGACGTGATTTCCGTCGAGGCCCTTGCCCTTCCGCTCAATACGGCCTCCAGTGGTCGTGTCCTGGGTGGTCTCGGTGGCACGGAGCGCAAGCTGGATGCTCTGTTTACCCTGAAGTTGGTCATGGGAGGCCCCGATGCCTGATCCCAAGGCCATCTATGCCGAGCTGCGCCAGCCATTGCTGCGCACTGGTGCGCTCCTGTTGGTAATACTGATCTTGGTTCTGTCCGCCAGTGTGTTCAGCTCGCGGATGGAGCATGCGCACAAAGCGGCACAGCAACAACTGCAATCCAGTTTGTACGAATATCGTGCAGCCCTGGAGTCCGAGCGGATATTGCGCACGGATGCCGGACGGTTCGCTGCCCTGCAGGCGCGGCATTTCGTGGGTCCTGAGCCCAGGTTGAAATGGATCGAGAATCTGCGCATGGCCGCCCGTGATGCCGGCCTGGTGGCCTTCCGTTATGAACTTGAACCTCGCCATGGCCGTCCGGATACGCAGGGCGACGGGATATATCAATTGTTTGAAAGTTCGATGAAACTCGTGCTTGAGCTTCGCCACGAAGGCGACCTGTCGCGTTTTCTGCGCTTGCTCGAGCAGCGTGGCGACGGTTTGTTCGAAGTGGTTGCCTGCGGATTGCGCCCCACGCGTGACGGCGGTGAGGTCAGCCTCGACGAGGCCAATGTAACCGCGGACTGTGCCTTGCGCTGGTATAGCCTCGATGCCCCGAGTGTAAACCCGGACGAGGGTTGGCAATGAACCTTGCGAGACATATCAGAGTCCTGCTTGCGGTGAGCCTGTGTGGGTGGAATGGTGTTCAGGCCGACGACCTTGGGCGCTTGTTCACCACCCCCGCCGATCGTGCCCGCATCGACGTGGTACGAGCGGGTGGGGCCGCTGTCATCGAGGCCGGGGAACCCGTGACTGCGGTCAATGGCGATTACATGACCCTGGACGGAACACTCATCGGTAGCGATGGAAAGCGCCTGGTGTGGTTGAACGGGACGCGTGTCGAACCCGATGGGTCGGACCACCCGATGCGCCTGATGAAAGACGGGCAGGTGCGTATGGATTGGCGTGACGGCACGCGCACGCTCAAGCCGGGTCAGATGCTGGATTGGTCCACCGGCGAGGTCATCGAACGCTACACGCGCTCAGAAAACACCGCGCCTGTGCCCGCCATCGGAGACCTGTCCACGCCCCCTGATCCGGATCCGGGGCCGTCCCCATGATGCAGGCCAATGTCGACAGCTCTTCGCAACGGCGCCAGGGTGGGGCTGTCGCCCTTATCATGCTGCTGATCCTCATCATGGGTTCGGCCTATGTCCTGCTTACCACGCTCAACAAGGGCGATCCACGTCAGCCGCGGTTCCTGACGACGGTGCAGGACATCAATGCGGTGCGTGATGCGCTGATCGGCTACAGCATCACCCATGGCGAATGCCTGCCTTGCCCCGATTCCACCGGGGATGGCCTGGCCGAGGCCACATGCGCGAGTGCCGCGCCCGTGGCCGGCTGGTTGCCCTGGACTACGCTCGGCCTGGGTGGAGAGGATGCCTGGGGACGGCGGCTGCGCTACCTGGTTGATCCGGACTTTACCGATAGCGGTAGCGGTTGCAGCATGACCCAGTCGAAGCCGGCCGCGATCCGTGTTCGCATGCGGGACGCGGGCGGTAACCTTGTCGTCCATATTCCCGAGACACCGGCTGTCGTGATTTCACACGGCCCCAATGGCTTTGGTGCCACCAGTGCCGATGGTTCCCTGCTTGCGAACCCGCCGGCCGGCCATGTGGATGAGGAGACCAACCGCAGCGGCACCAATGACCTGGTTCAGCGTGCCGCCAGTGATGACCCGACCATCGTGGGCGGACCTTACGATGACTTGATCACCTGGGTGCCGCTTGGCGGGCTCAAGAATCAGCTGGCGAGAGTCAACGGCGGTTCCCTGCCGCCCTAGGCAGCCCGGTAGGAGGTGTCGGAACATGAATACTGAAAATCGATGCACAGGACTGCGGTGGGCCAGCCGTGCCTTTGTCTGGCATCCTTCCGCATGCCATGAACATGGCCGTGAGCGGGGCTTCTCACTGGTCGAATTGGCGGTGGTGCTGTTGATCATCGGCCTGATGCTCGGTGGTCTGCTGATGCCGCTCAGTACCCAGATGGAAAATGACAAGCGCGAGGAGACCCAGGCGACCCTGGAGGCCATCCGCGAGGCCCTCATCGGCTACGCGGTGATCAATGGACAATTGCCCTGCCACGATACCAACGGCGACGGCCAGCCCGGTCCCGGCGGCTGCAATTCGAGCCCGAATCAACGCAATGTCGGCGGTCTCCCCTACGGCCTGCTCGGGGTCTCTCCGGTGGATGCCTGGGGCCGGCCCTGGATCTATGCCGTCAACGGGGAATACGCCTCGGGGTTCGACCTGAGTACGCCGGGCAACATCGGCGGCAACGGTGATCTGCAGGTATGGGACGGGGCCGGTTGTGGCGGGACCCGCCCGCTGGGGGAGAAGCTGCCGGCCATTGTGGTTTCAGAGGGCAAGACCCGCTTTCCCGGTGCGCTGGAGGCGGAGAATCGCAGTAACAGTCGCTGTTTCGTGGTTGCCGGCTATATCCAGGGCGCCACCGGCTTCGACGACTTGCTGGTCTGGCTCGCGCCGGGGGTGTTGTTCAACCGCATGGTGGCGGCGGGTAAGTTGCCCTGAGCGCATGGATTTCCCTCAAGTTTTCCTATCAGGTTGCCGCTAAGCCGGCGACAGGGAAGCGGCAGGAGCCCGCCGTGGGCCGGTCGTGGTTAACAGACAGTCAAATGGAGCCAAGCACATGAACAAGCATCAATCCGGTTTTACCCTGGTGGAGATCGCCATCGTCCTGGTCATTATCGGCCTGTTGCTCGGCGGCGTGCTGAAGGGACAGGAAATGATCGCCAATGCCAAATTCAGGAATCTGCAAAGCGAGATCCAGTCCTACGCTGCGGCCATCTATAGCTTCCAGGATCGCTACGCTGCGCTGCCCGGCGACATGTCGGCGGCGGCGGCCCAGGCCCAGCTGGATCCCGCGGCAACGGGCGGCAACAACAACGGCCAGATACAGGGCAATAACTGCAGCGGCGCCACGAACGAATCCTGCCGGGCCTGGCAGCACCTGCGCTACGCTAATCTGATCCCCGGCGATCCTGCGCTGACCGGCGCCAATGCCAATCCTAACCATGCCTATGGTGGCCAGGTCCAGGGGATCTTCTCGGCGACGAACGGCAACCGCACCGGCATCTGGCTCCAGCTGCAAGCGATCTCGGCTGATGTGGCCGAACGCCTCGACCGCGAACTGGATGACAGCACCGCCAATACCGGTACCGTGTTCTGCCAAATCGGCTGCACCGGGGGCAACTATCCGACTGACGGCAGCCTGGTGACCTTGCGGGTCATGATCTGATTCGAAAACCTCTCCAGCCTCAGGTAAAGTGGCCCGTCCTCCGGGCGGGCCACCCGGGTTCACAGCGCTTGCTCGATTAGAACCCCTTTCTCTTCCCAAGGATGCGCTTGCGCAGGCCCGCCAGTCCGTTTGTGCCTGAGCGGGCTATTCTGCATCCCGGGACTTCCATTGCCGTGAATTCATAGCCGAGGACAGGAAGCCCGGAGGGCGGCTGTTCCGACGGACACTGGATATCGCGGTGGAATCGCGCATAATTGCCTGATCCACCGCGGCCGAGGGGGCCATGAGTATGCAGGACGACAGCGCTGCCACACCCCAGAGCGTGCGCAATTACGAAAAACGCCTGCATCGGCATCGTCAGCTGTACTGGCGGACCCTGTTGCCGGTACTGGTCGTTCTGGTCGCTAGCGTTCTGCTCGGGTTCCCGATGCACGGCATTCTGCTCGCTATCCTCGGTGTCTTGATCGCGCTGCTGTTCATGCTGCGCGAAGTCATCGATGTGCTCGGTTACCTGGGCAGTCAGCAACGCGATGCGGCCATTTCGCGCGCGGCCTTGCACAAGGACTTGGCGGAACTGAAGGTCCCGGGCCAGGAAAGGGATGACGGGATTTCGCCGTGACCTTTTTTGAGCGCCCTGGTTGGGTCCCGGTCAGGGACGAGTATATGCAGTGACCGAAAGGAGAAGAAAAATGTCCAGCAATCAGATACTCGGTATCGTACTTTTCGTCGCGGGGCTCATCCTGCTCTACTTCGGTTATCAGTCATCCCAGGGCCTGGCGGACCAGGTCCATGAAACCTTCACCGGCCGCTTTACGGATTCCACGATCTGGTATTTTGTTTTTGGCGCGGCCGCCGCGCTGGGCGGTCTGGTATTGCTGGGTTCCAGGCGCTGATCCACCATGCCGCGCCGCGCTCGTCTGCAGCGTTTCTTTCGTGATGTCCTGGAGCATACGCCTTTCCTGGTCCTGCTCCTGTTGCTGGTGGTGCTGTGGTTGCTGTTCGCGGCCGCTCTGTACCAGGTGGAAGGGCGGCAAGCCGGGTCCCTGATCGATTCCTATGGTGATGCCCTGTACTGGGGGGTGGCGGCCTTCTCCACGGCCGGTATCGCGGCCATGCCGCTCAGCGGTGCCGGCAAGCTCATCGGCGGAGTGTGGATCGTATTGGGCTCGGTACTGTTTTTCGGCACCATCGTGGCCACGGTGACGGCCTATTTCATGCGTGCGCTCAACCGGCCCGTCCGACGGATCATCGACACCATCGAAGACAATCTCGAACACCTGGATGACCTGAGCATCGGCGAGCTGGATCTGCTGAAGGAAACCACCGACGGCCTGATCGAACACATGGAACAGATCAAGGCGGCCCAGGCCGACCGGCGTGAACAACCCTGAGGCGTTGACCGCCCTGATCCTGGACCTTCGGCACCAGGCACGGGTTGCACGACACCGCCGCTTGTTGCTGTTGTCAGGTGACACGGACTGGTGTCACGCCATGGCAGGCAGTTGCCTCGAGACCTTGCCGGCGCGGCAGGTCCTGTGGGTCGGGAGCGCGTCTCCGCACGGTGTGCCACAGCTGTCCCTGGCCGAGGGCCAACAGGTGCTGGGACGGGAGTTGGAACTCCTGGTGCTGGATGCCCATGAGGGCTTCGACCCTGACCTGTTCGGTGCCGCGTCCGGGGCGCTGGTGGGCGGTGGTCTGCTGTTGTTGCTCAGCCCGCCACTGGAGCGGTGGTCCGACTTTCCCGATCCCCAGAATGCCCGTATCACGGTGGCGCCCCATGCCCCGGCGAGCCTGAGCGGTCGCTTCCTCGCGCGCCTGGCATGCCTGTTGCCCGCGGCGGCAGGCGTGACGGTGGTGCGGCAGGGAGAGGCCATTCCCGCGACTCCGCCACGGGTCATGGAGCGGCCACGGGAACCGGTTTCCGAGGATGGCCGTTTCCGCAGCGAGGACCAGCGCCTGGCGGTGGCCGCGATCCTCAAGACCCTGAGCGGACATCGCCGCCGTCCCCTGGTACTGACCGCGGATCGCGGCCGCGGCAAGTCGGCGGCCTTTGGCCTGGCGGCGGCGGAGCTGTTACTGGCCGGCAAGTCGCGCATCCTGGTGACGGCGCCGCGTCGCGCCGCAGTGGCCACCCTGTTCGCCCAGGCGCGTGCCCACCTCCCCGGTGCGACGCAGAGCGCCGGCCGGCTGGAATGGGAGGGTGGTGTACTGGAATTCCTGCCTCCCGATGCCTTGTTGTGTGCCGGCCCGCCGGCGGACCTGTTGCTGGTGGACGAGGCGGCCGGAATCCCCCTGGCCCTGCTGGAACGCATGCTGCAACGCTATGCACGCATCGCCTTCGCCAGCACGGTGCATGGCTACGAAGGTACTGGTCGCGGTTTTGTCCTCAAGTTCCATGCCCTGCTGGACCGGGAGACCCCGGGCTGGCAGTTGCAGGAACTGAAGACGCCGATCCGCTGGGCCATGGGGGATCCCCTGGAGGCCACGGTGAACCGGCTCCTGCTGCTCGATGCGGAAATTGCCTCCGCCGCTGCCGTGGCGGCCATCGATGTGGGGCAATGCCGCTGCGAGCGCCTGGACCGGGATACCCTGGCCGCGGACGAGTCGACCCTGCGCCAGCTGTTCGGCCTGTTGGTGTTCTCCCATTACCGCACCCGTCCCTTCGATCTGCGTCACCTGCTCGATGGCCCCAATCTGGAGGTCCATGTGCTGCGCCAGGGAAGCGTGATCCTGGCCACGGCCCTGCTGGCCCGCGAGGGTGGAATCGACCCGGCACCGGCACCGGCCATCTTCAAAGGTGAACGACGTCTGCAGGGCCACCTGCTGCCCCAGTCACTGGTGGCCAACCTGGGACTGGAAGAGGCGCTGTCCCAGCGTTTCGGCCGGGTCATGCGCATCGCCGTGCATCCGCTCCGGCAGGGCCAGGGACTGGGATCACGGCTGCTCGTGCACCTGGAAGCGCGGGCGCGGCAGGCGGGCCTCGACTGGCTGGGCAGCAGTTTTGGCCTGGCGCCGGAGTTGCTGGATTTCTGGCAGGGCAATGGTTACCAACCGGTGCGCATCGGCATGCGCCGCGAGGCCAGCAGTGGTGCCCATTCCGCCCTGCTGCTGCGGCCCCTGAGTGAAGCGGCGGCGGCGTCCATGGCGCTGGCCCGCCAGCGTTTCCAGGAGCAACTCGCCTGGCAGCTGGCCGACAGTCACCGGCATCTGGATAGCGCCCTGGTGCGACGCCTGTGGTGCCAGGCCGACAGTTCACTCCGACTGTCGGCGGCGGAATGG
Organism: Gammaproteobacteria bacterium; assembly: GCA_026197075.1. GTDB lineage: Bacteria > Pseudomonadota > Gammaproteobacteria > DSM-19610 > DSM-19610 > JAIVHA01. Next base: position 33,751 of record JAPHQV010000034.1, on the reverse strand, counting down.
CGGGAAGCGCAGGCATTCGCGCATGGCCACCGCGGCTACGAGGACAGTGCCCTGGCGATCGGCCGGCTGCTGCGGATGCGGCTGGGCGAGGCCGGATGGTCGTCCTCCATGGAAGAGTCGCGACTGGAGGTGCTCGTACGTCGCGTACTGCAACACCAGACATGGGCGGAAATCGCCCATGCCCTGTCGCTGCCCGGCCGGGCAGCGACACAGGCGGCCTTGCGCGAGGCCGTGGCGGTACTGTTATAAGGTTGGACCGCGTTGGGGGACCGGTCCCGCCAGTGTTTTTCTGGGTATCTAGTTGAAATTCAATATGATGTAGAAATTATACTGGTTAATTTCCTACAAACTGCTACCTTTAGGCCTGGCGACCGTAAGGGTTTGACTTACATCAAGGAGATCGGGCCTTGCCGGCGCGAATATGGCCGCGCAATGGATCGAAACCAGTCCGTCCATCCGGACCAGCGATGGCAAAGGGGAGAAAAGCAATGAGTGGCTCATTCACCAAGTCCATGGCGCGCAACATCTTCTACGGCGGGAGTATGTTCTTCATCCTGCTGTTCCTGGTGTTGACCCTGGATACCAACCGAAAACTTCCGTTGACCGATAACCGCCACAACCTCACGGAGGAGGTCGCCCATGGCAAATACCTGTGGGAAGTGAACAACTGTGTCGGTTGCCACAGCCTGCTGGGCGAGGGGGCGTACTTCGCGCCGGAACTCGGCAATGTCTATACCCGTTTCGGCAACAGCAAGGAAGCCATCATGGGCTACATCAAGAGCCGCCCAGTCGATGGGATACCGGGCCGTCGCAGCATGCCCCAGTTCAATTTCTCCGATGAAGAGCTGGCGGCACTCGCCGAGTTCCTGAAGTACACATCGGAAATCGATGCGGCCGGCTGGCCACCGAATATTCAGGGTTAAGGGAGAACTGGTCATGCAATATCAATCTCAAGCGGTTGCAAAACCCTATTTCATCGCCGCCATCGCGCTGTTCGTGGGCCAGATCCTCTTCGGTCTGATCCTCGGCCTGCAGTACGTGGTGGGGGACTTCCTGTTTCCCGAAATCCCCTTTAACGTCGCTCGCATGGTGCATACCAACCTGCTGATCGTGTGGCTATTGTTCGGCTTCATGGGCGCGGCCTACTACATGATTCCGGAAGAATCGGAGACGGAGCTGCACAGTCCCAAGCTGGCCCTGCTGCTATTCTGGGTGTTCCTCGTCGCCGGTGCCTTGACCGTCGTCGGCTATCTGGCGGTGCCCTATGCCACGCTGGCGAAGATGACCGGGAACGAGCTGTTGCCTACCATGGGGCGCGAGTTCCTGGAACAGCCCACCATCACCAAGATCGGCATCGTGGTCGTGATGCTGGGCTTCCTCTACAACGTCGGCATGACGGTGCTCAAGGGTCGCAAGACCACGGTAAGCGTGGTGCTCATGATCGGTCTGGTCCTCCTGGCGGTGCTGTTCCTGTTCGCCTTCTACAACCCCCATAACCTGGTGAAGGACAAGTTCTACTGGTGGTGGGTGGTGCATCTGTGGGTGGAAGGCGTCTGGGAGCTGATCATGGCCTCCATCCTGGCCTTCGTGCTCATCAAGATCACCGGCGTGGACCGCGAGGTGGTGGACAAGTGGCTGTACGTCATCATCGCCCTGGCCCTGATCACCGGCATCATCGGCACCGGCCATCACTACTACTACATCGGTACGCCGACCTACTGGCTGTGGTGGGGCTCGATCTTCTCCGCCCTGGAGCCGATCCCCTTCTTCATGATGACGGTCTTTGCCTTCAACATGGTGAACAAGCGGCGCCGTAACCATCCCAACAAGGCGGCCACCCTGTGGGCACTGGGCACCGCGGTCATGGCCTTCCTGGGTGCCGGCGTGTGGGGCTTCATGCATACCCTGGCCCCGGTGAACTTCTACACCCATGGTTCGCAGATCACGGCGGCACACGGTCACTTGGCTTTCTATGGTGCCTACGTGATGATCGTGCTCACCATGATCTCCTATGCCATGCCGCTCATGCGGGGTCGCGCGGCTGCCAACAGCAACAAGTCGCAGGTGGTGGAGATGTGGTCCTTCTGGCTGATGACCGTGTCCATGGTCTTCATCACCCTGTTCCTGACCGGCGCCGGCATCCTGCAGGTCTGGCTGCAGCGCTACAGCGAGGACCCCCAGCCCTTCATGGTGGTACAGGAGAAGATCGCCCTGTTCTACTGGATGCGCGAGGTGGCGGGTGTGATCTTCCTGATTGGCCTGTTGCTCTACATTGCGAGCTTCTTCGTGGGCCGCAATGAACCGGAGGCGGTGGCCAAGTAAGGCCCGGGTCACGGGGAGGATCCCCTCTCCGTGATTCCACTCTGGTTATTGAAGGGGAGAACGAGAGATGGATGCACATATCACCCAGTTCGATCATCCGGCCCGGGCAAAGGATACGCAACAGGAACCACCCTTCTACCAGCCCCAGGGCCGTGAATGCGAACTGTTCGAGCACGCCTACCGGCGCCAGCTGCCGGTGCTGATCAAGGGTCCGACCGGTTGCGGCAAGACCCGCTTCGTGGCGCACATGGCGGCGAAGCTCGGCCGGCCGCTCATCACGGTATCCTGCCATGACGATCTGACGGCCGCGGACCTGATCGGCCGCCACCTGATCAGTGAAAAGGGCACGACCTGGAATGACGGCCCCCTGACACGGGCGGTTCGCGAAGGCGCCATCTGCTATCTCGACGAGATCGTGGAGGCGCGCAAGGACACCACCGTGATCCTGCACCCGCTCACGGATGACCGGCGTATGCTGCCCCTGGAGCGCACTGGAGAGACCCTGCAGGCACCGCCCGAGTTCATGCTGGTGGTGTCCTACAACCCCGGCTACCAGAACCTGCTCAAGGGCATGAAGCCCAGTACCCGCCAGCGCTTCACGGCGCTCCAGTTCGATTTCCCCGCTCCGGAGGTGGAGATTGCCGTACTGATGCGCGAAACCGGCTGTGACGAGCGTCTGGCGCAGCGGCTGGTGGGGCTGGTGGGGGGGTTGCGTGCCCTCAAGGATCATGATGTGGAGGAGGCGGCTTCCACGCGTCTGCTGGTCTATACCGCCAACCTGATCCAGGACGGTTTCGACCCCCTGGAGGCCTGCCGCGCGGCGCTGGTGGAACCACTCACGGACGACCTGGAGACGGTGGAGTCCCTGATGGAAGTGGTGGATGCCACCTTCGGACGCTGATCCGGGCCCGCCGGAGGGGCAGGGGCTGGCGGTCGCGGCGGAGACCCTCTACCTGGTGAACCTGCTGCTGGTGCCGGGTGTGGCCTTCGTCATCCTGCTGGTCCTGTATTTCCGCCACCGGGCCAGCGCGCCGGCGCTGGCGCTTGGCCATCTTCAGCAGACCGTCGCCGCCAGCCTCTGGGCCGGCCTGCTGCTGATACTGGTCAACGGCCTGATCCTGTGGCTGGGGGGCTATGACCGGGCCTCCACCTGGATGGTGCTGCTGCTCTATTTCGTGAGCTGCCATGCGGCCCTGGTGTTGCTGGGAGTGGTGGGCCTGGCCCGCGCCATGGCGGGAAAACCCTACCGATATCCGCTTATCGGTCCGCGCCTGCCGACTGGAAATTGACCTAAGACAAGGATGGTCGTCCTGCCGGGGGGTAGGATGGCGGCTATCGACGGGTTGATTCACGAGTGAAAACCATGCTGCAGCTACAAGACAAGCGCCTGCTGTTCCGGCTGATGTTCTTCGTCCTGTTCGTGCTGGCGCCGATCCTGGATATCTTCCGCATCGATCTGACCCTGGGTCACCTGGTCTTCTTCGGCCTGGACTGGACCCTGGGCCTGGATCCCTTCCTGCGCGGCGAGACCGGCGTCGGCCATGCCGCGCTGAACCTGTTCCTGCGCGGCCTGTTGCCCATCCTACTGGTAGGTGGTGGACTGCTGTGGCTGGCCTGGAAGTACGGGCGCCTGTATTGCGGCTGGCTGTGTCCGCATTTCTCCGTGGTGGAATTCATCAACGATCTGATGTGGCGCGCCAGTGGCAAGCCCACCCTGTGGGAGCGCAACCCCCTGCCGGAACGCCAGCCCGACGGCAGCCGACGCACACCCGATCCGCGCTACTGGCTGCTTACGGTGCCGGCCATCCTGGCCTTCTCGTTTTTGTGGGCCGTGGTCCTGCTCACCTACCTGCTGCCGCCGGTGGAGATCTACGCCAACCTGTGGCACGGTGAGCTGACCCGCAACCAGTTCCTGTTCATCACCGCGGCCACCATCGTCTTCACCCTGGAATTCACCCTGGCACGCCACCTGTTCTGCCGCTTCGGTTGCGCCGTGGGTCTGTTCCAGAGCCTGGTGTGGATGGTGAACCGGCGCGCCATGGTGGTGGGCTTCGATGCCGAGCGCGCCCGCGCCTGTGCCAGCTGCGATGCCGCCTGCGACAATGCCTGTCCCATGCGCCTCAAGCCGCGTTCCATAAAGCGCAAGATGTTCACCTGCACCCAGTGCGCCCAGTGTGCCAGCGCCTGCAACGAGGTACAGCGCGACAACCCCGAGGGTTCCCTGTTGCGCTGGGTGCAGGGTGAAGAGGCGCTGGCGGTGTCAGACCGCGAATCCCGGCATGAGCGTGGCTGCCGGCCCGCCAGAAGCGATACCATCCTGAAGACCATCGAACTGGTGGCGGAGCAACAGTAGCCCATGGAAGAAAAGGTCGGCGAACTCTGGCACCGCATGGTGACCCGCATGGCCCGCACCGGGCACCCGGAGGTGGCGGTGATGCTGCCGGCCGTGCAGCGCACGACCGGGGTGTTGTTCCGTGCCTGCGGTGGCGATGGCGGGCTGCGCGTCGAGGCCGCCAACCCCATCAGCCAGAGTGGCCGGCGCGGTTGGCTGAAACGCCTGGCGGGCAGCGATGCCGAGGTGGAACTCGCCAGCCGCGATGCGCAGGCCCTGCGCCTGCCGTCCCGCATCCAGCTGTTTACCGACCCGGTGCTGAACCGCGACCTCTACCTGTGGCTGGCGGCGCTGGCGGCGCAGGGCAGTCCCGACCATTACGACTGGTTCCAGACCAACCAGCGCATGAGTCGCGCGGTGCTGGAGCGTTATCCCGGCATGGCGGCGCGTTATGCGCGTCTGCTGGAGGCCTACCTGGCCATCCGCACCCCATCCAAACAGCTGCCGCCCGACGAAGCGGCCCGGGAGCAGGTCCTGCGCGCCGCCTTGCGAGCTCCAGGCACGGTGGAGGCCCTGCCGCCGGCACGGGGTCGCCTGCAGCCGGTGCAGCTGTGGCTGCAGCCCGCCCCGCCGGTACCGGCCGATACCGCGGCGGTCGAGGTACAGGAGCGGGAAGGCGAGGGGGACGGCGACGTGCGCGATAACGGCGAGGAACGCCGCCGCCGTGCCGCGCGCGTGGACAGTCCGGAACGCGACCGTGGCCTGCTGGGCTTGCGCTTCGATGCCATCTTCGGCTGGGCCGAGTACGCCAAGGTCGACCGCGGTACCGAGGACAACGAGGACCTGGAGGAAGCCCAGCGCGAGGCCGACGACATGGAGCTCATGAGTGTGTCGCGTGATTCCCGTTCCCTGGCCAGCCGCGTGCGCTTCGACCTGGACCTGCCCGCCGCCAGTTGCGACGACCTGCCCCTGGGTGAGGGTATCCCGCTGCCGGAATGGGACCACCGGCGCCAGGAGCTCATCCAGGACGCCTGCCTGGCCCAGGAACTGGTGGCCGCCGATGCGCCAGCGGTGCCCTTGCCCGAGACACTGCGCCGCATGGCGCGGCGCCTGCGCGGCCAGTTCCAGGCCCTCATCTCGGCGCGCACCTGGGAGCGCGGCCAGCCCCAGGGCGACGAGTTGGACCTGGATGCCTACCTGCGCTACGTCACCGACCGCGCCGCGGGCCATACCCCCGTGCGCCAGGACTGGTACCGCAGCTTCCAGTCCCGTGAGCGCGACCTGGCCTGCCTGCTGCTGGCCGACCTCTCCCTGTCCACTGATTCCTGGGTCAACAACCAGGCGCGGGTCATCGACGTCATTCGCGACAGCCTGTTCCTGTTCAGCGAGGCCATGTCCGCCACCGGCGACCGTTTTGCCCTGTGGGGCTTTTCCTCGCGCAAGCGCGCCGATGTGCGCATGCACTGCATCAAGGGCTTCGAGGAACGCTATACCGATGCCATCCGCGGTCGCATCGCGGTCATCAAGCCCGGTTTCTATACCCGCATGGGCGCCGCCATCCGCCACGCCACCCGGCAGCTGGAGCGAGAGACCGCCAACCGGCGTCTGCTGTTGCTCCTGACCGACGGCAAGCCCAACGACCTGGACCAGTACGAAGGGCGTTACGGGATCGAGGATACCCGCATGGCCCTGCGCGAGGCGCGCCGCGCCGGCCTGCATCCCTTCTGTGTGACCATCGACGACCGTGCCGGGGATTACCTGCCCTGGCTGTTTGGCAGCGATGGTTACGTGGTGATCCGCCGGCCCGCGGAATTGCCACACCGATTACCCATGCTCTATGCACAGCTGTCCCGTTCGTGAACCAGGAGGAGAGACGATGAAAAACAACAGCGAACAGGCCTGCCCGGCAGGACTCAGGCCCAGCGGCGGGAACGGTGGCAAAGCGCCTCCCTGTCCATTCCTGGCCGTGTGTGAGCATGGCACCCGCGAGGCGGGCGGTGTCTCGGTGGACCTGTGCCAGGTGCAGCGTGGCCAGCCACTGTTCGAGGCCGGTGACGAGTTTCACGGTGTGTACCTGCTGCATAGCGGCGCCTTCAAGAACCTGGCCGTGTTGAAGGGACAGGAAGAACAGGTCGTGGACTTCCGTTTGCCCGGGGATGTGCTGGGCATGGCGGCCATGGGTAGCGGCCGCTACCCCTTCACCGCTCAGGCCCTGGAAGCCAGCACCCTGTGCCGGGTGAATGTTCCCGTGGCTGGCCAGCAATGCCTGCATCCGGACCTGATCGTGACCATGAGCCGGCAACTGCAGCGCATCCAGTGGGCCTCGGTCATGCTGCGTGCCCAGAACGCCGAGCAGCGGGTGATCCATTTCCTGCTGGACGTGGCGCGCAGCATGCATGCGGACAGCCGCCAGCCGGGAGAAATGCGTCTGCCCATGTCGCGCAAGGATATCGCCAATTACCTCGGCGTGGCGGTGGAGACGGTTTCGCGAGCCCTGCATCGCCTGCAGGACGAGGGACTGCTCACCACCAGCGGGCGCAAGCTCAAGTTCCATGACCGGCGCGGCCTGGCGCAGCGACTGGCGGGTACTGAGCCCGTGGTCTATTCCTGAGGTTTCTAGGATAATCCCGACCATGGATTACCTGCTGCTGAAGCAGGTCCACATGGCCAGCGCCGCGATCAGTTTCAGCCTGTTCCTGTTGCGGGGCCTGTGGATGCTGCGGAACTCCCCGCGTCTGCGTGCCCTCTGGGTACGCATCCTGCCCCATCTCAACGATACCCTGTTGCTGGCCAGCGCCATCGCCATGGTGGTGATCAGCCGCCAGTACCCGATCGAGCAGCACTGGCTGACGGCCAAGCTGGTGGCCCTGATGCTGTATATCGTCCTGGGGATGGTGGCGCTCAAGCGTGGCCGCACCCGGACGGTACGGACCCTGGCCTGGTTGGCCGCGCTGGGGGTGTTTGTCTACATTGTCGCCGTGGCGGTGAGCCGCAATCCCCTGCCGGGGATTGGCTGACCATCATGGCTTCGCCGGGCTCGTGATCATGGTGGCGGTGTTCTACTCCGCAACGATGATCCTGCCGGTCATGCCGCGGTCCTCGTGGGGCTGGCAGACATAGGGATAATCCCCGGATTCCTCGAACACCCGTTCATACTCCTCCTCCGGGAACAGGTAGTCACCCGGCTCCTCGCCTGCCTCCTTGAACCAGATGTTGTGGAACTGGCGCTTTTCGCGGTTGACCCAGCGCACGGTGGTGCCGGGCTTGATGGTGACTTCCTGTGGCCTGAACTGGTACTCGATCATCTCGATGACCACCTCCTCCCCGGCACCGGCCATTGCCACGGAGGTGAAACCGAGCACCAGGAGCAAGGCGAGGGTGCGCAGTGGATTCATGGCGAACGCCTCCGTGATTGAATGGGATGGTCTTGCCGCTCAGGATAGACCCTGTCCTGGATCTGTCCAGTAAGGCGCCCCATGCATGCCATGCCTGGGGCGCCTCGCGGCTTATTGCCCGACGGCATTGATCTCGGCTTCCGGATGATCGAGGCCGAACTTGTAGCCCAGGGATACATGGTGGAAGCGGCCGGCGGTGTAGTCGTCATGGATGGCGAAGCCGATGTTGTAGAGCTGGCCGGCCTGCAGATCCAGGTCGCCACTACGCCCCGGTGCCAGTGGGCGCTTCAGGGTCACAACCCAGCGGTCGCCCTGTCGTTCACCCTGGAACTGCACGTCGGGGGTTTCCTCCATGACGCGATCGGCCAGGACGTGGCCGCCCTGCGACAGTCCGCTGCCCGCCTTGTAGCGCATCAGGTCGAGGTAATGACCGGCCTGTAGCAGCCCCTCGATCTCGGCGTCCGGCTTGCGCTTGTCCCAGCCGCCCAGCGGTGACTTGCGCATTTCCATGTCGGTGCGGCTTTCGGCCAGGTACTTGGTCACCTTCTGGTCGGCGGGCGCATCGGGCATACCCTCGGCGTCATGGTGGCAGCTGCCCCAGCAGCCGGACTGCCCGGCCTGTTCCACCTCGTCGGTGCCGATCATGAGGGCCAGCTTGACGGCGTTTTCCGGGTCCATCTTGCCACCGTCGGCGAAGGGTATCGCGACATGGGCCGTATCCGGCCAGCCGAAGCGCATGTACAGGTGTTCGCCATCATGGGCGGCCTGCACCTGGACCGGGATGGCGGGTCGCTTGCCGGGGATGGGACTGGTCTCGGCCTTCTCGCCGGTGACCATCTTCTTGCCCATGTCGGCTTCCTCGCCCTCGTGACAATCCAGGCAGCGGTCACCCACCTTGGTGTAGACGCGGGCGCCGCCGTGCATGCGGCCGTTGAGGGTCCACTCCATGGAGGTCTGGCCGGGGTAGAACAGCACGATCTCGCGGGCGGCGACCTGGTTCCAGTCGATGGTGGAGGGTTCTCCGTCGCCTGTGGCAGCCGGTGCGGGTTGCGGTGCGGGAGGTGTCGTGCGCTCCGGCGCCGCGGGCATGGCGGGCTTGGTGGCAAGGGCGGGGGCCTCGCTGGCCTCGGCCTTGTTCAGGAAGGCTACCCACTGGGGTGGCAGATCACGCCGGTGGGCCGGGTTGGGTGCCTCCAGTCGATCGAGTTCGGCCTCGTCCAGCAGCGCGTCGGGTTTCTTGTGGGCGATGCCCTTATGACAGTCGATGCAGGTCTGGCCCTCGTTCATGGCGAAGACATGCTGCTTGATGGATCGTTGTTGCTGCGTGGCGGGGTCCATGGAATCCCAGTCATGGCAGTTACGGCATTCGCGCGAATCCGTATCCTTCATGGCATTCCAGACATTGGTGGCCATGCGCAGGCGGTGATCCTCGAATTTCTCCGGGGTGTCGATGGTGCCCAGGGCCTTGTGCAGCAGTTCGTTGCTGGCCTTGATCTTGCGCACCACCTTATGTACCCAGGGGTCGGGCACATGGCAATCGGAGCAGGTGGCGCGCACGCCGCTGCGATTGGCGAAATGTACGGTATGGGTGTATTCCTGGTAGACGTTTTCTTCCATCTCATGACAGGAAATACAGAACGTAAGGGTGTTGGTGGCCTCCATGGCGGTATTGAAACCGCCCCAGAAAATCACACCGATGACCATGAACAAGAGCGCCGTGCCTACGGTGGCACCAAACAGCACCTTGCGGGAATAAAAAGGGATTTTTCGTTTGAAATTATCCATGACCTGCTCCACGGCTACCGGATACCGCCATTACGCTAGAAAAAAGGCGGGATGGGATTCCATCCCGCCTTGTCATCGGTCTTACCCGATCAGGTTACGTGGTGTGAGCGGTTATACACGTTGAACTTGCCGGTCGGGGCATACAGGCCCTTGATTCGACCCTTTTCCTCCAGCGTCTTGGCGTCGAAGATGATGATCTCGCCATTGGGCTTGAGGCTGTCGCTGCGGTTCCAGACCGAGGCCCAGACTTCGGTGCCGTCGCGGTTGAACTCGAAGTGGGTCGCCACGTAGCCTTCCGTCGTGGTCAGCTGTATGGTCTTGACCACTTCCCGGGTCTTCTTGTCGATGACCTTGACGGACTGCTGGACATCGGGCTCGGGATGCAGGGTCTGGTCCACCCACACGTAATCGCTCTTCGGATGGGTGCGAATGAACAGGCCGGGACCGTCGGTCTCCACCTCGTAGCAGATCTTCCAGGCCTTGTCCTTGTGGCCGACCGGATCATTGCCCCAGACGGTCATCTTGCCGATGCCAAGGTGCGGGGTGCCACCCACCGGCCCGCAGGTGGGGTCGTTCCAGTTGGCGCCCGGGCCGGGATGCGGCCGCACGTCGGTGTCGATGATGGCCTCCAGTTTGCGGGTCTGGGAGTCGATCACCACCATCTGGTCGGAGGCATTGGCCGCGATCTGGAAGTACCGGCCGGTCGGATCGAAGAAGCCGTCATGCAGGTACTTGGAGTTGTCGATCATGTCGATGCGCAGGTTCTCCAGGTCGGAATAGTCCACCTGCCAGGTCTGGCCCAGTTCCTTGATGTTGACCAACCAGGTACTGGCGTGGGGAGTGTCGTAGATGGCCGCGACACGGGCCTCGTTGACGTACTCGCCGTCCACGTTCACGCCACGCGCGGACACCACCTTCAGGGGTTCCATGGTGGAGGCGTCAAGGATGACGAAATGAGGCGGCCAGTAGCCACCACCGATGACGTACTTGCCATCACCGGACACGGCCACGTCGCGGGCATCGTAGGCAACCTGGGTCTCGGCCACCAGCATCTTGTCCGGCGTCTGCCAGAGGTCGATCTTGGTCATCTTGCCGTCACGGCCCATGGTGTACCAGAAACGACCGATTTCCTCGGGCTTGGGATGCTTGACCGCCTTGTTGTTTTCCACGGCCTTCATGACGTGTACCGCATATCCGGTGGGGATGCGGGCGACCAGTTCCTTCTTGTCACCGTCGATGACCGCCACGGAACCATTATCACGCTCGATGGACAGGAAGAAGTTCTTCCAGTTGCGCCCGTGCAGGGGCTTGGTGGGATAATCCTTCAGCTCCACGTGACGCTTGGTGCTGTCCTTCATCTGCTGCAGGGACAGCTCCGGCGGAATGGGGGGCTCCATCTGGATGTAGGTCGCCAGCATGGCAATCTGCTCGGGCGAATACATCATGTCGAAGTTGTTCATGCCGCCCTCGGTGCCGTAGGCGATGATACGTTCGAGGCGTTGCTGACCCAGCTTGCGGGTCTCTTCCGGCATCAGGCTCTTGCCGGTGGCGCCCTTGCGCAGCACCCCGTGGCAGCCGGCGCACTGCTGGAAATAGAGTAGCTTGGTCTTTTCGAATTGTTCCGGTGTCAGGGTGGGTTCGGCGCCTAAGGCCTGGCCCGAGAAGGCCGCCGCTCCGCCCAGCAGCAGGGCGGAAAGTACGGAGGCGTGAACGGTACTGAGTCTGGGGGTTGCTGACATAGCCTTGTCCTCATGTGACAGGTGAAATTGCTTCTTGCTTCTGTGGCTTTGTACTAAGCGGGTTGCTGGCTATCCTTGATGTTAGTCAATTGATAGAGTATTTGTGAAACATGTATGAAAAATCACTATATTGAGCAAGAATCGTTGGTTTACGGTTAATTTCGAATATTAATGAAATATTATTTATGAATGTTTCCTCAACCGCGCACAGGATAGGGATGATTGGCTGCGACATAATTGATCAGGATCAAGTCACCGCAGGGTTTCCTTGTTGATAATCCAAACCTGTCATAAGGAATTGGAATGGGCAGGTCAGCGGGGCATGTCAGCGACTGTCCCGATGCCCGGATCCCGTCCTGCGGGGCATCATCCGCTTCCTCATTTTCTGGCCGTTCAACCTGGAGAGAAGACATGGGCATGAACAAGCAATGGAGTATGTTCGGGCTGGCACTGCTGTTGCTGGTCATTATCACAGCCATTCTGCTTGGCTTCATGGTGGATATATTCAACCCGGTCTCCTGGGGCCTGATCGTACTGCTGGCCCTGATCCCCTACATCCATCGGCGCATGGTGGCCCGTCGCTTCGTGGAATGGCGGGATGAATACAGTGTGGGAATCGAGTCCATCGACAATGACCACAAGCGTCTGCTGAGCCTGATCAATCAGCTCCAGACCGCGACCCATTACCAGACCGGGCAGCAATTCGAGCAGGAGGCCCTGGATGCCGTGGTGGACTACACCAAGTATCATTTCAAGCGCGAGGAAGATCTCATGGAAACCCACGGCTACCCGGACTTCGAGCCACACAAGGCGCAGCATCGGGAGATGATCGCGCGGGTCAACGAGATGCTCGAGGATTACCGGCAAAACCCACAGGAAGGACTCGAGGAGACCGTGCAATTCCTGAAGAAATGGCTGATCGGTCATATCAATGGCACGGACCAGGCCTACAGCGAGTTCCTGCGCGCCAGGGGGGTGCGCTAGCGCCCGGGTAATTTTTGACCTATATCAAGGCAGGTGGGGTACCCGAAGTCTACAACTGGAGCCGAATCCGGAATGGATCGCTCCGGGTCCACACCGAACCGGCAGGGGGTTGCGTGAATCACAAGCAGGCATATGTGTATCTGGTAGGGGCGGGTCCCGGTGACCCGGACCTGCTGACTGTGAAGGCGCAACGCCTGCTGCGACAGGCAGATGTAGTCGTCTATGACCGTCTGATTTCCCCGGCCATCCTCGATCTCATCCCACCCGGCACCAGCCGCATCTACGTGGGCAAGGAAACGGGCCGTCATTCCATGCCCCAGGAAGACATCAACGAGTTGCTGCTGAACCTGGCCCGCAAGGGCCACCAGGTGGTACGGCTCAAGGGTGGGGATCCCTTCGTTTTCGGGCGGGGCAGCGAGGAAGCGCGCCACCTGGCACGCCACGGTATTCACTTCGAAGTGGTGCCCGGTATCACCTCCGCCGCGGCCTGCAGCGCCTACGCGGGTATCCCCTTGAGCCACCGGGGTCTGGCACGCAGTGTGCGCTTCGTCACCGGCCATTGTCGTGCCGACCAACCCCTGGAGCTGGACTGGCAGGGGATGGCGGACCCCCAGACTACCCTGGTGATCTACATGGGGCTCGCCAACCTGGCGCAGATTCGTCAGGGCCTGCTCGATGCCGGCATGGCGCCGGATACCCCGGCCGCCTTCGTGGAGAACGGGACCACGCCGCGGCAGCGCCGCATCCTCACGACCCTGGGTGATCTGGAGCGGGACCAGGAAGGCCACGGCGTGCAGGCGCCGGCCCTGATCATCATCGGCAAGGTAGTGGATTTTGCGCATGAGCTGAACTGGTTCATGCCGGCGGAGTCCACGGAGGAAAGGGACCATGACGCGCAGCAAGTGGGCTAGCCTGGCCATGATCCTGTTGCTGACCATGGGACAGGCCAGCCTGGCCGGCCCGAGCGGGGCGCGCCAGCTGGAGCTGCGCCACCTGCTCGTTCAGGATTGTGGCTCCTGCCATGGCATGACCCTCAAGGGCGGCCTGGGACCCGCACTGCTGCCGGGCAACCTGTCGGACAAGCCCGATGCCCTGCTGGTGAACACCATCCTGCTCGGCCGCCCGGGCACGGCCATGCCGCCCTGGCAGGCCCTGCTCAGCGAAGAGGATGCGGTGTGGCTGGTGGAGACATTGCGTGCGGGGGTGAAGCATGAGTAGTCGCGTGGGGGTCCTGTTGTTGGCGCTGCTGCTGTCCGGCTGCACCACGCTGCGTGGTACCGGGGACCTCGGCCTGGTGGTGGAACGCGCCACGGGCTCTGTACTGGTGGTGGACACCACGGAACAGCGCCGGTTGGCCCGCATCCCCGGCCTCGGTGACCTGTCCCATGCCAGCATCGTGTACTCGCGCGACGCCCGTTATGGCTATGTATTCGGCCGTGACGGCGGACTGACCAAGGTGGACCTGCTGCGCCAGCGCATCGACCGGCGCATCATCCAGGGCGGCAACAGCATCGGCGGTGCGATTTCCCAGGATGGGCGCCTGGTGGCGGTTTCCAATTACGAGCCCGGCGGGGTGCGCATCTTCGACGCCGCCACCCTCGAGCTGGTGGCGGACATTCCCGCGGAATACGGTCCTAACGGACAGTATTCCAAGGTGGTCGGCCTCACCGATGCCCCGGGACAACGCTTCGTCTTCAGCCTGTTCGACGCCGGCGAGATCTGGGTTGCCGACATGTCGGATCCGCGCAATCCCGTCGTCCACAAGCACACCGGTATCGGTCGCCAACCCTACGATGCCCTGATCTCGCCCGATGGCCGGCACTACATGGCCGGCCTGTTCGGCGAGGATGGTCTCGCCTTGCTGGACCTCTGGCATCTGGATCGTGGTGTGCGCCGCGTACTGCCCGAATACGGCAAGGGCGAGCAGCGCCTGCCGGTCTACAAGATGCCGCACCTGGAGGGCTGGGCCATGGCGCAGGATTACGCCTTCGTGCCCGGAGTAGGCCAGCACGAGGTGCTGGTGATCGATCGAGGCAGCTGGGAACTGGTCAAGCGCATCCCGGTCCATGGCCAGCCGGTATTCGTCATGGCGCGGCCCGACGGCCGCCAGGTATGGGTGAGTTTCGCGCACCCACGTAATGACCAGGTTCAGGTGATCGACGTGGAAGACCTGGAACTCGTAACCAGTCTCACGCCCGGCAAGGCCGTGCTGCACATGGAGTTCACGCCGCGCGGCGAGCATATCTGGATCTCGGTGCGTGACGACAATCGCCTGAACCTCTATGACACGGACAGCTTCCAGCTGCTGAAGACCCTGCCGGCGGAGAGCCCCAGCGGGATCTTCTTCACCGACCGGGCCCATCGCATCGGTTTATAGGATTCCCATGCCGACCACGAACCTGAATGCCTTTGAACGCCGTCTGCTCAACGATTTCCAGCAGGACATGCCCCTGTCTCCCACGCCCTATGCGGACATGGCGGCGCGACTGGGCGTGAGCGAGGCGGAGGTGCTGGAGGCGCTGACGAGCCTGCGTGAGCAAGGTGTGGTCAGCCGTGTCGGCCCGGTGCTGGCCACCAACCGCGTCGGCGCCAGCACCCTGGCCGCCATGGCGGTGCCGGAGCCGCGTCTGGAGGCTGTGGCGCGCCTGGTGAGCGAGCACCCCGCTGTGAACCACAACTACGAGCGCGAACACCGCTTCAACCTCTGGTTCGTGGCCACCGCGCCGGGCGAGGCGGAGCTGGCCCGGGTCATCACCGAGCTGGAGCAGGCCACCGGACTGGACGCCCTGGTGCTGCCCATGATCCAGGACTATCACATCGACCTGGGGTTCGAGCTGCAATGGAACTGAATGTGCGCCAGCGCCGGGTGGATACCACGGGCATCGATGCCGATGATCGTCGCCTGCTGGAGCAGATCCAGGAGGGACTGCCGCTGGTGTCGCGGCCCTTCGCGGAGATCGCCGCGCGCCTGGGCATGGCGGAGGCCGAGGTGATCGCACGCATCGAGCGCCTGCGCGGGGAAGGTGTCATCAAGCGCATGGGCGTGGTGGTGCGCCATCGCCCCCTGGGCTACGACGCCAATGCCATGGTGGTGTGGGACGTCCCCGATGCGCGGGTGGATGCCCTGGGGCAGTGCTTCGCGCGCTTCCCGTTCGTTACCCTATGTTACCAGCGGCCGCGGCGTGGTGCGCCCTGGCCCTATAACCTGTTCTGCATGATCCATGGCAAGGACCGTGATGCTGTGCTGGACAAGATCGCCGAATTACGCGAGGCCTGCGGAGTGGGGGAGGTGCGCCACCAGATCCTGTTCAGCCGCCGCTGCTTCAAACAGCGTGGCGCCAATTACCGCCGGGGGTCACCGTGATGGATGAGGTTGATCGCGTCATCATCAACGGACTGCAGGAGGGCTTTCCCATCTGTGAGCGTCCCTATGCCGCCACGGCGCAGCAACTCGGTCTCACCGAGGCGGAGCTCATTGATCGCCTCGGTCACCTGCTGGAGGACGGGGTGCTGTCGCGCTTCGGACCGCTGATCCATGCCGAGCAAGTGGGCGGCGGCCTGACCCTGGCGGCCATGCAGGTACCGGCCGAGGATCTGGAGCGGGTGATCGAACAGGTGAACGCCTTTCCCGAGGTGGCCCACAACTACGAGCGCGACCATGTGCTGAACATGTGGTTCGTGCTGGCCACCGAACGGCCGGAGCAGGTCGGCACCGTGATCGCCGCCATCGAGTCGCGCACCGGCTACCCGGTCTACAATTTTCCCAAGGAAGAGGAATATTTCCTCAACCTGAGACTGGCGGTATGAACGCCGTGCTGGACAGCGGGCGCGAGACGCCGACCCTCGATGCCGTGGACCGGCGCATCCTGATCGCCTGTCAGGCGGGCCTGCCACTGGTGGAACGGCCCTACCACGCCATGGCGGAAACCGTGCGTATCGATCCCGATGACCTGATGCAGCGTCTGCAGCTGCTGTTGGCGCGGGGCGTGATACGGCGCATCGGTGTGGTACCGAACCACTACAAGCTGGGGTATCGCGCCAATGGCATGACGGTGTGGGATGTGCCCGATGAGAAGGTATCGGAGCTGGGTGCCCGGGTGGGCGCACTGGATTTCGTCAGCCATTGTTACCGGCGGCCACGCCATCTCCCCTTGTGGCCCTATAACCTGTTCGCCATGGTGCATGGCCACGACCGTGACGAGGTGGCCGGCCAGATCGAGGCCATCCGTGCTTGTCTCGGTCCCGACTGCCGCGCCCATGACGTGCTGTTCAGCACCCGCATCCTGAAGAAGACCGGGTTGCGGTTTGATAAAGGTCAAGGTGGCGCTGTAGAGAGGTCCGTATAACAGTGCCATGAAACGGATTCCGCGGCATCCCAGCCCGTTTGACGGGACGCCGTGAATACATCCCTGTAGGCTTGACGGCCGCGTCCATGCGGCCGACACCCGCCAACCGGGCTGGGATGCCGCGGAATCCTCCGCCGGGAAGCGACCGAAAGGCCTGGTTTCCGGCACTCCCAGGGAGGTTTTCGCATGTTCCGCATCACCCAATACCTGCAGGCCCTGGCGGAGAACAAACCGCTCGGCCCCAAGCGTACGCCGCCCGGCCCCGTGGTGATCTGGAACCTGATCCGGCGCTGTAATCTCACTTGCAAGCACTGCTATTCCATCTCCGCCGATCACGATTTCCCCGGCGAGCTGAACACCGAAGAGGTCTATGCCGTCATGGACGACCTCAAGGCCTACGGGGTGCCGGTGCTGATCCTGTCCGGCGGCGAGCCGCTGCTGCGCCCGGATATCTACGACATCTCGAAGCGTGCCAAGGCCATGGGTTTCTACGTGGGCCTGTCCACCAACGGCACCCTGATCGACGAGGGTAATATCGAGCAGATCGCCGAGGTGGGCTACGACTACGTGGGCATCAGCATCGACGGTCTGCGCAACACCCATGACAAGTTCCGGCGCCTGCAGGGGGCCTTCGATGCCTCCATGCACGGCATCCGCTTGTGCCAGCAGCATGGCATCAAGGTGGGGCTGCGCTTCACCCTGACCCAGGACAATGCCACGGAACTGCCGGCTATCCTGGATCTCATGGAGGAGATGGACATCGACAAGTTCTACCTGTCCCATCTCAACTATGCCGGGCGCGGCAACCGCAACCGCAAGGACGACGTGGTCCACCAACTGACCCGCCAGACCATGGACCTGCTGTTCGAACGCTGCTGGGCCGACATCCAGGCGGGCCGGCCGCGGGAGTTCGTCACCGGCAACAACGATGCCGACGGCGTCTACCTGTTGTTCTGGGTGCAGAAGCACTTCCCGGACCAGGCCGAGGCCATGCGCGCGCGCCTGGCCCAGTGGGGCGGCAATGCCTCCGGCCTGTGGATCGCCAATATCGACAACCTGGGCAATGTGCATCCCGACACCTTCTGGTGGGACTACCACCTGGGCAATGTGCGCGAGCGGCCCTTCTCGGACATCTGGCCCGACACCTCCGACCCGCTCATGGCCGGCTTCAAGCAGCAGCCGCGCCCGGTGACGGGCCGTTGCGGGGAGTGCGACTACCTGGACATCTGCGGCGGCAACACCCGCGTGCGCGCCTGGTCGCTGACCGGCGATCCCTGGGCGGAAGATCCCGCCTGCTACCTGGACGACACGGAGATCGGCGCCAGCGGCGACCACGAACGCCTGCAGGTCACCCCCTACAAGCGCACCATCCGCATCCGGCAGGCTTGATATGGATTTTTTTGAACCGCCAAGGCGCCAAGAGCGCCAAGAAAGACCAGGATCAACCGCCAAGGCGCCAAGAGCGCCAAGAAAGACCAGGATCAACCGCCAAGGCGCCAAGGACGCCAATATTTTAAATTCAAGAGATTTTCTTGGCGTCCTTGGCGCCTTGGCGGTTCAATGCTTTTCTTGGCGTCCTTGGCACCTTGGCGGTTCAACGCTTTTTTTGGTGCCTTGGCGGTTCAAGGGTTTTCTTGGCATTCTTGGTCTATTGGCGGTTCAATCCACCAGCGCCGCGCCTGATGTGAAGCAGCTCTATACACAGCACTGTGCCGAATGCCATGGCGCCGAGCGGCTGGGGGGCATGGGGCCGGCGCTGTTGCCGGGGAACCTGGGGCGCCTGAAGATGGAGGAGGCCCGGCAGGTGATCGCCGAGGGGCGGCCGGCCACCCAGATGCCGGGTTTCGCGCAGCAGCTCTCAGCAGAGGAGATCACCCTGCTGGCAGATCTGGCCTTCACGGCGCCGGAGGAGATGCCCGACTGGACCCTGGAGGACATGCGCGCCAGCCAGCTGGTCCCTCACCCTGCGGGTTCCCTGCCGGACAAGCCTGCATTCGAAGCAGATATGATGAACCTGTTCATCGTGGTGGAGCTGGGTGACAACCATGCCACCCTGCTGGACGGTGATCGGTTCGAGCCGATTCATCGCTTTGCCACCCGTTT
The DNA here is from genome assembly GCA_026197075.1 of Gammaproteobacteria bacterium. Taxonomy (GTDB): domain Bacteria; phylum Pseudomonadota; class Gammaproteobacteria; order DSM-19610; family DSM-19610; genus JAIVHA01. The sequence continues at coordinate 14,745 of JAPHQV010000034.1, read as the reverse complement.
TGCCCTGCACGGCGGGCCCAAGTATTCCGCCGACGGACGCTACGTCTATTTCGCCTCGCGTGACGGCTGGATCAGCAAGTTCGACATCTACAACCTGAAGACGGTGGCGGAGATCCGTGCCGGCATCAATACCCGCAACTTGGCGGTTTCACCCGACGGGCGCTACGTGCTGGTGGGCAACTACCTGCCCCACAGCCTGGTGATTCTGGATGGGCGTAACCTCGATCCCCTGCAGGTGATCCCGGTGCGTGACGAGGAGGGTAACAGTTCACGGGTGAGCGCCGTCTATACCGCGCCGCCACGCAACAGTTTCATTGCCGCCCTCAAGGATCTGACCGAGGTGTGGGAGATCCAGTACCCGCAAGCCACGGATTCCGGTACACCCGAATTCAGCCTGCGGCGCATCCGCCTTGACGACTACCTGGATGATTTTTTCTTCGATCCGGAATACCGCCACCTGATGGGCGCGGCGCGCAATGCCAAAAACGGCCAGGTGGTGGACCTGGATGCCGGGCGCAAGGTGGATGACCTGGACCTGGATGGTATGCCGCATCTCGGATCCGGCATCACCTTCGAGTATGAGGGCCGACGGGTGCTGGCCACGCCCCACCTGAAGAAGAGTGAGGTGAGTGTCATCGACCTCACGACCTGGAAGACCATCAGGCGCATCGAGACCCTGGGACCGGGCTTTTTCATGCGCAGCCACGAAAACTCACCCTATGCCTGGGTGGATGTCTTCTTCGGCCCCCACAAGGACGCCATGCACGTGATCGACAAGCGCAGCCTGGAGATCATCAAGACCCTGCGTCCCGAGCCGGGCAGGACCGCGGCCCACGTGGAATTCACCCGCGATGGCAGCCATGCCCTGGTCAGCCTGTGGGAGATGGACGGGGCGCTGATGGTGTTCGACGCGAAGACCCTGGAAGAGGTCAAGCGCCTGCCCATGCGCAAGCCCTCTGGCAAGTACAACGTCTGGAACAAGACCCGCTATTCGGAAGGAACCAGCCATTGAACCCCGCTGAACCGTATCGTCGCCGCGAGGTCTTCGTGGCGGCACCCCACCGCATGATGATGTTCGGTGGCGCCTTGCAGCTGGTACTCACCCTGCTGCTGTGGGGCGTGGAGCTGCTGGGGCGCTACACGGCCTTCAACGCGCCCGCCTGGCAGGTACCGGGCCTCTGGGGGCATGGCTTTTTCATGCTCTATGCCCTGTTTACCTTCTTCATCTTCGGCTTCCTGATGACCACCTATCCGCGCTGGATGGGAGGCGGGGAGGTGCCGCGACCCGATTACGTACGCAGCTTCCTGTGGATGCTGGCGGCGCTGCCCGTGTTATACCTGGGTTTGTTCCTGGATCGACTGCTCATGGCAGTGGGAGTGGCCATGCTGCTGACCGGCTGGCTGCTGGGACTGCGCGCCCTGTGGAGGGTGTACCGTGAGGCGCCGGCGGCGGACAAGCGTTACGAGACCCTGCTCAACCTGTACCTGGGAATGGCGGCTCTCGGCATGCTGGTCTATGGAGTGGGGCTGGTTCTGCACAACGCAATGGCTTATGCGCTGGCCATGCAGATCGGCCTGTGGGGCTTCCTGGTCCCGCTGCTGCTGACGGTGGCGCACCGCATGCTGCCCTTCTTCAGTGACTGCGTGCTGGAATCCTATCGACGGGTGCAGCCATTTCCCCTGCTGCAGTTGCTGGTGGCGGCCGCCTTCCTGCGTCTGCTGCTCTCGGCCCTGGGGGCCGAGGCCTGGCTGCTGCTCGCCGACCTCCCGCTGTTGCTGGGCAGCGCCTGGCTGAGCCTGCGCTGGGGGCTGGTGCGCAGCTTCGCGGTGCCGCTGCTGGCGGTGCTGCACATCGCCTTCCTGTGGCTGCCCATCGGCATGGCCCTGTTCGTGCTGCAGGACCTGGCCCGGTTGCTGTCACTGTCCATACCGCTGGGGCAGGCGCCCCTGCATGCCCTGGGCATCGGCTTCGTCACCGGCATGACCATCGCCATGGCCACGCGGGTGACCCTGGGCCACTCGGGCCGCGAACTGCGGCTGGACGTCTTCACGGCCTGGCTGTTTGCCGGTGTGAACCTGGCGGCGCTGTTGCGCATCCTGGCGGAGCTGCCCGGCCTGGGCCTGGTAGCCGGCCTGTCCACCAACCTGCTGGCGGCCGGCGTCTGGCTGTTATGCCTGCTCCCCTGGGCAGCTCGATATGGCGTGATCTACTGGACGCCGCGGGTGGACGGGCGCGCGGGATAGGAAACCTGTCAGTCGGCGGCCAGACCGCGCAATACCAGGTCATCGTAGTTGACCAGGCCCAGGATCTCCCCGCTGGCATCGATGACCGGTGCGATGGTCAGACCGAACTGGTGGAACATGCGGGCACAGAAACGCAGTTGCATCTCCGGCTTCACGCCTAGCACGGGCTTGGACATGATCTCGTAGACATTGACCCGATCCGGCGCGCGGTTAGGCGCCATGACCTTCTTGGCGATGTCGGACACCAGAACCAGGCCGTATTCATCGTGCTCGTCGCGTTTGTTGATGATCAGGGCATGGGCGTTTTCCTGGTGCATCAGCTTGATGGCATCCGCTACCGTGGTAAGCCCATCGACCAGGCAGTAGCCGTGGTGCATGACATCGCGAACCCGGATATCTTCTTTGCTGCTCATGGTTTTCCCTCCCTTTACAGTTCGTCTGCCATCTGGTGGACCAGTGTCTTGATCTGATGCTGGACGCCGAGGGCATCCTCCACATCCAGTTGCACGGCGATGCCGGTGCCGGGCGTATCGTCGAATTCACCGACCTCGGCGATGCGTTCCAGGATCTTGCGGGCCTGGTGCTCTTCCACCAGGAACAGCAGGACATCCCGTTGTGAGTAGATCTCCATGCCGAAAATGCCGCGCGCCTTCTTCAGGCCCTCGCCACGGGCATTGTTGATCACGGTCGCGCCGGTCGCGCCGGACTCGCGGGCGGCATTCAGCAGGGCATCGGTCTTGCTGTCCTCGACAAAGGCAAGAATCAGTTTGAAACGCATAATGCTCTCCTTGGGCTATTCCGTTGTACGTTTTTTACGGGTTTCCAGCCAGTTGGCCAGCTGGGCATAGCCCATCACCGTGATGATGGGGAAGAGGCAGGCCAGGGCGATCATGCCGAAACCGTCCAGGAGGATGCTGCGTCCCTCGATGGAGGAGGCCAGTCCCAGCCCGAGCGCCGCGATGATGGGCACGGTGATGGTGGAGGTGGTCACGCCGCCGGAGTCGAAGGCCAGCGGTATGATCATCCTCGGCGAACGCAGAGTCTGCAAGATCACCAGTACATAGGCCCCCATCACCAGCCAGTGGAGGGGGGTGCCGGTCACGATACGCCAGGCACCGAGGGTGATGCCGAAGGCCATGCCCAGCGCCACGGCGATGCGCAGCATGAAGGGGTCGATAGTGCCGCCGGATATCTCCCCCGCCTTGATGGAGACCGCGATCAGCGAAGGCTCGGCAATGGTGGTGCTGGCACCAATGGCAAAGGCGAAAAGATACACCCAGTAATAGTCGCTCCAATGGCGTTGCGCCCCATCCACCAGTTCCGGCAGGAAGGCAGGGGAGGCGAGCTGGACCGCCATCAGTTCCCCCAGTGGAAACAGGGCCTGTTCCAGTCCGAGCAGGAACAGGCTCAGGCCCAGCAGGACCATGCCGAAACCACTGAGTACGCGCGGCAGATGGGTGACTCTCCTGCGGATCACAAGGTACTGGAAACCGAAGATGATGGCTGCGATGGGCAATACGTCCAGTAGGGTTGAATAAAGTGTTTGGAGAAGTTGCATGAGCACCCTTCAGGTCAGAACCAGGCCAAATACAAGTACGAAAATGATGGGCATAACCGAGGCAAAAGCGATCAGGCCAAAACCGTCCAGCATGGGATTCCTGCCCTTGATGGAGCTGGCCAGGCCAACGCCAAGGGCGGTGACGAGGGGAACCGTGATGGTCGAGGTGGTCACGCCGCCGGAGTCATAGGCGATGCCGATGATCTCCTCGGGCGCCACGGTCGTGATCAGCAGGACAATTACATATCCAGCGATGATGAGATAGTGCAGGGGCCAGCCCTTGAAGATACGCAACACGCCGAGCACCACGGCGCTGCCGACTGACACTGCCACCACCATGCGCAACTGGAAGGCGAACCGGGACTGATTCTCGATGTCATTGGGTATGATGCCTCCAGCCGCAACCACCTCGGCCGCCTTGTTGGCCACGGCAATCAGGGCCGGCTCCGCTACCGTGGTGCCGAAGCCCAGGGCAAAGGAGAACAACAGTAGCCAGGCGAGCGAGCCCTTGCGGGCGAAGGCATAGGCCAGGTCCTCGCCGATGGGGAACAGGCCCAGCTGCAGTCCCTTGACGAAGAGCGTGAGACCCAGCACCACATAGACCAGGCCGACCCCCAGGTCGACCAGTCCCATGTGGTCGGGTAGTGGCTGGCGGAGGACCAGGAACTGGAAAAACACCACCACCAGCACCACGGGTGTGAGGTCACGCAGGCTGTCGAGGGAGGCGCGCAGCAGGGAAGTCAGCAGTTTCATGAGACGGTTGTGATCGCTTTTCTGCCGGTGTCACCTTTACATCCATCGTACAACAGGCGTGGCGGCATTCCCACGCTGACTTACCCGGATCAGGCGTGTCGGGTGATGCGATGCAGGAAGTCCCGCAGCTTCTCCGGGTCACAGCGCAATTCCACGCGATCGGCCTCCTTGAACTGCAGTTGCCAGATCAGGTCGTTGCGGGTGAATTCAATCAAGGCATTGGTCAGGTCAAGGCGCGACAGACCGCTTTCCTGGCTGATGGGTTCCAGCTGCAGGGTCAGGGGTCTGCCGGGCTGGTCGTCCGTCACGCCGGGGTTTGCATGCAGCATCTCCAGCAGGCGTGTGCCCATGTACAGAGCATGGTTCAGCTGCAGGGTATCGACGAGGCGCGCGTTGAGGGCGCGCAGCTTGGTGGACAGGGAGCGCATCAGACGCACGGTGAGGGCCGGGAAATTGAGCAGGGCATTGACGAAGTCTTCCTTGCGGAACTCCAGGGCCAGCAGCGGGTCGTTGACACGGATGCTGGCGGAGCGGCGCAGGTCCATGAACACGCCCATCTCCCCGATGATGGCGCCCTTGCTCACCTGGGCGATGACATTGTTATTGTGGCGTGCATCTTCCTTGAGGATGCTGGCGGTGCCGTCCAGGATGATATATACCTGTTCGCAGGGATCACCTTCCCGCGCCAGGAATTCACCCGGCTGGAAGCGCCGCTTGCGGCCATACTCGGACAGGAACTGGCTGGCCTTCTCATCGAGGCCGGATAGCAGGCTGTCAAGCAGGGGGTTGCTGGTGGTAGGCATCGCGGCTCGGGTGGTGGTCCTGGAAAGCAACTATAGCCCAGTTTCCGTGCAGGTTTCATGATTCATTATTACGCCTTGCGCCGGGTGAATCCCTACCTCGGGATGATCCAGGTGATCGATGCCGGCGCCGTGCGCGCCTATTCCAGCACCGGTGAGCGCTGGCAACCGCGGCGCGTGTTCGATGCCGGGCAGTTCGCGACGGCTTCCGAAGCCAGCCATCACTGTGGTTTCGAACTCCTGCCCAAGGATGCCTTGCTGGAGGCCATTCACAATCGACCGACGCTGCCGTTCCCACAGGCGGATCGCTATGAACTCTGGCTGCTGCACCGGGAGAGCGCCATGCCGTTGGCCTTGCTGAGAACCTGCTTCTGGGAGCATGAGCGCGAACCGGTGACCGACCCCACCTGGCGACCCTTCATGCCGGGTCGTGCCCATTTCCAGGTGACCTTCCTGCCTCGTTCCCGCAGCCGAGCACGCAATGGTTCCTGCGCCATGAGGATGGAACGGGGACGGGGCTCGATGGCCTGCGGCTGGATCCGGTCCTGGAAGGACGTCGTCTTGCGGTGGAACATTTCCCTGAACTGCTGGTGGACGAGGCGGCCTGGCCGGAGGAATGGCAATCTGAACTGGTGCGCGCCTTCCATGATTCCCTGGCACCCCAGTTACTGGTGCACCAGCGACTGCATGAAGCCACGCGTGCCCGTCTGGAAAGCGCCGCCCAGCGTGTGCCGGCTCGATTGCTGGATACCTACCGGATGATCCCCGAGCTGCTGGATGCCGAAGGCATGACGGTGGCCATGGTCACCGCCCGGCTGATGGGATCCGGCGCTCGGCATCCCCTCTAGCGAGCAACCAGGGAAGGCGGGACGACGGATGTCGTCCCGCCCTGTGGCATTACTTGAGGGCGCGGCTGATCGCCGTTACGTACAGGCCTTCTTGCGCGGCGTAATAGGCCGCCAGGTCCTGGATGTCCTGGGCGCTGAGCCCGGAGGCAAAACCGCTCATGATGGCATTTTGACGGCTGCCGTCCTGGTAGGACTTCAGTGCCTGTTGCAGGTAATCCGCATACTGGCCGGCGAGGCGCGGATATTGTGGATCGCTGCTGTTGCCGTCGGCACCATGGCAGGCGACACAGGTGGCCGACTTGGTCTGGCCGGCGGCGGGATCACCCGCGGCCAGGCATTGGCCCGACAGGGTGGCCAGTCCGAGGGAGAGAATAAGGATGTTCAGTTGCTTCATGTCGTTCCCCAATGCGGTCGATGGATGGGTTAGTCGCGCGGGCCGGAGAACCAGGCCGCGATGTCTTCCATGTCCTGCTCGCTCAGGCTGCTGATCTGGGCGTGCATGGTGTCATGACCGCGCTGCCCGCTCTTGTAGGCCTGCATGGCGGCCACCAGGTACTGGGCGTGCTGGCCGCCCAGCTTGGGTACCCGGTAGGTGGGGTAGGCATTGGTATAGCCCGGCACACCATGGCAGCCGAGACAGGTGGTGGCCTTGGCCTGTCCGGCCACGGGATCACCCGCCGCGAGGGCGGTGCCTCCGAGGGACAGGCTCAGACCGAGTACGACCATACGGGGGAGAATGTGAATCTTCATAAGCCTCACTTTGGTGGTGGTTGCGCGTAACAGCAATAAATTCTTTTTATGATTACTGACCGGCCGAGTATAGCGCCGGAATCCAAAGCGGGGAAATAGCCTACCAGCTTATGTAGGCATAACCTTTTTCCTGGTACAGCATAAGGTCATCGGCCCCGATGGGGACCACGGTGGCGAAGTCGAGCAGGTCGTCCTCGCTCCAGGACAAGGTGGTCATGGTGTTGCCACAGGCATGGAACTCCACCCCGTACATGGCCAGGCTCGAGGCCCGTTCCTGCAGAATCCCGGGCACCGGTCGTTCCGGCAGCTTGCCCAGCAGGTGCAACCCGGGGCCGATGGCGGTGACCACGATGTGGATATCATCACCGTACTTGCGCAGCATCTCCCCGACGGAGAACAGCACGCTTTCCATGTACTCCGGGTCGGCCTTGTTGAGCTGATAGATCACCTTGTGCTTGGGTTCGCCGAACAGATCGTCCGCCGCGCCCGCCGAGAGGGGCAGCGCCAGGCCCAGGAGGGCGAGCCAGAACAGGGCGGACAGGAGAGGGACGCGGGAAAGGTTGGCAGTCATGATGAGCAACTCGTTCAGGTGATGAGGGCATGATTGTACGGCAGCCCGGTGACCGGCCACCAGCGGGAGCGGGCTCGCCGCGGGTCGCCAATGTTAGAATGGCCGTTTCCTCCGAAGGTTCCGCTCTGTATGCCCGTCGCTGAACTGGACCGACTCGAGCCGCTCATCGACCTGTGCCCGCTGCAGTTGCGGCCGGGGCTGCGCAAGCGCTGGCAGGGCCTGCGGCGGCGTGCCCGCGCCGCCAAGCCCGTCGATCGTGGCCTGCGCGACCTCGCCCGTGACCTGGAGGCGGCCTCGGCCCGGCGCGCGTCCCGTCTGGCGGCGCTGCCCTCCCCGGAGTACGTCCTCGACCTTCCGGTGGTGGCGCGTCGCGCGGAACTGCGCGCCGCCATCGCCGCCCATCCGGTGATCATCGTCTGCGGCGAGACCGGCTCCGGCAAGACCACCCAGCTGCCCAAGATCTGCCTGGAACTGGGTCGTGGCGTCGATGGCCTCATCGGCCACACCCAGCCACGGCGTATCGCCGCGCGCAGCCTGGCGGCAAGGGTGGCGGAGGAACTGCACGCCCGCGTCGGCCAGGCGGTGGGCTGCAAGATGCGCTTCCATGACCAGGTGGGCGAGCAGACCTTCCTGAAGATCATGACCGACGGCATCCTGCTGGCGGAGACCCAGGGCGATCCTGACCTGTTGCAGTACGACACCCTGATCATCGACGAGGCCCACGAGCGCAGTCTCAATGTCGATTTCCTGCTCGGCTATCTCAAGCAGCTGCTGCCGCGCCGTCCCGACCTGAAGCTCATCATCACCTCCGCTACCATCGATCCAGAGCGTTTCTCGCGCCATTTCAGCAACGCGCCGGTGATCGAGGTGTCCGGTCGCACCTACCCGGTAGAACTCCGCTACCGGCCTCTGCGGGGCGATGACGAGGATGATCAGGACCGCGACCGCGGCCAGGCACTGCTCGATGCCGTGGACGAGCTGGCGCTGGAAGGCGATGGCGATGTGCTGGTGTTCCTGTCCGGCGAGCGCGACATCCGCGAGGCGGCGGAGCTGTTGCGCAAGCATCACCCGCCCCACACCGAGGTGCTGCCCCTGTACGCGCGCCTGTCCGCCGCTCAACAGCAGGCGGTGTTCAAGCCCCACCGGGGGCGCCGCATCGTGCTGGCCACCAACGTGGCGGAGACCTCGCTCACGGTACCGGGCATCCGCTACGTGGTGGACACGGGCCTGGCGCGTCTCAGTCGCTACAGCTACCGCAGCAAGGTGCAGCGCCTGCCCATCGAGAAGATCTCCCGGGCCGCCGCCGATCAGCGCGCCGGCCGCTGCGGTCGCGTGGCGGCGGGCATCTGCATCCGTCTCTACAGCGAGGAGGATTTCGCTGCGCGCCCGGCCTTCACCGAGCCCGAGATCCTGCGCACCAACCTGGCGGCGGTGATCCTGCAGATGAGCGCCCTCGGGCTCGGTGCCGTGGAGGACTTTCCCTTCGTGGAAGCGCCCGATCCCCGTTTCGTGCGCGACGGTTTCAAGCTGCTGCAGGAACTGGGTGCCGTGGATGAACGCCAGCGGCTCACGGAGCGGGGCCGCCAGCTGGCGCGGCTGCCGGTCGACCCGCGCATCGGGCGTATGATCCTGGCGGCGCGCGAGGAGCTGTGCCTGCGGGAAGTGCTGGTCATCGCCGCCGCCCTTGCGGCCCAGGACCCGCGCGAGCGGCCCCTGGACAAGGCCCAGGCGGCCGACGAGAAGCACCGCCTGTTCGCGGCCCCGCAGTCGGATTTCCTCGGCTACCTGAACCTGTGGAACGCCTACCACGAACAGGCCCGCCACCTGTCCCAGAACAAACTGCGCAAGTGGTGCCAGCAGCACTTCGTTTCCTACGTGCGCATGCGCGAGTGGCACGAAGTGGAGCGCCAGTTGCAGCGCCTGGTGACGGACATGGGCCTGCGTCTCAACCAGGAGGAGGCGGAGCCGGATGCCATCCACCGTGCCCTGCTGAGCGGCCTGCTGGGCAATATCGCCATGAAGACGGCGGAACGCGAATACACGGGCGCGCGCAACCTCAAACTGGAGCTGTTTCCCGGTTCGGTGCTGGTGAAAAAGCGCCCCCAGTGGATCATGGCGGCCGAGCTGGTGGAAACCGGCAAGCGCTATGCGCGCACCCTGGCGGCGATCGAGCCGCGCTGGGTGGAGCCGCTGGCGCCGGGATTGGTGAAACGCAGTCATGGAGAACCGCACTGGGAGAAAAAGGCCGGCCAGGTGGTGGCGCGCGAGCGGGTGACCCTCTATGGCCTGCCCATCGTCACCCAGCGGCGCGTGAACTACGGCCCCATCGACCCGGTGTTGTCCCGCGAATTGTTCATCCGCGAGGCCCTGGTGGCGGGCCAGCTCGAGACCCCGGGGCGCTTCATGGCCCACAACCGGGCCCTGGTGGCCGAGGTGCTGGAACTGGAGGCACGGGCGCGGCGCCGCGACCTGCTGGTGAGCGAGGACGAGCTGTACGCCTTCTATGACGCGCGTCTGCCCGCCGATATCCACGACAAGGTGGCCTTCGAACGCTGGCGCAGGCAGGCGGAGCGCGCGGACCCGCGTTGCCTCTACTTCGCGCGGGAGGAATTGCTGGCACAGGAGGAGGCGGTCGATGTCCGCCAGTTTCCCGCCGAGCTGGAATGGCAGGGTCTGCGGCTGCCGGTGCGCTATCGCTTCGAACCGGGCGAGGAGGACGACGGCATGACGGTGACGGTGCCACTGGCGGCCCTGAACCAGCTGCGCCCCGAGTTCTTCGAGTGGCTGGTGCCGGGCCTGCTGGAGGAAAAGCTCACCCTGCTCATCAAGAGCCTGCCCAAGCAGCAGCGACGCCATTTCGTGCCGGTGCCCGAGTATGCCCGTGCCTGTCGGGAGGCATTACGGCCGGGCTCGCATTCCCTGCTCGAGGCCCTGGTGGAACGGCTCGCGGCCATGAGCGGCGTTTCCCTGGAGGTCGCGTCATTCCGACCGGAATCCTTGCCGGCGCACCTGTTCACCCGCTTCGAGGTGGTGGACTCACAAGGCAAGACGCTGGCCGCGGGGCGGGACCTGCCGGCCCTGCAGCAGCAATGCGCCAGCCAGGCACGGGCGAGCTTCCGGTCCTTGCCGGACAATCGCTGGGAACGCCGCGGTCTGAGCGAATGGGATTGCGGTGACCTGCCGGAGTTCGTGCGTCTGGACCAGGCCGGGGTACAGGTGTGCGGCTACCCGGCGCTGGCAGTGGGCAAGGAGGCTGTCGACCTGCGCCTGTTCGATACGCCCCGCGAAGCCGCCTGGCGCCATCGTGCCGGTGTGCTGGCACTGTTGCGCCGCCACTGCGCGCGCACGGTCAAGGAGGTGCAGCGCCACCTGCCGGGTATCGACGCCCTGTGCCTGCGCTACGCGCCCTTGGGCAGTTGCGCCCAGTTGAAGGAAGACATCCTGCAGGCGGCGCTGCAGCAGGCCTTCCTGGCGGAGGAGGAAACTCCACGCACGCAGGAGGCATTCCTGGCCAGCGCACGGAAGGGTGAAGGACGCCTGCTGGCCACTGCCAATGAAATCTGCGCCTGGTTGGCCCCGGCGCTGGAGGAATATCACCTGGTGAGCCGGATGCTCAAGGGCACTCTCCAGCCGGCCTGGCTGGAAACGGCGGCGGAGCTGCGTGCGCAACTGGATGAACTGGTGTACCCCGGTTTCGTGGCCGCCACGCCCTATGCCTGGCTGCCGCAGCTGGCGCGCTTCCTCAAGGCCATGCGACTGCGCTGGGAGAAGCTGCCCCGCAACCTGGATCGCGATCGCCAGCAGGCACGCTTGCTCGCCCCGCGGGTGGAACGCTATCGGAGTGCCTTCGCGGCCCTGGTGAAATTCGAGTGTCCTTCACCGGCGCTGGTGGAATACCGTTGGCTGGTGGAGGAGCTGCGGGTGTCTCTGTTCGCCCAGGAACTGAAGACCTCCATGAAGGTGTCGCCGGAGCGGATCGACAAGGCCTGGGAGGCGGTGCAGGCGTCGAGCCGTTTGTCGGGCTGAAGCCCGACAATGCTAGAACCCGCCTTCCAGTTCGATCTCCTCGCGCATCTTTTCGCTGAAGGCGCGTTCCAGGGTGCCGACCAGGCTTTCGCCGCTACGGTCGTTTACCCACTGGTTCTCCGTGGCATCAAAGTTGAAGTGGGCAGGACCCAGTGGCGAGGCGACCCAGATCTGCTCCGTCGCTTCCTGGCGGTTGATGATGATCTTGCCACCGTCGTCGAAGGTCACGGTCAGCACGCCGTCGACAAGGTCCATTTCCAGGTCTTCGAGGGCATCGATGGCCTCCAACTGCTCGAGGATCTGGTCCAGCAACTGGGCGGCGCGCACGCCAAAGGAGAGTTCCGTCACTCTGATAACTCCTTGATGGGTTCCCGGGGTAGGGCGCCGGAAAATCGGCAGATGGGGATGATGGAGCAGGCACACGGCCAAATCAAGCCGGCTGCCGGGGCCGGGAAAGCCCCGGCTTTCGGCTGTTTTCATGATGATTTCTATAGGCATTTGCCAGATTTCCTTTCTCCGCGGCAGGGACTCGACTAGAATACGGCCCTTATGATTTGATCCAGCGCAAGGCGCTCACCGGGCCACCCGCCTAGAGTGTCGGTTACCGGCGCCCCACACACAGGCAATCTTCAAACGCATGTCCAGACAAGAGCAGTTTTCCCGCGATGAACTTCTGCAATGTGGCCATGGTGAACTGTTCGGCCCCGGCAATGCCCGGTTGCCGCTGCCACCCATGCTCATGTTCGATCGCATCACCCATATCAGCGACACGGGCGGCAGCGCCGGCAAGGGGCAGATCATCGCCGAGCTGGACATCAACCCGGAGCTCTGGTTCTTCGACTGTCATTTCGAGTCCGATCCGGTCATGCCGGGTTGCCTGGGGCTGGATGCCATGTGGCAGCTGATCGGCTTCTTCCTGGGCTGGATCGGCGGTCCCGGTCGCGGTCGTGCCCTGGGTTCCGGGGAAGTGAAGTTCACCGGCCAGGTGACCCCGAAGAACAAGCTGGTCACCTACCGCATCGATCTCAAGCGCGTGATCCAGCGCAAGCTCTACATGGGCATCGCCGACGCCACCATGGAGGTGGACGGTCGCGAGATCTACAGTGCCAAGGGCCTGCGCGTGGGTCTGTTCACCTCAACGGACGATTTCTAGGGTTTGGTTATGCGTCGTGTCGTCGTCACCGGTATGGGCATCGTCTCCAGCATCGGCAACAATCAGCAGGAGGTGGCCGGTTCCCTGTGGGACGCCCGTTCCGGCATCACCTTCAATGATACCTATGCGGAACTGGGCTTCCGCAGCCATGTGGACGGCTCCATCAAGCTGAACCCGGATGAATTCATCGACCGCAAGCTGCGCCGCTTCATGGGCGACAGCGCGGCCTTCAACTACATCGCCATGAAGGAGGCCATCGCCGACGCGGGCCTCACGGAGGCCGAGATCTCCGATCCGCGCATCGGCTTGATCATGGGCTCTGGCGGCGCTTCCACCGCCAACGTGACCCTGGCGGTGGACCTGTTGCGCGAGAAGGGAGCCCGCAAGGTGGGGCCCTTCATGGTGCCGCGCACCATGTCCAGCACCAATTCCGCCTGCCTGGCCACCCCCTTCAAGATCAAGGGTGTGAATTACTCCATCAGCTCCGCCTGTTCCACCAGCGCCCACTGCATCGGCAACGCCATGGAGCAGATCCAGCTCGGCAAGCAGGACATGGTGTTCGCCGGTGGCGGGGAAGAGGTGCACTGGAGCATGACCCTGCTGTTCGATGCCATGGGTGCCCTGTCCAGCAAGTACAACGACAGCCCGACCACCGCCTCCCGCGCCTATGACGTGACCCGCGATGGCTTCGTCATCTCCGGTGGTGGCGGGGTGCTGGTGCTGGAGGAACTGGAGCATGCCCGGCGACGCGGGGCCCGCATCCATGCCGAACTGGTGGGCTACGGGGCCACCTCAGACGGCTATGACATGGTGGCGCCCTCGGGCGAGGGTGCGGTGCGCTGCATGCAGCAGGCCATGGCCACCGTCGACACCCCCATCGACTATATCAATGCCCACGGCACCAGTACGCCAGTGGGCGACCTCAAGGAACTGGGCGCCATCCGCGAGGTGTTCGGCGACCAGGCCCCCTTCATCGGTTCCACCAAGTCCCTGACCGGCCATGCCCTGGGCGCGGCCGGGGTGCACGAGGCCATCTATTCCCTGCTCATGATGCACAAGGGCTTCCTGGCCGAGTCGGCCAATATCACCGAGCTGGATCCCGCCGCCGAGGGGTTCCCCATCCTCCGCAGTCGCCAGGAGGGGGCCGCCATCAATACGGTGATGTCCAACAGCTTCGGCTTCGGCGGCACCAACGCCTGCCTGGTGTTCCGGCGTTTGTAGCGGCCCGCCAGGCGGGACCGGAGTCTAGTCCCGGAAATTGTTGTACTGCAGCGGCAGGCCCACATCGGCCTGGCGCAGCAGGGCGATGGCCTGTTGCAGGTCATCGCGCTTCTTGCCCGTGATCCGCACCTTGTCGCCCTGGATGGCGGCCTGCACCTTGATCTTGGCATCCTTGACCTGCTTCACCACCTTGCGCGCGGTGTCCGTGTCGATCCCCTGGCGTACGGTCAGCACCTGGCGCGCGGCGCTGATATTCTGCTCCAGCTTGCCTTCCTCCAGGGCCTGGATGTCCACCTGGCGCTTGGCCAGTTTGGTATGCAGGATGTCCTTGACCTGACCGAGCTGAAACTCGTTGTCCGCGTGCAGGGTCAGCTCCGCCTCCTTCTGCTCCACCCGGGCGCTGCTGCCCTTGAAGTCGAAACGGGTGCTCACCTCGCGGTTGGCCTGGTCGACGGCATTGCTGACTTCGTGCAGGTCGATCTCGCAGACGACATCGAATGAGGGCATGGGGGTTCTCCGGCAGTTCCTGAAGGGGGTCATTATGCGCAAAACAAGGCCGGTCCGCACGGCAGTCCGGCGCTGGAGAGAGACGTTTTCCGGGGCATCGCGGGAGGCCGGGCATAAAAAAGGCCCGCCAGAGGCGGGCCTTTTAACTGACTGATTAGTCAGTGATTTTACCAGTCCGAAGACTACCGGCGGGCAGTCTTCTTCTTGGCGGTCTTCTTCTTGGCTACCTTCTTCTTGGCGGCCTTTTTCTTCGCGACTTTCTTTTTGGCAACCTTCTTCTTGGCTACCTTTTTCTTGGCAGCCTTCTTCTTGGC
>JAPHQV010000023.1 GCA_026197075.1 Gammaproteobacteria bacterium | reverse complement strand
CTGGATCAGGGTTGCCCCCATTGTCCAATATTCCCCACTGCTGCCTCCCGTAGGAGTCTGGGCCGTGTCTCAGTCCCAGTGTGGCTGATCGTCCTCTCAAACCAGCTACGGATCGTCGCCTTGGTAGGCCTTTACCCCACCAACAAGCTAATCCGACGCAGGCTCATCTAATAGCGCAAGGTCCGAAGATCCCCTGCTTTCCCCCGTAGGGCGTATGCGGTATTAGCCTGAGTTTCCCCAGGTTGTCCCCCACTACTAGGCAGATTCCCACGCGTTACTCACCCGTCCGCCACTCGTCAGCGCCCGAAGGCCTGTTACCGTTCGACTTGCATGTGTTAGGCATGCCGCCAGCGTTCAATCTGAGCCAGGATCAAACTCTTCAGTTTCAGTTTGAACTGTCGCTTGAGGCGACAAATCTTTGGCTCGACGCTTGCAAAAAACTCGGAATTTCTTGAGTTAAATGCTTACATCGAAAATTGATTGCGAAGCAATCCTTCGACGCAAGCACCCACACAAATTACCTAATCTTGTTTGTTAAAGAGCGGGCCGACTTAGGGTCGACCGAGACGGACCATTATAGCGGTTCCGTCTGACGCGTCAACAACTCTGGTTGACGACCTTGCCGGTGCGGTTCGTTGAACCCTGTGCCCCGGTGAGGAAGCGCGCATTATACGCAGCCCCTTGATGCCGTCAACCGGTTTTACACAATAATTACAAAAAAACCGCGCCCGTGATTAATGGCTAGAAAAACAGGGGGTTCCGCCACCGAAGCCATGCCAGCACACGCCCGCCAGGCTGGCTAGGCGCCCCGCGGGGAGTGCGGCGGCACGTTCAGCACCAGCCAGTAGACACCCAGCTGCCGTACCGCCTCGGTAAACTGGGTGAAGTCCACCGGCTTGCGTATATAGCTGTTGGCGCCCAGGTCATAGCCCGCGACGATGTCGCGCTGTTCATTGGAGGAGGTCAGGATCACCACGGGCAGGCGGCGGGTTTCCTGGGCCGCGCGCAGCTGTTTGAGCACTTCCAGGCCATCCACCTTGGGGAGCTTCAGGTCCAGCAGCACCAGCTCCGGCAGGTCCAGGGGATCGCGTTGCGCGTATGCACCCCGGCAGAACAGGTAATCGAGGGCCTCCGCCCCATCCCGGGCCACCACCACCTTATTGAGGATATTGTTCTTCTGTAGCGCCCGCAGGGTGAGCGCCTCGTCGTCGGGGTTGTCCTCGATCAGCAGAATCGATCTGTTATCCATCCACCCTCCCTGTCCCTGGCCGGGATCATGCCCGGATGATGTATTCCGGACAAAGGCTAGCACATGCCGGGGACGTCAGCTGCCGAGCGTGATCCGGGCAAACCGGCGCTTGCCCACCTGGACCACGTGGCTGGCGCCCACGGCCAGGATCAGGCCCGCGTCCTCGACCCGTTCGCCGTCGATGCGCACGGCACCCTGGCGAACCAGGCGCAGGGCCTCGGAGGTACTGCCGGTCAGCCCGGCCTCCTTGAGCAGGTTGGCCAGCGCCAGGGTCCCGTCCGGTGCCCGGACCTGCAACTCCGGCATGTCCTCCGGCAGGGCGCCCTTCTGGAAGCGGGCAATAAAGGTTTCACGGGCCCGGGTCGCGGCCGCCGCGTCGTGGAAACGGGCCACGATCTCTTCGCCCAGGCGGAACTTGATGTCGCGTGGGTTGGTACCTTCCGCAACCTGCTGCCGGAAGCCCGCGACCTCGCCGGCCGGCCGGAAGCTGAGCAATTCGAAATAGCGCCACATCAGATCATCGGAAATGGACATGAGCTTGCCGAACATCTCTTCAGGCGGCTCATGGATGCCGATGTAGTTACCCAGCGACTTGGACATCTTCTGCACCCCGTCCAATCCTTCCAGGATGGGCATGGTCAGTACCACCTGTGGGGGCTGGCCGTAGTGTTTCTGCAGTTCGCGCCCCACCAGCAGGTTGAACTTCTGATCCGTGCCGCCCAGTTCCACGTCGGCCTTCATGGCCACGGAGTCGTAGCCCTGGATCAGGGGATAGAGGAATTCGTGTATGGCAATGGGCTGTCCGGCACTGTAGCGCTTCTGGAAATCATCCCGCTCCAGCATGCGCGCCACCGTGTGCTTCGCCGCCAGCTGGATCAGATCCACGGGGGACATGGCGTTCATCCAGCTGGAATTGAACATCACCAGGGTACGTTCCGCATCGAGGATCTTGAAGATCTGCTGCTCGTAGGTCCTGGCGTTCTCGATCACCTCGTCACGGGTCAGGGGCTTGCGGGTCACGTTCTTGCCCGTGGGGTCGCCGATCATGCCGGTGAAATCGCCGATGAGGAACATGACCTCGTGACCAAGGTCCTGGAATTGGCGCAGTTTGTTGATCAGCACCGTATGACCCAGATGCAGGTCCGGGGCAGTGGGATCGAACCCGGCCTTGATCCGTAGCGGGCGCCCCTGCTTGAGCTTTTCCACCAGCTCGGATTCAACGAGGATTTCGTCGGCGCCGCGGGCGATGATATCCAGGTCCTGTTCGACTGACATATTGCTTTGCACTCCAGAAACTCAAGGGGGCAGGGTCCGGAAACCGGGCTGATCTCACAAAAACCCGCAAAGGTTATCACAGCAATCGGCCGATACAGGATGCAAGGGCGCGGCAAGGCAGCGAAGCTGGCAAGCTTCCTGCTTGGAAATCAGTTCATTACCCTCGCGCCTGGTTGATTTTGGCGCCACGCGCGAGTACCGTACCCCAAACGATTTATAGGGAAATTCCGTGGATTATCAAAACCTCACCCAACGAGACGTCCGCCACCTCCATCTGGATGATGGCGCGCCCCGGTCCCGCCATCATTATTGGCTTGGCCTGGCGGCCATTCCCATCATAATCGCCTCGTTTTTCAGCCTCGCCAGCGATCACCGCGGCGTGGCGGCGCCCCAGGAACCATACGAATCCGCGGAACCACGGGAAACCCTGGCGCTGGTCCTGCCGGAATCCGTCCTCCCGGCGGCACCCGAGGCCGATGATATGGAGGTGGATCCCGCCGCGGAAATGGCGGCCGCCAGTCCGGCAACGCCCGCACCCGACGCTGTGGCTGCCGAATGGATCGCGGTCAAGGTGCAGTCCGGCGACAGCCTGGCACGTATCTTCAGTCGTGAATCCCTCGGTGCCCGCACCCTCCACGACATCATGAGCCTGGGTGGTGACACCAAGATCCTGACCCGCATCCATCCCGGCGACACCCTGGAATACCAGCTCGACGCCGAGCAGGGCCTGCTCGCTCTGCGCTATCGCATCAATCCTCTGGACGAGGTCGTGGTCCAGCGTGTGAACGAGGGTTTCCAGGTCGAGCGGCTGACCCATACACCGGAAGCGGAAATTGCCCACGCCATCGGCACCATCGACAGTTCCCTGTTCCTGTCCGCGCAAAAGGCCGGCCTGAGTGACAACCTCACCATGGCCCTGGCCGGCATCTTCGGCTACGACATCGACTTCGCGCTCGACATCCGCGAGGGGGACTCCTTTTCGGTCATCTACGAGGACCGCTACCTGAACGGGGAATTCATCGGCCACGGTCACATCCTGGCCGCCGAGTTCATCAACCAGGGGCGTCGTTACCAGGCCGTGCGCTACACCGACGCCAGCGGCACCACGGACTACTACACCCCCGAAGGCAAGAGCATGCGCAAGGCCTTCCTGCGCAGCCCAGTATCCTTCTCGCGGATCAGCTCCAAGTTCAATCTGAAGCGCCGCCACCCGGTGCTGAACACCATACGCGCCCATCGGGGCGTGGATTATGCGGCACCCACCGGCACCCCCATCATGGCCACCGGCGCCGCCAAGGTGGTACATGTGGGCAACAAGGGTGGTTATGGCCGCACCGTCATCCTCCAGCACGGCAGCCAGTACTCCACCCTCTACGCCCATATGTCCCGCTACGCCAAGGGCCTGCGCGTGGGCAGCCGGGTGCAGCAGGGGGACGTGATCGGCTATATCGGCAGCAGCGGCCTGGCCACCGGTCCGCATCTGCACTACGAATTCCTGGTCAACGGCGCGCATCGCAATCCTCTCACCGTGGCCCTGCCCGATGCCTCTCCGATCCGTGCCGAGTACAAGGATGACTTCATGGCCGCCGCCCGGACCCTGCTCGCCCAGCTGGAAACCCGCAAGCAGCTGGCCCTGGCCGCCCTCGAGCCCTGATCCCGCGCGCCCCAGGGGCACGCGCCAGCGGCAAGCACCATGGCGGATTACTACATCGGCCTGATCTCCGGCACCAGCATGGACGGCATCGATGCCGCCCTGGTGCACGGCGGCGAAACGCCACCGCGCGGCATCCACTACCACCATCACCCCTACCCGGGCGCCCTGCGCGAACGGCTGCTGAACCTGGCCGAAGACCGCCAGGCCTTCTCCCTGGACGACTATGGCCGGCTCGACAGTGAACTGGGGGTCCAGTTTGCCCGTGCCGCACTGGACCTGCTGGAGCAGGCACGCCTGCCTGCCACCCAGGTGCGCGCCATCGGCAGTCACGGTCAGACGGTACGCCATCGCCCCAACGGTCCCAACCCCTTCAGCCTGCAGATCGGCGACCCGAACCGCATTGCCGCCCTCACCGGCATCACCACGGTGGCCGACTTCCGACGCCGCGACCTGGCCCTGGGTGGCCAGGGAGCCCCCCTGGTACCGGCCTTCCACAACGCCTGTCTGCGCGTGGAAACGGAGGACCGGGTGGTGCTGAACCTGGGTGGCATCGCCAACATCACCGTACTGCCCCGGGATGCCGGTGCGCCGGTAACGGGCTTCGACACCGGTCCGGCCAATGTGCTGCTGGATGCCTGGTGCCAGCAACATCGCCAGCAGGACTATGACGCCGGCGGCGCCTGGGCCGCATCCGGCACGCCGGACCCGGCTCTGCTGAAACAATTGCTGAAACACGAATACCTGGCGCGCCCGGCGCCCAAGAGCACCGGGCGCGAGGAATTTTCCCTGGCCTGGCTGGAAGAGCAACTGGCACGCCTGGAGACGAAACCGGCACCCGTGGACGTACAGGCCACCCTGGCCCAGTACAGCGCCCGTAGCGTGGCCGATGCCATTCGTCAGCAGGCGCCGCGCACGCAGCGACTGCTGGTGTGCGGTGGCGGCGCCCACAACGAGGATGTGCTGCAGCGTTTGCGGTCCTTGCTTGCGGGTGTACAGGTGGAAACCACCGCTGCCCTGGGCCTGGACCCGGACGGTGTGGAGGCCCAGGCCTTCGCCTGGTTGGCGCAACAGACCCTGGAAGGCAAGCCCGGCAATCTGCCGGCGGTCACGGGTGCCGCCAGCCCCGCGGTGCTGGGGGGGATCTACCCGGCCTGACAAAAAAGGCGCCCGAAGGCGCCTTTTTTGAGTCCGCTGCCGAAGGAATCAGGCAGAGAAGGAGGAACCACAACCACAGGTGGTGGTGGCATTGGGATTGCGGATGACGAACTGGGCGCCTTCCAGGTCTTCCTTGTAGTCGATCTCCGCGCCGCTCAGGTACTGAAAGCTCATGGGGTCGATCAACAACTTGACGCCGCATTTTTCCACGGAGGTATCACCGTCGTTGATGCTTTCGTCAAACGTGAAGCCGTACTGGAAACCGGAACAGCCACCGCCGGTGATGAACACCCGCAGCATGAGCTCAGGATTGCCTTCTTCCTCGATCAGGCTCTTGACCTTCGTGGCCGCCGCTTCGGTGAAGACCAGTGGGGCTTCCATTTCCGTCGTTGCCGCTGCGCTATTGCTCATATTCTCTCTCCGATACTAGGGAAATCCGGAATTCGGTTCGGGCCATTATCTCTTTCCTGACTAATACAGTCAAGAATTCTCCAGGGGCCGGGCCTTGACCTCGGAGGCCGGTTTTGGCGCCACTTCCTTCAGCACCGGCCGGGCCGCCTCCTGGCCCCGATGCACCAGGTTGCCATTGACCTCGGCGCCCATTGCCATCTCGATCAGGTGATAATAGACATTGCCGGTGACCCGCGCCCGGGCGGCCAGTTCGACCCGTTCCGTGGCGTGTACATCACCCCGCACCGTACCGTTGAGCATCACGTCGGGCACCCGCACCTCGCCCTCGATACTGCCCTGTTCGCTCAGGGTGAGCACGGCGTCGCTACCGCCATCGGCGATGACATTGCCCTTGACCTTGCCGTCCACGTGCAGGCCGCCGGTGAAATGGATGTCGCCTTCCAGAACCGTGTGCTGCCCGATGATGGTGTCGATCCGGGCGGACTTGTGTTTCTTGGCATTACCCCACATGGTATCCCTCCTCGTACGTCAGTGGCACAAGCCGGTCTCCACACCCTTTTGCGGGACGCCGTGAATACATCCCTGTAGGCTTGACGGCCGCGTCCATGCGGCCGACACCCGCAAAAGGGTGTGGAGACCGGCTTGTGCGGTCCCTGCCAGCCCAATGTCAGGCCGGCCAGTCGTAGCTCCGCTCCACCCGGGACGGTGCTCCCCGTCCCGTCGGCTCCACCCGCAAATGCACGGTGCGGGGCCGGAAGCGGTGCGGAATCCGCACCTCGCCTTCGAAGTGCTGGAAATAGCGAAACCGGAACGCCAGGTTTTCCACCGCGGGCTCGGTCATCTCGGCCAGGGTCAGGGTCACCGAGTGACCATCCAGTTCACCCTCGAGACTCAAGTGTACAACACCCTGCACCAGGCGATCGTTGCGCCTGACCTGCACCAGGGTCAGGTCATAGCGGAACAGCCCCTCGGCCGATACCGGCTCCCAGTAGAGCTTCTGCACCCGGATGCCCGGTTCCACGTCGCCCGGCGACATGATGCCCTGGTAGAAGGCCAGCTCCTCGCGCAGGCCTGCCAATTCCTCCTGCAGCTCGCCGAGACTCTGGCGGACCTCCAGGCTGGCCTGGCGGTCGATCTGGCCGGCGCGTTCCAGTACGGCCAGTTGATCGGCCAGCTGGCGCTTTTCCTGATGCAGTTTTTCGATCTCGGCCAGCAGCTGCGGCCGTTCCTGCTCCAGGCGCCCCGCATCCTCGAAGCCCTGCTGCACCCCCCGCTGGTACAGCCAGCCGCCCGCGGCGGCCAATACCAGCACGAGTACCGCCAGCGCGATCCACAGCTGGGCGGGGCGGTAGATCAGGATCCGTTGTGAACCGGTTTCCAAGAATAGGGGCCTTCGGGTCGGCAAACTGCGTCACGGGACACAGTTTGGACAGGGTTCAGGGCAGCAGGGCAATGCCCTCCAGCCCGGCGGTTTCGGGGAAGCCGAACATGATGTTCATGTTCTGCATGGCCTGGCCGGCAGCGCCCTTGACCAGATTGTCGATCACCGCCAGCACCACCACCGTGTCACCGTTCTGGGGCCGGTGCACGGCCATGCGACAGTGATTGGCGCCCTTCACGCTGCGGGTCTCCGGGTGACCGCCGGCCGGCAACACATCGACGAAGGGCTCGGCGACGTACCGTGCCTCGAACAGGGCCTGCAGGTCGACGCCGGGATCCCGCAGACGACCATACAGGGTGGCATGGATGCCGCGGATCATCGGGGTGAGGTGGGGCACGAAGGTAAGGCCCACGGCCCGCCCCGCGGCCCGCTCCAGGCCCTGGCGGATCTCCGGCAGGTGACGGTGCCCGGGCACGGCGTAGGCCTTGAAACTCTCGCTGGCCTCGCACAGCAGGGAACCCACGCTGGCCTTGCGGCCCGCCCCGCTGACGCCCGATTTGGCGTCGGCGATCAGGCTTTCGGGTGCGATCAGGCCCTGTTCCACCAGGGGCAGGAAGCCCAGCTGCACGGCGGTGGGATAACAGCCGGGATTGGCGACCAGGCGTGCCTCGGCCACCGCCGCCCGGTTCACCTCGGGCAGGCCATAGACCGCTTCCTCCAGGAGTTCGGGACAGGCATGGGGCATACCGTACCACTGTTCCCAGACAGCCGGGTCGCGCAGGCGGAAATCCGCCGCCAGGTCGATGACCCGCACGCCGTCCGCCAGCAGCGCCGGCGTCATCTCCATGGCGATGCCGTTGGGGGTGGCGAAGAACACCAGATCACAGTCCCCGAGGGTCGCGGGGTCGGGCGCCGTGAACACAAGGTCGAGGTGACCGCGCAGGTTGGGGAACATCTCCGCCACCGGGGTACCCGCCTCGCCACGGGAGGTGACCGCGCGCAATTCCACCTGCGGATGTCCCGCCAGCAATCGCAGCAATTCCACACCGGTGTACCCGGTACCGCCCACCACGCCTACCTTGATCATGTTCTGTTCCCGTGAATCCTTACCAAGACAAGGTACCAATAGTAGCGGTACCATGGACACAAGTCATCGCGGCAAGCGGGAACCCCCGCCCATCCCCGGGGTCAAGGTTGTTCATGAAGACAAAAGACATCACCATCGCCATCTTTGCCCTGGCCCTGCTCAGCCTGCTGGCCTACATGTGGTTCACCCCCAGCGGCCTGAAGCCCGCCCCCGAGCTGGGCTTCACCACCCTCGAGGGCCGCGAGATCCAGCTCGCCGGGCTGCGCGGCCAGCCGGTTCTGATCACCTTCTGGGCCACCACCTGCAGCGGCTGCATGGAGGAAATGCCGCACCTGATCGAGCTGTACCATGAACTGCAACCGCGCGGCCTGGAGATCATCGGCGTGGCCATGGCCTATGACCCGCCCAACCAGGTGAAGACGGTGCAGGAGCGCTTTCAGGTCCCCTATCCCATCGTGCTCGACCTGCAGGAAGAAGCCGCCATGGCCTTTGGCAATGTGCGCCTCACCCCCACCACATTCCTGATCTCCCCCGAGGGGCGCATCGTCAAGCAGAAGATCGGCGAGATGGACATGGAGCGGGTGCGCCGCGACATCCTCGCCATGCTGAGCCCGGTCTGAGGTCGCGCCCATGCTGTGGATAAAGGCCGTGCATGTGATGTTCATGGTGACCTGGTTCGCCGGTCTGTTCTACCTGCCGCGCCTGTTCGTGTACCACGCCGACTGCCATGACGAGGCCGGCAATGCCCGCTTCAAGGCCATGGAACGCAAGCTCTATGCCATCATGACCATGGGTGCAGTGGTCACCATTGTCTTCGGCCTGTGGTTATGGCTGGCCTACTGGTGGCCCAGCACGGCCGGCTGGCTGATGACCAAGCTGGTGCTGGTGATCCTGTTGATCGGCTATCACCTCTACTGCGGCCACCTG
>JAPHQV010000053.1 GCA_026197075.1 Gammaproteobacteria bacterium | reverse complement strand
GGCCGCATGGACGCGGCCGTCAAGCCTACAGGGATGTATTCACGGCGTCCCGCCGGCGGCCAGGCCACCCT
Organism: Gammaproteobacteria bacterium; assembly: GCA_026197075.1. Lineage (GTDB taxonomy): Bacteria > Pseudomonadota > Gammaproteobacteria > DSM-19610 > DSM-19610 > JAIVHA01. The sequence goes on along the minus strand of JAPHQV010000053.1, from coordinate 35,703 downwards.
CGCGCCGACCCCGTTAGAACAACAGGAATAATGGATGTCTAACCTGCCCTTGCTGAGTCTGCTGATCTGGCTGCCCATTCTGGGCGGACTGCTGGTGCTTGCCGTGGGCGAGCGGGCCCCCGTGCGTCCCCTGGCCCTGGTGGTGTCCATCCTCACCTTCCTGGCCAGCCTGTTGCTCTACACCGGTTTCGATGCCACCACGGCCGCCATGCAGTTCGAGGAACGGCTGAGCTGGATCGCCGCCTTCAATGTGTTCTACCACCTGGGCGTGGACGGCATCTCCATGCCGTTGATCATCCTCACCAGTTTCACCACCGTGCTGGTCGTGCTGGCGGGCTGGGAGGTGATCAAGGAGCGCATGGCCCAGTACCTGGCCGCCTTCCTCATCATGGAAGGCCTGATGATCGGCGTGTTCTCGGCCCTGGATGCGGTGCTGTTCTACGTATTCTGGGAGGGCATGCTGATCCCCATGTTCCTCATCATCGGCATGTGGGGCGGCCCGCGCCGGGTCTATGCCACCATAAAGTTCTTCCTCTACACCTTCCTTGGTTCGGTGTTCATGCTGGTGGCGCTCATCTACATGTACAACAAGGCCGGTGGCCTGTTCGGTGTGCTCGATTTCCACCAGCTGCAGCTTGGACTTACGGAGCAGGTGCTCATCTTCCTGGCCTTCCTGATCGCCTTCGCCGTCAAGGTGCCCATGTGGCCGGTGCATACCTGGCTGCCCGACGCCCACGTGGAGGCGCCCACCGGTGGTTCGGTGATCCTGGCGGCCATCATGCTCAAGATCGGCGGCTACGGTTTCCTGCGCTTCAGTCTCCCCATCACCCCCGACGCCAGCATGGAGCTGGATTGGCTGATCATCACCATGTCCCTGGTGGCGGTGGTGTACATCAGCTTCGTGGCCCTGGTGCAGGAGGACATGAAGAAGCTGATCGCCTATTCCTCCATCGCCCACATGGGCTTCGCCACCCTGGGGTTCTTCCTCGTGTTCAGCATCCTGCGCAACACCGGCGAGCTGAGCGGCGCGGCCATGGGGATCCAGGGCGGCATGGTGCAGATGGTCTCCCACGGCTTCATCTCCGCGGCCTTGTTCCTGTGTGTGGGCGTGCTCTACGATCGCCTGCACAGCCGCCAGATCGTCGATTACGGCGGTGTCGCGCATCGCATGCCCATCTTTGCCGGTTTCATGGTGCTGTTCGCCATGTCCAATGCGGGCCTGCCGGGCACCTCCGGCTTCGTGGGCGAGTTCATGGTCATACTGGCCAGTTTCAAGGCCAATTTCTGGTATGCCTTCCTGGCCGCCACCACCCTGATCCTGGGTGCAGCCTACACCCTGTGGATGGTGAAACGAGTGCTCTACGGCGAGGTGACCAGTGACAAGGTGGCCAAGCTGCAGGATATCAATGGGCGTGAATTCCTCGTGCTGGGCAGCCTGGCGGTGCCGGTGCTGCTATTCGGCGTCTGGCCGGCGCCGCTGGTGGAGGTCATGCAGGTCACGATCGAGAATCTGCTGGCCCATATTACGGTGTCCAAGCTCTAGCGTTGGGCAAAGACACATCGTCATGCCCGCGGATGCGGGCATCCAGTGCCTCGGACAGATGGATTCCCGCCTTCGCGGGAATGACGTGGAAACGGGAATGACGGGGAAAACAGAAATCCTCATTGGGAACAGGAAAACGTATGCCGCTCGAAACCGCTGAATACCTGCTGGCACTACCCGAGATCTGGGTGCTGGGCATGGCCTGCCTGATCCTGGTGCTGGACCTGTTCATCCGCGACGACAGCCGCATCCTCACCTATCTGATGGTGCAGGCGACCCTGGTGGTGGCCGCACTCATCACCCTGGCGGTGCAGGTACCGGAACCGGTCCTGGCCTTCGGCAACACCTTCATCAGCGATGGCATGGCCACCCTCCTCAAGCTGTTCATCTACCTGGTGACCGGGATGGGCTTCCTCTATGCGCGGCCCTACCTGCAGGACCGCGGCCTGTTCAAGGGCGAGTTCTATGTGCTCGGCCTGTTCGCCATGCTGGGCATGATGATCATGGTGTCCGCCAGCCATTTCCTGACCATCTACCTGGGCCTGGAACTGCTGTCCCTGTGCCTCTATGCCATGGTGGCCTTCAACCGTGACTCGGGCACCTGTTCCGAGGCGGCCATGAAGTACTTCGTGCTGGGTGCGCTGGCCTCCGGCATGCTGCTGTACGGCATCTCCATGCTCTACGGTGCCACCGGTTCCCTGGAGATCGCCGCCGTGGCGAGCGCCATCGGCGCGGAGGAGGGCAGCAGCATCGTGCTGATCTTCGCCCTCTGTTTCATCGTCGTGGGACTGGCCTTCAAGCTGGGTGCGGTGCCTTTCCACATGTGGGTGCCCGATGTCTATCATGGCGCGCCCACGCCGGTGACCCTGTTCATCGGCAGTGCGCCCAAGATCGCCGCTTTCGCCATTGTCATGCGGGTGCTGGTGGATGGCCTGGGCGGCCTGGTGGCGGACTGGCAGGGCATGCTGGTGATCCTGGCCGTGTTGTCCCTGGCGGTGGGGAACGTCATCGCCATCGCCCAGACCAATCTCAAGCGCATGCTGGCCTACTCGACCATCTCCCACGTGGGCTTCCTGCTGCTGGGTGTCCTGGCGGGTACGCCGGATGGTTACGCCGCCGCCATGTTCTACACCATCACCTATGCCCTGATGGCGGTGGGTGCCTTCGGCATGATCATCCTGTTGAGCCGCGCCGGTTTCGAGGCCGACGAACTGGAGGATTTCCGCGGCCTGAACGCCCGTAATCCCTGGTTCGCCTTCATGATGCTGATCCTGATGTTTTCCATGGCCGGGGTGCCGCCCACGGTGGGCTTCTACGCCAAGCTGTCGGTGCTGCAGGCGGTGATCCAGGTGGACATGGTCTGGCTGGCCCTGGTGGCGGTGTTCTTCTCGGTCATCGGCGCCTTCTACTACATCCGCCTGGTCAAGATCATGTACTTCGATTCCCCGACCGATGAGGCTGCCCTGCAGTCCAACCCCGGACTGCGTGCGGTTTTGAGTGTCAACGGCCTGGCTGTGCTAGGCTTGGGCCTGTTTCCCGGCGGCCTGATGGCCCTCTGTAGCGCCGCCCTCCTGTAGCAACCTGAAGAAGTATCGCCATGTCCGCTACCACTGCTGTCTGGATCGTGCTGCTGTTGTCCATGGTGGCCGCCAACCTGCCCTGGATGAGCAACCGGGTGTTTTTCATCCGTGAACCCGGTTCCGGCCGCAAGAGCGCCTGGTTCCGCCTGTTGGAATGGTTGCTGCTCTATTTCATCGTCGGCGGGATCGTGATGGGCCTGGAGCAGAAGATCACCGGCACCCGTCATGCCCAGGACTGGGAATTCTATGCCGTGACGGCCTGCCTGTTCCTGGTCTTCGCCCTGCCGGGGTTCATCTACCGCACCGACCTGCGCGTACACCTGGACCGCGCCAAGCGCCGCGCCCGCTAGTTTCACCCTTGCCAAGGCTTGGGTGGCTATGTACAATGCACGGCTCTGATGCGGGGTGGAGCAGCCTGGTAGCTCGTCGGGCTCATAACCCGAAGGTCAGAGGTTCGAATCCTCTCCCCGCTACCAAACCAAAAGGCCCCGGCGCATGCGCGCCGGGGCCTTTTTCTTTGCTCAGCCCCGCGCCAGCAGCAAGCCGGCGGTTTCCGTGAACTGCAAACCGGCGGCCCCGATGAGTTCTTCCTCGTCCAGGTCGGCGGGTTCCATGCCCAGGCGCTCCCAGGTTCCGGGGTGGATATGGGCGATGCCAGGCGGGTCCTCGCAGAAGGCCCCCAGCCGGGAACGGTTGGCCAGGGCATCGGCCAGGTGGATGATGGCGGCATCGGATGTCTGGCCGGCATCCGGGTCATGGTGATGGGTGATGGCATCCTGCAGGTGTTCGGGCAGATTCCAGACCTCTGCCAGGGCCCCGCCCAGGTCGCCATGGCTGAACCCGAAGTGTTCCTGTTCCGCCCGGTGCAGGAGGTCTTCTTCCCCCTCGCACACCAGCATCAGGTCACGCATCTGCTCCGGCATGCGGGCGTACAGTACCAGGCAGCCGATATCGTGCAACAGGCCGGCAATGAACAGTCGTTCAGGGTGCAGAATTCTGATTTTACGAGCAATTTCCCTTGCCAGCAGACCCGTGAAGATACCATGGCGCCAGAAGGTGTCTATATTTACCAGGGTGACGGGCAATTTTGAAAAGGATTTGATGGCGGATACGGCCAGCACCAGGCTGTAAAGCTCCCGGGTGCCGAGCACGGTAATGGCCCGGCTCACGGTGTCGATACGACGTGCGAAATTGAAAAAGGAACTGTTGACCAGTTGCAGCAGTCGCGCGGTCAGGCTCGGGTCGTGGCTGATGACATCACCGATCGCGGTGGCGGAGGCGTCGCCAGACTCCAGAAGGCCAAACAGGCGCACGCAAAGGTCCGGTGGCGTGACCAGGAAGGACACATCGCCGATAAGCCCCTGCACCAGCTGCGCGGCGCCTGGTTTTGGATTCAGGTGTTCGGCTTCCATGGTCCAGGATCCGGAATAAGGATGTCGTTCGCAGGGAGCGGCCTTTCTGGCGGAATCTTGAGCGTCAGGGTCATGTAGTCGGTATTTGCGGATTTCGTCACAATCCGGGCATTTCCCCCATGGTATTCATAGTCCCGTGCTCAAGTTTTGAGCCCATGTACCCGAAAACGGATACAGGAAGCACCATGTGAGGCAATTGCGATGAACATCATTCGTCTTGATCAGTACCAGGAGCCGCGCCGTGTCCTGACGCGTGATGAAACCATTACCCTGCTGCGCCAGGCACGAGCCCTTATGGCGGACAGGCTGGGGCAGGCCATGCAGGCGATCATGGCCAAGATCGATGATTCCATGTTCGATCTTTCGCAGAAAGACCCAACCGTGCAGAACTGCTATTTCGACGCCATGCGCGTACTGCGCATCAATCGCAAGGACATCGAGCAGTCCTTCCTGGATAAATTGCGCGCCGGTTTCGGCGATTCCTTGAAAACCTTCGGGGTCGAAGATCTCTGTGAGGATGATGCTCTTCAGGAACTCGGCCTGGTTGATTACGAAGAAATCGAAGAAGATATCGCCATCCGAGACATGGTGATAAAGCTGGAGTTGCTGGCACGGGATGAAATTGCGGCCTTGAACCAGCGCTTTGCCTGGCTGCTGCAGACAATGGAACTGGATACGGAATCCAATCCGATTTCACCCGGGATCATCTGCGAGGCTTTCCGTTCCGCACTGGACCGGGTCGCAGTGGAGCTGCGAGTCAAGCTGGTAATCTATAAGCTATTCGACCGATACCTGATCGCAACAGCGGCGGTGCCCGCCTACAAGGCCGTCAATGAATTGCTGATTGAAAAGGGCGTCCTGCCTGTACTTCCCAAAGCTCGAATAAAGCAGGAGCGGGAACAGGATGATGCGGATGAGCTGTTCTCAGCCCTGCAGAAAAGAATACTCGGGGATGGTGTTCCCGCGACCAATGGAACCGGTATCCAGGATGCCCAGGCTTCTTTCTTCAGGGCCTTGACCGCATACCAGCATGGCGATACCGATCTGTTGCCACTGCAGGCGAGTACAAACAGCACCCATACGGAAAATGGAGGGCTGGTCAACGTTATCCGCGGGATTCAGCAAAGTGGCGCCACGGGACACATGGGCCAGGCCGATGCCATGATTCTCGATGTGGTGGCCATGCTGTTCGATTATATCCTCGACGACAAGAGCCTCCCGGATCCCATCAAGGCGTTGCTTGGCCAACTACAGATTCCGGTATTGAAGGTGGCGCTCTCCGATCAGGATTTCTTCAAGAAGCGGAGTCATCCCGCGCGCCGCCTGCTGAACCTGCTGGCCTTTTCCGGCATTGGCTGGGATGAGTCATGTGGCTACGAAGATGGCCTGTACTGCAAGATTCAGGCAGTCGTGGAGCGGATTCTCAACGAATACAATGATGACATTGGGTTGTTCGCCGAGGTCCTGCGAGATTTCGAAAGTTTCCTCGGTCAGGAGCAACAGGCGGCGGCACGTCGGGCGGAGGTGTCCGCGCAATTGGCCCAATCCCGGGAACGTCTGCTCGCAGCCAAGGAAGAGGTCAAGCGGGAAGTGCGTAGCCGGATAGAAAGGCCCGGCATACCTGAGCAGGTGCGTGACTTCCTTGGCAGCTACTGGCGTGGTGTCCTGCTACTGAACCATATCAAGGAAGGCGAGGGCAGTGTGGCCTGGAAACGTTCCCTGGTGTTCATGGACAACCTGATCTGGAGCGTACAGCCCAAGACGGACGCCCAGGAGCGGGCGCGGGTGATCAAGGTGCTGCCGAACCTGCTGCAGGTGCTCCAGGACGGCATGGAGAAGGTATCCATGCCCTCCAACGAACGGCATCATTTCCTGGCACAGCTCGCCGGTTTCCACGCCCGTATCATGAACGAGGATTCAGCCGTCGCCAATGCCCTGCAGCAGCAGGGTTCCGTACACGACTACCTGCGCGATCCCAATGCGCCCGCCCCCGTGCCACCGACCATGCCCAGCGCGGAGCAGGAAGAGGCGGCCGCCACCGAAGCGCTGCAGCACCTGGTGAACGAAGGCGCATTGCAGGTCGAGGAGATCACACTGAGTGAGGAGGAAGAGAATTCCGATCACGGCGTCAGCATTGCCGACCTGCAGGATGAGTTCATCGACAAGGTGCGTGGGATCCAGGTGGGAAGCTGGGTGGAAATGGAGGATGAAGACGGTGCCCCGATGCGCGTCAAGCTGAGCTGGGTCAGCCCGGTAACCAACCGCTACCTGTTCGTAAACCGCAAGGGCCACATGGTGTCCAATATGCACGAGGTTGCGCTGGTGGCGGCCTTCCAGTGTGGCAAGGCGCGCGCCATCGAGGAAGCACCGGTACTGGATCGTGCCGTCAGCAAGGTGGTGGAGGGCATGCGCCAGGCCAGCTGACACAGTCCCGCATGTCCGGATAACGTTTGATGAAAAGGGCTGGTCAACCAGCCCTTTTTTTGTGTCTTGCATGATGGCCGGGTCTTACCGCAGGATAGCGCGGCATGAACCTGACACCCATCGTTCTTATTATTTACCTGCTGATGCTGCCGGTAACGGCCATGGTGCCGGTTTTGCGGGACTTGACCGCGGGCCGTTATCCGGGGCTCGGCGAATTCGAACAACACCTGTTCATGTCGGCGAATATGCTGGGGGCACTGCTGTTCGTGCCACTGGCCGGGCTGTTGTCCGACTGGTGGCGCCGCCGCAAGATCATCATCGTGGTGGCGCTGGCGGTCAATACCCTGTCCTTGCTGATGCTGACCCTGGACTGGCCATATGCCGTCTACCTGTCCTGGCGTTTCCTGGAGGGCTGCGCCCATATTACCTCGCTGAGTCTGCTCATGGCCCTGGCGGTTGACCATGCCCGTCAGCGCGGCATGGGCGCGGTCATGGGGCTGGTGGGCACTGCCCTCGGCCTGGGGGTGGCAAGCGGCGCGCCTCTGGGCGGCTTCATCGGCCAGCATGGCGCGGAGCACGTGTTGCAGGCCGGGTTCTGGCTGCTGCTGGCGCTCACCCTGCTCGCGACGCTGCTGTTGCGCGACGCCCCGCTGCGCCATGGTTCCACAACCCTGTCCGCCCTGTTGCGGTCACTGCCCGACAACCGTCGTCTGCTGTTGCCCTATACCTTTGCCTTTGTCGATCGCCTCACCGTGGGTTTCATCGTCTCGACCCTGTCGCTGTACCTGAGCAGCGTCATCGGCCTGGAGTCGGTCGCCATCGGCCTGGTGATGGCCCTGTTCCTGGTGCCCTTTTCGCTGCTTACCTATCCGGCGGGACTGCTTTCGCGTCACTGGAATCCCCTGTTCATGATGCTGGCCGGCAGTGCCGCCTACGGCATCACTCTCACCGCCATCGGCTTTGTCGTGCCCGGCATGATCCCCTGGTTGATGTTTGCCGGCGGTGTGGTTGCCTCGCTCATGTATGCACCGTCCCTGGTGCTGGTGGCGAACCTGTCTCGACCGGAACACAAGGCCCTGGCCATGAGCGGCTTCCATTTCGCCGGTTCCCTGGGTTTTGTGCTGGGCCCGCTTACCGGCGGCCTGCTGGTGGCCCTGTTCGGCGCCACGACGCTGCCCGCCTATCCCATGGCCTTCCTGGTCGTCGGTGGACTGGAGGTGCTTTGCGCACTGCTGTTCCTGCCACTGGCCCTGCGCTGGGCGGCCCGGGGCGAGGGCCGATCTTGATGCACATCAATGCCCTGGCCGGCAGACCAGGGCCAGTATGGTTGCGAACTTGTACAATCACCGCTGATGGGTTCCGATGTCCTGCCAACCAGGGCCGGGATTGCCTGTCCAGGGAGTCATTATGCGTCTCGCATATAAAAAGTATCTGTCGGTTTTCACCGCACTGTTGTTCGCGTTGCTGCTGTTGTCCTGTGACGGCAGTGTGAGCCAGGAATTGGCCCACACTCCCCGTGCGCCAGACAGCGAGGCCCGCTGCCCGGTATGTGGCATGAAGGTGCTGGGCTGGCCCGGCCCCAAGGGGCAACTGTTCCTCAGCAGTTCGGATCGTCCCTTGTTCTTCGACAACACCGTCGACCTCATGCGCTATGTGTTGCACCCCGACCAGAATCCCCGTGTGCTGAAGGTCTATGTACAGGATATGACCCAGGCCGACTGGGATCAGCCCGATGTGGCCCCCTGGATCGATGCCCGCGATGCCTGGTTCGTGGCCGGACACAGCCGCATGGGTTCCATGGGGCCGACCCTGGCCAGTTTCGCGGATCGCCAGGCCGCCGCAGCCTTCGCGGCCCAGTACCAGGGCAAGGTGCTGGGGTATGGAGAGATCGATACTGCGCTGCTCGATTCCCTGGTGGCGACCATGGATGCCGGGCGTGACCACTCGATGCACGATGGCCACGCCCACTGACAGCTGTCGTGGCCTGATGCTCGGTTTGCTGCTGGTACTCGTGCCCGGTTTTTCGCACGCGAACCCGGACGGGCAACTGGCGGAACATCGCTACCAGGCGCCGGCGCAGTCAGTGCAGTGGGATGCCGCCGCCATTCGCGCATCCCATGTCCGGTATCCCCTTGCCGATGATGCCGTGGCCGCGCCGGCTTCCGATGTGTCCGAGCGCTTCCTGGTGGTGGAATCGGGTGATCATCACGCCAGCCTGCTCGACGGGGAGACATTCGCACTCATTCATCGCTGGCCGACCCGTCCCGGTCTGCGCGGCGCGCCCAAATTCTCCGCCGACGGCCGCTTCGTGTATTTTCTCTCCGGCGAGGGTTGGGTCACCCAGTACGATCTGCATCGCCTGGCAGCGGTGGCTGAGGTGCGCGCCGGCAGTGCCAGCCGGAACCTGGCCCTGTCCGGCGACGGCCGTTACCTGCTGGTGGCCAATGACCAGCCCCATACCCTGGTGGTGCTCGACGCCCATGACCTCGGCCTGCACGAGGTGATCGAGGTGCGCGACGAGGACGGACGCAGCTCGCGGGTGTCGGCGGTCTATGATGCACCGGCGCGCCACAGTTTCATTGCGGCCCTGAAGGATATCCCCGAGTTGTGGGAGCTGCGCTACGACGCGGATGCGCCGCCGGTCTACCAGGGCTTTGTACATGACTTCCGCCTGGGCGAGGGCGTGCCGGTGCCGGGTGCGTTCCCGCCACGCCGGGTGTTGCTCGACACACCGCTCGAGGATTTCCTGTTCGACCCGGATTTTCTCTATGTGATCGGGGTTACGGGTAATGGCCAGGTGATGGCCATCGATCTCGATGCGCGTCGCCGGCTGGCGACCCTGGAACTGTCCGGCCTGCCGCGCCCCGGCGCGGGGGTACGCTGGGAGCACGAAGGCCGCACGCTGCTGGCCCTGCCGAACCTGCGCGAAGGCGTGGTGAGTGTGATCGACGAGGCGCGCTGGGAACTGGTCAAGTCCATCGCCACCCGGGGGCCCGGCTTTTTCCTCGCCAGCCATGAAAACAGTCCCTACCTGTGGGGCGATGTGTTCTTCGGCCCGCACCAGGACCTGCTGCACCTGATCGACAAGCAGAGTCTCGAGATCGTGCATACCCTGCGTCCCGAACCCGGCAAGCGGGCGGCCCACGTGGCCTTCAGCGCGGAGGGTAGACACGCCCTGGTGTCCATCTGGGAGGAGGAGGGTGCGCTCGTGGTCTACGACAGTGCCAGCCTGGAAGAGATCAATCGCATCCCCATGAGTCGGCCGACCGGGAAGTATTCCGTCATTTCGTCATTCCCGCGGATGCGGGAATCCATGTAAGTGAGAACCACTGGATTCCCGCCTTCGCGGGAATGACGGGGGGTATCTTGGGAATGACGGGGGTACGGATGCCCGGTGGGGATCAGATCCCCAGGACCATCAATGCCACGGAGAAATAGATCAGGATTCCCACCACGTCGGCGATGGAGGTGATCAGGGGCGCGCTGGCGGTGGCCGGGTCGATCTTCAGGCGCGCCAGCAGGAAGGGCATGATCATGCCCAGCATGCTGCCGAACAACACCACCAGCAGCATGGCCAGGGCGATGGTGTTGCCCACGCCGCTACCGCCAACCCAGTTCCCGGCCCACCATACGGATGCGCCCATGGTCAGGCCCAGGGCCATGGACACGGAAAACTCCTTGCCCCACAGCCGCAGCCAGTCCTTGGCTTGCACGTCGCCCGTGGCCAGGGCGCGCACCATGAGGGTGGCGGACTGGGCGCCGGCGTTACCGCCGCTGGCGATGACCAGGGGCAGGAAGAACACCAGCGCCACCACCGTTTCGATGGCCGCCTCGTAGAAGGCAATGGCGCCGCCACTGACGATGTTCACCAGGATCAGGATGACCAGCCAGCCCACCCGCTTGCGGTACAGCAGGCTGGGCGAGGCCTCCATCAGGCTCAGCGCCAGGGGGGCGACGGAACCCAGCTTGTGGAAGTCCTCGGTGCTTTCCTCTTCCATCATATCGAACACGTCGTCGACGGTGACCACGCCGAGCAGTTGTTTCTCGCTGTTCACCACCGGCAGTGTTTCGATATCGTAGCGGCGGGTCAGGTGGGCGGCATCCTCGCGATGGGCGTTGACATCGATGCTCACCACCTCGTCGCCAAGCAAAGATTCGATCTTGCTGGCCGGTCGCGACAGCAGCAGGTGCTTGAGGCCCACCATGCCGAGCAGGTGACCCTCCCGGTCGGTGACGAACACATCGTTGATGGTCTCGCCTTCCTCGCTGTGGCGGCGCACGTACTCCAGGGCGCGGTTCACGGTCCAGCCGGGACGCAAGGCAATGTATTCCGGTGTCATCAGGCGGCCGACACTGTCATCGGGATAGGAGAGCAGGGTTTCGATGACCTGGCGATCCTGGGGTTCGAGGAGTTCGATGATCTCCTCGCTGTGGGGCTCCTCCAGTTCGTCGATCAGTGCCGCCGCATCGTCGTAGGACAGTTCGCCCACCAGGTAGGCTTTTTCCTCCGAGCTCAGCCGTTCCAGCAGTCGTGCCTGGTGTTCGGTGGCCAGGTGGGAAAAGATGTGGGGCATGCGCTCCAGGGGCAGGCGCCGCAACAGTACCAGGGTGGCCTGGTCGTCGAGACTGTCCAGGGCGGCGGCCACATCCTGGTTGGCGCGCTCCGCCAGCCAGCCATCGAGGGCCGCCTGGTCGATCACCGCCAGCAGCGCGGCGATGCCGTTGGTCTGCTCCAGCTGCTGTTCCGTGTCCTGTGCCGTGGCGCCCATGGGATCAGACCGAATGTACGGGCAGGTTGAGCAACACCGCCGCCATGGTGAAATAGATGATGATGCCGGCCACGTCGGCAATGGAGGTCACCAGCGGCACGCTGGCCGAGGCGGGATCCAGGCGCATGCGGGTGAGCAGGATGGGCAACAGCAGGCCGATGAGGCTGCCCACCACCACGATCAGCACCAGGGCGATGGCGATGACCAGCGCCACCCCCAGGCCGCCGCGCCAGTAACCCAGCAGGGAAACCGCCAGGGCCATGGTGACGCCCAGTGCCGAGGCCACCGCGAACTCCTTGGTCCACAGCTTGAGCCAGTCGTGCGATTGCACATCACCGACGGCCAGGGCGCGCACCATGAGGGTGGCCGCCTGGGCGCCGGCGTTGCCGCCGCTGGCGATCACCAGGGGCAGGAAGAATACCAGTACCACCAGGGCGTTGATGGTCTCCTCGAACCAGGCAATGATGCCCCCGCCGATGAGGTTGATGAATACCAGGGCCAGCAGCCAGCCGATGCGCTTGCGGTACAGCAGCGTGACCTTGGCATCGCGCAGGCTCAGGCCGATGCCCACCGAACCCATCTTGTGGAAGTCCTCGGTGGTCTCTTCCTCGGCGGCATCGAGCACGTCATCGACGGTGACGATGCCGACCAGGGCGTTGTCGCCATCCACCACCGGCAGCACTTCCAGATCGTAGTGCTTCATCATGCGGATGGCCTCGACCTGGGGCGCATCGGTGAGGATGGACACCATGGGTACACCCTGCAGGCTGCTGATCAGGTCCTCGGGCGCACCGAACACGAAATGCTTGAGGGGGATCATGCCCTGTAGCTGTTCGTGTTCATCGGTGATGAACACCATGTTGACGGTGATGTCCTGCTCGCTCTGGGCGCGGATATACTCGAGGGCCTGGCCCACCGTCCACTCGGGGCGCACCGACACGAATAGTGGCGACATCAGGCGGCCGACGCTGCTGGCCGGGTAGCCGAGCAGGGTCAGGGCACGGCGGATGGTACGGTAGGGCAGCAGGCGCAGCAGGCGCCGCACCTCATGCTTGGGCAGGTCCTCGAGCAGGGCGGTGAGGTCGTCGGGCACCAGGCGCTGGAGGATTTCCCGCGCTTCCTCCTGGGGCAGGCGGATGGCCAGGCGGTACTGGTAACCCGGTTCCAGGTAGGAGAACACGTCCACGCGCCGCCCCGGTGCCAATTGGGCGAACACCCAGGGCATATCGTCATCGCGCAATTGCATGGCGACGGCGGCGATATCCTGGATGCGCATGAGGTCCAGGATCTCGCGCACCTGGTCCGCCTCGCGGCGTTCCACCAGTTCGCGTACCTGGCCCTGGAACTGTTCGAAGTCGTATTTCATTCCTTCCTGCCGTGAAGGGCCATGAAACAGGCCACGGTGTGCTCGACTACCGCTTCGATCTCCGCCTCCGGGATGGCCCGGTTCAGGACCAGGGCCTGGGTGCGCACCGAACCGATGAGCGCACCGGTGAACTGCTGGGCGGCGAGATAGGTATTATCAATGTACAGGTGCTTCATTGCACATTGTTTATCCAGGTAGTTCGCCAGGCGGCGGTTGCCGCGCTCGGGTCCGACCCGGTAATAGATCTCGCCCACCTCGGGGAAGCGTGCGCTCTCGGCCACGATCAGCCGGTGCAGGGCCAGCACCGAGGGTTGCAGGATGATGCTCAGCAGGGTGCGCGCGAATTCGCGCAGGGTGGCCTCCACGTCATGACGGGCCTGTTCCGTTTCCAGCCGTGACAGCAGCACGTCCTGGCAATGCTGGGTGATGACGTCGCTGAACAGGGCTTCCTTGTTGCCGTAGTGGTTGTAGATGGTCTGCTTGGATACCCCGGCTTCCCGGGCGATGGCATCCATGCTGGTCTCGCGGTAGCCGGCGGCCAGGAAGATCCGGGTGGCGGCCTCGATGATGGCGCGCTGCTTGTCGGACAGGCCGGGGCTGGGGCAGAAGGCGGGGGTCTGGGTCAAGTCGATACCTCTGGAAACGGAAGCACTGGAAACCATGTGTTCACCGCAAAGGCGCAAAGGTCGCAGAGAAAAAACCTGACCTTAAGGATGATCACTGACCCGGTATTCGGGGTGCATGCATAAAGGTCACGTAATGAATTGAATTTACGGGTTTCTTTTCGACCTTTGCGCCTTTGCGGTGAATGTTTTATTAACCCGCGCATTATCCCGTGTATGGACTGGACGGTCCAGTCCATTTACGCCACAATCCGCACTTTGGGATCCGGCCCTCGCGCCGGGTTCCCGCTCCGTCCGCCACTGCGAGGAAAGCCCGTGTTCAAACGCCTGATCATTGTCCTGGTCGCCCTGTTGCTGCTGTTCGGCGGAATCTTCGGCTGGAAATACCTGCAGATGCAGAAAATGGCTGCCATGGGCGGGGCACCGCCGCCGGCCGTGGTCGCCGCCGAGACGGTGCGCTTCGATCGCTGGCAGCCGGGCCTTCGCTCCGTGGGCAGCCTGGTGGCTACCCAGGGCGTGTTTATCTCCAGCGAGATCGCCGGTCATGTGCGCGCCATTCATTTCGAATCGGGTGCCCGGGTCGAGGAAGGCGCTCCCCTGGTCAGCCTCGATGACGCCGTGGACCGCGCCGAGCTGGCCGGCCTGCAGGCGGAACGGCGCCTGGCGGAGATCCAGTTCGAACGCGCCCGCAAACTGCTGGGCGACAAGACCATCTCCCGCTCCGAATATGACCAGGCGCGCGCCAACCTGGACAGTGCCACTGCCCGCATGGCCTCGCAGGAGGCGCGCATCGCACTCAAGAACATCCATGCGCCCTTCGCTGGCCAGCTGGGTATCCGCCAGGTGGACCTGGGCCAGTTCCTCGCTCCGGGTGACCAGGTCGTCTCGCTGCAGAGCCTGGATCCTGTCTACGTGGATTACAGCCTGCCGGAACGCAACCTGAACGAGCTGGCCATCGGACAGGCCGTGGAGGTCGAAGTGCAGGCCTGGCCGGGGGAACGCTTCACCGGCACCATCAGCGCCATCAGCCCGCGCATCGATGCCGCCACCCGCAGCGTGCCGGTGCGCGCCACCCTGCAAAACCCCGACGAACGGCTGCGTGCCGGCATGTTCGCCGAGGTGATCACCCGGCTGCCGGTACGAGACCGGGTACTCACCGTCGCGGAGCATGCCATCAGCTACAACCCCTACGGCGATTCCGTGTTCGTGGTGGAGGAACGCGAGGGCGGGCTGTTCGTGCAGCGTCGCCAGATCGTCACCGGCGAGGTGCGCGCAGGGCGGGCGGAGCTCATCAGCGGCCTGGAGGAAGGCGAGCAGGTGGTGACCGCCGGTCACAACAAGTTGCGCAATGACATGCCGGTGAAGATCGACAATTCCGGTGAGCTGGATGGACAGGTAAACGAATAATGAAGTTCACCGACATCTTCGTGAATCGCCCGGTGCTGGCCAGCGTGGTCAGCCTGCTGATCCTGGTGGTCGGCCTGCGCTCCATCGGCCTGATGGAGGTGCGCCAGTATCCGGAGACCCAGAATACCGTGGTCACCGTGAGCACCAGCTATCCCGGTGCCAGCAGCGAACTGGTCAAGGGCTTCATCACCACACCGCTGCAGCAGGCCATCGCCGAGGCCGACGGCATCGACTACATCACCTCGCGCAGCACCCAGGGCAGTTCCAGCATCGAAGTACACATGGAACTGAACTACGACGCCAACGCGGCGGTGGCGGAGATCCAGGCCAAGGTGGCAAGCCAGCGCAACGTACTGCCGGCGGAATCCGAGGACCCGGTCATCACTTCCACTACCGGGGATTCCACGGCGCTCATGTACATGGCCTTCTACAGCGAGACCATGCAGCCCTCGCAGATCACCGACTACCTGCTGCGCGTGGTGCAGCCCAAGCTGCAGGCGGTGCCGGGCGTGGCCAAGGCCGGCCTGATCGGCAACCGCACCTTCGCCATGCGCATCTGGCTCGACCCGCGGCGCATGGCCGCGCTGGAGGTCTCGCCCGCTCAGGTGCTGCAGGTGCTGCAGGCCAACAACTACCTGGCCGGGGTGGGGCAGACCAAGGGCGCCTATACCATCACCGACCTGCGCGCCACTACCGACATCAGCTCCGAGGAGGACTTCCGCCAGCTGGTGGTGCGCGCCGGCAACGGCACCCTGGTGCGCCTGGAAGACATCGCCACCATCGAACTGGGCTCCGAGGACTACGATTCCCTCAACCTGTACAAGGACCAGCAGGCCATCTTCATCGGCATCGAACCGGCACCGGGCGCCAACCCGCTGACCGTGGCGCAGGCCGTGCGCGAACTCATGCCGGAACTGCGCAGCCAGATGCCCTCCGGGCTCAACGGCCACATTCCCTATGACGCCAGCGTGTTCATCGAGGATTCCATCGACGAGGTCTTCCTGACCATTGCCGAGGCGGTGATCATCGTGCTGGTGATCATCTTCCTGTCCCTGGGCTCCTTCCGCGCCGCCATGATCCCGGCGGTGGCCGTGCCCCTGTCCCTGATCGGCGGCGCCTTCATCATGCTGCTGCTGGGCTTCTCCATCAACATGCTCACCCTGCTGGCCATGGTGCTGGCCATCGGCCTGGTGGTGGACGATGCCATCATCGTGGTGGAGAACGTGCACCGCCATATCGAGATGGGCAAGTCGCGCATGCAGGCGGCCCTGGACGGCGCGCGCGAACTGGCCCTGCCCATCATCGCTATGACCACCACCCTGGTGGCGGTGTATGCGCCCATCGGTTTCATGGGCGGCCTGGTGGGCACCCTGTTCACCGAGTTCGCCTTTGCCCTGGCCGGCGCCGTACTGATCTCCGGCGTGGTGGCCCTGACCCTGTCGCCCATGCTGTCGGGCAAGGTGCTCAAGCCCCATGGCCAGCAGGGACGCTTCGAGCAGGGGGTGGAACACTTCTTCAACCGCCTGGCGGACCGTTACCAGCGTTCCCTGCACGGCTCCCTGAACTTCGTGCCGGTGACCATGGTGTTCGCCGCCACCATCCTGGTGAGCATCTATTTCATGTTCATCACCACGCCGTCCGAGCTGGCGCCCACCGAGGACCAGAGCATCCTGTTCTTCCAGGCGCGCGCGCCGCAGACCGCCACCCTGGACTACAACCGCGTCTACGCCAGCCAGATCCACGACGCCTTCGCATCCATTCCCGAATACCACGAGAGCTTCTTCCTGCTCGGCTTCGGCCGCGACACCAGCACGGTTTTCGGCGGCTTCAAGATGCCGCCGCCCTCCGAGCGCGCCCGCTCGCAGATGGAGGTACAGCCGGAATTGCAGCAGAAGCTGGACCAGATCGCCGGCTTCCAGATCGCCACCTTCCCGCGTCCCAGCCTGCCGGGTTCCGGCGGCGGCCTGCCGGTGCAGTTCGTGATCGTCACCGATGCCGACTACGAACGCCTGGACAGCGTCAGCGACGGCCTGATCGGCGCCGGCATGCAGAGCGGCAAGTTCATGTTCCTGATGAAGACTGTGGAGTTCTCGCGGCCCATGACCACCATCCTCATCGATCGCAACCGCGCCGGTGATCTGGGCATCTCCATGCGCGACATCGGCACCAGCCTGTCGGCCCTGCTCGGATCGGGGCATGTGAACTACTTCAGCCTGGAAGGACGCAGCTACAAGGTCATCCCGCAGGTGTCGCGCGACTTCCGGCTCAGCAAGGAGATGCTGGACGACTATTACATCGCCACCGGGAATGGCGGCCAGGTGCCCTTGTCCTCCCTGGTGCGCTTCGAGGATACGGTCGAACCCAGTCAGCGCACCCAGTTCCAGCAGCTCAACTCGGTGACCGTGCAGGGCGTCATGGCCCCGGGCGTGCCCCTGGGCGAGGCGCTCGGTTTCCTGGAGGAGACCGCGCGCGCCAATTTCCCGCAGGGCTTCACCTGGGACTATACCGGCGGTTCGCGCCAGTTCGCCCAGCAGGGCAGTGCGCTGATCGTGACCTTCTTCATGTCCATCCTGGTCATCTACCTGGTACTGGCGGCGCAGTTCGAAAGCTGGCGTGATCCCATCATCATCCTGGTGTCCGTGCCCATGTCCATCGCCGGCGCGCTCATCTTCCTGACCCTGGGCTTCGCCACGGTGAACATCTATACTCAGGTGGGTCTGATCACCCTGATCGGCATCATCGCCAAGAACGGCATCCTCATCGTGGAGTTCGCCAACCAGTTGCAGGTGCGTGAAGGCCGCAGCAAGCGTGAGGCCGTCGAGGAGGCCGCCCGCATCCGCCTGCGGCCCATCATCATGACCACGTTGGCACTGGTGGTGGCCATGGTGCCACTGCTCATCGCCACCGGCCCCGGTGCCGTGAGTCGCTTCGACATCGGCCTTGTGGTGGCCACCGGTCTCAGCATCGGGACCCTGTTCACCCTCTACGTGGTACCGGCGGTGTACATGCTGCTGGCGCGGGATCATTCCGCGATGCGCAAGGAGCCGGACCCGGTGACCGCGTAGCGATTCCACCCGTAGGAGCGGGCTTCGCCCGCGAAGGGTGGTGCCTTCCCCGACACCTGTAGGAGCGGCCTCTGGCCGCGAAGGTATGTGCCACGCAGGTTCGCGGGCAGAGCCCGCTCCTACGGGTGCCAGTACCCACCGCCTGCCAAGGGGCCGTGACAACGCGCCCCTTTTTTTGTGCCTGTCATATTTGTGTAACCATATATACGAAAAAACGTATATAATGCGCCCATGACCCTGGCAACCGACGATTTCTTCAAGGCCCTGGCCGATCCCACCCGCCTGCGCGTGCTGATGCTGCTGGCACACGAAGGCGAGCTGTGCGTCTGCGAGTTGACCCATGCCCTGGCCGAGATCCAGCCCAAGATCTCCCGTCACCTGGGCCTGCTGCGTACGGCGAGCCTGGTGCTGGACCGACGCCAGGGGCAGTGGATCTACTACCGCCTCAACCCGAAGCTGCCCGCCTGGATGGCGCAGGTGCTGGAACAGACCGCGCAGGCGAATCGCAAGGTCGAGCCCTTCCTGACAGACCTGCGCAAGCTGCGGTCCATGGCGAACCGTCCGGACAAGGCCTGCTGCGCCTGAAATAACCCGTCATTCCCGCGAAGGCGGGAATCCATGTTTTTGAAATGCCTGGATTCCCGCCTTCGCGGGAATGACGAAAAGTAAAGCGAAAAGGAGCTACAACCATGACCATCCGCGTCGCCATCAACGGCTTCGGCCGCATGGGCCGCCTGGGTTTCCGTGCCGGCTGGGACCGCACCGAGTACGACATCGTGCAGGTCAACGAGATCGCCGGCGATGCCGCCTGTATGGCGCACCTACTGGAATTCGACTCGGTGCACGGTCGCTGGGATCGGGGTATCCAGGCGGGCGACAATGAACTGCGCCTCGACGGCAAGACCATCCGCTACAGCCAGCAACTCGACCCCGCCGCCGTGGACTGGAAGGACATCGACCTGCTCCTCGACTGCACCGGCAAATTCAAGACCGCGGCGGTCTTGCAGCCCTATTTCGACCAGGGCGTGAAGAAGGTGCTGGTATCCGCGCCCGTGCCCGAGCCGGCGCTCAACGTGGTATACGGCATCAACCATGACCAGTACGACCCCGCGACGCACCAGATCGTCACCGCCGCCTCCTGCACCACTAATTGTCTGGCGCCGGTGGTCAAGGTGATGCACGAGGGCATCGGCATCCGCCACGGCACCATGACCACCATCCATGACATCACCAATACCCAGACCATCATCGACGCCGGTCACAAGGACCTGCGCCGGGCGCGCGCCTGCGGCCAGTCGCTCATCCCCACCAGCACCGGCTCCGCCAAGGCCATCACCAAGATATTTCCCGAACTCACCGGCAAGCTGAACGGCCTGGCGGTACGCGTGCCCCTGCTCAACGCCTCGCTCACCGACTTCGTGTTCGAGGCGGCGCGCAAGACTACGGCGGAGGAGGTCAATGCCCTGTTCCGTGCCGCCGCCGCGGGGCCGCTGCAGGGCATCCTCGGCTACGAGGAACGCCCGCTGGTGTCCGTCGACTACAAGGACGACCCGCGTTCCTCCATCGTCGATGCCCTGTCCACCATGGTGATCGACGACACCCAGGTGAAGGTGCTGGCCTGGTATGACAACGAATGGGGCTACGTGAACCGCATGATGGAACTGGCCGCGGAGATGGCGCGGCGGATGTGAACAGCGGACTCAGAAACTACCTCATCGTTACCGGCGGCTACTGGGCCTTCACTCTGACCGACGGTGCCATCCGCATGCTGGTGGTGCTGTATTTCCACCTGCTCGGCTACTCGCCCTTCGAAGTGGCCATGCTGTTCCTGTTCTACGAGTTCTTCGGCATCGTCACCAACCTGGTGGGCGGCTGGCTGGGGGCACGCATCGGCCTGAACCTCACCATGCAGATCGGCATGGGGCTGCAGGTATTCGCCCTGATGATGCTCACCGTGCCCGACGCCTGGTTGACGGTGGCCTACGTGATGCTGGCCCAGGCCCTGTCCGGCATCGCCAAGGACCTGAACAAGATGTCCGCCAAGGCCAGCATCAAGACCCTGGTGCCCGAATCGGGTGCGGAGTCGCAGCTGTTCCGCTGGATCTCGGTGCTCACCGGTTCCAAGAATGCCCTCAAGGGCATCGGTTTCTTCCTCGGTGGCCTGTTGTTGCAGCTGGTGGGCTTCCGCGGTGCCCTGCTGGTGCTGGCCGGCATGTTGTTGCTGGTGCTGCTCGCCACCCTGGTGTTGCTGCCGGGCGGGCTGGGCCGCATGAAGGTGAAACCCAAGTTCAACCAGGTCTTCTCGCGCAGCCCGGCGCTCAACTGGCTGTCGGCGGCGCGCTTCTTCCTGTTCGGTGCGCGCGATGTCTGGTTCGTGGTGGGCCTGCCGGTGTTCCTCTACTCGGTGCTGGGCTGGTCCTTCAGCCAGGTGGGTGGTTTCCTGGCCCTGTGGATCATCGGCTACGGCATCG
Organism: Gammaproteobacteria bacterium; assembly: GCA_026197075.1. Classification (GTDB taxonomy): domain Bacteria; phylum Pseudomonadota; class Gammaproteobacteria; order DSM-19610; family DSM-19610; genus JAIVHA01. The sequence goes on along the minus strand of JAPHQV010000053.1, from coordinate 15,043 downwards.
TGCAGGCGAGCGCGCCGCGCCTGCTGCGCCGCAGCCATGGCGGCGCCGGGCCCGACGGTGGTACGGCGCAGTTCTGGGCCTTCCTGCTCGCGTTCCTGCCGGCGGCTATCGCCATCGGCCTAATGCAGGAGTGGGCGGTGGAGGCGGTGCTGATCGTCGGTCTGATCGCCTTCGGCGCCCTGTTCGCCATCAACTCCGCCGTGCATTCCTACCTGGTGGTGGCCTGGTCGGACCGCGAGCGGGTGTCCATGAACGTGGGCTTCTACTACATGGCCAACGCCGGCGGCCGGTTGCTGGGCACGGTGCTGTCCGGCTGGGTGTACCAGACCCAGGGCCTGGTCGGTTGCCTGTGGGTGTCCAGCGCCTTCGTGCTGCTGTCGGCCCTGCTGGCCATGAAGTTGCCGCGCAATCGCGCTGAGGGGGTTTTTTCGTGAACCGCCAAGGCGCCAGGGAAGATTTTATAACCGCCAAGACGCCAAGACGCCAAGAAAGATCGATGAGAATTCGATCTAAATTTTTTATTGGGTTTTCTTGGCGCCTTGGCGCCTTGGCGTCTTGGCGGTTCCAACAAGGTTTTTCATGGCGCTCTTGGCCGCTTAGCGGTTCAAATCATTCTCCAGCTACCGAGGTGCATAATGACCGCACAATGTGAAGCCACCGCCAAGCGCGCCGCCGGCGTACGCATGAATCTGTTCGAACGCTACCTGACCCTGTGGGTGTTGCTGTGCATCATCGCGGGCATCGGCCTCGGGCATTTCTTCAGCGGGGTGTTCCAGGCCATCGGCGCCCTGGAGGTCGCGAAGGTCAACCTGCCGGTGGCGGTGCTGATCTGGCTGATGATCATTCCCATGTTGCTCAAGGTGGACTTCAGGGCCCTGGGCCAGGTGCGCCAGCACTGGAAGGGCGTGGGCGTGACCCTGTTCGTGAATTGGGCGGTGAAGCCCTTCTCCATGGCGCTGCTGGCCTGGTTGTTCATCTACGGCCTGTTCAGTGAATGGCTGCCTGCCGACCAGCACGACGCCTATGTGGCGGGGCTGATCATCCTCGCCGCCGCGCCCTGCACGGCCATGGTGTTCGTGTGGAGCAACCTGTCCGACGGCGAGCCCAATTTCACCCTGACCCAGGTGGCGCTCAACGATGTGATCATGATCTTCGCCTTCGCGCCCATCGTCGGCCTGCTGCTGGGTCTCGCCGCCATCACCGTGCCCTGGGACACCCTGTTCCTGTCGGTGGTGCTGTACATCGTGTTTCCCGTGGTGTTCGCTCACTTCTGGCGCCGGCGCGTGCTGGGGCGGGGCGGCGACGCGGCGCTGCAACGTCTGCTCGGTATCCTGCAGCCCCTGTCGCTGCTGGCCCTACTGGTCACCCTGGTGCTGCTGTTCGGTTTCCAGGGCGAGCAGATCATCGCCCAGCCACTGATCATCGCCCTGCTGGCGGTGCCCATCCTGATCCAGGTGTATTTCAACTCGGGCCTCGCCTACCTGCTCAACCGCGCCGTGGGTTCCGCCCACAGCGTGGCCGCACCCTCGGCCCTGATCGGCGCCAGCAACTTCTTCGAGCTGGCCGTGGCCGCCGCCATTTCCCTGTTCGGCTTTTCCTCCGGCGCCGCGCTCGCCACGGTGGTGGGCGTGCTGGTGGAGGTGCCGGTGATGCTGTCGGTGGTGAAGATCGTCAACCGCAGCAAGGGCTGGTATGAGCGCGGGTTGAAGCGGCAGGATGACGCCAGCTGATTCGACTCGTACTTTGTGCGGGTGATTTCGCTGGAACGAATCGGTATCCTCACGCGATGGCCGCGACCCCAACCCGTCATTCCCGCGAGTCCTACCCGTCATTCCCGCGAAGGCGGGAATCCATGTTTTTTGAACACCTGGATTCCCGCCTTCGCGGGAATGACGAGGAAAAGGAGAATGAGGGGTAGGATTAGCGCCATGACGAATAAATCAAAGGTTCCCTGATCCATGTTCCCCCGAGTACATCTCCTGTTTGCCAAGGCCGCATTGCTGGCCACCGTACTGCTGTCGCCCCCGGCGCTGGCCGGGTCCCTGACCATCGCCGCCGCCTCCGATCTGCGCTTCGCCCTGGACGAGGTGGTGGAGCAGTTCAAGGCGGATCGGCCCGGCGAAGACATTAAGGTGATCTATGGCTCGAGCGGCAAGCTGTTCGCCCAGATCGCCAACGGCGCGCCTTTCGATCTGTATTTCTCGGCGGACATCGCCTACCCGCGCGAGCTGGAGGAGAAAGGGTTGACCCTGGGTCCGCCCCGGCCCTACGCCGTCGGCCGCATCGTGTTGTGGAGCCTGGACCCTGTGCTGGCCAGAACGCCCTTGCAGGACCTGCCCGGCACGGACATCCGCCGCTTCGCCATCGCCAACCCCCGGCATGCGCCCTACGGCATGCGTGCCCGCGAGGCGCTCCAGCACCAGGGTATCTGGGAGGCCATGCAGTCCAGGCTGGTGCTGGGCGAGAACATCGCCCACACGGCCCAGTTCGTCGACAGCGGCGCGGCCGAGGCCGGGATCGTCGCCCTGGCCCTGGTGCTGGCGCCGCCCATGGCGGACAAGGGCGCCTGGACCCTGATCCCGGATGCCTGGCACGCACCGCTCGAACAGGGCCACGTGATCACCCGCCGCGCCGCGGACAACCCGCTGGCCGCGGCATTCGATCACTACATGGACAGCGAACCGGCACGCGCCATCATGCGCCGCTATGGCTTCGTGCTGCCGGGCGAGGAGGGGCCGTAAGCATGTCCGCCGCCGACTGGCAGGCCCTGGTCACCACCCTGCAGCTGGCCGCCGTCACCACGCTGGTATTGCTGCTGCTGGGCACGCCGCTGGCCTGGTGGCTGGCGCGCACGCGCAGTCGTGCCGCCGTGATCATCGAGGCGGTGGTGGCCCTGCCACTGGTGTTGCCGCCCACGGTGCTGGGCTTCTACATGCTGGTCGCCCTGGGCCCGCACGGCCCCATCGGCGGCACGCTGCAGGCCATGGGTCTGCCGCATCTCGCCTTCACCTTCACCGGCCTGGTGGTGGCCTCCACGCTTTATTCACTGCCCTTCATGGTGCAGCCGCTCAAGGATGCCTTCGCCGCCGTCGGCGAGCGCATGCTCGACGTGGCCTCCACCCTGCGGGCCTCGCCGCTGGATCGCTTCTTCAGCCTGGTGGTGCCGCTGTCGCGGCGCGGTTTCCTTACCGCCCTCACGCTCACCTTCGCCCACACCGTGGGCGAGTTCGGCGTGGTGTTGATGGTGGGCGGCAACATCCCCGGCGAGACGCGGGTGTTGTCCATCGCCATCTACGATCACGCCGAGGCGCTGGATTACGCCAGTGCCCATGTGCTCGCGGGCGGCCTGCTGGCGGCCTCGTTCCTGCTGCTGCTCACCATCTATATGGTCAACCGCCGCTACCGGATGATCCACCTGTGAGCATCGCGGCGCGTTTTCAATTGCGCTATCCGCAATTCACGCTCGATGTGGACCTGGAACTGCCCGGCCGCGGCGTCACCGCCCTGTTCGGCGCCTCCGGCTCGGGCAAGACCACGCTGCTGCGCTGCATCGCCGGCCTGGAACGGGCCGCCGAGGGACGGCTGCGGGTCAAGGGAGAGACATGGCAGGACGAGAATACTTTCCTGCCCACCCATCGCCGTCCCCTGGGTTACGTGTTCCAGGAGGCCAGCCTGTTTCCCCACCTCACGGCGCGCGGCAACCTGGAATACGGCAGGCGCCGTGCCGCCGAGCCACTGGAGCGCGCACGCCTCGACCATGTCATCGAACTGCTCGGCATCGGTGCACTGCTGGAACGCCATCCCGACCAGCTCTCCGGCGGCGAGCGTCAGCGCGTCGCCATCGCCCGCGCCCTGGCGCTGAAACCGCGCCTGCTGTTGATGGACGAACCGCTCGCGGCCCTCGACCTGAAGCGCAAGCAGGAGATTTTGCCCTACCTGGAACGCCTGCACGACGAACTGGACATCCCCGTGCTCTACGTCACCCATTCGCCGGACGAGGTGGCGCGGCTGGCCGATCACCTGGTGCTGCTGGAGGACGGACGCGCGCTGGCCAGCGGGCCGCTCACCTCCATGCTGGCGCGGCTCGACCTGCCGATCGCCCTCGGCGCCGATGCCGGTGTCGTGCTCGAAACCCGGGTGGGCGCCCTGGAACCCGACTGGCACCTGATGCGGCTGGACTTCCCCGGCGGCGGCCTCTGGTCCCGCGAACAGGGTCTGCCGCTGGGCCACAAGGCGCGGGTGCGGATCCTGGCCCGCGACGTGAGCCTGGCCACCGAACCGCCGGGCCCGAGCAGCATCCAGAACGTGCTGCAAGGCCAACTGGATGCCCTCGCCGACGAGGAACACCCGGCGACCCTGCTGGCACGGGTGCGGGTGGGCGAGGCCCTGCTGCTGGCACGGGTCACCAAACGCGCGGCGTCGCAGCTGGCGCTGGCACCCGGGCAGCCGGTGTGGGTGCAGATCAAGTCCGTGGCGCTGCTGGATGCGTCCTGAACGGGGTCGGGTAGGGGTGTGTTTTCGGGTACTATCGGGGACGTAATCCCCAACCTTGGAGCCTGAATGCACTACGACTACGACCTGCTGGTAATCGGCTCCGGCCCCGGTGGCCAGGCGGCGGCCATCGCCGCCGCGCAGCTGGGCAGACGCGTGGCGCTCATCGAGCGCAAGCCCTACGTGGGCGGCGTCAGCCTGCAGACCGGCACCATCCCCAGCAAGGCCCTGCGCGAGGCGGCCTACCTCACCTCGCGGGCCGCGAGCCTGGGCATGCGCGGTGCCTTGCAGCGGCGCGCCGCCATGGAGCCCGGCTTCCTGGCCGAGGCCCTGCGTCAGAAGGACCGGGTGGTGGAGAGCAAGGAGGCGCAGCTGCTGGGGCGGCTGATGGAGGAGGGCGTCACCCTGATACCGGGCGAGGCCGGCTTCGTCGATGCCCATACCCTGGTCGTCACCAGTCCCAAGGGTGATATGCAGCCGCTCAGTGCCGCCGTCATCGTGCTGGCCACGGGTTCGCGCCCGCGCCGTCCCGGTGATGTGCCCTTCGACAAGGAACGGGTGCTGGATTCCACTTCCATCCTCAAGATCCGCCGCCTGCCGGGTTCGCTGCTGGTGGTGGGCGGCGGCGTCATCGCCTGCGAGTTCGCTACCATGTTCGCGGCGCTGGGCACCCAGGTCACCCTGGTGGATTCCCACGCCCGGCCGCTGGGCTACCTGGATGCGGACATCGGCGCGGAACTGGCCGGCGAGTTCCACGACCTGGGCATTCAGTTGTGCATGAACACCCGCGTCGCCGCCATCGCCCGCAACGAAAGCGGCGACGGCGTGGTGCTGACCACCGAGGCCGGTGAGGTGCTGCAGGCGGATACCTTGCTCTACGCCCTGGGCCGCGAGCCCAACTACGACGGCCTGCGGCTGGAGCGCGCCGGCCTGCTGGCCGACGATCAGGGCTGGGTGCGCATCAACGATGATCACCAGACGGCGCAGTCCCACATCTACATCGTCGGCGACCTCGCCGGCCGTCCCTCCCTGGCCGCCACCGCCATGGAGCAGGGCCGCCGTGCCGTCCATCACGCCTTCGGCGGCGCCGCGGCCAGCAGCGCCGGCCCCCTGCCCATGGCCGTCTACACCATTCCCGAAGTGTCCTGGGTGGGCGAGACGGAAGCGGAACTGCAGGCTCGCGCCGCGCGCTACGTGCGCGGCAGTGCCCGCTACGGCGACACCGCGCGCGGCCAGATCATCGGCGCCGAGCACGGCCTGCTCAAGCTGCTGGTGGACCGCGACAGCCGCGCCATCCTCGGCGTGCACATCCTCGGCGAGGCCGCCAGCGAACTGGTGCACGTGGGCCAGATGGCCATGGCCTGTGGCGCCGGCGTCGACCAGCTCGCCGCCACGGTGTTCAACTATCCCACCCTGGCCCAATGCTACAAGACCGCGGCGCTGGAATGCCTGGCGCAACTGGAGTCCCCATGACCACAACCAGCCCCCATCGCATCCTCATCGTCGGCGGGGGCGCCGGCGGCCTGGAACTGGCCACCCGGCTGGGCAACAAGCTCGGCAAGCGCGGCAAGGCCCACATCACCCTGGTGGACGCCTCCCGCGCCCACATCTGGAAACCGCTGCTGCACGAAGTGGCCGCCGGCACCTTCGATTCCTACGAAAACCAGATCGAATACCTGGCCCAGGGCGCGCGCAACCACTTCCGCTACCGCCTGGGCCGCATGGTGGGCCTGGACCGCGAACGCAGCGAGATCCAGCTGGCGCCCACCCTCAACAGCGCCGGCGAGGAGATCATCCCCGCGCGCCGCTTCGGCTACGACACCCTGGTCATCGCCGTGGGCAGCGTCAGCAACGACTTCGGCATCGAAGGCGTGCGCGAGCACTGCCGCTTCCTCGACACCCGCGAACAGGCCGAGGCCTTCCAGAACCGTCTGCTGGAATCCTTCGTCCACGCCCATGCCCAGGAACAGCCCCTGGAGGAAGGTCAGCTCGACGTGGCCATCGCCGGCGGCGGCGCCACCGGCGTGGAACTGGCGGCACAGCTGCACAAGGTGTCGCGCCTGTTCAAGGTCTACGGCCTGGACCAGATCAGCCCCGCTGACATCAAGATCAGCATCATCGAGGCCGCCGACCGCATCCTGCCCGGCCTGCCGCCACGCCTGTCCCAGTCCACGGAAGACGAACTGCACAAGCTCGGCATCGAGGTGTTCAAGGGAGAGCGGGTGGTGAAGGTGGACGCCGACGCCATCCACACCGAAAGCGGCCGGCGCATCACCGCCAACCTCAAGGTGTGGGCCGCCGGCATCAAGGCGCCGGACTTCCTCGCCGACCTGGACGGCCTGGAGACCAACCGCATCCACCAGCTGGTGGTCAAGCCCACCCTGCAGACCACCCGCGACGAAAACATCTTCGCCTTCGGCGACTGCGCCGCCTGCCCCTGCAAGGACGGCCAGGGCACCGTGCCGCCCCGCGCCCAGTCCGCCCACCAGCAGGCCTCCCTGCTGGTGCGCAGTATATGCGCCCGCCTCAAGGGCGAACCGCTGCCCTTCTACCACTACCGCGACTACGGCTCGCTGGTGTCGCTGGGCAAGTACAGCACCGTCGGCAACCTCATGGGCAACCTCACCGGCACCGTCATGGTGGAAGGCTTCCTGGCCCGCATGGTGTACCTGTCCCTCTACAAAATGCACCAGCTCGCCCTGTTCGGCTTCTACCGCACCATGATGCTCAGCATCGCCAACCGCTTCCGCGCCAGCGTGCATCCGGAGATCAAGCTGCACTGAGCCGGGAACAGCGCTCCGACATTCCCGCCAGGGCGTCCCTTCCCCGTCATTGCGGCGAATGCCGCAATCCATACCTAAGCCCAACCCTCGCCCAACCCGTCATTGCGAGGATGCCTTGACCCGAAGGGTAAGGTACTCATGATGAAGCCCGAAGGGATTCTATGAGCCGAAGCGACGCGGCAATCCCTTTCCACCATGGCAAGAGGGATGGACAGCTCTAATACGCTGGAAATACTGGGTATTTTGTAATATTCCTGTGACCTGTTGTTGCGTGGAGCGCAACACGCTATGCTTCACCAATGATTCTATCGATCCGGCACAAGGGACTGCGCCGTTTCTTCGAAGATGGCCGCATGACGGGTATACAGCCTGCCCATGCAGCCAGGATTCGAATGCTCATGGCTGCCCTGGACACCGCTACTGTAATCGAGGATATGGATATCCCGGGTTTTGGGTTGCATGCCCTGAAAGGGAAGTTAAAAGGCCGATGGGCGGTATCGGTAAGCGGAAATTGGCGCGTTACCTTCACCTTCCAGGATGGCAATGCGGACCTGGTCGATTACGAGGATTATCACTGATGCCCATGCATAACCCGCCTCATCCCGGAGAATTTATCCGCGAGGTCTACATAACACCATTCGATATCAGTGCTCGCCAGGTGGCAGAGAGCCTGGGGGTTTCTGCATCCACCCTTAACCGGCTACTGAATGGCGATAGCAATATCTCCCCCGAAATGGCGCTGCGCCTGTCCAAGGCGCTTGGACGAACTCCCGAAAGCTGGCTGGCAATGCAGGATCAGTACGACCTGTGGCATGCCCGCAAGCATGTAGACCTTAAGCAGGTGCGGAAACTAAAGCTCTCGGCCGCATAGACAATCCTGGCGTTATTGAGGGTGACTACTGACAGGGAGCCAACCATGCCCAACCTGATCCTCGAATCCACCCTCACCTGTCCGAACTGCGGTCACCAGAAGACCGAGACCATGCCCACGGACGCCTGCCAGTACTACTACGAATGCGAGTCCTGCCACATGCTCCTGAAACCCAGGCCCGGCGACTGCTGCGTGTTCTGTTCCTTTGGCACGGTGAAATGCCCGCCCATCCAGCAGGGCGGTGGCTGCTGCGGATGAATGGATCGGGGCGTCCCCGGCCAGTGGCGGTATATGGATATCAATAAACGGGCGAGGACGATTTTTTAACTAAATATCATTCGGTTACCGCGACCGCTTTGCTCCCCAATCATGGATATTTTCGGGCACGTGCCCGTATAAGTGGCCATTCCCGGGATAAACGTGCGCCTGCGCGTTAATCCGGCCCAGGTTGCCAGGGGCGGGGGGAAAAGTTTATAAGTAAACCAATAACAACGAAGAACACGGGGAAATAACAAGATTGTTATCGGGCGTCTGCACCATATCACACCCAAATCGGCTATTAACCGGGCGCGCGCACCCTGTTTCGCGTTATCGGGCGTTCACCCGCTAATAAGAGTTGGGCGTCATAACCGGAACGTCTTCGGGATACTGAAGCGATGGACATCATCAGCAAGAAGACGCGCATCGAGTTCCGCGAATATTTTGTCGGCACCTCGCTTTCAACCATCTCGCAGGAGTTCGATTCGGCAGATGTAGTGTGCGATTGGGAGTACGACCCGCCTGAAACTGGACAGCGCCGGTCCTTGGTCGAGCAGTATTACCACTCCGTCGATTGGTCAAAATGGTCGGATGTTCGGAAGATCCTGACGGTCTATGAAAATGTCCTGCTTTCTGTCGAAGACATTGCGGAAAATGGACAGGAATGGGCTGAAAATGCGTTCAAGTTCCTTAAAAAGTGGATTGAGCGTGATGGGTTCAGGTATGAAAATGGGCGCCTCACGTCCGTGCGGAATCATCAGGCACTTGCAGGAATTGCCGATGCGGTTGGGCACCTCGACATGCCTGAACTGCACCGCCAAATTGAACGCATGAACGCTGCGGTCGAGGCTGACCCCGCATTGGCCATTGGCACTGCAAAGGAGTTGGTGGAAACGGTGTGTAAAACCATCCTCGCCGAGCGAAGTATAGATTTGCGAGCCGATGCCGACGTTCCAAAGCTAGTGAAGGAAACGCGGCAGGCTTTGGGGCTAGTGCCTGAGTCCATACCAAACTCCGCAAAAGGTGCAGATGCTATTCGACGTTTGCTGAGCAACCTAGGCAATGTGGCACAGGGCCTGGGAGAGTTGAGAAACTTATACGGCACGGGTCATGGAAAAGACGGGTCAGTTCGCGGTCTCGGACCACGGCACGCTCGCCTGGCGGTTGGGGCCGCCGGAACGCTTGCCACCTTTCTGCTTGAAACCCACCTGGAGCGGAGCATATGACGCCCAACAAATCGTTGCAGCGGACGTTTGATCCGCCGCCTGCTTTGCCGCCGCAAAACAGGCGGTGCCTCAAACGCCGCTGAACTCAGGCGTTATGCGGTGGCAATTTGATTACCGAAGGCTTGTAGAGGAGTCCAAATGAATACAACCAATATTGGTGGCCTCAAGGTGCACATGGCATTACTTGCAATTCTGATTCTGGTTGTTATTTATGGAATCCTTGCGGATAGCGAGAAGGTCGCATTTTTTATTAACGGGATCACGTTTAATCTTGTGGATGAATGGCTTTGGATTGTCCTAGCCCCCTTTTCTATTTTTATAAAGAATCAAAAGATCCTGTTTGCTGTCCTTTTAACGGTAGCAGTTAGCCTTGTTGCTTTAAAGATTTCCATGCATCTGGATGGTGGTGACTATTTAAGAGGATCAATTATTGGAGAGCTATTCGGTGTGCTGGTAGTTGGGTATGTTATCAATGCGGCCGCAATCGTATTTAGGATTGCGTATACCAAACGCCACGCTCAGTAATCTATGCCGCAAGCATAATTTTAGTTCGCTATAGCGACCACTAGCCATTACAAAGAATCGAACAATGGATCCTAAGACAATTTTAAAAACATTGAAGGAAGCATCGCCATTAGATCTTTTCCTTATCTCATTTCTTGCGCTTCCTTTTGTGTTCGAAGCATGGTTGCGAATACTTGAAAAGCTAGAATTTGGTTTGTGCGCTCAGTATTGGTCGCTCAGTATTGTTCTTATTGCTTATATTCTGGGTGTTGTGGCTATGTTGATTGGCTCAAATAATGAGAAAAAGCGAGAAATAGCTAAAGATCAGATTATTGGTTACCTGACTGCTAACTCTTACAATATGATGACATTAGATACTATTAGAGAAAAAATAAATCAAGGATATTCAAGCCAGTTTTTAATTCTCTTCCAACGCATTATCCGAATGAAATTAGAAGAGCGAAGCTTAAAGGAAGCAAGCAGGGTTTGGCGAGATTTGTCGAGGAAGGTGATGGAACCAGCGCATGACAACGCTGTGCAGCGGACATCGGTGCTAACGCACATCTTCCGCTGAAGGCAGTGTTATGCATAAAAGGGAACGATGATGGAACTTAAAGAATTTGTAAAAGAAACATTGTCGCAAATTGCAGCGGGCATTGAGGCAGCCCAGACAGAAGTACGCGATTGTGGCGGTTTTGTTAATCCTGCGCATCGCGTAAATCCCAATAACTCGAGTGAATCTCATTTTGGCGTTCTAAGCAACGGCCAAAATATATTTCTCGTGGATTTCGATGTGTCGGTTACTGTGGTCGAAGAAAGTGGCGGGGAAGCTAAGGCTAAGCTTCAGGTCGCAAGTCTATTGAAAGTGGGTGGCGGCGTAGAAAAAAACACATCAAATAGCGCAACTAACAGAATTAGCTTTAAAGTTCCGTTGGGACTCCCAGTTGATGCGGTTTCAGAAAAACAGCTAAAAGAGCAAGATGAAATGCTAAGAGAAAAGCGACGCAGGCAATCAGAGGCTATTCGGAATCACAATCGGAGTCGTGGCAGCTGGATGGGAGTGTAATGCATAACAAGACGATTGTTCGGATGCAAAATACGCTGCGCTTCGCTTGCACCGCACAGCTTAGGCGTTCAATCTAGGAGAAGGTTAATGGCGCGACGTAGCTTCTTGGCGGATCTCAACAGGGCGATTCAGGCGTCGGCACGTGAGGCGGAGCGTGCTCAGCGTCGGCGCGAGCGTGAAGTGCGGGCAGTCCAACGGACGACCGAGCAGCGGAGAAAGCAAGAGGCGCGGCTCCGCCAACAAGCGGCCAAAGCGAGTGCCGCGGAACTAAGGAGACTGGAGAAGGAGGCCGAAAAGGAGGCGGCAGCTGCTCACCTCGAGACAAGACTAGCCGAGGTCGACGACCTCAACGCAGAGCTCCAAGAGGTATACGCGGAGATCGACGGACTGCTGGCCGCCACGCTATCTGTGGACGATCACGTTAACTTGGAAACGTTGAAGCAAGAGGTCAAGCATCCACCGTTCGATCGCCCCGACCTCGAGCGACCAATTCCAGCGCCAGCGAAGCCCGAGTCTCCTGAAATGCCCGCACTGATAGAGCCCGACGCACCTACGGGTCTGCTCGGTCTTTTCGGCAAGAAGGGCCATGCGAAACGCCTTGAGGAAGCAAGAAGGCAGCACGAGGATGATTCATTGAAGTGGAAGGTGACAGTGAAGCGGCTTGAAGCCGAATACAAGACTGCACTTGAGGCGCATGTCCGCGATGAAGAACGGCGGTTGGTGCAACTCGAGGCTGAAAGGGCCAGGTACGCGAAGGATTGCGAGGCCCGTGAGGCCAAGATAGCCGAACAGAATGCTGCGGTGGACAAGCTGGCCTCGAACCTGGGTTATGGTGTGGTCGAGGCAGTCGAGGAGTACGTCGCTATCGTGATGTCAAACTCGGTTTACCCGGACCATTTCCCTGTGATTACCGAATTCCAGTTTGATCCCGCGCATGCAGAGTTGCGAGTTCGTGCGGTGGTCCCGGCTCCTGATCAGGTACCCTCCGTTAAAGCGTACAAATACACAAAGGCAAGCGACGAGATTACGGGAAGCCAGCTTTCTAAAAAGGCATGCAAGGACCGCTACGCCAGTGCGGTGCACCAAGTTGCTATTCGGATACCGCACGAGGTCTTCGAGGCTGACCGCCGAGGGATTATCCAGTCCATCTCACTCGAAGTCGGGACCGAGACGATTCATCCTGCCACGGGCTTGGCCACCTATCTACCGTTCGTTGCCGTAGCGTCGGCCAGAGAGACCTTCATGAAGTTCGATCTTTCGTCGGTAGTACCGCTCGCGACTCTCGATCATCTGGGTGCCGCTGTCACCAAAAACCCCTACGAACTGGTCCCGATCGATCCGACAGGTGTGAGGAAGGCATGAGTGATCGCGGCGTTGTATTCAACCCACCACCGGGCTGGCCGAAGCCTCCGGCGGGATGGGTGCCTCCGAAAGGTTGGACGCCGGATCCCTCGTGGCCACCACCACCTGAAGGTTGGCAGCTTTGGCTGCCGGCCTCTGCGGAGGCGATACAGGGACAGTCTTTCCCCACTGCCTCGACGCCCGAAAACGATTTCCATGTGGTCTCCTCGGGCGATAGTGATGCACGGATCGCGCTGCTCGAGGGCGAACTTCGAGCGCTTCGTCTTCAGCTAGAGGCTTTGGCATCCGAGGAGACGGTAGTCCTCAACGATGAACGGGTCCTCCAGGAAGTCGGCATCTACCGGTACCATCACCCACTCGAGACTGCTGCGGCCTATCGTGATCGTCTGACGGACCTCAGTGAGCGTATCGCGATGCTCGTGAAGTCGGATAGGGGCATCCAGAAGTCGGAGATGTTCACATACGATGGATCCTTGGCCAAAGGTCGCATGATGACTAACGACCTGGGCAGACTGATGCTCCGCGCCTACAACGTCGAGGCGGACAACAGTATTCGCACGCTGCGGGTTGGGAACGTCGTCACCGCAAAAAAGCGGCTCGAAGCCTCCCGGACTGCCATCGCGAAGCTAGGTCGGATGATGGAAATGAGCATAACGGATGAGTTTCACGCCCTGCGTCTTGAAGAGATCGAGCTCACGGCGGATTTCCTCATGAAGAAGCAGGAGGAGAAAGAGGAGGCCCGAGAGGAGCGGGTTCGTCTTCGTGAAGAGCGGAAGGTGGCCATGGAACTGGCTGCAGAGCGCGAACGCTTGGACAAGGAGCGAAGCCATATCGTTAATGCCATTCAGAAGCTCCAAGCCACGGGTGGCAACGCCGCTGAGTTGGAGATCCGGCTTACGGAACTGGATGCGGCGATCGCCCAAAATGACTACCGGGCCGCAAACATCCGGGCCGGATACGTTTATGTTATTTCCAACCGCGGTGCCTTCGGCGACAGAGTTATCAAGATCGGCCTGACTCGAAGGCTGGAGCCCTTGGACCGAGTAAATGAACTCGGGGGTGCTTCGGTGCCGTTCCGCTTCGACGTGCACGCCCTCTTTTTCTCGGAGGATGCCGTTGGGCTGGAGGCTGAGCTACACCAGCACTTCGCCGACCGGCGCTTGAACTGCGTGAACACTCGGAAAGAGTTCTTCTTCGCAACTCCCGCCGAAGTGAGAGAGGTCCTGGAAGCGAAGGTCGGCAATCTGTTGGAATTCGCTGAGAGGGTTGAAGCGACTGAATTCTTGCAGAGTCTTCGGTACTGGCCGGAAGGTCGGAGGCCACCTCGTGGTAGTTGATGTCGCCGGGTAAGTCCCGGCACGCGAAGCCCGAACGAGAAACATTTCGAGATTTCGCGCGGATGCGATCTGGTGCTCAATGAGCCGAAGCAACGGGAGCGGAAAAGGGGCTGGAAAAGGGGACTGTGGAAAAGGGGACAGATTTATTTGGATAAAAAGTGGAGATTGGTTTGGAGTGGAAAAGGCATGAGGTAGATATGTTTGCAGTGCCATTCACAAATAAATCTGTCCCCTTTGTCCGTCCCCTTTGTCTCCTTTGTCTCTGAAACCCAGACCCGGCGACTGCTGCGTGTTCTGCTCCTACGGCACGGTGAAATGCCCGCCCATCCAGCAGGGCGGTGGCTGTTGCGGGTGAATGGATCGGGGGAGTCCCCGGCCAGTGGCGGTACATGAATGTCAACAAACGGGCGAGTAGGAATTTTTATCTGGATATCATTCGGTTACCGCGCCCGCTTTGCTCCCCAACCATGGTTTTACCGGGCATGTGCCCGTATGAGTGTTCATTCCAGGGATAAACAGGCGTCTGCGCGTTAACCCGGTCCGGGTTGCCAGGGGCGGGGAAAAAAGCTTATAAGAGAAACAATAACAACGAAGAATACAGGGACATAACAAGAATGTTATCGGGCATCTGCACCATATCACACCCAAATCGGCTATTAACCGGGCGCGTGCACCCTGTTTCGCGTTATCGGGCGTGCGCCCGCTAATAAGAGTCAGCTGAGAAAGGTAGCGATGGACGCAACTGATGTATTTCTTGTTTCTGGTGCAATCCTTGCCTCGGCTGGTGGAGCAGCTGCGATTATATTCGGGCTCAGTTCCTGGCTAGGAAAGGTGTGGGCTAATCGAATTCTTGAGCAGGATAAGCTCCGGTACACGTCGGAGCTCGAGAAGATCAAGAATAAGCTACAAGCTGAATCGCAACAGCGACAGCTTATGTTTTCTCTCTATTTTGAAGGCCAGTTCAAGCTCTACAACGATCTTTGGATGTCTCTATCTGAACTTCAGGACGGTGTTGAAAGCCTTTGGTCTGAAGCAAGTCGCCGTAATGAACCGCCCCGGGTTTTGAGGAGGCTGTTTGGTTTAAGTCAGGCGGCTATTGCATCCTGACTGGCGAGTTGCCGGTAGTAGTTTGCCTCAGCTTCCGC
>JAPHQV010000054.1 GCA_026197075.1 Gammaproteobacteria bacterium | reverse complement strand
CGCTGCCGCTGCCGCTGCCGCTGCCGCTGCCGCTGCCGCTGCGCCAGACTCTGTCACACCGGCAACCCGCACCCCGGAACCCACGGGCCTGCGCACCGAAGAGGCCCTGCTGCAACTGCTGGAACAGCTCGAGCTGCCGGCGGAATACAGCGCGCGCGTGGAGGTTCTGCAGGACCGCCTGGAACAGGGAGTGCAGGAACGGGACTGGCCCGCATTGCTCGGCGAGATCGCCGGGCTGGTACGCGAGATCCGACAGCGCATCCAGACCGAGAAGAAGGAACTGGAAACCTTTCTGCGTCAGCTCACCGAACGCCTGCAGGAAGTTGATGCCCAGCTGCAGGGCAGTGAATCCCTGCGCGAGGCGCGGCTGCAGAGCAGCCGCGAGCTGGACGCCGCCGTCAAACAGGAAGTGCGCGGCATGGAATCACGGGTGCAGGCCGCCGAGGACCTGGACCAGCTCAAGAGCGAACTGCAGACCCACCTGGACAACATCGTCCAGCAACTGGGCCAGCACCAGCGCGAAGAAGAGCAAAGCCACCAGCAGGCGCGCGAGGAAATGAGTCGGTTACAGAGCCGCCTGCAGACCATGGAAGAGGAGGCCGAGCGCCTGCGCAACCGTGCCCGCGACGAACACCACCAGGCCATGACCGACAGCCTTACCGGCATTCCCAACCGCCTGGCCTTCGATGAACGCATGGCGGGGGAATTCGCGCGCTGGAAACGCTTCCACACTCCGCTGGCACTGCTGGTATGGGATGTGGACCGCTTCAAGGACCTGAACGACCAGTATGGACACAAGGCCGGCGACAAGGTGCTGAAGGCCGTGGCCCAGACCTTGCAGGAGCACATCCGTGAAACCGACTTCATCGCCCGCTATGGCGGCGAGGAGTTCGTACTCATCATGAGTGGTGCCGAGCCTGACGTCCTCGAGGAAGTGGCCAACAAGCTGCGCAGCGCGGTTTCAGGCTGCGGCTTCCATTTTCGTGGCAACGCGGTACAGGTCACCATCTCCTGCGGCATCGCCTCGTTTGCCGGGGAAGACACTCCCGAAACCGTGTTCGAACGTGCCGATCGCGCCCTCTACCGTGCCAAGGACCTGGGACGCGACCGCTGCGAGTTCGCCGCCACCTGATCACAGACACTTCAGACTGGAGCAGCCTCGCCCGCCGGCACGGGAATCACTGGTATTTGTCACCGCCGCTCCAGCAGCATCCCTGCACATCAAGCGGGCCGCCAGCGTGCGAGCAGATGCGGCTCGCTAAGTCAGCCTCGTGCATTCATATAGAAGAGAACGGGCTTACCAATGCCATAGCCTTGGGCATAATCAATCTTGAGCTTCTTGAGATTGTCCAGGATAGCATCATTTTCCACGAACTCCGCGACCGACTTCATACCCATGACATGAGTTACATAGTTGATTGCGTGTACCATGGCCTGACTGACCCGGCTGGTCCCCAATTCACGCACCAGAATCCCATCGAGCTTCACAAAATCAACCGGCAGATTTTTCAGGTAGTCGAAGGTGCTCAAGCCGGTACCGAAATCATCGAGCGCGAATCTACAGCCCTTCTCCTTCAGGATATCAACGAATTGCCGCGCGACTTCCATGTTAGAGATAACCGCGCTTTCGGTAATTTCAAAGCAGACCTGGTCGGGCCTTACGCCGCTATCCTTGATCTCCTTGATGACATAATCGGAAAGCGACAGGTCACCCAGGGATTGTCCTGATAGATTGATGGTAACGACAGCCTGCGTGCCAAGCCGGCTATCCGGAAGCGACATAGCCTGGAACGCATGGCGGATGACCCAGCGATCGATCATTGGCATAAGATGGTAACGCTCCGCAGCAGGCATGAATGCAGAAGGAGGGAACAAGCGCTCCTCCGCGGTTCCAGCACCATCCACCATGCGCAGCAGTAACTCGGAGAACAGGATGGAACCATCCTCGACCGAAACAATCGGCTGGGAAAACAACGCAAAATGATCGTGTTCCAAGGCAAGCTGTATGCGTCGCATCCACTGCATCTGACCATGCTGCTCCATTACCTCCCGGTCATCGGGCTTCAGCACATGGACACGATTCCTCCCACCCTCCTTCGCCACATAGCAGGCTGAATCCGCCGCGCTAAGCAATTCCGTCAGCCCGGTTACGGCATTGGTTATGGGAACCACACCAATGCTGGCGCCGATTCGAAACACTTCCCCCTCCCAGCCAAACCTGAATTCCTCGACCAGGGCACGCAGCTTCTCGGCGATCTCCGCACCCACATTCAGAGGACATCCGCTGAGAAGCACACCGAACTCATCCCCACCCAGCCTCGCCAGCGTATCTGCCTCGCGCAGGCCGCCGCGCAGCAGCCTGGTGACCTGGCGCAGGAGTTCGTCGCCCGCATGGTGTCCGCAGGTATCGTTCACGATCTTGAATTGATCGAGGTCTATGTAAAATAGTACGTGTACTTTTTCACTCTTGTTTGCACTATGGATCGCCTGTTCGACACGTTGATCGAATTCAATACGATTGATCAGACCCGTAAGCGAATCATGGGTTGCCTGGTAGGCAAGCTGTGTCGCAAGCGCGCGCGTCTTGGTGACGTCATGGAATACCATGATGGAACCAATGACGCTCCCCTGGGAATCACGAATCGGTGCACCACTGAGCTCGATGACGCATTCGTTGTCATCACGGCGATGAATAAGAATGGCCGGCCTCTCAAGACTTGCACGCTTGCCTTTGTCCAACCATTCCTTAATCGGAAGCCGCACACGATCACGGCTTTCATCATCCACCAGCCAGATAATCTTCTCCAGCGGCTTCCCTGCCGCATCTTCGTTCTTCCAGCCTGTCTTGCCCTCGGCTACCGGGTTGATATAGCGGACCGTGCCCTGCAGATCGGTCGTGATCACCCCGTCGGCGATCGATTCCAGCGTAACCCTCCACCACTCTTTTTCGCTATGCAAGGCCTCGCGCGCAGCCCTCACCTCGGTGGTATTGCGTACGATTCCCTCGATGCCATCGGGCTTGCCATTACGGTCTTCATGAAAATGTGCGTTGAAGCTCACCCAGAGCTCATGTTCTTCATGATTTTTCCATAAACTTTCATGATTCTGGATCCTGCCGAAATGTTGATTGAGAGACTCCCTGAGAACCTCAAAATCCTCAGCCCTGGAGAAAAAGCTGATGAAATTCCTTTCCATGCAGGCCCTCAGCGATTCGCCGACCATGTCCTCCATCGATGGTGACAAGCGCTGAATATTGCCGTCGAAATCCACATGAAAATATGTGTCCATCATGTCGTCGAGAATCCGCGTCAGTTCCTGCTCTGATTCGCGCAACCTCTGCTCGACCTGATTTCGCTCCGTAATCTCGCCATTCAGCACTTGATTCAAGCGCTCCAGGTCGGTTTGTTGCTTCAGGGCTGCATCGCGCGCCACGGCTAACTTGGCCACCAGATCGGTATTGCTCTGTGCCACGAGTTGCAGGCGCTCGATCAGGCGGCTCATCTGACGGCCAGCACCCACCAGAATCCATGCGCTGGCCATGAGAAGAGACCAGAGCAGGGTCTGGTCCCGGTGGCCGGCATACAGGCTCAGGCCTAACGAGGGCAGGATCGCCGGTATTGCAAGAAAGAGGATATTACGCCCTTGCAGACCGGCACCCGCCAGGGACGCGACGATGGCTGCCATCATGGCCGCCGCCAAAAGGAAGATGTGCTCGGTAGCCCCGTTGTACAGAGCGAGGAAGCCGGTACCGCCCCAAGCAACTCCATACAGCAACAGGCCCAGGACCTCCACACGACCCGTATCGGGTTTTCCCTTGGAGTTCTGCTGTAGCATCCAGGCAATGCGCGCCGCGGCACCCAGGATGAAACCACCGGTGATGACATAAAACGCATCCTGGTGAAATCTCGCTCCAACCTGGTACAGCACCAGCGCCGCCGCAAGCGTGTGTATGAGGATTTCAGCGGGGATGAAATGAAAACCCAGCTTGTGGCTGGAGCTGGTATTTGTGTCTTGCGCCATAATTGTCTCAGTTCAGGGCCCGCAGGGTGCGACTCTCGGGCAGTATATTTCATAGGCCCAGTAAATCCCATTATGGGTGGCTACCTTACCGCATCAACCGGTCGATGGATCGGGATCGAGGTAAATCTCGGCCAAGGACCTGGGTCGCGACCGCTGCGAGCTGGTACAAGCCTGAACCGCAATCCCTCGGCATTGCGGTATCGCAATGCCGCGTATCCCGTTACATTCTAGTCTTATCCTTGGTCGGCACTCGTGCAGCCGCAAACGCACGACCTACACCTGCATCCCGCAGACAGGGAATCTGGATCATGTTGAGTTACTGGATCGGAACACTGGTGGGTATTGCATTGCTGGCGATGGCAATTCCCGTCGTAGCACGGGTCCGCCACCCCGGACAGAAGCCATTCGCGGCCTACCTGATATTCATCACCATTTTCGTCGTAGTCACCATGCTGCTGTTCAACGTGCTCGGCTGGCTCGCAGGGCTATTGGGCCTGGGCGCCACGCTGAAGGAAGTAGGTGCGATACTCCTGCTGGCCGTCCTGGCCTCACTGCCCGCCCTCGGGCTCGCCATCTGGCAGGTACGCAAACCGCCAATGCGGCGTGGCCCGCCAAACTGAGCCCGGTTGCGGCCACAAGGCCGGCATGGCACCCGTTCATTGACAATTTTCAATGCCGCATTACCTCGCGTATGGGATTGTGAGAAACCTCTGACGAATCCACTTTCCGTCATCCACTGGAGAAAAACCATGCGCGACTACGGAAACATGCCTGTTCTGGAATGGCGCGACGCCAACGCCTCGCAAAAGGCCAGGGCCCAGATACTTCACCAGGAACCGGTCATTCTGCAGATGCCGGACGACTTCGACGCAGGCATCGATGGCAGCCAGTTTGGTTGTGCGCTGCACGAGGAAAGCGGGATCCTCTATGACTGCGATGGTGGCAAGGTTCTCAACCGCCTGGCAACAAAGAACGCGCTCCCCGACCTGCTCGTCCTGGCCGAGGCCTGCGAGCTATCGAGCTCACAGGTCGACATCGACCAGGAAAACAAACGGCTGATCGTACACGATTGAGCGGAACAGGACCGCTTCGACAAGCATACCTGGCTCGGTACGAATACAGGCCACAGAGGAGGCAATCATGGACAGGGATGCGGTTATCAGAGTGAACTGGAACGACGATGAAACCATTGCAGCCATACCTGAACTCCTGAGGCGCGACCAACCGATCGAGATCACGCTGCCTGCTGACTATAACCACGCGCTGTTTCGCGCACTGCATCCCGATGCGCCGGCATCGGAACCGGAAGAGCTCGATATCCATGCCGGCCCGGAGCTACTGGCGGACATCGCCAGCGTTCGCGGCCTGGAAAAACTCACGGGACTCACCGAGCCACTGACTGCGGCGCACGCTTCGCTGCACCTTCTGAGCCCGCCGATGCTCGTGATCGCACCGCCACCCATCGATCAGGCGTGAGGATGCGCAATGACTACACTTATTTCCGGTCTCGTGATTTTCTTCGCCGTACACTCCATCTCCATCGTCAATCACGACTGGCGAAACCATATGGCCGCCCGGCTGGGCGAGTATCCATGGAAGGCCATCTATTCCCTGATCGCCCTGCTCGGCCTGCTGCTCATCGTCTGGGGCTATGCGCTTTCCCGACAGGAACTCATTATCCTGTATTCGCCGCCAGGAGAGCTGCGGCTGGTCGCACTCCTGGTACTGCTGCCGGTCTTTCCCCTGCTGTTCTCAACCTACCTCCCGGGACGTATCCAGTGCGTAGCCAGGCATCCCATGCTGGTAGCAACCATGCTTTGGGCGATCGCGCATCTGCTGGTAAACGGAACACTGTCTGATGTATTACTGTTCGGCACCTTCCTGGTGTGGTCCATCGCGGACCTGGTATCCCTACAATACCGGTCCGCACCGTCGGTACCCCGCGCACCAACATGGGCCGCGAACGATTTCATCGCCGTCATCCTCGGGCTGGCGCTCTATGCGGCATTTGCTCTCTGGCTGCATACCTGGCTGTTCGGTACTCCGGTAATCGTGTAACCAACGTGTCCCGGCGCCACGGCCGTTACCGGGAATCCGGGCATCCATGCTTATGATCATCATCAGATCGATGCCGCCAACGCCGACTCGATATCCGGATAGCGATATTGATAACCAGCCTGCAGGTGACGCTCGGGAACAACCCTCTGCCCGGTAAGGTACAGATGTGCCATCTCTCCCATGGCCAGGCGTATCGACCACCCTGGCGCACGCAGGAACACCGGACGGCCGACCGCCCTGCCGATGCCTTTTGAGAACTCCCGGTTAGTGACGGGGTTCGGTGCGGTATTGTTGAAAGCGCCATGCAGGGAATCGTCATGCATGAAGCGTACGAAAAGATCGATCAGGTCCTGCATCTGTATCCAGGACACCCATTGACGCCCCGATCCGGCAATGGCGCCAAGCCCCAAACGGAACTGCGGAAGCAACCCGGAAAGCGCGCCACCGTCGCGGCCCAGCACGACGCCGGTGCGGGATATGCACACCCTGACGCCAAGCTGCTCCGCCCGACGCGCGGTCTGCTCCCATTGTTCGCACAACCGGGACTGGTATTCCTCACCTGCCGGCTGCTGTTCATCCAGTGGTTCATCGCCACGCGCGCCATAATAGCCAACCGCGGACCCGCTGATGAGCAATCGGGGTTTTGAGCCGGCCGCCGCTATGTAGTCGATCACCCTCTGCGTGGTATCGACGCGGCTCGCGACCAATTCACGCTTCACCTCTTCGTTCCAACGCTCGGCGCCGAGATTCTTTCCCGCCAGATTGACGATCACTTCTGGCGCCTGGCCTTCGTCGATTTCCTCGAATCGCTCCACGGCCCGCACACGGCCCGAGAAGTGGTCTACTGCATACGCCCTGTCACGGGTCAGGACAGTAACCTCGACGCCGGCCCCGAGCAGATGCTCACTCAATGCCGTGCCGATAAAGCCCGTGCCACCCGTGATCAGCACTCGCTGCAGCGGGATATCATCCTGATTTTCCATCCGATGGAAAATAAGCCGTTCCACCTTGGCAAGCATTGAAGTATCTCAATCGCCCGCAATGGATAAATCAACAGAAGCAATGTAGATGTAACATAGCGGTCATAGAAATTATATAAATCCGCTATGCAAGCCGGCTACAGTCACCCATATGTATCAATAGGGATGACTGTCATGTCGCTAGCACACGAATCACTGGATTTTGTTGCCGCCTCGCCGGCGGAATCGCTGCAGGTCAGCCTGGCCTCCAGCGCCGAGGACATCGCCGCCACCCAGCGACTGCGCCATCAGGTGTTTGTTGAGGAAATGGGTGCAAACCTGCCCCGGGACCCCGATGGTCTCGAACAGGATGAATTCGATCCTCACTGCCTGCACCTGATGGTCACTGACCCGCGCTGCGGCCAACTGGTGGGTTCCACACGCCTGCTACTGGCCGAAGGTGCGCGCGCCGCCGGCATGTTCTACTCGGAAACCGAGTTTCACCTGCAGCCGGTACTGTCCCTAGATGGCCGGTTCATGGAAGTGGGTCGCACATGCATCCATCCCGAGTACCGGACCGGCGCCGCCATCCATACCTTGTGGAACGGCATCGCTCAGCAGGTGATAGAGCATGACATCGATTACCTCATCGGGTGCGCAAGTCTGCCCATGGACGACCAGGGTGCCCACGCCCAAGCCATCATGGACCGTATCCGCCCGCGCTATTTCACTGACCCGGAACTGCGGGTCGCACCACGGCTCGCCCTGTCGGAGATTTTCCCACTGCCCCATGACGTGCCGGTCGTCTTGCCCGCATTACTCAAGGCGTACCTGCGCCTGGGTGCCAGGATCGGCGGCGAAGCCTGCTGGGATCCGGTGTTCAACGTGGCCGATGTGTTCGTGATCTTGCAGCGCGAGCAACTGACGACTCATCATGAACGAGGCTTCCTTACCTGCGTTTGAATACGGTCATCAGGCCGGCATCCACGGATTCACTACGTAGAGTCATTCGCCTGTGCAGGGCTAGATATTCTCGTACAGCGCGCATGCCTCTTGCTTCCGGCGCCCATCGATCACATCCCGGTAGAAAGCCACCAGGCGCTGGCTGGTCTGGTGCGTGGACCAGTCACGAGCATAGCGCACAGCCTCTTCGGACAGACAGCTGCGACGAAGCGGGTCACGCAGCAGGCTAATGACATCGGCGGCAAAATCCTCCACGCCGCCCTCCACGATGACCGCGCCACAGCCAGGTACCAATACATCCCGCGCACCCAGCGCGGCATAGGACACTACCGGAACACCCAGTGCCAGGGCCTCCAGCAGCACCAGACCCTGGGTCTCTGTCTTTGATGCGAACACGAAGGCATCACCCGCGGCAAAGCAATCCCACAGGGTCTGGCCGCGCGGTAAGTAGCCGATGAACAGTACGTTGCGCGCGAGCGCAAGCTGCTGCGCTTTGCGTTGCAGCGAGGCCTTGGCAGGGCCGTCACCGGCAACGATCAGTATCACCTCGGGTACCCGCTTGCGCACGCGCGCCAACACCTCGAGCAGAAAGCCGATGTTCTTCTCGTGGGCCACGCGACCCACGTAGACCAGGATCGGCCGTACCGGGTCCAGGCCGTGACGCTGGCAGAATGCAGAACGATCACCTGGAGTGAATTCATCCAGATCCAACCCGGTGGGCACCACCCGCAAGGGGATATCCATGCCATAGTCCTGCAGCGCGGCTGCGATGGCGCTCGAGGGCACCACAAAGCCATCCACGCCACGCTGCAGATTGCGCGAAAGCCGGCGCGCCACTGCACGTGCCAGAGAGGACGGGAGGATCGGCAGGTAGTGGTGCAGGTACTCCTCGAAGAATGTGTGGTAGGTCTCCACAACGGGAACGTCCCAGCGTCGTCCCAGCCACACACCCAGGCGATGCGCCATGAAGGGGGTGTGAATGTGGATCACATCATAGTCATCTGCATTCAGGTGTTCACCCAGGCGACGCAGGTTGCCCCAGCGCATCAACTGGTCCTCGGGATCGAAGGGCACACGACGCCCCGGCACACGAAACAGCACATCACCGGGAGCATGGGAACTGCTATCGGCACCGGGATAGGCAGGAGCAACCAGAGTGGTGCGGTGACCCAGATCGTGCAGTGTCTTGCGCGTGGTGGCGATGGAGGTCGACACCCCGTTGACACGGGGAAAATACACATCCGAAACCATCAGGATACGCATGGGTGGGTAGTGTCCGCCTGCCGGGTCGTCAGACCAGTAACAGGAGGCTCCCACTGGCCAGCAGGTATCCAATGGCGGCACCGGCGAGCACGTCGCTGGGATAGTGCAGGCCAAGTACCGGACGCGAGATCGCCACCAGCAAGGTGAAAGGCACCACGAGCAACACAAGGCCCGGGAAATAGGCAAGCAGCACCGTGCTGAAGCAGACGGCGTGCAGGGTATGGCCGGAGGGGAAACTGAACTGATCCAGAGCCGTCGTATGCTGGGTGACATGTTGGCTTACGGCACAGGGGCGGGGACGCACGGTGCGCGTCTTCAGCCACTTGTAGACCATGAGTCCCAGAACGGCCACCAGCAGCATATGCAAGGAGGCCTGCAGGCCCTGCCAGCCATAGGCCAGGGGGAGCACAGCCATCAGGCTGTACCAGAATACCCCGTCACCCAGACGACTGCAGATGCGCAACAGGCCGGTGATCGGCCAGAAACGTCCCAGGCGGTTGCAGGACAGGCAGAGGGACAGGTCCCACTTACCGAACCATTGCCAGGCTTGCTGCATTGCGTGCACGTTGCCCCCTTGCCCCATACTGGTGTAACAGCGTTTCGAATCGCGTCACGACGTCGGCCCAGTCCACGCGGCAGGCCTGCTCACATGCCAGGCTGCCAATGCGCGCGCGCAGCAGCGGACTGCGCGACAGCCTCAGTGCCGCACGGGTGAAGCCTGCGGGATCCTCGAGGGGGACGGCCATGCCGGCCTGGCCTCCGGCCATATGCTGGGCCGCGGCCGCGTAGTCATAGGCCACCACCGGCAGGCCCGACGCCATCGCCTCCAGCACCACGTTACCGAAGGTCTCGGTGCGACTGGGAAACAGGAACAGGTCCGCCGAGGCATAGTGATGCGCAAGAGACTCACCGGTTTGTGTGCCACAGAATATGAACTCGGGATGCTCGACAGCCAGCCGCGCGCGTTCCGGACCATCGCCCACCAGCACGAAACGCGCCGTGGGCTGTTCCCACTGGATCGCCTCGAAGGCGGCCACGGCATCCTCCAGGTTCTTTTCCGCCGCCAGCCGCCCCACATAGAGCACGGCGAGTTCGTTGTCCGCCAGGCCCCACGCGGCGCGCAGGTCCGCGCTGCGCCGACGCGGGTGAAACAAACTGCAATCCACGCCACGGGACAACACCTCAACCCGGCCAAACCCCTTTTCCTCCAACTGTCGTTGCAAATCCCGGGTCGGCACCAGTGTGCAGGCCGTGGAGCGGTGAAAAGTTCGCAGGTAACGCTCCACCATGGGTTCCAGCCAGCCCAGGCGGTAATGTCGACTGTAGTGCGCGAACTGGGTGTGAAACCCGCTCAGGGCCGGGATGTTCCAGGCAGCCGCCTGGCGTACCGCCGCACGGCCCAGAGGACCTTCCGTGGCAACGTACAATACATCGGGCCGGAACTCGCACCACAACCGACGCAGGCGCATCCGACTGATCAGACCGGTGTGCATATCGGGATAGAAGGGGATGCGGAAACCCGGGGCAAGATGCTCGCGCAGGCTGCCGTTCACCGCTGCGCGGTCATTG
Organism: Gammaproteobacteria bacterium; assembly: GCA_026197075.1. Taxonomy (GTDB): domain Bacteria; phylum Pseudomonadota; class Gammaproteobacteria; order DSM-19610; family DSM-19610; genus JAIVHA01. Next base: position 29,107 of record JAPHQV010000054.1, on the reverse strand, counting down.
CGCCCCTGTGCCGGGCGAATGATCTGTATACGGTGACCGCGTTCGAGCAGGCCATCCACCAATCGGCCAAGGGTCATGGCGACCCCATTGACCTCGGGTCGGAAGGTTTCGGTCACGATCCCCACTTGCATGGATTGCAGCACGCATCACCCTGGCGCGACTTCAGATGACGCCATGCTAGGGGTAGGCTTTACGGGGATATGAAGGCGGGATGACAGCCGTGTGACGCCTGCCGGGAAGCAGGCATGCAAGTCACACCGTGCTCAGCTGGCGATAGCGTACTTCTTGATGCGGTACAGCAGGGTATCGCGACTCAGGCCCAGCAGGCGCGCCGCCCGGCTGCGATTGCCGGCGGTCAGTTCGAGGGCCTGGCGGATGAGCTCGGACTCCAGGCTGTCGAGGTGGATGCCACCGGCCGGCAGGCGGAAGGGCGAGGTCGAGGCCGTTGCCTCCTGGCGGATCTCCAGCGGCAGGTTGTCCGGCTCCACAGCGCGACCACTGAACAGCACCAGCATGCGTTCGCAGAGATTGCGCAGCTCGCGCACGTTGCCGGGCCAGCCGTAGCGCTGCAGGCGTGCCAGCGCGGCGGAGGAATAGCGCGGCACCTCGAGCCCGTGGCGAACGGAAAGTTCGGCGCTGAGATGGGGAATCAACTGGGCGACGTCACCCTCGCGCTCGCGCAGGGGCGGCAGCTCCAGGGGAATGACATTCAGACGGTAGTAGAGGTCCTCACGGAAACGGCCGGCGCGCACTGCCTCCTCGAGATCACGGTTGGTGGCGGCGATGACCCGCACGTCCACGCGCCGCGTGCCGGCATGACCCACCGGCTGCAACTCGCCGCTTTCCAGGAAACGCAGCAACTTGGCCTGCACCGGCAGCGACAGTTCGCCCACCTCGTCGAGGAACAGGGTGCCACCGTCGGCACTGGCCACGAAACCCGCCTGGTGTTCCACCGCGCCGGTGAAGGCACCGCGTTTATGTCCATAAAGCAGGGATTCCGCCAGCGCCTCGGGCAGGGCGGCGCAGTTGACGGAGACGAACTCACGCGCCGCGCGGCTGCTCTGCTCGTGCAGGCTGCGTGCCAGCAGTTCCTTGCCGGTACCGCTCTCACCCCGGACCAGTACCGGTACATCGGTGGCCGCCACCAGGGCGGCGGCGCGCAATACCTGCTGCAGGGCGGGGGAATCCCCGACCAGTCGGGTTGTGGTGGTGGTCATGCTCATACGGCGCTCCGTTGGTTACGCATTCCCCAGTTCGTCATGCCCCTGCTCGCGCACGACGAAAAAAAGACCGATTCAGTGCCATTACATTCTAATAAATCAAATCCAATCGGGACTTGAGTCAGGTCAATCCACAGCCTCATGCTGATGATGCTCATGCCCGGGCCCATGGGCCGAGTGGTCGACCACCTGCCCCTGGTACCAGAGCGTACCCAGCGCCATCACCACCAGCAAGCCCCCCAGCACCTGGCGCACGCGTGGCTGGCGGGCAAAGCGGGTGAGCCAGCCCGCCAGCAGACCGGCGCCCATGACCGCCGGCAGCGTGCCCAGCCCGAACAGCGCCATGTAGAGGGCACCCTGCCCCGCCGTGCCCGCCGCCGCTGCCCACAACAGAGTGGAATATACCAGTCCGCAAGGCAGCCAGCCCCACACCAACCCGAAAGCCAGGGCATGGAATGGCGATTTCACGGGAAGCAGCCGTCGGCCCAGGGGTTCGAGGCGTCGCCACAGGGGCACCCCGATGCGCTCCAGCTGGGCGAAGCGCGGGAACCAGCCCGCCAGGTACAGGCCGATGCCCACCAGCAGCAGGGCCGCGAAGGCCTGCATGATGCGATGGCCGTACTGGGGGCTGATGAAATCGAACAGCTGCTGCCCCACCACCCCGATCAGGGCCCCGGCCAGGGCATAGCTGCTGACCCGCCCCAGGCTGTAGGCCAGCAGGTACAGGGACAGACGCCAGCGACTGTCCCGCACCCGGGCCGGCAGGCTCATGCTCAGGGCACCGATGATCCCGCCGCACATGCCCACGCAATGCACGGCGCTGAACAGGCCGATGGTGAAGGGAACCCAGCTGATGCTTTCCATGGGAACGGGCTTGGCGAAGGATGCGCGCCACTGTACCCGGAATGGCCAGATCCGTCATCCCGGCACCCAGCTCAAATTATCCATCTACCATCATTAAAATAGGAGAGCATTATTTTAATGGTTGCACCAATAATTCCATCCTGCTATATATTTCTGAATTATCCCAACCCGATGAGTGACTTACCAAAATGCCCGAGGTCAACAAAATCCCCCTCCGGGAACGCAAGTACGCCCAGACCAAGCTCAATCTGCGCCAGGCCGTTTCCGAGCGACTGGAAACCCGCACCCTGGACGACATCCCGGTAAAGGAACTGTGCGATGCCGCCCTGGTGTCCGAGGCCACCTTCTTCAACTATTTCCCCAGGAAGGCCGACCTGATCAACTACCTGATCCAGCTCTGGACCATGGAGGTGAACTGGCACGGCCAGCAGGCTGCCCGCAATGGGGCCGGCCTGGCGGTGATCGAGGCCATCTTCGAGCGGGCCGCGGTGCAGATCCAGCGCCACCCCGGCCTCATGGGCGAAATCATCGCCCACCAGGGGCGGCTGCGGGAACGCCCCCGGCTGCCGGACCTGACCCTGGCGGAGCGTCTGCTCGCCTTCCCGGAACTGGACGGCATCGAGAACACCCCGGACAAGGGCATCGAAAGCGTGCTGGTCCCCAGCCTGCAGGAGGCGGTGCACCTGGAGGAACTGCCCCCCAACACCCACATGAACACCGTCATGGTGGCGCTGGTGTCGATCTTCTTCGGGGTTCCGCTGGCGCTGCGGGTCGCCAGTCCTCAGGGGATCGGCGGCATGTACAAGCAGCAGTTGCAGGTGCTGTGGGCGGGGGTGCGGGGAGTGGCCACCAAACGATAAAGGGGTCAGAGCCCTTTGCAGAACTAGAACGCCCCTTTCGCGCCACGCTCCATGATATCGAGGATGATTTTTTTCACCTTCATCGCTTCTTCCAGCAGGTCCGGGGGCAAGGTCTTCCCGCCGTAGATCATCAAGTCCATGTTGAGTGAATACAGGGCATGGTTGCCCTGCTGGTCTTCCACGAGGGCGATGCGACAGGGCAGGTAGGCGGAAAAGGCATCGCTGTAGTCGACCATCTTCATCGCCGTGCGCGGATCGCAGTACTGGTAGATCTTCAGCAGGCGCTGTTCCTCGCCGGTCATCAGCGCCACCTGCTCCGACAGGGGCAGCTCGCCGACACCCATGATGTTGTGCTCGTTGGCGACGAAATTCATGATCTCCTCGGCTTCCTGCGGGCCGATGCCATCCGCCAGCGGCACCTTCCATACGGTGGCGTCCGCGCTGTTGCCGGTCTCCTTGAGTCGCTCCCACATACTGAGGTACATCTCCGACGCATTGGGATCCAGTGCGCGGAAGGCCGCGATATCGTCCTTGTAGGTCAGGTACAGATACCCGCTGGCGAGTACAGCCAGCAACCCGATCAAGGCGAGAAGATTACGGATGATATTCATACCGACTCCTTTTCCGATGTTGTCGTACGCAGCCATCTGCGCACACCCAATAACAGCCCCAGGGCCACCACGACTGCGACGGCCAACCAGGCAAAGGTACCCTTGTCCGGAGCACGAATGGCCCGGATCAGGCCGTCGGCGAACAGGGCGATGGCAAACACGCCAGGTAGCAACCCCAACAGAGAACCCAGCGCGAAATCCCGCAAGCGGATATGCGACGCGCCCGCCACCAGGTTGATGACCGCGAAGGGCGCTACCGGGACGATGCGCAAGGTGATAATCGTCAGCAAGCCACGATTCGACAATCGCTTGCTGACATTATTCACCCATTCACCGGCATGGCGCCGCACCAGGTCACGACCGACCCCCTGGCCGATAAAATAGCCCAGCAGCGCGCCGAGCTCGGCACCTGCCAGCGCATATACCAGCCCCAGCCAGGGACCGAAGCCGAGCACCACCGCCACGACCAGCAGGGTTAACGGCACCATGAGTACCACGGCCAGGGTAAAGCCGGCGATCACGAGCAGGGGCGCACCGGGGTGCGTGTTCAGGGCACCGGCGTATCCGACCAGCGTGTTCACATCCAGCGCGTCCCCCAGGTCTGTCCAGCGCCAGGCCGCTGCCAACCCCAACAGGACAGCCAATGTCGCCACGGCCACCAGCACACGCCGGAACGTGTGGCTCTTGTGCTCTTCCGGCACGAAATGCTCGATGAAGCGATGGGAATCAATCGGCCGCTCCGGATCGAGCAGGGCCGAGTCAGGCACCATTTGATCGACATCCTCGTCGACCTCGGTCGTCAGCGGCTGCAGGCTACGATCACCGCCGCGCAGGTGTTCGATGGCCGCGATCAGCGAACCCTGTGCTTCCATGGCATCGGCGACCGCTGCTTCGCTGACGCCAAGATGTTCGGCCAACAGGCGTTCCCGGAACTGCCTGATGGCGGTCTGCGTGTCGCTGCCGGCCTCGGCCTCGATGACCAGGTCGCACTCACCATCCAGACCCATGGAACGATTACTGAGGTTCGACGAGGCCACCCGCACCAGTCGGTCATCGACCACCATCACCTTGGCGTGCACCATCAGCGTGGTATCGGAATCAGCCGATAGCCTCGGATAATAAAGGCGCAATTGCTTGCCATCGCTCACCTCATCCAGTTGCCTGACCAAGCGCGAGCGCAACACATCCATGGTGTGCTGTTCCAGCCAGCCCCCGGTTTTTTCCGGCATGACGATGACGACTTCCAGCGCATCCCCATCCCGCATGCGTTCCACCAGGGCTTCGCGGATACAGTGCGCGGTGAGGTACTGGTTCTCGATGTAGATGAAACGCTCGGCGGCGGCGATGCTGTCGAGGTACAGCCGTTCCACCTCGCGGATCTCTTCCTCGCCTTCGTAGGCGGCCTCGGTGCGGGCGATGGCCACCTGCGTGTCACGGATGACCGGATCGATCGAGGCCGGCCAGGGGTCCTGATCAGGCGCAACGGCCCCGACACCAGGCGCTGATCCACTGACGCGCTTCCAGCGTGCCCGCGCCAGTTCCCCGAGTGCGGCGGCGGCATCGCCGTCGACCAGCATCTGTACGTCATGGAAGGGAGGGTAGGGTTCACCATCGGGATCGATGCGCCGTGGCTCGTCAATGCGATGTTGCGAGGTATCCCAGCGCCACTGGCTCAGGTCGAAGCCGCCGCAGAAGGCCACTGCATCGTCGACCACCACCACCTTCTGGTGCCGGGACGCACCCAGCGGATGCTTGTCGTCCATGTGAAAATGCACGCGTGCATCGCTTTTCCAGTTGAGCACGAACAGCGGTACCGCCTCGCGCTCGATGGCATAGATCATGGCGAAGTCCCAGCTCAGCACATGGACTTCCACACCATGCTCGCGCGCCACCGTATCGAGCAGCGTGCCCAGTTCGCGCGGCTGGCCATCGTCGTCTTCGTCGCGTACCAGTACCAGGCGGCTGTGAATATCCCAGCCCAGGATGAAGACCGAGTGCCGCGCCTGCAGGATGGCCTCGCGCACAGCGCGAAAATAATCTTCGCCATCGACCAGGAACGCCACCCGCCGCGCCTGTTCCATGCGCCAGCAATTGGAGCCGGGTTTCAGTACGTGATTGTCTCTGTTTTCTTCCATGCAGTGACCCCAACGATAGCGGCTCGCAATCCAAAGATCACGCGCCGGCACACAAACTCAAGGGTAGTACATGGAAGGCGTTCCGCTCGTCATTCAGGGGCGGCGCTTACCCGTCATTCCCGGGAAGGCGGGAATCCATAAACCCAAAACCTGGATGCCGGCCTGCGCCGGCATGACGGGAATTGCAGGCCTGCGCCACTACCCGTCATTCCGGCGAATGCCGGAATCCATGTCTGGAATACCACTGGATTCCGGCATTCACCGGAATGACGAGGTTTACCAGAAGCGTACCCGGCCGGTGTCGATATGGATGAAATCGGATTTGGGGTAATAGCCCACGCCGCCGGCCTTCAGGTCCAGCGCCGCCTGGCGCAGGTGAGCCAGCTTCACCCCGGGCAGGCGGATGTCGATCGCCCGGCCCTGCATGTGCAGGCTGCGCTTGGCGACACCATTGCTGTTGGCACTGAGCTTTGCATTACTGGCCGGGGAGCGGTAGCCGGAGATCACATGGAAGGCGCGGTCGGTGCCCAGCTTGTGCTGCAGCAGGTAAAGCTGGTCCAGCAGGCTGGCATCGATGGGATAGACCTCGCCACTGCGATGGTCACGCAGCACCTGGTTGACGGACAGCAGCTCATCGCTGACATAGTCGCCATCGGCCCAATAGGTGACGGCGGCCCGTTCGCCGGTGTGCAGGTTGCGCAGCGCCAGGCTGCGCTGCGCCGGGGAAATGGCGCCGGCCAGGACGGAAGGTGCCGCCAGGATGGCGCCCAGGCCCAGGCAGCCTTTCAATAATTCACGTCTTTTCAACAAGATACTCATACTACAATCCATCCGTTACAGTCCCTGTTCAGGCAGGCATCATGCGTGCCAGTCAACTGCCGGGCAGTATACCGGTTGCCGGCCGCGAATGCCGGTGAAACAGTTCACAAAATCAGTAAGTTATTGATATGTGGTGGTGCGACCCACCCATCGGATCAAACGCATGAGAATCATAACTCACTGATATGCAAGTGCGTTATAGTACCAGCCGCCGTTCTGCCCAGGGAGCCACCATGATAGATCTCAAAGCCTGCCCGCTCTGGCTCTATCGTCTGCTGCCCTTTTTGCGCTGGTGGCCCAAGGTCTCGCCGCGCACCCTCAGGACGGATGCAGTCGCGGCGTTCAGCGGTGCCCTCATCGTGCTGCCCCAGGCGGTGGCCTTTGCCACCATCGCCGGGCTGCCCCCGGAATACGGTCTCTATGCGGCCATGGTGCCGGCCATCGTGGCCGCGCTCTGGGGGTCGAGCTGGCACCTGGTGTCGGGTCCCACGACGGCGATCTCGATCGTCGTGTTCGCCTCCATCAGTCCGCTGGCCGAGCCCGGCAGCCCGCAATTCATCGGCCTGGTGCTCACCCTTACCTTCCTGGCCGGGCTGATCCAGCTGGCCATGGGCCTGGCGCGCCTGGGCACGCTGGTCAATTTCATCTCCCACACGGTCATCATCGGTTTCACCGCCGGCGCGGCCATTCTCATCGCGGCCAGCCAGATCAAGAATTTCTTCGGCATCGACATGCCGCGCGGCGCCCACTTCCACGAGGTGCTCATCCAGTTCGGCTCGCACATCCCGGACATCCAGCCCTGGGTGATGGCGGTGGGCCTGATCACGCTGGCAGCAGGCCTGCTCGCCCGGCGCTATATAACGAAACTGCCCTACATGATCGTCGCCATGGTGGTGGGCGGCGTCGCGGCCGCCATCATCAACGAGCTGTACGGGGCCGAGACCACCGGCATCCGCACCGTGGGCGCGCTGGTGGCCTCGTTCCCGCCCCTGTCATTGCCGGATTTTTCCCTTACCGCCATCAAGCAGACCCTGTTTCCCGCCATGGTCATCGCAATCCTGGCCCTCACCGAGGCGGTCGCCATCGCCCGTTCCATTGCCGCACTGTCCGACCAGCGCATCGACAGCAGCCAGGAATTCGTCGGCCAGGGGCTGGCCAACATGACCGGAAGCTTCTTCTCCAGCTATGCCGGCAGCGGCTCCTTCAACCGCAGCGCGGTCAACTACACCTCGGGTGCCAGGACGCCGCTCGCCGCCGCGCTTTCGGCGGTGTTCCTGCTGGTCATCGTGCTGCTGGTGGCGCCGCTCGCGGCCTACCTGCCAGTGGCCTCGATGGCGGCCATCCTGTTCATCGTGGCCTGGAACCTGATCGACTTCCATCACATCGGAGAAATCATCCGGCTCCACAAGCGCGAGCGCATCGTGCTCGCGCTCACCTTCTTCGGTACCCTGGTCGACCTGGAAAAGGGTATCTTCCTCGGTATCCTGGTATCGCTGCTGTTCTACCTGTATCGCACCTCGCGGCCTTCGATCCGCGAACTGGTACCCATTGCCGCCAACCGCGACAACCCGCGCCGCAAGTTCGCACCAACCAGCAGTGAAAACCCCTCCTGCCCGCAAATGACCATACTGCGCGTGGAAGGCTCGATCTTCTTCGGCGCCGTCGAGTACATCCAGCAGCACTTCCGCAATATTGACGAAGCCGACCCACAGAAGAAACACCTGCTGCTGAGCGCGCGCGCCATCGGCATGATCGACCTCTCGGGTGCGGAACTGCTGGCCAAGGAAGCCTTGCGCAGGCAGAAGATGGGCGGGGGCCTGTACCTGGTGGGCGTGCAGCCGGACCTGTGCGAAATGCTGCGCCGCAGCGGCAAGGTCGACGCCATCGGGGAGGGACAGATTTTCCGCCACAAGGGTGCGGCCATCCAGGCGATCTACTCGCGACTGGACAGCGAGATCTGCCGCGCCTGCACGGCACGTATCTTCCATGAATGCCATGTCATCCTGCCCGACGGAACACCACGCCAGGACCGGGAATAACCGCTCATCAACGCGGGCTTGCGCTATCCCCCAGCATGCTCCGGTCCAGGCCATAGATATCATCCACGAAGTGGGTCCGACCCTCGTCGTCGACCCAGGCCGTCCAATAGAGGATGTAGACCGGGATGACCTCCGGCAGGAGGATGGTACGCGTGACACCGCTCTCGATCAGCGCACGCAGTTGCTCCGTATCCCATTTTCCGCCACTGGCCAACAGGTACTCGGCCAGTTCCAGCGGCTGCTCCACGCGAATGCAACCGGAACTGAAGGTGCGCACCGTTTCCGCGAACAGCTGTCGGTTGGGTGTGTCGTGTAGATAGATGTCGTATTCGTTGGGCAGCATGAACTTCACGCGGCCCAGGCTGTTGGTGGGGCCCGGCTTCTGGCGCAGGCGATAGGGAAAGCGCGTGGGATCGATGGCCTGCCAATCGACAGCCGCGGGGTCGATCTCCTCCGCACCGGGCTGCCATCCATCCAGCACCTGGATACGCTGGCTCGCCAGGTAATCCGGGTTCTCACGCTGGCGGGGAACGATGTCCTCGCGCAGGATGGTCTTCGGCACGTTCCACTCCGGGTTCACCACCAGGTGGTTGAGCCGCCCGATGAAGGCCGGCGTGGAACGGTAGGCCGTGCCGATGATCACCCGCATGTCGAGCCGGGTACGATCCTGCTCCACGGCCCGCAGATTGAAGCCCGCCATGTTCACCATCAGGTAGTGCTCACCCAGATCACGCGGCAGCCAGCGCCAGCGCTCCATGTTGAGCAGGATCTGCCAGATACGCTGCTCCGGTCTGACGTTCAACGCGGCCACCGTACCCGCGCCCAGCACCCCGTCGACCTTCAGGCCATGCCGTAGCTGGAACTGCTTCACGCCCGCCTCCAGGTCCGCATCGTAGAGAAAGTCATCATATCCCTCGCCCACGGAATAGCCTTCCAGGCGCAGCCGCTCGCGCAGGTCGCGCACCCGAATATCCCGTTCACCCGGACGCAGCAAAGGCCCGCCGACGACCAGCGGCCAGGGGGAAGCCGCCGCGAGCTGTTGATATTGCTGCAGGCTGACTTGCAGGCGATGGTAGCCGCTGTGCAGAGGCGCCAGGCGTTCGACCTGTGCACGAAAGTCGGCACCGTCCACCACACGGCGCAACAACTCACCGGCATCCAGTGGCTGGCGTTCGATGCGCCAGCCGGGATCCAATGCACGCGGCGCATGCCGACCGCTGTGCAGATGGCGCGCATAAGCAAGAAAGGCATCGGTGAGCAACAGGTCGCGCATGGCGATACCCGCCGGCTCGCTCACGGACCAATACGCACGCAGGGTGTCCACATGGTAATCGGCCGGATCCAGTCCGTGACGCGGGCTTTGCGCCAGAATCTCCAGCAGATCATCGGCGGCCGGCTTGCGCTGTCCGGTCAGAGGATTCCACCACACCGGCAGGTAGGCCTGCTGTTCATAGAAGCGCTCCTGGCGCGACCAGTCCAGTGCGCAGCAGGGCACCCCCGCAGCGGCCTGTTCCAGCAGACGCTGGATTTCCTCGTGCAATGGGATGGGGGCCGTTGCCACGGCGGGTGCGGCGGGCGCTTCCAGCGGCACTACACCGGGAGAACCACAGCCACCCAGCAGGCTGAGGGACAACAGGAACAGGCTTACGTGGTATCGTGGAGTGGAGGTCACAAGAGAGGCACTGACTGCTGCGTGTATAAGCAGTATACACCCTCGATCGGATGTCGGTCAGCGCAACAGACCGCCAATCAATATATTATGTATCAACGTCTTATGCGATAAACTACGCTTGCGAGAACGTCGATCCACAACAATGGGATAATCAGCACATCCGTTGATGAATGAGGCAACGACCTCCTTATGCTCACAAGAAAAATACAACAACTCAAAAACATCTACTGGTTCGCAAGGGGGAATAACAGCACGCGGGCTGTATCCGCCTACCTGCGCAAGCAGCTATTGATTGCAACCGCCTATCTCTGGCGCCGGCTGCTATTCAACACCACTTTTATCGCCATCACCGGCAGCGTCGGCAAAACCACCACCAAGGAATTCCTGTCCGATATCCTCGCGCAGCACTACCCCGTCATGAAGACGCCCGGCAACGCAAACCTGCGGCGCTTCAAGGGGCTCGAAGAAACCATACTGAAAACACGCCCCTGGCATCGATATGCCGTCGTCGAGCTGGGTATCGAAAAGCCCGGCGACATGGCCTCCGCGGCCAGGTTCCTCAAACCGGACATGGCGGTCGTGCTCGACATCAAGCATTGTCACACCAATGTCTTCAAATCGCTCGAGTCCATCGCCGAGGAGAAATCACAGCTGGTAAAGGCGCTGGACAAAGGCGACTGCGCGGTCCTCAATAATGACAATAACCATGTGGCAGCCATGGCCGCTGTCACCAAGGCCAGGATAATCAGCTTTGGCACCCACGAGCAGGCCGAATTCCGCATGCTGAATGCCACATCCAGATGGCCTGAACGCCTTACACTTGCCGTTTCCCACAACAACAACCACTACAAGGTCGAAACACGCCTGATCGGCACGCATTGGAGCAATACCATCATGGCATCCCTGGCGGCCGCGCATGAGTGCGGCATCAGCATTCCTGATGCAATCAAGGCCATCCGCACCATCGAGCCCTTCTGGGCGAGAATGCAGCCAATCACCCTGCCCAACAAGGCGACCATCATCCGTGATGACTGGAATGGTTCCATCGACACCTTCGAGGTTGCCTTGCAATTCCTGCAAGATGCCGAAGCCACGCGCAAGATCGTGGTATTCAGCGACTTCTCCGACTCCAGGAAAAAACTGCGTAGCCGCGCCAACTACCTGGGGAAGATCGCGGCGACGCACGCAGATCACGCGGTGTTCGTTGGCGATTATGCGGATCGCTCCACACAAAGCGCGATCGAAGCCGGCATGGACCCTGAATCTGTCCATGACTTTTTCAATCTTTCCGATGCGATCGACTTCCTGAAGAAGGAATTACGCGAAGGTGACCTGGTGCTGATCAAGGGACAAGCGAACCATCACCTGTCCAGGGTCTACCTCGGCTTGCTCGGGGAGGTGACCTGCTCATTACCGTCCTGTTCGAAACAGATCCTGTGCGACCGGTGCCCCGACCTTGGCTTTGAATGGACGCATGACATGGCTCCCTTCCGCGCAGCGCCAGGCTCATCGGTCTAGGGATGAAGCAGGCAATGCCACAAAAAATCATCCTTGGAATCAAGAATATCTACTGGATATTGCGTGGCAGGAACAGCGGCCGGCTGATTACCACTACCCTCAGAAACCAGCTGATCATTTCAGCCGCGTACCTCTGGCGGCGGCTCTTGTTCAACACCACCTTCATCACCATCACGGGCAGCTTCGGCAAGACCACCACCAAGGAATTCATCGCCGACATCCTGGCGCGCAAGTATGCCGTCAGCAAGACCATCGGCAACTGGAATCACCGCAAGTTCAAGGGCCCGGAAATGGCCATCCTGCGCACCAGGCCATGGCACCGATTCGCGGTCCTCGAGGTGGGCGCCGAAAAGCCCGGCAACATGGAATCCGCGGCAAAGTTCATCAAGCCCGACATTGTGGTGATCACCAACGTGAAACGTTCCCATACCCTGTCATTCCCGACCCCGGAGGCCGTCGCGCAGGAAAAATCCCAACTGCTGAGGCACATGCGCCCCGGTGGCTGCGCCATCATCAACCAGGATAACGCCCAGCTCACCATTGCTGCCGTACCGGCAAAAACCCGCATCATCCGCTTTGGCGAAACCGAGCCGGTTGATTATCACTTGCTCAAGGCAGAATCCAGATGGCCGGAACGCCTCAAGCTCACCATTACCGCGCAGGGAGAGACCCACGAAGTACAGACGCGGCTGCTCGGCACCCACTGGACCCCGACCGTGCTGGCCGCACTGGCCACCACCAGCCAGTGCGGCGTGGAACTCCACGATGCCATCGATACCATCCGATCCATCGAGCCATTCTGGTCGCGGATGCAACCGGTATATTTGCCGGCCTATGGCGCAACCATTATTCGCGAGGATAGCCACGGACAGCTCGACTCCTTCGAGGTCTCGCTGAAGTTCATGGAAGAAGCACATGCCAAGCGCAAGATCCTCGTTATCAGCGACTTCTCCGACTCAAACCTGCGCACCCCGGCGCGCGCAAAGGCCATGGGGCAGATGGTCATGCGTTGCGCCGATGTGGCGGTCTTTGTCGGCCCCGTCGCCCAGCGTGCACACAAGGCGGCGCTCGCCGCAGGCTTCGATGCCGCGCATAGTCATGCCTTCGCAACCACGGCAGAGACGACCGCTTTCCTCAAGACCCATTTACACGACGGCGACCTGATGATGATCAAGGGGATCATGAGCCACCACCTGCCACGTATCTACTTGGGACTCATCGGCGACGTGAAATGCACGCTGGATATCTGCCAGAAACAAACAGGCTGTGATAATTGCCCAGAGCTTGGTTTTTCCTGGAACCCCAGCCTTGAGGGCCTCATGTCGCCACCGGGCTCTTGTGTATAGTATTCGGTAGCGGGAATTCATTCCCATATCACTCGCCGAGCAACTCCCCGACCGGCCGCAGGTCCTCCACCTGGTCACAGACCACCTTAATGATCATGATGATGGGCACACCCAGCAACAAACCCCACAGGCCCCACAACCAACCCCAGAACAGCACCGCGATAAAAATGACGACCGGACTCATGCGGCTTGCCCGCCCGATCAGCCAGGGTGTCAGCAGGTAGCCCTCGAGCGACGTGATAAGCAGAGACACGCCGGACACCAACAGCGCCATGGGGATCGCTTCGAACTGAAGAAAGCCCACGATAAAGGTCGCCACCGACACGATCACCGGTCCGAGGTAGGGAATGATTTTCAAAACACCGGCGATGACTCCCCAGGTTGCCGCATACTCCATGCCGATCCACAGAAACGCGAGCCAGGTCGCCACACCCACCAGGAGGCTGGTAAAGATCTGCACCAGAAAATAGCGCTGGATCTGACCGGTGATGTCATCCAGGACATGGAGAGTGATTTTCTTGCTGCTCAGCGTAGGGCCGGCGATTCGCACCATCTTGCGCCGGAATGCATCCCCCGACACCAGGATAAAATACGCCAGGAACAACACCATGCCGAGCTGCCCCACGAACCCGAGCGCCCCTTTGGTTCCCATCCACAGGTAGTCCTTGACCTTGAACGTCGGTTTCTCGATCTGCACGCGCGTCACGCCGGCCGTCTCGGTGGTTTCGGTGGATGTGGTCTCGCTTGCCGCTTTTTCCAGCTGGCTGGCGGCCTCCTGCACTTTCTCGATCGTACTTTCAGATGTGCCCAGCCCCTTGAACATCGCCAGGCGGATCTTCACCGCCGCTTCGGGAAGGATTTCGATCAACTCGGCCGCATCATCACTCAGCGAGTACACCGTCCCGCCCATGCCCCCCACGATGGCCAGCAGCAAGGCCGCGGCGCCAATGGCGCGCGGCACCTGCCACTTCTGCATCCTGTTCACGGCGGGTGACAGCGTGTAACTGATCATCAGCCCCAGGAACAGCGGGATAAAGACCGCACGAGCCCAGTGCAACATGAAAACAACCGCGAGCACCGCGAGTACCACGAGGGAAATGCTGCGCATGTCCACCGACAGAGGCACCACCCTCTCCGCGTCCGAAGCATTCGTCTGGGCCTTGTCGGGCATGGTATCCATCCGGTCGATTGTCCGTGACCCGGCCTGCGTCATCGGTACGGTAGCGTACACAATGGAGCAGAAACCCCCGACCCCAGTGATTAAAGGCCTTCCCGCTGTAGTCGATACGCCTTGTAATGACAGCCGAATGTCCCCAGGGGCTTTCAATACCCATGATCCGGCACAGCCTTTCCCCTGGACCCAGACACCGCACCCCGTCGACCCAAAAATTCCCGACAGGCCAGTCACTTGCCCTGCTCCTGCTGCTGGTCGTGCAGGGCTTCCTCCTGTACAGCACCGGCACTTCGCAGGCCGGGGAGCATCCCGTCGACGGCCTCCTGCTCCCGGAACTGTCCGCGGCCGACCCTGGCGAAAACGTACCGGTGCTGCGCTCCCGGCTGACGGGGTTTCCGGGCCATGGTGACAATCTTTCCGGGGGTGGAGCGGGCGTGCGCTTCCTGGATGAAGAGCGCCGCATCCATGGCATGGGGACCCGGTTCCAGCCGTTCGCACCCACGGCTGGAGGTATGGCCCTCGAGGCGATGCACATAAAACAGGTGGTCGGCGGCACGGGCCCCGGTCAGACGAGTGGCCAGAACAATGTCTGGAGCCTGGCCGCGAATCGTCGCATGCTGGACAACCGGCTGTTACTGCAAGGCGAGTATGCGGTGAGCCACCAGATCCAGGAGCAAGCCGGCCCGCCAGCGCGGCAGGGAGGCGCGGCCCATAGCCTGCTGGCCCGTTACCAGGGCACGCCTTCCAATCTCGCCGGGCGGCCATCCCGCTGGGGCCTCGAGTTCAGCCGCGCCTACGCCGACGCCGGGTACTGGAGCCTGGCCAACCTGGATCATGCCCGGGAGCGGGTGGTGGACCGGGCCGCGGGGCATCTCGGCTGGGGCACCCTGAACGCCAGGGTCAGTTACAGCCGTGCCAACGAGGTCCGCCCGGACGGCCACCCGGCGTTGCGCCTGGATACCCAGGCCGCCGAGTTGAACTACCAGGCATCGGTTCCCGCCTGGATGCCCGGCAAGGGGGCATGGTTCGGGGCGATGCGCTATCGCCTGGCCATGCAACGGCAGTGGACCGGTTACGCCAGCGGGGGGAATGCCGCTGCCGATCTTTATACGGAGAGCGCGAACCTGAGCGCGCACTTTGCCCCAGGGCCCTGGTGGTGGGAACTCGGTCACGCCTATGCCGCCACCTACGAGGCGGGGTCAGGGATGTTGTTGAACGGCAATGACTCCACCAGTCTGCGGCTGCATCTGCCTCTGGGCGAACGGCTCAGCCTCATGCCCGAGATCAGCTGGGGCAGGCTCGAAGGTCCCTCGGGTAAAGATCAGCGCACCATGGTCACGGGTTCACTGGGCAGCTCCGCCACCCTCATGCGCAAGCGACTCAAGGCGCGCGTGGTGCTGCTGGCAAGCCACCAGTATGGTAAGGACACGGCGCCGGACACCCGTATGTTGGGCATCGAAAGCTCGCTCTCCTGGACCCTGCGTACTCCACGGGTTCATGCACCGGGGATCCAGCTTTCCCTGAGTGGCCGCTACCAGCAGACCGAGACGGAAGGCGCGGCGGTCCAGGCTCCGGCCGACTACCAGGCCATGGCCCGGTTCGAGTTTTCCAAATGAAAATGTGAAAAAGGGCTCTGACCCCTTTTTCATCTATCAGTAGACCAGCGAACGCCCTTCTATCTCCTTCTTGCGGCGTTCGTACTCCTCCGGCGTGATGCGGCCCGCATCCAGGTCTTCCTTGAGCTGGTCCATGGCGCGCTTGTTGGAGTATTCATACGCGGCACCGCCCACCGCCGCACCGGTGGCAACCTCGCGTGTCGAGCAGGCGCCGAGCACCAGCACGAAAGAAGCGACCAACAGGAACGTGACAATTTTTGTGTACATGGGATCTCCTTTGTCCGCCGCCCGATGAGGACTCCGAATCCTTGCCTGCGGACTGGCTACACAATCCCATAGACGACGGTTGCGGGCTGTACGGTATCGCACATAAAAGAGGCTTACCTTCCCCCGTCACTCCCTCTCCTCGTCATTCCGGCGTATGCCGGAATGACGGCCCTCAAACCTCTTCCCGCCCGCGCCGGAACAACGCCTTTTCCGCCTCCACCAGCACGAACAGCACCACCCCGAAGAGCAGGATCCAGCCCCATTCCTTCCACCCGATGGCGGTGGTGCCGAACAGGTACTGCAGCGGCGGGGCATAGGTGAACAGGCCCTGCAACACCACCATCATGGCCACGGCGATGAGCACGGGACGGCTGCCGAACAGGCCCTCCCGGTTGAAGGCCGGTTCCAGAATGTAGCGGCTGTTGAAGAGGTAGAACACCTGGCCCATGACCAGGGTGTTGATGGCCGCGGTGCGCGCCAGTTCCACGGGCACCTCCTGGGCATCCAGCCACATGAAGTGCCCGAAGGTGCCCAGCACCAGCAGGGCCGAGACGAACAGTATCCGCCAGATCAGAAATCCGGACAGGATGGGGGTGTTGGGCGGACGTGGCGGCCGCTTCATCACACCGGGCTCGGTGGGTTCGAAGGCCAGGGCCAGGGCCAGGGTCACGGCGGTGACCATGTTCACCCACAACACCTGCACCGGCGTCAGTGGCAGGGTGAGTCCCAGCAGGATGGCAGCGACGATGGTGAAGGCCTGGCCGCCATTGGTGGGCAGCAGGAACAGGATGGCCTTGCGCAGGTTGTCGTAGACAGTGCGCCCTTCCTCCACGGCATGGGCGATGGAGGCGAAGTTGTCGTCGGCCAGCACCATCTCGGCGGCCTCGCGGGCAGCCTCGGTACCCTTGATGCCCATGGCCACACCCACGTCGGCGCGCTTGAGGGCCGGCGCATCATTGACCCCGTCGCCGGTCATGGAGGCCACATGACCGTTGGCCTGGATGGCGCGCACCAGGCGCAGCTTGTGCTCCGGCGTGGCACGGGCGAACACATGCACCTCGCGCACCTGCTCCTGCATCTCCTCGTCGGAGATCTGCTCCAGTTCATGGCCGGACATCACACGGCCGCCGGCGTCGATGCCCAGGTCATCGGCGATGGCCCGGGCGGTGACGGCGTGGTCACCGGTAATCATCTTCACCACGATGCCCGCCGCCTGGCATTCGGCCACGGCGGCAATGGCCTCTTCCCGGGGCGGATCGATGATGCCGCACAGGGCCACCATGGTGAGCCCGCCATCCTCGATGTCAGAAAACGCCAGGTCACGCTTGCCGGCATCCACGTCCTTGACGGCCAGGGCCAGCAGCCGCTGACCACGGGCGGCGATCTCGTCCATGTACTTGTGCCAGCGGTCGGTGTCGATCTCCCGATCGCCGTCGCGCGTGCGCTCGCGGTGGCACAGGGCCAGCACCCGCTCCGGCGCACCCTTCAGATAAATGAAGCTGTGCGTGTTCTCGTGGTGATGGTGCAGGGTGGCCATGAACTTGTAGCTGGATTCGAAGGGGATGACGTCATCGCGCGGATACAGTTCGTTGATCTCCCTGTGCTCCAGCCCTCCCTTCAGGGCCGCCGTCACCAGCGCCCCTTCCGTGGGATCGCCCTCCAGCACCCACTGTTCCTCGCGCAGGTGCAGCTCGGCATCGTTGCACAGCAGGATGCCGCGCAGGGTCTCGGCCAGCACCGGGTGATCGTCCGGATCCACGTCCTCGCCGTCGAGGGAGATGCCACCGTGCGGCTCGTAGCCCACGCCGCTCACCTCGAAATCATCCTCGGCGGTGAGCAGGGACAACACCGTCATTTCGTTGCGGGTGAGGGTGCCGGTCTTGTCGGAGCAGATGGTGGTGACCGAGCCCAGCGTCTCCACCGCCGGCAGGCGGCGGATGATGGCGTTGCGGGCGGCCATGCGCTGCACGCCGATGGCCAGGGTGATGGTCATGATGGCGGGCAGACCCTCGGGGATGGCGGCCACCGCCAGGCTCACCGCCGCGAGGAAGGTGTCCATGATGTTGTAGTCGCGCACCCAGTAGCCGAAGGCGAAGGTGAACAGGGCCAGCACCACAATGGCCAGCGACAGCCAGCGCCCGAAATCGGCGATGTCGCGCAACAGCGGCGTGGTGAGGGTCTCCACCTCGCCCAGCAGGGTGGAGATGCGCCCGATCTGGGTGTCCGCGCCGGTACCCACCACCACCCCGCGCCCCTGGCCGAAGGCCACCAGGGTCCCGGAAAAGGCCATGCCGACCCGGTCGCCCAGGTCCGCCTCCGCGTCCACCGTCTCGGCGCGCTTGTCCACGGCCACCGACTCACCGGTGAGCATGGCCTCGTCTATGCGCATATTGTGCACCCGCAGCAGGCGCAGGTCGGCGGGCACCTTGTCGCCCGCCTGCAGGAACACCAGGTCGCCGGGCACCAGTTCCTCGGCGGGCACGGTGTGGCGCTGCCCGTCGCGCAGCACCAGTGCCTTGGGCGAGAGCATGTCGCGGATGGCATCCAGGGCCTGCTCCGCCTTGCCCTCCTGGATGTAACCGATGATGGCGTTGATGAGCACCACGCCCAGGATCACCCCGGTATCCACCCAGTGCTGCAGGAAGGCAGTACCCACCGCGGCGGCGATCAGCACATATATAAGTACGTTATGGAACTGCAGCAGGAAACGTTTCAGCGGGCCGGTGCGTTCCGCGGCAGGCAGGCGGTTACGGCCATACTCCTCCAGGCGCGCCTGCACCTGCTCGCTGGAAAGGCCGTGTTCAGTGGCGTCGAGGCGGTCAAGGACCTCGTCACCGGCCAGGCTGTGCCAGGCAGTGGCGTCGGACGTGGGGCTCGTACTGGGGTTGGGGCTTTCCGAAGACATGACCCAGAGTATAGCAAGAGGCGCAAACTAACCCGTCATGCCCGCGAAGGAGCATTTGTCGACTCCCCCACGACTGCTAGACTGACTCAAGCAACCATAAATGGACTTGGCAGGGGATCGCGCCATGAACGAGACCTCCAGGGGTATGGATGACGGCGAAGACCGGGACCTGCTATATAAGGAATACGTGCGCCTGGCCGACTGCTGCAACGGCTACATCAAGGATTCCCTTTCGGATATCAAGCTGTTGGGCGCCATCGGCGCGGTGCTGGCCTGGGATCCCGTGGCGCGGATGCTGGAACTGGATGCGCGCATGAACCAGCCGGTGACACCGGTGGGTTTCACCACGCTGATGCTGGTGGTCATGTTCCTGCTGTTCTACAACCTGCTCAAGCAGTCGATCTTCTTCTTCCACCAAGCGCGCATGCGCCATTTCGAAACCCGGCTCAACACCCACTACCCCGGCGCAGAACCCATCTTCGCCCTGGCGCTGAAATGGCCGGAGTGGCAACGGCGGGTGCATGACCGCATCGCCATCCCCACCTTCATCATCTTCTATATGATCCTGATCCTGTTTCCCACGACCCTGATGGTGTTGCAGGGCTTCGGGATCTGGGCAGTCCTCTATGCCGGGCTCGCGGTGGTGCTGGCGCTGTGCCACCTTGCCAGCGTGCTGTACCTGGTGCGGTGCCTGGAGCGGGATATGCGCAGCTCTTCAGAGACGTAGAGTAGACCGTCAATCCCGCGTATTTTTCCGTCGGGTGGCACGTTTGGCCGGAGGCTGCTTATGGGCCGAGGTATAGGCGTCCAGCAAGCTACGGATCATCTTCTGGTACTGGGTATGGTGTTTTTCCGCCTCATGCTTGAAGAATTCCACGCTTTCCCTGCTCAAGGCAATCGTGACTTTTACCGTATCCTCCTTGAAGACGAGCTCCTCTGGAGCAGGGAGAAAATCCGGTATGACCTTTACCGGGCCAACGGGTTCGTCAGTGTATTTGATTTTCGCGCTCATAAATCTGCTTACCCTTACGCCAATAGCCCGCGCCAATAATCCGGATGAGACCAGCACGGTATGTAAATCGGACAGTCAGGATGCCGTCCCCAGCTTTCCCGAAACAGTAATACCGTTGTTCACTGTGGCTGTGGGACAGGTCTTCCGCAATAACGCGATCCGGGTCAGCGAAAGCAAACTGCGCTTCATAGAAGGAAACGCCGTGCTTGGCCTGGTTGACACGATCCTTCACCGGATCCCATTCAAAGCATTCCTTGCTCATGCGGGAACCTTAGCAGGCTTATGGCTATATGTACATATTTTTATATGGCGTATTATATGGCAACCGGTTTACCCGTCATACGACCGCCAGCGCGGCGATTCTGATGCCGGCGCAGGCACGCCTACGCCCTTCCCAGCCGAAAACTCACCCACCCTACTTGAGCAGATTCTCCTCGTCAGAAATACGCAGATCCTCGGCCACCTGCTCATCGATCGCATGGTCCACCGTCACATCGCTGGCTTCGGCCGCGGCGGCCGCCGGACGCGACGGCGGGGCCGGTTCAGGTCGCGCTTCCGCGCCTTCGCCCGCCTTGAGGGAAGCCGCGTCGCGCAGGTGGATGCGGTAGATGGGTTCGGGCATTTCAATGCCCGCTGCGTCGAAGGCGGCCTTCACCAGGCGGATGGCCTCGCTGCGCGCCTTCAGGAAATCGGTTTCACGCTGGTCGATCCAGGCGAGGAAACTCAGCTGCACCGTGCTGTCACCCAGTTCCGAGATCAGCACCTGCGGGCGCGGGTCGGGCAGGATCCCCTTCATCCCCCGCAAGGTCGCACTGCCGAGCTCCCGGGCGGTCGCCACGTCCAGGTCCACGGATACCCCCACCTTGAACTCGAAGCGACGCAGGGGATTGCGGCTGAAGTTCACCATGGCCGAGGTGATGATGTTGCTGTTGGGAATGCGCAGGTGGTTGCCGTCCGGGGTCATCAGCACCGTATCGCGCGAGGTCAGGCGCACCACCTTGCCGAGGAATTCCCCGATCTTCACGTCGTCACCGATCGCAAAGGGATTGCGGGCGCTGAGCAGCACGCCGGCCAGGTAGTTTTCGGCGATATTGCGGAAGGCGAAGCCCAGTGCGATGCCGGCGATGCCGGCCATGCCGAGCAGCGCCCCGACCATGGCGGTGGCGTCCAGGATCTCCAGAGCGATCAGGAAGCCGATGCCGATGACCAGCAGGCGCACGATGCGCAGCCCCAGGTTCACGGTGAGGTCGGACATGCCGGCGCGGCGCAGCCAGGCTCCGCGCGAACTCGCCCACTGGCCGAGGAACCAGAACAGCACCACCACCAGCAGGGCGATCAGGCCGACCGGCAAGGCGCGCAACAGGTCGGTGCCGATTTCCTGGAACTTGCGGCTGGCCGGGCGCAGGCGGCTGGCCACGTCCGCTTCCTCGCCGAGCCGGTTCAGGACATAGACCACCCCATCGGTACGGCTCGCGATCTCGAAGGCCGCGCGGTTGAGGCGGGCGCTGGGGACTTCGCCCAGAAGGGTGACGACACCCGAAGTGACCTGCACCTCGATGTCCTGCAGGCCTTCGATCGCGCCCAGCACGGCGAGCAGACGGCTGCGGATCGCGTCGTCCTCCGGGACATCCTGCACCTGGATCTCCGGGGCCGTGACGGCGGCTTCGGGTGCGTACAACTCCTGGCCCCAGGCTGGGAGATACCAGGACAGGAGGACCAGCAAGGCCATTGCGAGTATTCGTTTCATCGCGCTTCCATATAAACTTGGCAGGGGATCGAGCCCAGTCACACCTACGGGTTAGGAAATCACCAATTCATTCCGTCATTCCGGCGAATGCCGGAATCCATGTCATTTTTCTTTGGCCCTTTGGCCTGTCCCCGGATTTACTTGCTAGAAGCTTTCATCGACCATGCCAGTAATCAGGCTGTCGCGCCAAATGCATCACAGCAAGAATTACAATTTCCCCAGGATCTACACGATAAAGAATGCCAAATGGGAAACGCCGAATCAGCCATCTCCTGACATCACCTCGAACGGCTTGAACCGCTTCAGGATCAGCCTCAAGCCGCTTTACGGCATGCTTTACTTCACGAAGAAATTCGGTGCCGAGATTTGGCACCTTTGAATTATAGTACTGCGCCGCCTGCGCCATCTCTCTCTCCGCTGGAGAAAGAAAGCGTACGGTCTTCATTTAAGGTTTGATAGCACATCTTCAAATACTGCGTCTGCAGCTTTTGAAGTGAGCTTCCCTGCTCTGTATTCCTGGTACCGCCTTTCGGCTTCATCTAACCAGGCTTTTTCAGCATCTACATCCTCACCAGAGTCAAGGGAGCGGATCAGGTGCTCTACCAACAGAGCTCGATCATCTTCCGTTAGCTGCTCCACCTGATTCTCAACGTCTTTCAACGTAACTGACATTGCCGTTTCCTCATCAAGCCATACATCTACACTATAACCCTTACCAAAGGATTTCAACGACCAATAAGCCGCAGATTTTCAATGACTTCTAATAGAAAGGTAAGCGGCGCACAGCATGGAGCTATTGCCTGCATTGTTATTGTTCTCGAACATACAGCTGGGCATGCATTTTCTCTACTCAGGTAGGTTCAAGTACTCTGACCCCTTGATCACATTGCTGCTGTCAAATAAATCTGTCCCCTTTTGCCGTTCCATAAAGCGCTCGAGGAACGAGCGTCGGATTTAATGGCATTGTTATTCATTAATTACTCTTACGGGCTGCCCACTGGGTATGTTCTCTAGAGAACGCAGTTTCACTATTGACCACGTACTCCGATAGCTGTTCTTCGCCATGGACTGAAGCCGATTCACCCTTTATGAGAACTATCTCATGAGCAGTCATGGCATAGGCTGAATTCAACTCGTTATGCTTCTTTGCTTGAAGCCACGTGAAGGCTGCACCTGCCGTGGTAGCAATAACCTCAACCGGAAGAGAAAGAGTTGGGTCATTTATTCGATACAACAACATAGCAATAGCGGCACCATGCAACGAGACAGACACCCAAAACCATTGTTGAGCTCGACGCTTATTAAAGTGCGATTTTTGCCAATACCACTCAACTTGATCTTGGACTCTTTGGTCGACATAGAGTGCGAGCCTATCTGCGACCGGGAGAGCCCTAATGACTTTCATTGAATGTGATACTGGGTCTTTGACGGCGCTTGTGGACTGAAGCGAATGAGAAAGGCTCTTGTTTTGCTCAAGTATTGCTTTTAGATCACTGATAAATTGTTTTGATACAATCTCAATGTTATCACAATCTTCGTATGGGTCGGCCCTCATCATCCATCTCCAAGCTCTTGTCTTAACAGACTCAGCGACGGCTCTTCCGTTATACCAAGTATCATCAGGCCGTTGTACACGGATAAAAATTAGGATTCCAAGAGTAATTAAAAAAAGCCCAGCAGACAGTAGAGCGCCAATAATGTCATTAGGCTGGGCATACGAAATATACGCCGCGCATACTAATAGGATGAGGTACCACCTTAGCCCTCTAAAATATATTTTTTGCGCATCGAGCGAAGCTTGATCGGCAGATTGATACAAACCAGGCATATCACTTTCTGTTACCTTGATTTCGCTCACAGCTTGTATAGCTCCCATATGCCGCCGACAACAGACTCTGCATTCCACCCTACAACTTTGCTTGCTGCATCTTTTACATCTGCAGAAGTCCTCTTGGCACCCCATGGATTTACCGCCAAAATAGCCTTGCCGTAAATACTCGACCCATCAATTTCTTTTTGTATCCATTTACTGTAACTAGCATACATTCCCGTCGGAATCACTATAACGTGGCTCTTGGAGATTTGGTTGTAGAGTGCGCGCCGTAGTTGAGCGTCGTTATTGGCATTATGTATTGGGTTATTCTGGGGGACAGAATAATCCCTGAAATCTAATGAAGCCTGCCCAACCCTCCAGCTCCTATTGAAAATCCAATCTGCCAGCGTTGTATAGTGATTGGAATATGCCCATGAATGGCTTACAAAAACATGTATTTGTTTTGTGCTCACTCATATTTCCTTTTCTATCTCTTTTTGCATTCTCGCTTTACGTGTTCAATGCGTTCCGTATGCCATTCGCTGAAAATCCGTAGACCCAAATAGCTCCACTACCCAGCAATGGCTTTGGTGATATATGTTTCCTATTTTCTTTTACGGCAATAATTCTTTTACTTAAGGCTTTAGCCTGTTCGATTTCCCAGGCTACCCACGGCCTCTTATGCGTATCTTTACCTATAAACACTATAAAATTGTCGGCTTTTCTGATCTGCTCTCTCATCCGCCTCTTTAGGTATGCCTCATCCTTGCTTTTTATATTCGTATCTGTTGAGAAATCTTCAATATTGAGTTTGAATTTTTCATTATTAGCCCATGCCATTATCATATTTTTAAAGTGACCGTCCCCCTTAGAGTGATAGCTAATAAAAACTTTTGTTGGCCTTCCATTTATATACAAATAACCCGCAATACCAATAACCCCTGCCACTGCTGCATATGCTACGGGGAACACCATCCAGACTCTCCATTTAGTGAATTACGCCCCTACTTACCGGACAAAGATTCTGGCGCGGCATTTGCTCTGCAAAAGACATGACAGGTAGCTTTTCGCGATCAGATGGTTTCTTATCGCAATTTATCGAGATCAAGCCCAAAACCCCATGTATTCAAGATACCACGTCAACCCTCCACGTAATCGCCTGCAATATCTATCATTTGAAAAGCCTCTAATGTCCAAGATAAGGATTCATAGTCACAATTTTCTCGCCAAAGGGGACAGATTTATTTGCGTTTTCCCCTTTTCTCCGCTTCTAATAAATCTGTCCCCTTTTATCGTGTCCCCTTTTATCGGAAAACGCGTAGCGCAGCGAAGAGTTTGACGTCGGATAGGCCCACCTATTAGCCATCTTTTTGTTGGGCCACCCTGTTTTCTCGCGCCCACTCCTTCAGATTTTCAACCACAATCCTAGATAAGCGATGCCGGAGTCTCCCCCTTTTGATTAGAAATGGGATTTGCAACACCGCATTTAAAGCATACCAAGCAAAAAATGGTAAACATATCCAAGCTAGAATATTCACAATAATCCAATCATGGCTAATACCTTCCAAGAACAGCCAACCGCTAGCAAAAAATAATGGCGCACTCATGATTAACACTAGTACATCGAATGCAGAACCAAGCCCCATCCATTCCGACGGCGGGAAACGACCTAGCGAGAGACCTCCCCTACGAGTAACCACATAATCTTTCAGCGAAACACCGTGAAGATGTGATACTTCTGGGGGTAATGGAGTCTCATCAAGCAGCACAGGAACGATTTGCGTTCCACACTTAAGCGCCCATCTCCATTCTTTTTCTACAGTTTTTGATTGGGCCGAATTTACAGACCAGAGAAGTATTAACCGATAAGAGCGTTTAATTGCGCTCTTATGCTCTTCATTCCAGTCACTACCAGGTGTTGTATGCAGGTAGTCCACCCAAGCTGCACGCTGTAGGTCTTCATTCATATCGACTAGAGGGTAAACTATGCGCTTATCCTTATGACTGTAAGAAATAAACAATGAGGCAGGTCGGAAATCTCCCATATCCGCTAACCTTTTCTTTTGAGTTCTGGCTTGGCTAACGAGACGCCACGGACGCGAGTGTCTTCGCAAGTCGCCTGCAGCCACGTGTTGAGCAAACGCGTCATCGTAGAACGCCTCGTTTCAAAAGGCGGCGGCTATACACGCAGACGATAACCAGCAAGCCTAAGCCGATGATTGCGCCAACCAACCCCGTATCTCCTATCGCTGCTACCCAGCCCTTAGCCGCGATATGCCACAGGGTCATCAGAAGATTGGCCACTAACGCCGATGCGAAGAGATAGAAAGCAATCTTTCGAAGCAGGAGGAGCGAGATGGCGCCGAGCAAGTTTGCCAGCCCTATACCGATGCTGAATATGTAGTCTAAAGGGCTGAGACTATCAAAATACGCGATCTGCGCCGCGTTGAGTGTGACGGCTCCTGAGCGAATCAATGCAAAGGATAGAAGTGTCCATCCAGCTGATACCCCAAAGAAGATCGAGATCGCCCATACCCAGCCAGGACGGCCGCTTGCGACTGTTTCAGTATGCATATTCTTTGCTCCCGCCCAGCAGCTTAATAGGCCGATTCGCATAAATTAGCTATATTGGGTGATAGGCTGTGTCGGTCTATTCATGCGAATGACCAATTCTGTCTAGCATCCGAAGCATCGCCATCACCTCCAGGCAAGCTGTCATGCCCGCCAGATCCTACCCCTACAAAGCATGGTGCTCAGGCGCGCACAGTTATCCGGGTTCGGCATTTCAGCCGACGGAATGAGGATGCACAAGTTCACTGGATACGCCGATTCATTCTTTTTCATGCCTGGCGCAAGCTCCGGGGGTTGGGGAGCGCGGAATCAGTCATGCCTGCTTTATTTGGCTTGGGGTAAGGGTCTCGCAATGTCTGTGGAGATTCAAGCCTTAAGGGGTTTTGCTTGGGGTCAAGAAACGGGGTTGGAGGGGGCTTTGGGAGATTGCTTCGCTTCGCTCGCAATGACGGGTGGCTCGCGATGACGGGGGTGGGTGGTGTGCGAAGCAGAAGGGAAAATGGCGCGCCCGACAGGATTCGAACCTGTGACCCCCGCCTTCGGAGAACAGAACAAGCAATAGCGTTAATCGGTGCTAATCGTCCATATTCTGCGTATTATCAGCTTGTTATCTGCTCTTCGCCAAACCAGATCGGCCACCACAAGTCGATTAATATCGTGCATAGCCGGAAGAGATGGGCGCAGAATGTTAATGCTGATATTATACTATAATGCTCGATTTGACCACAAGCCATAGTGCCCTGATGCGGATTACATCTTAAATACTATTGATTTAAAAGGGTATTTCAATGGGGCTCGGACTTTTGCATTTTTTAATGATGGTAATTCTACGATGATAATTACCATGCCAAAAACAGGGCAAGGCATGCAGCAGGCAACCGCATTACGTATATGGAAATACGGTGAGCCTGGAGTTAACCGTGAAGCCTGGCATCGAAGACAGAGAGCGTAATGTGCCCTCAGAATCGGTTTGATGGAAATCCCATATGTTCTGCCCCATAGTTGAATGGATTACGTCATTGCAACAAATCGCTCAGTCGCCGCAAGCCGGGCTTTTTGAAAGCCATGTGAATGGCCTGTTCCAGAATGTGCGTGTTTGCGACGTGGATATAGGAAATGGAGACATTAGTTTTCTTGCTGTCTTTGGCCCCGATGCAAAACGACCCATCTGCACTCCAAACCTGAACCTGCCCCCAGGTGCACCGCACTTTTTCATTGGCGCCAAGAAACTTATGCTTCACTAGGGTAACGCCGTCATCATGAAGCAGTGCTTCGCCGAAGTACAGGTCGCTTCCAGCCTTTAGGGCCTCCAACATCTCACCCAGCAGGCGGATGCAGACAGCTCGCCAAAGTTTTTCGATAAACCTACCATAAATGTCAGATTTATTTAGCTCGATAACCGCCTCGGAGCGGCTGTCTCCAAACGCAACCGTGTAGGTCGTTCCCGTGGGCACGCCGTTAACGGAATGACTTACGCCACCCCATCGAACCCGCGTGATCGAGTCTAGAGGAAAACTCTTCCCTTTCCAGGAGAGGCCGTCGGGCGAAATACTCAGTGTGTCCTTGAATATCACACCAATTTCAGCACGGTAAGTTATCTCGCGCGCCCACTCGTCTCTATGCGCAACGGCCTGCTTGCGCTCGCGAAAGATATCAGCAAGCGCATCCGCATCCTGCTCGACTCGCTCGGACACTTCTGGTAGTTCGGCGAACAACTCCTGAAGCAATCCAGTGAGCTTCTTGGACTGCGTCAGCATGTCGTGCTTGTTGAACAGGTCGATGGCTAGGCTGCGTATTTCATATGCCAAGTCATGGCTTGCCTCATGATCGATGCCCCGCGCTTTAGCGCTTAGTTGGATAGGCTGTGCTACTTTGTCCCAATTGCGTGCCACGGCATCAAGCTTGTCCACATATGGTTTAACAGCTGCTTCGCCAGCGCTCGCCGAGTCACGAGCGGCTTTAATCAGCTTATGAACGTTTTCACCTTCCATATGAAGGAAGCCCTGGGTTTCAACCTCGTAGGCGTCAACAAGCTCATCAATCAGCTCAGGCGCATGATCCTCGCCGCCTGCAGTAACCTCATCCACAACTTCCGTCATCACTTCGATGAGCGTCGTGGGTGGCAACCTGTCGAGGGCGTCCTTGATTGCGGTACGGTAGTATCGCTTGCGCTCTGCCAGTTCGGATTCGACCTGCTCAAAGGATCGCACCTCCGGGAACCCGGAAACGGCGCGGTCTTCATTGATGTCCCTCAGAACATCTTCTGGATCAAGGTCATCTGCGAGGTAAGCGACTTCCTGAATGAGGCGGGCCAAGTCGTCCGCATCGTGCTCGCCATCCACAGCCTCCAACGCTGCGGCCAGCGAATTCAAGTGTGCGAGTGTTGGCAGGCCAGATTCTTCTCTGACGGCCATAGGGTCTTGGAGCATATTTTCCAACAACTGTAAGGCCTTCCTGGGTGAGACCCCAGGCAGCCATGCGATCTCAGCACCCAATCTGTTCCGGGGGTTCGTCAAATCTGACCGCGCCTTCTGGCATGCATCGTAATCCAGCTCCAAAGATTTCTCTTCTGCCATCTCAACGATGCGCCTGCGGTCATCGCGGATCGTCACACCTAAGATTGAAAATGGTGATTGATGCAGTGACGTGGTAGTAAGGTGACGCTTTTTAAGTACTTGCATGCTATTCCTAGATTACTCAAATAGTCACTTGTTATGATCAATGCGCAGAATTGCGAAATAACGTCAGAGACATCTCCCTTGGATACACTGATTCGCTCCAGCACATTCATGAGAAGCCCTGCATTGCTCACCAGCCGACCTTGATGGCCGGCAATGACCATCAAGGCACTGATTCGCTCCAGCACATTCGTAAGAAGCCCTGCATTGCTCACCAGATGCCCTTGATGGCCGGCAATG
>JAPHQV010000052.1 GCA_026197075.1 Gammaproteobacteria bacterium | reverse complement strand
CTGATCGCGCCGATTGCGATGGAAGACGGTCTGCGTTTCGCCATCCGCGAAGGTGGCCGTACCGTGGGCGCCGGCGTGGTGGCGAAGATCATCGAGTAGTAACAAAACACTGCAGGAGCGGCTTCAGCCGCGAATGACCGCGGTTCAAGACGACCCGGTTCGCGGCCAAGGCCGCTCCTGCACAGATGTAAACAAGGCATTTTGCGAATCGAGAACGTACATGGCTGCTAATCAGAGAATCCGGATCCGGCTCAAGGCTTTTGATCATCGCCTGATCGATAAGTCCGCCAGGGAGATTGTAGAAACGGCGCGTCGTACCGGTGCCCAGGTGCGCGGTCCTATTCCGCTGCCCACGAAGAAGGAACGTTGGACCGTTCTGATTTCGCCGCACGTCAATAAGGACGCGCGTGATCAGTACGAAATTCGCACGCACAAGCGTTTGATGGATATCGTTGATCCAACCGACAAGACCGTGGACGCGCTGATGAAGCTCGATCTGGCGGCCGGCGTCGATGTTCAGATCAAGCTGAACTAAGGATCACAGGGGTTCACGAAGATGACGATCGGATTGATTGGAAAAAAAGCGGGTATGACGCGGGTATTCACCGAGGCGGGTGAATCCGTGCCGGTTACGGTGATCGAGGTGGATCCCAACCGGGTTACCCAGGTAAAGACCGTTGAAGTGGACGGATACCGTGCGCTGCAGGTCACTACCGGTAAGCGCCGCGCTTCCCGCGTGACCAAGCCCATGGCCGGGCATTTTGCCAAGGCCAACACCGAGGCAGGCCGCGGCCTGTGGGAATTCCGTCTGATCGACGGTGAGGGTGAGGGTATCGAAGTAGGCGCCGAGTTGAAGGTGGATGTTTTCCAGGCGGGCCAGAAAGTCGATGTTGCCGGAACCTCCATTGGTAAGGGTTTCCAGGGTGGCGTGAAACGGCACCATTTCCGCACCCAGGACGCCACGCACGGTAACTCCTTGTCACACCGCGTGCTCGGCTCCATTGGCCAGAACCAGACCCCGGGTCGTGTGTTCAAGGGCAAGAAGATGGCCGGTCACATGGGTAACGTACGTCGTACGACGCAGAGCCTGGAAGTGGTGCGGGTGGACGCCGAGCGCAACCTGCTGCTGGTGAAGGGTGCCGTGCCCGGTTCCGAAGGTGGCGATGTCATCATCAAGCCGTCGGTCAAGGCTCGATAGGGGTAATTACGATGGATTTACAGGTGCAAGGTGGCGGCAGCGCCATCCAGGTTTCCGATAACACCTTTGGTCGTGAGTTCAACGAAACTCTCGTGCATCAGGTGGTGGTCGCCTATATGGCCGCCGGGCGCGCAGGAACCAAGGCGCAGAAGACTCGCTCCGAAGTCAGTGGTGGCGGTGCCAAGCCCTGGCGCCAGAAGGGTTCGGGCCGCGCCCGCGCCGGTACCATCCGCAGCCCGCTGTGGCGCGGGGGCGGTGCGACCTTCGCGGCAGTACCGCGCGATTACGCTCAGAAGGTAAACAAGAAGGTTTACAAGGCTGCGATCCGCGCCATCCTCTCCGAGCTGGTACGTCAGGATCGCCTGGTCGTGGTGGAAGACTTCGGTGTCGAGGCGCCCCGCACCAAGGAACTGATCGGCAAGCTGAATGATCTGGGTCTCTCCGAAGGCAGCGCGCTGATCATCACCCATGATCCGGACGAGAATCTGTTTCTGGCTGCCCGTAACCTGCACCAGGTGGATGTGTTTGACGCGGCCACCGTGGGCCCGGTCAGCCTGGTGAAGTTTGACAAGGTGCTGGTGACCGTGCCTGCGGTGCGTCAGTTTGAGGAGAGCCTGGCATGAATCAGGAACGTCTGATGAAGGTGCTTGTGGCACCCTTGATTTCCGAAAAGAGCGCACGCCTGGCCGACAGCAGTAACCAGGTGGGTTTCAAAGTGCTAACTGATGCCAGCAAGCCTGAAATCCGTGCCGCCGTGGAAAAGCTTTTCAATGTAACCGTCACCAATGTGCAGGTGGCCAATATGAAGGGCAAGGTCAAGCGTTTTGGTCAGATGACCGGCCGCCGTTCTGATTGGAAGAAGGCGTATGTGACGCTGGCCGAAGGCCAGGATATCGATTTCATGGGCGCGAAGTAATCGCGTTCTCACTGTACTGGATTTGTAAGGGCTGTAAAGATGCCGATCGTTAAAGCCAAGCCAACATCACCGGGACGCCGCTTTGTCGTCCAGGTCACTACGCCGGGCCTCCATAAGGGCAAGCCGCATGCCGCGCTGCTCGAGAAGAAGTCCAGGTCGGGCGGCCGCAACAATGCCGGGCGCATCACTACCCGTCACCAGGGTGGTGGGCATAAACAGCATTACCGCGTGATCGACTTCAAGCGGAACAAGGATGGTATTCCCGCGCGCGTGGAACGGCTCGAATACGATCCGAACCGTAGCGCGAATATCGCCCTCGTACTGTATGCGGATGGCGAGCGTCGCTATATCCTGGCCCCGAAGGGACTGGAAGTCGGCGCCGAGATTCAGAATGGCAGCACGGCGCCCATCAAGGCGGGTAATGCCATGCCGTTGCGCAATATCCCGGTGGGTTCACTGGTGCACAACGTGGAAATGAAGCCGGGCAAGGGTGGTCAGATCGCCCGTAGCGCCGGCGCCGGTGTGCAGCTTGTGGCGCGCCAGGATGATCACGCCACGTTGCGTCTGCGCTCCGGTGAAATGCGCAAGGTACCTTCCGACTGCCGGGCAACGATCGGTGAAGTCGGTAATGCCGAACACAACCTGCGTTCCCTGGGCAAGGCTGGTGCGAAGCGCTGGCGCGGTGTGCGCCCGACGGTGCGTGGTGTAGCCATGAACCCGGTGGATCATCCCCATGGCGGTGGTGAGGGTCGTACCTCCGGTGGTCGTCATCCTGTGTCGCCTTGGGGTACACCCACCAAGGGTTACAAGACCCGCAGTAACAAGCGAACCGATAATATGATTGTGCGTCGTCGCAATCAGAAGTAATCGATAGAGGTTATATACAGTGCCGCGTTCAGTCAAAAAAGGCCCATTCATTGACCACCATCTGATGAAGAAGGTGGATGAAGCCGTCAGCACCAACAGCCGTAAGCCGATCAAGACCTGGTCGCGCCGCTCCATGATCCTGCCCGACATGGTTGGGTTGACGATCGCGGTTCATAACGGTCGGCAGCATGTGCCAGTGCTGATCAACGAAAACATGGTGGGCCACAAGCTGGGTGAATTTGCGGCTACCCGTACCTTCAAAGGCCATGCGGCCGACAAGAAGGCGAAGTAAGGAGAGCATGATGGAAGTCAGTGCAAAACTCAGTCATGCGCGAATTTCTCCGCAGAAGGTACGCCTGGTGGCAGACCTGGTGCGCGGCATGCCGGTGGAACGAGCCCTTGAAACCCTGACCTTCAGCAACAAGAAGGCGGCGCAGATCATGCGCAAGGTGCTGGAGTCCGCTATCGCCAATGCCGAGCACAATGCCGGGGCTGATGTGGATGAATTGAAGGTCGCCAAGGTTTTTGTGAACGAAGGACCGGTGCTCAAGCGCTTCGAAGCGCGCGCCAAGGGTCGTGGTAACCGTATCCTGAAGCGCACCAGTCATATCACTGTGACGGTCGACGAACGCTAAGGCGTCGTGGCATCCGACTAAACGAACGAATGTAACGTAGAGAAAACGGCATGGGTCAAAAAGTACATCCGACCGGTATCCGCCTTGGCATCGTCAAGGATTGGACCTCCAAGTGGTATGCGGATTCCAGGAACTTCGCGGACTACCTGAATGTTGATCTCAAGGTGCGCGATTTTATCCGCGAGCGGCTCTCTCGTGCGTCCGTAAGCCGGGTGCAGATCGAACGGCCCGCCAGTAATGCCCTGATCACCATTCACACGGCTCGTCCCGGGATCGTGATCGGCAAGAAGGGTGAGGACATCGACAAGCTGCGTGCGGAAGTATCGAAGATGATGGGCATTCCGGTGCACATCAGCATCGAGGAAATCCGCAAGCCCGAAACCGATGCGCAGCTGGTTGCCGAGGGTGTTGCCCAACAGCTGGAACGCCGCATCATGTTCCGTCGCGCCATGAAGCGCGCCGTAACCAATGCCATGCGTTTGGGTGCCGAGGGTATCAAGATCAATGTGGCCGGACGCCTGAATGGAGCGGAAATCGCCCGCAGCGAATGGTATCGGGAAGGTCGCGTGCCCTTGCACACGCTACGCGCGGATATCGATTACGGCTTCTTCGAAGCCCACACCACCTATGGCGTGATCGGTGTGAAGGTATGGGTATTCAAGGGCGAGATCCTGGATCGAGACGAACAAGTTGCAGAAGCTGAGCCCGCCAAGAAAGCGGCGGCCAAGTAACGGAGCGGTTAAGCATGTTACAGCCCAAAAGAACGAAGTTCCGCAAGCAGCAGAAGGCCCGTAATCGGGGCCTGGCCAATCGGGGCGACAAGGTAAGTTTCGGCGAGTTCGGACTGAAATCCGTCTCCCGTGGTCAGTTGACCGCGCGCCAGATCGAGGCGGCACGTCGTGCCATCAGCCGCCACGTCAAGCGTGGCGGCAAGATCTGGATTCGCGTGTTCCCGGATGTGCCGATTACCAAGAAGCCTATCGAAGTACGTATGGGTAAAGGTAAGGGTAACGTGGAATACTGGGTCGCCAAGATTCAGCCTGGCCGCGTGCTGTATGAAATGGAAGGCGTGGGTGAGGATGTGGCACGCGAGGCGTTTCGCCTGGCCGCGGCCAAGCTTCCCTTCAAGGTCGCCTTTGTAAATCGACAGGTGATGTGATGAAGGCGAACACCATGCGAGACAAAAATGTAGCGGATCTCCAGCAGGAGCTCGAAGGACTGCTGCGTGAACAGTTCAACCTGCGTATGCAGAAAGGTACCGGGCAGCTGTCCCGCCCCGACCAGGTCAAGAAGGTGCGGCGGAATATCGCGCGCGTGAAAACGATTATGAGTGAAAAGACGAGAGCAGGTGATGCGTCATGAGTGACGAAGCAACGGTAATCCGGACCATCACCGGTCGTGTGGTCAGTAACAAGATGGACAAGAGTGCCACGGTGTTGGTGGAGCGCAAGGTGCCTCACCCGCTATATGGTAAGTACATCCGTCGCTCGACCAAGCTGCACATTCATGATGAGAACAATGAGTGTCAGGAAGGTGATCTGGTCACCATTCAGGAATGCCGACCCATGTCCAAGACCAAGTTTTGGACCCTGGTCAAGGTTATGGAGCGGGCTGCTGGCTAAGCCGGCCGCTCATTTGGAATTTACAGTACGGTTTTTGGTGGGATAGAGCCATGATCCAGATGCAAACCATCCTGGATGTCGCCGACAACAGTGGGGCGCGCCGCCTGCAGTGCATTAAAGTGCTGGGTGGTTCGCATCGCCGTTATGCCAATATTGGCGACATCATCAAGGTCAGCGTGAAGGAAGCGATTCCTCGCGGCAAGGTCAAGAAGGGCGAAGTGTACAATGCCGTTGTAGTACGCACCGCGAAGGGCGTTCGTCGTCCCGATGGTTCGCTGATTCGCTTCGATGGCAATGCTGCGGTGCTGCTGAACAACCAGCACCAGCCCATCGGGACTCGTATCTTCGGGCCTGTGACCCGCGAACTGCGTAGCGAGAAGTTCATGAAGATCATCTCCCTCGCACCCGAAGTGCTGTAGGCGCGGAGGCATATCATGCAAAAGATCAAGAAAGGTGATGATGTGATCGTCATTACCGGAAAAGATAGCGGCAAGCGTGGCACCGTATTGAAGGTGGTGTCGGAATTGGACCGCGTGGTCGTCGAAAACGTCAACGTGGTGAAAAAGCATCAGAAGGCCAATCCCAATGCGGGCGTGGCTGGTGGGATCATTGAGAAGGAAATGTCCATCCATGTATCCAACGTGATGCTGTATAATCCGCAAACCAAGAAGGGTGACCGGATTGGGGTCCGTACGCTGGAAGACGGCAAAAAGGTGCGTTTTTTCAAGTCCACGAACGAAGTCGTGGACGCCTGAGAGACAGGTTTAAGTCATGGCAAGATTGCAGCAACATTATCGTGATGTCGTGGTTGGCAAGCTCATGGAGCAGTTCAACTATCAGAATATCATGGAAGTTCCGAAGATCACCAAGATCACCCTCAACATGGGTGTTGGTGAGGCGACTGGCGACAAAAAAA
Source organism: Gammaproteobacteria bacterium (assembly GCA_026197075.1). Lineage (GTDB taxonomy): Bacteria > Pseudomonadota > Gammaproteobacteria > DSM-19610 > DSM-19610 > JAIVHA01. Next base: position 13,825 of record JAPHQV010000052.1, on the reverse strand, counting down.
TCCTTGATCATGCCGTTGGCGACATGACCAAGATCGCCGGACAGAAGCCGGTGATCACCAAGGCGCGCAAATCCGTTGCCGGGTTCAAGGTGCGTGAAGGTTGGCCCATCGGCTGCAAGGTAACGCTGCGCCGCTCCATGATGTATGAGTTCCTCGACCGCCTGGTCACCATTGCGATCCCGCGTATTCGCGACTTCCGTGGTGTGAACGGCAAGGCATTCGACGGCCGTGGCAATTACAACATGGGCGTAAAGGAACAGATCATCTTCCCGGAAATCGATTACGACAAGATCGATGCGATCCGTGGCATGGATATCACGATCACCACTACTGCGAAAACGGACGAGGAAGGTCGTGCGCTGCTTAGCGCTTTCAGCTTCCCCTTCCGTAACTGAGGAAAGACGAGTCATGGCAAAGACCTCAATGTTGGAACGCGAGCGCAAGCGCACGCAGCTGGTCAAGAAGTACGCGGCAAAGCGCGCAGCCCTGAAGGCTATCGTCCAGAATCCGAAAAGTTCGGATGAGGAACGTTTCGCGGCACAACTCAAGCTGCAGGCACTGCCGCGCGATTCCAGCGCCTCGCGCCAGCGGAACCGCTGCCGTATCACGGGTCGTCCCCACGGTTTCTATCGTAAATTCGGCCTCGCGCGCAACAAGCTGCGCGAAGCGGCCATGCGCGGCGATATTCCGGGCCTGGTAAAAGCCAGCTGGTAGGGCGTTGCCTGTACCAGAATTGATTGCAACAGAATTTCTTACAGAGGTAACCGCCACATGATGACGGATCCCATCGCCGACATGCTGACCCGAATTCGCAACGGTCAGTCCGCGAACAAGGCCAAGGTAACGATGCCGGCTTCCAGCAAGAAGCAGGCTATTGCCGAAGTGCTGAAGTCGCAAGGCTATATCAGCGATTACGCCGTCGAAGACATGGACGGGAAGCCTGTGCTCAACATCACGTTGAAGTACTATGAAGGCAAGCCGGTCATCGAGCGGATCGAGCGGGTAAGCCGGCCTGGCCTGCGCATCTACAAGGGCAAGGACGACCTGCCGAGCGTGCAGGGTGGGCTCGGTGTGGCCATTGTTTCCACCTCCAAGGGTGTGATGAGTGATCGCGCTGCACGCGCCGCCGGTGAAGGTGGCGAAGTGCTGTGTTATATCTCCTAAGCGAGTAGAAGGCTATGTCTCGAATTGCAAAATATCCGGTGGTTCTGCCCGCTGGTGTTGAACTGAAAATGGAAGGTCAGCACGTGACCGTCAAGGGCTCCAAGGGCACGCTTGTGCACTCGGTTCATAAGCTTGTCACCATTAAGCAGGATGGCAGTGAGCTTACCTTCAGCTCCAACGATGAATCCAAGGAAGCCAATGCGCTGGCCGGTACCACGCGCGCATTGCTGAATAATATGGTGGTTGGCGTCACGCAGGGTTTCGAACGCAGGCTCGACCTGGTGGGTGTCGGTTACCGCGCCCAGGTGCAGGGCAAGGTCCTGAACCTGACACTGGGTTTTTCCCATCCTGTGAATTTCGATGTGCCGGAAGGTGTGACGATTGAAACCCCGAGCCAGACGGAGATCGTCGTAAAGGGCGCGGACAAGCAGCAGGTCGGCCAGGTTGCCGCAAAGATTCGGGCTTACCGTCCGCCGGAACCCTACAAGGGCAAAGGCGTGAAGTACCGCGATGAAGTCATCGTGCGTAAGGAAGCCAAGAAGAAGTAATTCGTAGTTTTTAAAAGCGGGTCGCGGTCGGTATCGCGCCCATTGCTAGGCAGGTATTGAAATGGACAAAAAAACTTCTCGTCTTCGCCGTGCGCGACGCACTCGCGCAAAACTGCGTGAGCTCGGCGTCGTGCGCCTGTGCATTCATCGGACCCCGCGTCACATGTATGCGCAGCTGATTGATGCCAGTGGCGCCAAGGTTCTGGCCACTGCTTCCACTGTGGACAAAGATCTGCGAGCCAGCCTGAAGAGTACTGGTAATGCGGATGCGGCTGTAGCAGTTGGAAAAACCATTGCCGAACGCGGCAAGGCGGCCGGTGTAACAAAGGTTGCCTTTGATCGCTCCGGTTTCAAGTATCACGGTCGTGTGAAGGCGCTGGCCGATGCCGCGCGCGAAAACGGTCTGGAATTCTAGGGTAAGGATTGAGTTATGGCGAGTGTAGACGCACAAGCGACTGGCGATGGCCTCCACGAGAAGCTGATTGGCATCAACCGTGTTGCCAAGGTGGTAAAAGGCGGCCGTCAGTTCCGCTTCTCGGCACTGACAGTGGTGGGTGATGGCGAGGGCCGCGTCGGCTTCGGTCGCGGCAAGGCGCGTGAAGTGCCGGTCGCGATCCAGAAGGCGATGGAAGACGCTCGCAAGAACATGAAGACCATTAAGCTGAAGGAAGGGACGCTGCAGTATCCAGTGACCTCGCGCCATGGCGCGGCCAAGGTTCATATGCGGCCCGCTTCCGAAGGCACGGGCATCATCGCGGGCGGCGCAATGCGCGCAGTTCTGGAAGTCGTGGGTGTCAGGAATGTGCTTGCCAAGTGCATCGGTTCCAGCAACCCCGTCAACGTGGTGCGCGCCACCATGAAGGGCTTGGCCGCCATGTCTTCCCCGGACGACATCGCCGCCAAGCGTGGTAAAACCGTAGCTGAAATCACGGAATAAGCCATGGCTGACAAGACAGTAAAAGTAACGTTGGTGAAGAGTGTGCATGGCCGTCTCGCTGCCCATAGGGCATGCGTCGCCGGTCTCGGCATCCGCCGTATGCACCACACAGTGGAAGTGACCGACACCCCGGAAAATCGCGGTATGATCAACAAGGTTTCATACCTGCTGAAAGTCGAGGAAGCTTGAGATGCGCCTTAATACTTTGAAGCCGGCACCCGGCACCAAAACCGCACCCAAGCGCGTCGGACGCGGGATTGGTTCGGGCCTGGGCAAGACCTGCGGACGTGGCCACAAGGGTCAGAAATCCCGTAATGGCGGTTATCACAAGGTAGGATTCGAAGGCGGTCAGATGCCGATACAGCGTCGTCTGCCCAAGTTCGGCTTCACCTCGCGTATGGCCATGACCACCGCGGAAGTGCGCCTGCACGAGCTTGCGGCCTGCGAGGGTGACGTGGTCGACCTGGTGGCCCTCAAGGCGGCCAATATCATCCGCCAGGACATGCTGCGGGCCAAGGTCATTGCTTCCGGCACACTGGACAAGGCAGTAACCGTGCGCGGCCTGGGTGTGACCAAGGGTGCCCGCGCCGCGATTGAAGCGGCGGGCGGGAAGGTCGAGGAATAAGTGGCTACTGCGGGATCGACATTTGCCGGTGCGGTTGGCGATCTCGGTAAACTGAGGGAATTGCGTCAACGGCTGTTGTTCGTGGTCGGTGCGATCATCGTGTTCCGCATCGGCACCTTCATCCCGTTGCCGGGCATCGATCCCGCGGTACTGAGCAGCCTGGTGGAACAGCAGCGTGGCACCATTCTGGACATGTTCAACATGTTCTCCGGTGGCGCCCTCGAGCGACTTTCCCTGTTCGCACTCGGCATCATGCCGTACATCTCTGCATCCATCATCATGCAGCTGATGTCGCATACGGTGCCCAGTCTCAAGGAATTGCGCAAGGAAGGCGAGGCGGGTCGCCGCAAGATTACCCAGTACACCCGGTATGGAACCGTGGTGCTTGCCACTTTCCAGGCCATCGGTATTTCGATTGCGCTGCAGGGACAGGCGCTTGGGGGTTCGACCCTGGTGGTCAATCCCGGCCCGTCGTTCATCATATCGGCGATCGCCACCCTGGTGACCGGAACCATGTTCCTGGTCTGGCTGGGTGAGCAGGTGACAGAGCGGGGTGTCGGTAACGGCATCTCCATCATCATCTTTGCGGGGATCGTCGCCGGTCTGCCGTCTGCTGTGGCGGGCACGCTGGAGCTGGCCCGCACCGGCGAAATGAACGTGCTGAGCATTCTGTTCCTGTTTGCGATGGCGCTGGCGGTTACGGCCTTCGTGGTATTCGTGGAGCGCGGGCAGCGGCGCATCACGGTGAATTACGCCAAGCGCCAGCAGGGGCGCAAGATGTACGCGGCGCAGAGCACGCATCTGCCCCTGAAATTGAATATGGCGGGAGTGATACCGCCGATTTTTGCCAGCAGTATCATTCTGTTCCCGGCCACGCTGGGAAGCTGGTTCGGCAGTACCGAGGGGCTTGGCTGGCTGCAGACGATTACAGCGGGCCTGTCCCCGGGGCAGCCGATGTACGTGTTGTTTTATGCGTTGGCGATCGTGTTCTTTTGTTTTTTCTACACCGCACTGGTGTTCGATTCAAAGGAAACGGCCGACAACCTGAAGAAATCCGGTGCCTTCATCCCCGGGATCCGTCCCGGTGACCAGACGGCACGTTATGTCGATGGCGTGATGACGCGCCTGACCACGGCGGGTGCCATCTACATCACTGCCGTGTGCCTGATGCCGGAGTTCTTGATTTTATACTGGAACGTCCCGTTCTACTTTGGTGGAACCTCGCTCCTGATCATCGTGATTGTGGTTATGGACTTCATGGCCCAGGTACAGGCCCACCTGATGTCCCACCAATACGAGGGCCTGATGAAAAAGGCCAATTTGAAGAGTCATGGCCGTGCCGGCCTGATTCGCTAACGGTTTTAGACGATTGTTGGAACAGGTGGAAAGATGAAAGTCCGCGCATCAGTAAAACGTATCTGCCGTAATTGCAAAGTGGTGCGCCGCAAGGGTGTGGTGCGCGTCATTTGCAAGGACGCCCGCCACAAGCAGCGTCAGGGCTGAGTATGTGCCGGCTGGCAAGACCCAGCCATTTTTAAGGTTCTGGATTGATTTTTCCGGCGCCAGCGGCTATCCTTGCTCGTTTCACTGGATAGCCGTCCTGGGGCAGGATAGGAGATAGGTCGCATGGCCCGTATTGCAGGGATCAACATCCCCCCGCACAAGCACGCTGTAATCGCCTTGACCGCGATTTATGGCATTGGCAAGACCAGCGCGCAGAAGATCTGTGATGCCGTTGGTGTGAAGCATGAAACCAAGATCAAGGACCTCACCGAGGCCGAGATCGAGCAGGTGCGTACCGAGGTGGCCAAGTTCACCGTCGAAGGCGACCTGCGTCGGACGGTTTCCATGAACATCAAGCGCTTGATGGACCTTGGCTGCTATCGTGGAGTGCGCCATCGCCGCGGCCTGCCGCTGCGCGGCCAGCGTACCAAGACCAATGCCCGCACCCGCAAGGGCCCGCGGCGACCGATCCGCAAGTAGGGGACGGCCTCCGTTACTACTGGATTGCATTACATATCAGGTATTTAGGAAAGCACCAGCATGGCTAAACCAGCTAAGACCACCCGTAAAAAGGTCAAGAAAAACGTTGTGGACGGGATCGTTCATGTTCACGCGTCTTTCAACAACACCATCATTACGATCACCGATCGCCAGGGCAACGCGCTGGCCTGGGCGACGGCGGGTGGTTCCGGATTCCGCGGCTCCCGCAAGAGCACCCCGTTCGCGGCCCAGGTGGCGGCGGAGCGCGCCGGTGCCGTGGTGGCCGAATTCGGCATGAAGAACCTGGAAGTGGAAATCAAGGGCCCCGGCCCGGGCCGTGAGTCCGCTGTGCGGGCCCTGAACAATGCCGGTTTCCGTATCACCAATATCACGGACGTGACGCCCATTCCCCACAATGGTTGCCGTCCTCCCAAGAAACGTCGCGTTTAAGGGCGGAGAAAGACTATGGCCAAGTATATAGGTTCCAAATGCCGCCAGTGCCGCCGCGAAGGCACCAAGCTGTTCCTCAAGGGTGAGAAGTGCTACACCAGCAAGTGTGCGGTGGAAAGCCGCCCCTTCCCGCCGGGCCAGCATGGTCAGCGCCGAGGCCGGCTGTCCGATTATGCCACCCAGTTGCGGGAGAAGCAGAAGCTGCGCCGCACCTATGGCGTGCTGGAAGACCAGTTCCGCAGCTACTACAAGAAGGCGGCCCAGGTGAAGGGCTCCACGGGTGAAAACCTGCTCCAGCTGCTGGAAGGCCGCCTGGACAACGTGGTGTATCGCATGGGTTTCTCCGCTTCCCGTTCCGAGGCCCGCCAGCTGGTGCGGCACAACGGCATCACCGTGAATGGCAAGCGGGTCAATATCCCGTCCTACCAGGTGCAGCCCAACGACAACGTCGCGGTGAACGAGGCGGCCCGCAAGCAGCTGCGTATCCAGAATGCCCTGGAAATGGCGCAGCAGCGCGGCTTTGCCGAATGGATCCAGGTCGACACCAAGGGAATGGCGGGTGTTTACAAATCCCGCCCGGAACGTGCCGAGCTGCCCGCTGAAATCAACGAGCATCTCGTCGTCGAGTTGTACTCCAAGTAAGCCAACAGGAAAGAGGACTTTTCATGCCGGGCAAGGTCAACGAATTCCTGAAACCGCGTATTGTCGACGTCAAGTTCGCCAGCGATACGCACGCCGTTGTGACCCTGGAGCCGCTGGAACGCGGTTTCGGTCACACCCTGGGCAATGCCCTGCGGCGCATCCTCCTGTCCTCCATGCCGGGCTGTGCGGTTACGAGCGTGGAGATCGACGGGGTATTGCACGAATATTCCAGTATCGAAGGCGTGCAGGAAGATGTCATCGACATCATCCTGAACCTCAAAGGCCTCGCGCTGAAGATGCATAACCGTGATGAAGCCACACTGACCCTGAGCAAGAAGGGCCCGGGAGTGGTGACGGCGGCGGATATCACCCTGGACCATGACGTGGAAATCATCAATCCGGATCACGTCATTGCCAACCTCACCAAATCCGGCGAGCTCAACATGAGCCTGAAGCTGGCCATGGGTCGTGGTTATGAGCCCGCCACGGTGCGTACCGAATCCGAGGAAGGCAGTCGTCCCATTGGTAATCTGCAGCTGGATGCCTCTTTCAGCCCGGTGCGCCGCGTTGCCTATTCCGTGGAACGCGCTCGTGTGGAGCAGCGTACCGACCTCGACAAGCTGATCATCGATATCGAGACCAACGGCACCATCGATCCCGAGGAAGCCATTCGTCGCGCTGCGACGGTCCTGCAGGATCAGCTCTCGGTGTTCGTGGACCTGAAGGGTAAGCAGGTCATCGAATCCGCCAAGGAACAGTCTGATGTGGACCCCATCCTGCTGCGGCCGGTGGACGATCTGGAATTGACCGTGCGTTCTGCCAATTGCCTCAAGGCGGAAAGCATTTATTTCATCGGCGATCTGATTCAGCGCACGGAAGTGGAGCTGCTCAAGACCCCGAACCTGGGCAAGAAGTCCCTGACCGAAATCAAGGACGTCCTGGCCTCCCGTGGCCTGTCCCTGGGTATGCGTCTGGAGAACTGGCCGCCGGCCGGTTTGAAGGATAAAGAACAGCAGTCCGCCTGAGTGCGGCAGTAAAGGGTAACAGCAATGCGTCACCGTAATTCAGGGCGGCAACTGAGCCGCAACAGCAGTCACCGCAAGGCCATGTTTCGCAACATGGCAGCCTCCTTGCTGCAGCACGAAGTCATCAAGACCACCGTGCCCAAGGCCAAGGAGCTGCGCCGTGTAGCCGAGCCGCTCATCACCATGGCCAAGACCGACTCCGTACACAAGCGCCGCCTGGCCTTTGACCGCCTGCGCGACCGTGATGTGGTCACCAAGCTCTTCAACGAGCTGGGTCCCCGCTACAAGGAGCGCCCCGGTGGTTACCTGCGCATCCTGAAGATGGGCTTCCGGGCCGGCGACAAGGCACCCATGGCCCTGGTGGAACTGGTCGATCGTCCCCTGGATGATGGCAGCGAGGCCGCCGCCGAGTAGGCAAGGTCACTGCAGGTGTATGAAAAGCCGGGCTCTGCCCGGCTTTTTTGTGGGCGGTCAATTCATCGGGCTGAAATCGGGTTATCACCGCAAAGGCGCAAAGGGCGCCAAGAAAACATTACGATGTCTTGGTCTACAGTTGATTGAGAGATGGTTGTCATTCCAGGGGGGTAACATAATCCATGGTTTTCTCCGCGCCCTTTGCGCCTTTGCGGTGACCGAGGTTTCATGATCGTACTGTTCACGGATTATGGCCTGGCGGGTCCTTACGTGGGCCAGCTCCATGCGGTGCTGCGGCAGGCCGCGCCCGACATCCCGGTTATTGATCTGATGCACGACGCCCCGGCCTTCGCGCCCCGGCAGGCCGCCTACCTGCTGGCCGCCCTGGTGGAGGAGTTCCCCTTGGGCACGGTGTTCCTCGGTGTGGTCGATCCCGGCGTCGGCGGTCCCCGCCGGGGCGCCATCCTGGAGGTGGACGGGCGCTGGTTCGTGGGGCCCGACAATGGCCTGTTCAACGTGGTGGCGCAGCGTGGCCAGAGCCTGCGCTGGTGGGATATGACGTACCGGCCATCACGGCTGTCCGCCAGCTTTCATGGTCGCGATCTGTTCGCGCCGGTGTCCGCCATGATCGCCCGGGGTGCGCGGCCGCCCGGAATCCCGGTGGTGCCTGTCCAGCGCATCAAGTCCACCTGGCCGGATGAATTGGGCGAAGTGATCTACATCGACGGTTTCGGCAACGTCATGATCGGCATCCGGGTGGAAGCGTTGCCAGAGCAGGTCCGGCTGGCGGTAAGCGGCGAGCCCATCCCGCGGGCCACGTGCTTCTCCGAAGTACCAGTGGGCAGCGCCTTCTGGTACGCCAATTCCAGCGGCCTGGTGGAGATTGCAGTGAACCAGGGCAATGCGGCCGCGCAGCTGGATCTGGTGGTCGGCGATACCGTAGCGGTAGTGTAATTAGCCGATATCCGCCTAGGCGCGCAGTTTCTTCCGCCCCTTGGGTTTGCCGCCACCGACGCGCACCAGCATGGGTTTGAGAAAACGCCCCGTGTGAGAATCGGGATGGTCGGCGATCTCTTCCGGCGTGCCCTCGGCCAGGATGTGCCCGCCACCATTGCCGCCCTCGGGACCGAGGTCGATGACCCAGTCGGCGGTCTTGATGACATCGAGGTTGTGCTCGATGATGACGACACTGTTGCCGTGGTCGCGCAGGCGGTGCAGCACCCGTAGCAGCTGTTCGATGTCGTAGAAATGCAGCCCGGTGGTGGGCTCGTCCAGGATGTACAGGGTGTTACCGGTGTCGCGCTTGGACAGCTCGCGTGCCAGCTTGACGCGTTGCGCCTCGCCGCCGGACAGGGTGGTGGCATTCTGGCCCAGGCGCAGGTAGGACAGGCCCACGTCCAGCAGGGTCTGCAGCTTGCGCTTCACCACGGGCACGGCCTGAAAGAATTCCAGTGCATCCTCCACCGTCAGCTCCAGCACCTCGTGGATGGTCTTGCCCTTGTAGCGGATGTCCAGGGTCTCGCGATTGTAGCGCTTGCCGTGGCACACGTCGCAGGGCACGTAGATGTCCGGCAGGAAATGCATCTCCACCTTGATCACGCCATCGCCCTGGCAGGCCTCGCAGCGGCCCCCCTTGACGTTGAAACTGAAGCGCCCCGGCGCGTAACCGCGCGAGCGTGCCTCCTGGGTGCCGGCGAACAGGTCGCGGATGGGCGTGAACAGTCCGGTATAGGTGGCCGGGTTGGAGCGTGGGGTGCGGCCGATGGGGCTCTGGTCGATGTCCACCACCTTGTCGAACTGTTCCAGGCCCTCGATGGCGCGGAAGGGTGCCGGCTCGGTGGCGGCGCCGTTGAGTTCGCGCGCCGCGTGCAGGTACAGGGTGTCGTTGATGAGCGTGGACTTGCCTGAACCCGACACGCCGGTGACGCAGGTCATGAGGCCGACGGGAATGTGGGCATCCACATCCTTCAGGTTGTTGCCGGCGGCCCCCAGGATGGACAGCAGGCGCTTGGGGTCGCGCGGCGTGCGTTGGGCCGGGATCGCGATGGCGCGTTGTCCCGACAGGTACTGGCCGGTCAGGGACTGCGGGTTGGCCATGATCTCGGCGGGCGTGCCCTGGGCCACCACCTGGCCGCCATGAACGCCGGCGCCCGGTCCCATGTCCACCACGTGGTCCGCGCTGCGGATGGCGTCCTCGTCGTGCTCCACCACGATCACCGTATTACCCAGGTCACGCAGGTAGCGGAGGGTCGTCAGCAGTCGTTCGTTGTCGCGCTGATGCAGGCCGATGGAGGGCTCGTCGAGGATGTACATCACCCCCACCAGGCCGGCGCCGATCTGGCTGGCCAGGCGGATGCGCTGTGCTTCGCCGCCGGACAGGGTATCGGCGCTGCGTTCCAGCGACAGGTAGTCCAGGCCCACGTTGACGAGAAAGGTCAGCCGTGCGCCGATCTCCTTGAGGATCTTGCCGGCGATCTCGCCGCGCCGGCCGGGCAGGGTGAGTTCGGCGAAGAAGCGCTGCGCCTCGCCCACGGGTAATGCGGTGAGATCGGACAGGCGCCGGTCGGCCACGAATACATGGCGGGCGGCCTTGTTCAGGCGTGTGCCGCCACATTCGGAGCAGGGATGGGTGCTGAGGTACTTGGCCAGTTCCTCGCGCACGGCATTGGATTCGGTTTCCCGGTAGCGGCGTTCCAGGTTGGGGATGATGCCCTCGAAGGCATGGCGGCGAATGGTGAAGCCGCTACGTTCGTTGATGTACTGAAACTCGATGGTTTCCTTGCCGCTGCCATGCAGGATGATCTGTCGTACCTTCTCCGGCAGTTCATCGAAGGGGGTGTCGATGTCGAAACCATAATGGTCCGCCAGCGAGCTGATGAGCTGGAAATAATAGGCGTTGCGCCGGTCCCAGCCGCGCACCGCGCCACCGGCCAGGCTCAGGTGGGGATGGGCCACCACGCGCGCGGGGTCGAAGCTCTGGCGCACGCCCAGGCCATCGCAGCTCGGGCAGGCACCCACCGGGTTGTTGAAGGAGAACAGGCGCGGTTCCAGTTCCGCCAGGGAGTAGCCGCACAGCGGGCAGGCGAACTTGGCGGAGAACACCAGTTCATCGCGCTTCGGTTCATCCATGAAGGCCACGCGCGCCAGGCCGTCGGACAGGCGCAGGGCGGTCTCGAAGGATTCCGCCAGGCGCAGCTGCAGGTCCTCGCGCACCTTGACGCGGTCCACCACGGCCTCGATGCGATGTTTTTTGCGCAGGTCCAGGGTTGGGGGCTGGTCCAGCTCCACCACCTTGCCGTCGATGCGGGCGCGGATGAAGCCCTGGGCGCGCAGTTCCTCCAGGATGTGCACGTGCTCGCCCTTGCGGTCCTCCACCACCGGCGCCAGCAGCATGAGCCGGGTGCCCTCGCCCAGGGCCATGACCTGGTCCACCATCTGGCTGACGGTCTGCGCCTCCAGGGTGGTGTCGTGTTCGGGGCAGCGCGGCGTCCCCACGCGCGCGAACAGCAGGCGCAGGTAGTCGTAGATCTCGGTGATGGTACCCACGGTGGAGCGCGGGTTGTGGGACGTCGATTTCTGCTCGATCGAGATGGCCGGCGACAGCCCCTCGATGTGGTCGATATCGGGTTTTTCCATCATCGACAGGAACTGGCGCGCGTAGGCGGACAGGGACTCCACGTAGCGGCGCTGACCCTCGGCATAGATGGTGTCGAAGGCCAGCGAGGACTTGCCGGAACCGGACAGGCCGGTGATCACGATCAGCCGGTCGCGGGGCAGTTCGAGGTCGATATTCTGGAGATTGTGGGTGCGGGCGCCCCGAAGCCGGATGGTGTCCATGTCGCGTGTCTGCTGCAAATCGAACCTGTTACTATACGGCGTTTCCACACCTGGCAGCAAAGGAAACCCCGCTTGATGAAAGGCAGTCCCGGCCCCGATGGCATGAGCTCCACCGAGATCCGGGCTGCCTTCTCCCTGGCCGGGATCTATTCCCTGCGCATGCTGGGGTTGTTTATGATCCTGCCGGTGTTCGCCCTTTACGCCGAACACCTCGAGGGCTTCACCCCGGCCCTGGCGGGCCTGGCCATCGGCATCTACGGCATGACCCAGGCCCTGCTGCAGATCCCCTTCGGCCTGCTCTCCGACCGCCTGGGGCGCAAGCGCGTCATCGTCGCCGGCCTGTTGCTGTTTGCCCTGGGCAGCGTCGTGGCGGCCCTGGCGGACAGCATGTGGGGGGTGATCCTGGGACGGGCGATCCAGGGCGCCGGCGCCATTGCCGCCGCGGTCATGGCGCTCACTGCCGATCTCACCCGTGAGGAACACCGGGTCAAGGCCATGGCGGTGATCGGCATGAGCATCGGGGTGTCCTTCGCCGTCGCCATGGTGGCCGGGCCACTGCTCAACACCTGGATCGGTGTGCCGGGCATCTTCTGGCTGACGGCCCTGCTGGCCCTGGGCGGCATCGCCATGCTGCTGCTGGTGGTGCCGCAGCCGGGCATCAGCCGTGTGCACCGCGATGCCGAACCCATACCCGCCCAGTTCGCGTCCGTGTTGCGCAATAGCGAGCTTCTGCGCCTGGACCTGGGCATCCTGGTGCTGCACATGATCCTGACCGCCACCTTCGTGGTGCTGCCACTGGTGCTGCGGGACGAGCTCGGCCTGGCCGCGGCGGAGCATTGGAAACTCTACCTGCCGGTCATGCTCGCTTCCATGCTGGCGGTGGTGCCCTTCATTTTCCTGGCGGAACGCAAGCGGCGCCTGAAACCCGTGTTCCTGGCCGCCATCCTGGTACTGGGACTGGCGGAGTTCGGGCTGTTCTGGCTGGGGGATGGCTTGGTGGCGCTGGCCCTATGGGTGTTCGTGTTCTTCGCCGCCTTCAACCTGCTGGAGGCCAGCCTGCCGTCCCTGGTGGCCAAGATGGCGCCCCCGGACAGCAAGGGCACGGCCATGGGATTCTATTCCAGTAGCCAGTTCCTGGGGGCCTTCCTGGGTGGCCTGCTGGGCGGCTGGCTCCATGCCCGCTATGGCCTGCAGGGGGTGTTCCTGTTCTGCGCCCTGGCCGCCGGTGGCTGGCTGCTGGTGGCCCTGGGCATGAAGAATCCTCGCTACCTGGCCAGTTACCTGTTGCCCATTACACCCTGTGACCCCCGCGCGGCCCAGCGCCTGGCCGGGCGGCTCGTGGCAGTGCGGGGGGTGGCCGAGGCGGTGGTGCCGGCGGGGGAGGCGGTGGCCTACCTGAAGGTGGACCGGCACGCCCTGGACGAAGTGGCCCTGGAGGCCTTCGCGGTGGCACCCGAGGACTGACAGGGGGCGAGCACTGCGGGTATGATGCCCCACTGGGTGAGGAGGATCGGGAGTGTGCAAGGGGACCGGGACCCGGCCACGGGACTCGCTGTGAATACGTCCCTGTACGCTCGACGGCCGCATCCCTGCGGCCGACGGTCCCGCAACCGGGCCCCGGCCCCCTTGCGTGCCCACTGAAACCTTTATGGCTGCCAGGGATGGACAGCCGGTAATCCAACAACAGGAGAAAAACGATGGCACGCGGAGTGAACAAGGTGATTCTGGTGGGCAACCTGGGCAAGGACCCGGAGGTGCGCTACATGCCGAGCGGAAGTGCCGCCGCCAATGTGGCGTTGGCCACCAGCGAGTCCTGGAAGGACAAGCAGACCGGTGAGCAGAAGGAACGCACCGAATGGCACAACATCGTGTTCTTCGGTCGCCTGGCGGAGATCGCCGGGGAATACCTGAAGAAGGGCTCGCAGATCTACGTGGAAGGCAGCCTGCGCACGCGCAAGTGGCAGGACAAGAGCGGCAACGACCGCTATACCACCGAGATCGTGGCCAATGAGATGCAGATGCTCGGCAGCCGTGGTGGAAGCGGTGGTGGCGGTGGTGGCGGCTACAACCAGGAATCCGAGCGCGCGCCGACGTCCTCATCCTCCGGCGCCGGCATGGATTTCGACGACGATATCCCCTTCTGACGGTAGGCCCTGTAGGAGCGGGCTCTGCCCGCGAATGTTCGCGGGCAGAGCCCGCT
>JAPHQV010000041.1 GCA_026197075.1 Gammaproteobacteria bacterium | reverse complement strand
TGCAATCCAGCAAAATCGTACGATTTTGCTGGATTGCAAGACCTGACCCCACCAGCCCCGATTGCATGAAGCGCTAAGGGAAACGCTGCCGCCTATTTCTGTTTTACCGGCTCCACCTTCCACACCCGCTTGGCATATTCATGCACGGCGCGGTCGCTGGAGAAACCGCCCATGCGCGCCACGTTGAGGATGGCACGGCGCGTCCAGATCTCCGGCTGGCGATAGAGCTCGGACACCCGCTCCTGGGCGGCCAGGTAGGCTTCGAAGTCTGCGCACACCAGGTAACGATCTTCCCGCCTCAGATCCTCCACCACGGGACGGTGGCGTTCCAGTTCGGCCGGTGAGAAATAGCCTTCGTGGATCTTGCGCAACACATTGGCCAGGGCACGGCTGGACTGAATGAAGCGCATGGGATCGTAGCCTTCATCACGCAGGTGCCGCACCTCCTCCCGCCGCAGACCGAACACGAACATATTCTCTTCGCCCACCGCCGCGGCGATCTCCACATTGGCGCCATCCAGGGTACCGATGGTCAGCGCGCCATTGAGGGACAGCTTCATGTTGCCGGTGCCGGAGGCCTCGGTTCCGGCAGTGGAGATCTGCTCGGACAGATCCGCCGCCGGGATGATATCCCCCGCCGTACTGACATCGTAATTGGGGATAAACACGACTTTGAGCAGGCCATTGATGCGCGGGTCGTGATTGACGACATCCGCCACATCGTGGATCAGCTTGATGATGCGCTTGGCCATGTCATAGCCCGGCGCCGCCTTGCCGGAAAAGATCACCGTGCGCGGCACCCAGTCTGCACCCGGTTCCGCGCACATGCGGTCATGGAGATGGATCACATGGAGCAGGTTCAGCAGCTGGCGCTTGTATTCATGGATGCGCTTCACCTGCACGTCGAACAGACTGGCCGCATCCACGTGGATACCCAGGCGGGACTCGATCAGGCCGGCCAGGCGCTCCTTGTTGCTTTGCTTCGCCGCCCGAAACGCCTCCTGGAACCCCGTATCCTCCGCCAGCGGCTCGAGCCCGCGCAGCTCGCGCAGGTCGCGCAGCCAGCCATCACCGATGCGCAGGCAGATCAGGTCCGAGAGGGGTTTATTGGCCTGGTTGAGCCAGCGCCGTGGCGTCACCCCGTTGGTGATATTGATGATCTTGTCAGGGTCCAGGCGATGGAAGTCGGCGAAGATGGTTTCACGAATGATATCCGTATGCAGCTGTGCCACGCCGTTGACCGTGTGGCTGCCGACGATGGCCAGGTTCGCCATGCGCACGCGCCGCCCACCCGTCTCGTCGATGATTGATACTCGTCGCACCAGGTCCAGGTCACCGGGATTGCGGTGGCGCACCTCGTCCAGGAAGCGCCGGTTGATTTCATAGATGATGCGCATGTGGCGTGGCAACATTTCCTCCACCAGGGCCACCGGCCAGGTCTCCAGGGCCTCGGGCATGACGGTGTGATTGGTGTAGGAAAAGGTACGCCGACAGATATTCCAGGCCGCGTCCCAGCCGATGTCATGCACATCCATCAGCAGGCGCATGAGTTCGGGTATGGCAATGGCGGGATGGGTGTCGTTGAGCTGGATGGCCACCTTGTCGGGCAGATCATCAAAACCCGGATGATGCTTGTGGTGACGAAACAGGATGTCCTGCAAGGATGCACTGACGAAGAAGAACTGCTGCTTCAGGCGCAGTTCGCGGCCCATGGTGGTGGAATCATCGGGGTACAGCACCCGGGACAGGTTCTCCGATTCATTCTTGTCCGCCACCGCCTGGATATAATTTCCCTGGTTGAAATAGCGCAGGTCGAACTCGCGGCTCGACTTGGCGGTCCACAAACGCATGTTGTTGACCGTCTGGTTACCGTACCCGGGAATGGGCGTGTCGTAAGCCATGGCCATCACCTCTTCACAGTCCACCCAGTGATGGCGCAGCATGCCGACCTCGTTCACATAGTCCACCACCCGGCCGTAGAAATGCACCGGGTAGAGCACCTCGGCGCGGGAGAATTCCCAGGGGTTGCCATAACGCAGCCAGTTCTCCGGTTGTTCCAGCTGGCGGCCGTCCTCGATACGCTGCTTGAACATGCCGTATTCATAGCGGATACCATAACCGTAGCCGGGCAGGCCGAGGGTGGCCATGGAATCGAGGAAGCAGGCTGCCAGCCGGCCCAGCCCGCCATTACCCAGGGCCGCGTCGGGCTCCAGCTCGCGGATCTGCTCCAGGTCGAGTCCGAAGCGCAGCAGTGCCTCGCGCACCCCGGGCTCGATGTGCAGGTTCAGGATACTGTTGTAGAGGGTACGGCCGATGAGAAATTCGAGGGAAAAATAATAGATCCGCTTGCTGTCTTCCCGGTAATAGCCGCGCATGGTCTCCATCCAGCGCTCGGCCATGCGATCGCGCAGCGCGTAGGCCAGGCTGCGAAACCAGTCGCGCAGGTTGGCGGTATAGATGTCCTTGCCAACACTGTATTCCAGGCGATTGGCCAGGGAGCGCCACAGTGCCTCCGCGTCCATGCCCAGCTTCTCGTAGGGAAAGTCCTTGTCCAGGTCCGTTGCCATTCCGTTACTCCGTCATCGCCGGGATCATGCGCCCAGCATAGCACTCGCCACATCCTCGAAACGATAGCGGGGGTGAAAGTCGAGGTCTTGCGCGGCGCGCACGGAGCGGTAGCAGGCGGAATCGAGCAGGCGCGCCACCAGGGTACCGTTGAGGGGCAATGGCCGGCGCAACAGCCATTCCAGCCCATCCCCGCACCGGCCCGCCAGGCGCAACACCCCGGCGGGGACCGCCCAGCCGGGCACCGGCTTGCCCTGGGCCCGGCACAGGGCCTCGTAGATGCGTCGGGTGGAGTAGGCCTCGCCGTCGGTAATGATGTAGGTATGGCCGCATGCGGCAGGTCGCTCTGCCGCCACCAGCATGGCGGCCACCAGGTCACGCAACTCCACCATGGAACGCACGTTGCCCGTGTCGGGCAGCGGTGGCAGACGACCGCGCCGGATGGCCTGCGCCAGGCTGGCGAGGTTCCCTTTCACGCCGACCCCGTATACCAGGGCCGGGCGGATCACGGCAGCATGCACATTCCGGGAGGCGCAGACGTCCAGCACCAGGGTCTCGCAATCGCGCTTGATGGCACCGTAGGGATCGACGGGCGCGACGGTGCTGGTTTCGTCCAGGCAGCGCGCACGATCCTCACCGCCCGCCTTCACGCTGCTCACATAGACCAGGGACTTCACCCCGGCTGCCAGGGCCTCGTCGAGCAGGGCGCGGGTGCCCTCCCGGTTGACGACACGGTGACGTTCGACCTCGGCGGGATAGGGCCGGGAGGTGGCGTGGGCATAGCCGCCCAGGTGGAACACCCGGTCACAGCCGCGGGCTACCCCGGCCAGGCTGGCGGGGTCGGCCAGTTCACCCTGGTGCCAGTCCTCGGAGGGACAGCCCGGTGGTTGCGGCGCACGGGACAGGATGCGGACCTGGTCGCCCCGGGCGTGCAGGGCGCGCACCAGTTCGCGGCCGATGAAGCCGGTACCGCCGCTGACCAGGATTCGACTCATTGTTCGCGCGCGATGGCGCGGTGACCGATGTCGGTGCGGTAATAGACGCCATCCCAGTGGATGCCGCGCACGCGTTCGTAGGCGCGCGCCTGTGCCTCGCCCACGGTGGTGCCCAGGGCGCAGACACACAGCACCCGTCCACCGCTGGTCACCACCTGGCCATCGACCTCGCGGGTACCGGCATGGAACACCTTGGTATCGGGCAGCTCGGCATCGAGGCCGCTGATCACATCGCCCTGCCGATAGTCGGCGGGATAGCCGCCGGCGGCCAGCACCACGCCCAGGGCCACGCGCGGATCCCATTCCGCCGTCATCTGGTCGAGGCGTCGGTCCAGGGCCGCCTCGCACAACTCCACCAGGTCGCTCTGCAGGCGCAGCAGGATGGGCTGGGTCTCGGGATCGCCGAAGCGCACATTGAACTCCAGCACCTTCGGCACGCCGGCGGGACTGATCATGATGCCGGCGTAGAGAAAACCGGTATAGGGGATGCCGTCGGCGGCCATGCCGCGGACCGTGGGCCGGATCACTTCATCCATGATGCGCCGGTGCATCGCTTCCGTCACGACCGGGGCCGGGGAATAGGCCCCCATGCCGCCGGTATTGGGCCCGGTGTCACCATCGTTGCGTGCCTTGTGGTCCTGGGAGGTGGCGAGCGGCAGGATATGCTCGCCATCGGCCATCACAATGAAACTGGCCTCCTCGCCCTGCAGGAACTCCTCGATCACCACCCGGTGCCCGGCGCTGCCGAAGGCATTGCCCGCCAGCATGTCGCGACAGGCGGCGATGGCCTCGTCTTCCGTCTGGGCCAGGATCACACCCTTGCCGGCGGCCAGGCCGTCGGCCTTGACCACGATGGGCGCGCCCTGCTCGCGGATATAGGCGATGGCGGCATCGAGGTCGGTGAAGTTACCGTAGGCGGCTGTGGGGATACCGTGGCGGGCGAGGAAATCCTTGGTGAAGGCCTTGGATCCCTCCAACTCCGCCGCCGCCCTGCTGGGACCAAAGCAGCGCAGACCGGCGGCCTGGAAGGCATCCACCACACCCTTCACCAGCGGCGCCTCGGGGCCCACGATGGTCAGACCGATGGCATGTTCCTGCGCGAAGCGCAGCAACCCGTCCACATCGTCCGCGGCGATGGCCAGGTTCTCCAGCCCCGCCTCGCGCGCCGTGCCGGCATTGCCCGGCGCCACATAGACCTTGTCCGCGCGCGGCGACTGCGCCGCCTTCCAGGCCAGGGCGTGTTCACGTCCGCCACCGCCGATAATCAATATATTCACCTGGTACCTCGTTCTAGCTGAAAAGGGGTCAGAGCCCTTCTTGATGTTGGAGTTGCGAAACGCAGAGAACGCGGAGACAAGGAGAACGCAGAGTTTTTATATGAAAAAACCTGGGCGCTTTATCACAACGTCATTGCGAGCGCAGCGAAGCAATCTCCTGAATTTACCCTGCCACGAAAGAAGATTGCTTCGCTGCGCTCGCAATGACGAACGACCCGGGTTTTTCATCATGATTTCTCTGCGTTCCGCAACTCCGTCAATAAATGAATCCCACTCAATGCCGGAAATGCCGCATGCCGGTGAACACCATGGCCATGCCGTGTTCGTCGGCGGCGGCGATGACTTCCTCGTCGCGCATGGAGCCACCGGGCTGGATGACGGCCTTGATCCCGGCGGCGGCGGCCTGGTCGATGCCGTCGCGGAAAGGGAAGAAGGCATCGGAGGCCATCACCGAACCGGGTACCGGCAGGCCGGCGTGCTCGGCCTTAATGCCGGCGATGCGCGCGCTGTTGACTCGGCTCATCTGGCCGGCGCCGACGCCGATGGTCATGCCGTCTCTCGCATACACGATAGCATTGGACTTGACGAACTTGGCCACTCGCCAGGCGAACAACAGGTCGCGCAGTTCCTGTTCGTCCGGCGCCTTCTGGGTGACGATACGGGTCTCCTGCATGAGTTGCAGGTCGGCCTCCTGTACCAGCAGGCCGCCGGTGACGCGTTTGAAGTCATAACGCGGTGCCGCCTGCGCAGGCCACTGACCGCAGCGCAACACGCGCACATTCTTCTTGGCCGCCAGCACCGGCAGGGCGGCCGCGTCGATCTCCGGTGCAATGATCACCTCCACGAACTGGCGCTCGACGATGGCAGAGGCCGTGTCCGCGTCCAGCGTGCCGTTGAAGGCGATGATGCCGCCGAAGGCCGACTCGGGGTCGGTCCGGTAGGCGCGGTCATAGGCCTCCAGCATATTCTTGCCATGGGCCACGCCGCAGGGGTTGGCATGCTTGACGATGACGCAGGTCGGTCTCTCGGAGAAGGTCTTCACGCACTCCAGGGCCGCGTCGGTATCGCCGATGTTGTTGTAGGACAGCTCCTTGCCCTGCAGCTGCTCGGCGGTGGCCACCGAGGCCTCGCCAGCTTCGTGCTCCACGTAGAAGGCCGCGCCCTGGTGCGGGTTCTCGCCATAGCGCATGCCCTGGGCCTTGCGCACCTGCAGGCTGAAGGTTTCGGGGAAGCGGGCATCGGCGCCTTCCATATTGCGACCGCCGAGGTAATTGGAAATGGCGCCGTCGTAGCGCGCCGTGTGCTGGAAGGTCTTGACCGCCAGCTGGTAACGGGTGGCAGCGGTGACGGCACCGTTATTGGCCGCCATGTCCGCCAGCACGGTCGCATAGTCGGCGGCATCCACCACCACGGTGACGGCCGCATGGTTCTTGGCCGCTGCGCGCAGCATGGTGGGGCCACCGATGTCGATGTTCTCGATGGCCGTCTCCAGGTCGCAATCCGGTTTGGCCACGGTCTGTTCGAAGGGATACAGGTTGACCACCACCAGGTCGATGGGCGGGATGTCGTGCTCGGCCATCACCGCTTCATCCGTACCGCGCCGTGCCAGGATGCCGCCGTGGATCTTCGGGTGCAGGGTCTTGACCCGGCCGGCCATCATCTCCGGAAAACCGGTGTAGTCGGATACCTCGACCACCGCCACGCCGTTGTCGGCCAACAGCTTGGCGGTGCCGCCGGTGGAGAGGATCTCCACGCCGCGGGCCTGCAGTTCGCAGGCGAATTCAAGGATGCCGGTCTTGTCGGATACGCTGAGCAGCGCGCGCTGGATGGGGGTCATGTTAATACTCGGTAGTTGTTGTGTGTTGATTTTCGTCAAAGGTGTCAGACTCGATTGGTCTCTTGTAGGAGCGGCCTTGGCCGCGAACATTCGTGGCACTTACTCGTCATTCCGGCGCAGGCCGGAATCCATCTTATGGAACCTCGGACATGGATTCCGGCATTCGCCGGAATGACGCGTCAAAGCAGCATCAAGGCTCCAAGCCATGCAGCTTCAGTTTCTTGCGCAAGGTGCTGCGGTTGATGCCGAGCATCTCCGCCGCATGGGTCTGGTTGCCCTGGGCCTGGGCCATGACGGTCTCGAGAATGGCCTTTTCCACCTCGTGGATCACCATGGGATAGACATTCTCCGCCTCATGCCCCTTCAGGTCCGTGAAATACTGTTCCAGCGCCGCGCGCACGCAGTCGCGCAGGGACTGGTTCTTCCCCCCGGAAAGTTTCATGCCGCCAACTCCTCCTCACTGGCCAGCCGATCGAAATAGGCCTGAGTGAGACGCAACTGCTCGGCGCGGGATTCCACCTGCTGGATGTGACGGCGGAAGGCATTGCCGTCACGCTGGTGCTTGGTGTACCAGGCGATGTGCTTGCGCGCCACACGCACGCCCGTGTATTCGCCGTGGAAGGCATAGAGGTTTTCCAGGTGTCGCACCATGATGGCGCGGATCTCCTCCACGGAGGGTGGCGGCAGATGCACGCCGGTGGCCAGGTAGTGTTCGATTTCGCGGAAGATCCAGGGCCGGCCCTGGGCGGCGCGGCCGATCATGACGCCATCGGCGCCGGTGTATTCCAGCACGAAGCGGGCTTTTTCGGGGCTGCCGATGTCACCATTGGCCAGCACGGGAATGCCCACCGCCTGCTTGATGGCGCGGATGGTGTCGTACTCGGCCTCGCCCCGGTAGGCGCAGGCGCGGGTGCGGCCATGCACCGCCAGGGACTGGATGCCGGCCTGCTCGGCCAGGTGCGCGATGGCCAGGCCGTTGCGGTGCTCCGGGTCCCAGCCGGTGCGGATCTTGAGGGTGACGGGCACCTCCACGGCGTCCACCACGGCATCGAGGATGCGCGCCACCAGGCCCTCGTCCTGCAGCAGGGCGGAACCGGCCATGACATTACACACCTTCTTGGCGGGACAACCCATGTTGATGTCGATGATCTGCGCCCCCTGCTCCACGTTGAAGCGGGCGGCCACGGCCAGCTGGGCCGGATCGGCGCCGGCGATCTGCACGATGCGCGGCTCCACCTCGCCGGCGTGGTCGATGCGGCGGCGGGTCTTCTCGCTGCCCCACAGCAGGGCGTTGGCCGTGACCATTTCCGACACCGCCATGCCGGCGCCCAGTTCCTTGCAGAGTTGGCGGAACGGGCGGTCGGTGACGCCCGCCATGGGCGCGAGCACCAGGTTGTTTGGCAAGCAATAGGGGCCGATTCGCATGGGCGAAGGTCACTGCAATGAATACGGGAATCGCGGAACGGCACAGTTTACCGGCTCCGGGAGGCAGGATAAAGCCACATTCGACTGTCGGGCTGAAGCCCGAGCTACAACACCCCGGCCGGCCTGGCGTGCCAACCTGTGGGTCGGGCTTCAGCCCGACAGCCCGCTACAGGAATTCCATGCGGAAGGACACCGCCTGGCGGCCCGGATCCAGCACCTCTAGGCGCACCCGTGCAGGCTGCCCCGGCGCCAGACCATCCGGTATCGCACCGGGATCCTCCAGGTATTCCGCGGGGGCGAAGTGGCGCATCGCCAGCAGGCTGCCCGACAGGTCCGAGAAAGCCACCTCGAATACCGGGTAGGGCTGGGGGAAGGTGGCACGATTGACGAAGGTGGCGCTGATGAGCACCGCCTCGGCCACCCGCGGGTGGTCGCGCACCTCCCGCTCCAGCAGCTCGATCTGGCGGCTGTCGCGACGCAGGGGCAATTCGCAGCCGAGGACGGCGCAGGCCCGGTCCGCCCAGGGTCGCCACTGGGGGTGATCCAGCCACAGGTCACGTTGTACATACAGCCACTGGCCCGCCAGGGCCAGCACCAGCAGCAGGGCCGCCGCCAGACCCAGCCAGGTGCGCGCGGACACGCGCCGGGACGGCTCGGCCATCTCCTGCAACAGGGCCGCCTCGATCTGGCGCCGCACCTCCTGGTCCAGCTCCTGGCAGGAGGTCACCGAGCCCGCCACGTCCCCTTCCAGGGACGGCTGGCCGAAGGCATCCCAGTCGGCGCCCGTGACCTCATGGCGGAGCGCCGGCGCGGTCTCGGCGACCAGGGGCGCCAGGGGTTCCTGCAGGGCCGTGGCTTCGGCCTCCGGCGGTGGGGGCGCTTCTGGCGCGGTTTCCGGTTCTGGCACCGGCACTGGCTGTTGCTCCTCCGCCACTGGCGCGCGTGGCCGCGCCAGGGCCGCTGCCTGGGCACTCAGGACGTCGTCGAACAGCTGGCCGAGGGGAGCGTAGCGCTGGCCACAGCGACCACACTCCAGCTCTCCGGCATTGAGCCGCGCCGCATCCACGCGAGCGACGGTGTGGCAACTGGGACAGAGGCTGAAGATCATAAGGATACAGGCGCAACCATAAGGCTATGAGGTCCAGGATGGTTCATTGTACGTGCGGCTCGACCCAACCCACGCGGTTTTTTTGCATGCTCCTACCCCGTCCGATTCCGTCCGGGTGAAGGGATTCTCTCCCCCGCCAGGCATACCCAGCCATCCTGCTCCATGACGGGATCGAAGCGGATCCAGGGTTCGTAGGCCGCCATCACCGACCGCGCCTGTTCGGCGAGGATACCCGACAGCAGCAACCGGCCACCCGGCCGGACCAACCCCGCCAGGCGCGATGCCAGTTCGATGAGGGGGTTGGCGAGGATATTGGCCAGCAGCAGGTCCACGGGCGTATCGGGCAACTGCTCCGGCCGGCACAGCTCCAGCCGCCCGGCCACGCCGTTGCGGGTCGCGTTTTCGCGGCTGGCCCAGAGGGCCTGGTCGTCGATATCGGTACCCAACGCATGGGCCGCACCCAGCTTCAGGGCCGCGATGGCCAGGATGCCGGAACCACAGCCGAAATCCAGCACCTCCTGCCCGGCGGGCGGGTGGCCGTCCAGCCATGCCAGGCACTGGGCGGTGGTGGGGTGCGTGCCGGTGCCGAAGGCCAGGCCGGGATCGAGGTCCAGCACCACCGCCTGCGGGTCATCGGGCGCCTCCATGCCCGTGGGTACCACCCACAGGTGCCGGCCGAAGCGCATGGGCTGGAAATGATCCATCCAGGCCCGTTCCCAGTCGCGGTCCGCCAGGGTTTCCAGTTCGATGCGCGCGGCGGTGTCCGCGCCGAAGGCCTCGGCCACTGCCGTGCGCACCGCCGCCACGCGCTCGGCGGCATCGAACAGGGCCACCACCCGGGTCTCGGTCCACAGGGGCGTGTCGCCCGGGTCGGGTTCGAAAATGGGCTGATCGGCGGCGTCCAGGAAGGTCACCGAGGAGGCGCCCTGTTCAAGCAGGAAGTCGGACAGCCGCTCCGGATCCTGGTCGCCGGCTTCGAGTTTGAGTTGGATCCAGGGCATCGTAATTTTTCTACAACCCCAGCTTCTTCTCCAGGTAATGGATGTCGGTGCCGCCGGCGATGAAGGCCGCGTCGGCACAGATGTCCCGGTGCAGGGCCACGTTGGTGTTGATGCCCTCCACCACGATCTCGCTGAGCGCCCCGCGCATGCGCGCCAGGGCCGAGGTGCGGGTGTCGCCATAGGCGATTAGCTTGCCGATCATGGAATCGTAGTGGGGCGGTACGGGATAGCCGTTATAGATGTGGGTGTCCATGCGAATACCCGGCCCGCCCGGGGCGTGATACTGGATGATGGTGCCCGGCGAAGGCAGGAAGGTACGCGCATCCTCGGCGTTGACACGACATTCCACCGCATGACCGCGGATGACGATGTCGTCCTGCGTATAAGACAGGCCCTCGCCGGCGGCGATGCGCAGCTGTTCCTTGATGATGTCCACGCCGGTGATCATCTCGGTGACCGGGTGCTCCACCTGCACGCGGGTGTTCATTTCGATGAAATAGAACTCGCCGTCCTGGTACAGGAACTCGAAGGTACCGGCGCCGCGGTACTTCATGCGTTTGCAGGCCTCCACGCAGCGCGCACCCATGGTGGCGCGCTGTTCCGGGGTAATGCCCGGCGCCGGCGCCTCCTCCACCACCTTCTGGTGGCGGCGCTGCATGGAGCAGTCGCGCTCGCCCAGATGGATGGCATCGCCCTCGCCGTCGCCCAGCACCTGGAACTCGATATGTCGCGGGGTTTCCAGGAATTTCTCCATGTACACCACGTCGCTGCCGAAGGCGTTCTGGGCCTCGGTGCGGGTCAGGGCGATGGCGTTGAGCAGGTTGCCCTCGCTGTGCACCACGCGCATGCCACGGCCACCGCCACCGGCCGCCGCCTTGATGATGATGGGATAGCCGATCTTGCGCGCCAGTCCGAGGTTGGTGTGGTCGTCTTCCCCCAGGGGGCCGTCGGAACCGGGCACGCAGGGCACGCCCGCCTCGCGCATGGTGCGGATGGCCGCCACCTTGTCGCCCATGGTGCGGATGGAATCGGGGCGCGGGCCGATGAAGGTGTAGCCGCTGCGCTCCACCTGCTCGGCGAACTCGGCGTTCTCGGACAGGAAGCCATAGCCGGGATGGATGGCGTCGGCCTGGGTCACCTCGGCGGCACTGATGATGGCCGGCACGTTCAGGTAGCTCCGCGCCGAAGGCGCGGGCCCGATGCAGACCGTCTCGTCGGCCAGCAGCACATGCTTGAGGTTACGATCCACCTCGGAATGAATCGCCACGGTGTGCACACCCAGTTCACGGCAGGCGCGCAGGATGCGCAGGGCGATCTCGCCACGGTTGGCGATAACGACTTTGTCCAGCATCATTCGATCACGAACAGGGGCTGACCGAACTCCACCGGGCCGCCGTTCTCGGCGAGGATGGCCTGCACGACCCCGGCCTTGTCCGACTCGATCTGGTTGAGCATCTTCATGGCCTCGATGATGCACAGGGTATCGCCCACGTTCACCCGCTGGCCCACTTCGACGAAGGCCTTGGCGCCCGGCGAGGAGGCCCGATAGAAGGTACCCACCATGGGCGAGTTCACCGTGTGGCCGGCGGGCGCGGCCGCTTCGGCGACGGGTGCCGGTGCCACGTCGGAGACAGCCGGTGGGGCAGCGGGCGCGGCCTGGGGCGCCTGCATCACCACCTGGGGCGCGGCATTCTGGGCATAGCGGCTGATGCGCACCGACTCCTCGCCCTCGTGGATCTCGATTTCGGCGATGCCGGATTCTTCCAGCAACTCAATGAGTTTTTTGACTTTACGGATGTCCATGACGTCCCTTACGCAACCGGGTTTGGTGTGGATAGATAGTCGATGGCGGCTTGCAGCGCCAGCTCGTAGCCGATCGCCCCGAGGCCGCTGATGACCCCCATGGCGATGTCGGAGAAATAGGAATGCCGGCGAAAGTCCTCGCGGGCGTGCACGTTGGACAGGTGCACTTCTATAAAAGGTATATCCACGGCCTTGAGGGCGTCACGCAGGGCGACGCTGGTGTGGGTGAAGGCCGCCGGGTTGATGAGAATGAAGCGCACTCCCTCGCCGCGGGCGGCATGGATGCGGTTGATGAGCTCGTGCTCGGCATTGGACTGCAGGCTGTGCAGTTCCATGCCCGCCTGGCGGGCCTGCTCCTCCAGCCGTTGCTCGATGGCCGCCAGCCCCGTCGCCCCGTAGATGCCCGGTTCGCGAGTGCCGAGCAGGTTCAGGTTCGGGCCGTTCAAAAGGAGAATAGTCGCCAAGGTTACCGCCTGATCCCGGCAGGATCGTGAATGATTGGGTCGCTATTATCCGCAAACCATACGGCTTGTCCAGTTTCGCGCCAATACCCCGCCGTTGGCGGACGATCGCGCCAGAATCTCCCTCGCACCTTGGCTGCGCCCGTAGGTCGGGCCGAAGCACGACAATTGCCCGAACACCATCAAACCCGTGGGCTGAAGCCCGACCTACAGGCGGCGTGACATCATACCGGGAGGATTTATAAGCAAAATCTTATGCGCTCCCTGTCGCTTGCATCCGCCACCAATGCTGGCTAGATTATCCACCGTGACAGGGAAGTCGGATGCGCGGATAGGGACATCATGCGCGGCGGGATTGGAGGCTCAACACAGGAGGGCTTCGAATCCCCACTCGCCACATCCCATACGGGGGTGCATGCAGGGACGCATGCAGCCCCGTGTCACACCCCTTCCCCCGGGAGCGGCCCCATGTCGACAAGCGCGAAGGACATCCTGCAGCGACACCGCCTGAGCGTGGATGAGTACCACCGCATGGCCCGCGCGGGCATCCTCCCGGAAGACAGTCGCGTGGAACTGATCAATGGAGAGATCATTGACATGGCGCCGATAGGAAGTCGGCACGCTGCCGCCGTGAAGCAGCTGACCCGCATACTCAACCGGACCGTTGGCGACACCGCCATCGTATCGGTGCAGGACCCCATCCACCTGGATCCCCACACCGAACCCCAGCCCGACCTCGCCCTGCTGCGGCCACGGGAGGATTTCTACAAGACCGCCCATCCCCGGGCCAGCGACGTATTGCTGGTCATCGAGGTGGCCGACCATTCCCTGCGCTATGACCGGGAGATTAAGATCCCCCTCTATGCCCGGCATGGTATTTCGGAGGTCTGGCTGGTGGATCTGCAGAGCAACCGGATCAGCTTGTTCCGGGAAGGCACGGCGGAAGGCTACCGGCGGGAAAGCGAAGCCACCGACCTGGAGCGGCTCAGCCCCCTGCACCTGCCCCAGGCGATTTTCGATCTGTGCGAGCTGTGGTGAGGATGGCGCCGAATCCATCCAGGAGCGTTAAACAGGCCATTTCGAGGCGAAAAATCCCCGTCTAAGCCCGAATCAGGGGCGATTTTTCCTGGACTTCCATTTCCAACCAATGGGTTAACCTGGTCCGACCCCAGTCCCACAACCCGACCCCAGTCCCACAACCCTAGCTCCACACTTTCCCAACCGCTTGGGTTATGCTAGGATTCCAACATGCCAACCGTCCACCGATTCGATGGCCTGCGCGTGGTCATCTACCCAAATGATCATCGACCCGCGCATG
>JAPHQV010000040.1 GCA_026197075.1 Gammaproteobacteria bacterium | reverse complement strand
GGTCATGGTTTCCAGGACTCGCTGTGAATACATCCCTGTACGCTCGACGGCCGCGTCCATGCGGCCGACGGTCCTGGAAACCATGACCGGCCAAAGCCCTTTGCCTTCGATCAGCAGCGGTGACCTACCGAAGAGCCTGAATTGTCGGTACCCTGCCCCCAGCCATCACGGGAGCCCCCATGACCACTCCGCAACTGATCACCCTCGGCTGGCGCGAATGGGTCAGCCTGCCCGACCTCGGCATCCCCCGCGTCAAGGCCAAGGTGGATACCGGGGCGCGCACCTCGGCCCTGCATGCCTTTTTCGTGGAGCCCTACGAGCAAGCGGGACGGCAGCGGGTGCGCTTCGGCATCCATCCCGTGCAACGGGATAGCGAGCAGGAAATCATCTGCCACGCGGACCTCGTCGACCAGCGCCGGGTCACCGACTCCGGGGGGCGCCAGGAGCTTCGCTACGTGATCCTCACCCCCATCCGGATCGGCGAAATCGCATTCGAGGCTGAAATCACCCTGACCAACCGTGATACCATGCGCTTCCGGATGCTGCTGGGGCGTACCAGCCTCAATGGCCGCTTCCTGGTCGATCCAGGGCGATCCTATCTCGCCGGCAAGCCCAGCCACCACCCCAAGCAAGCTCATCAGGAGCCCCGATGAAAATCGCCATTCTGTCGCGCAAGGCCTCCCTGTATTCCACCCGTCGTCTGGTGGAAGCCGCGAAGCAGCGGGGCCACGAGGCGCGGGTGATCGACACCCTGCGCTGTTACATGAACGTCGCCACCCACCGCCCCGAGGTGCATTACAAGGGTGAGATCCTGGAGGGCTTCGATGCCGTCATTCCGCGTATCGGCGCCTCCATCACCTTCTACGGGGCCGCCGTGCTGCGCCAGTTCGAGATCATGGGCGTGTACCCCCTCAACGAGTCGGTGGCCATCAGCCGCTCGCGGGACAAGCTGCGCTCCCTGCAGCTGCTGTCGCGCAAGGGTATCGGCCTGCCGGTCACCGGCTTCGCCCATTCCCCCGATGACGTGGACGACCTGATCAAGATGGTGGGCGGCGCGCCGGTGGTGATCAAGCTGCTGGAAGGCACCCAGGGCATCGGCGTGGTGCTGGCGGAAACCCAGAAGGCGGCGGAAAGCGTCATCGAGGCCTTCATGGGCCTGAAGGCCAACATCCTGGTACAGGAATACATCCGCGAGGCCGGCGGCGCCGACATCCGTTGCCTGGTGGTGGGGGACAAGGTGGTGGCGGCCATGAAGCGCCAGGCCAAGGAAGGTGAGTTTCGCTCCAACCTGCACCGTGGCGGCAGTGCCAGCCTGATCAAGATCTCCCCCGAGGAGCGTTCCACCGCCGTGCGTGCCGCCAAGGTCATGGGCCTGAACGTGGCCGGGGTGGATATCCTGCGTTCCAACCACGGCTCGGTCGTCATGGAGGTCAATTCCTCGCCGGGCCTGGAGGGCATCGAACAGGCTACCGGCAAGGACGTGGCCGGCATTATCATCGAATTCATCGAAAAGAATGCCAAACCCTACAAGACCCAGACGCGTGGAAAAGGCTGACGATATCCCGCCGTTGCGGATCGGCGAGGTGGACATCCCGGCGGGTGCCAGCACCCGCCTCGATTTGCCTTTCGCCCGTCTCTATACCCAGAAGTCCATGACCCTGCCGGTGCAGGTGATCCGCGGCAAGCGCCCCGGGCCCGTCCTGTTCGTCAGCGCCGCCATCCATGGCGACGAGATCAATGGCGTGGAGATCATCCGCCGTCTGTTACGCCTGGCGCAGCTCCGCAAGCTGCACGGCACCCTGATCGCGGTACCCATCGTCAATGTGCACGGCTTCATCCACCATACCCGCTACCTGCCCGACCGCCGCGACCTGAACCGTACCTTCCCCGGCTCGGAAAAGGGCTCGCTGACGGCGCGCCTGGCCAACCTGTTCCTGGAGGAGATCGTCAGTAAATGCAGCCATGGCATCGACCTGCATACCGGCGCCATCCACCGGGAGAACCTGCCGCAGATCCGTGCCAATTTCGACGACCCGGACACCCTGGCCATGGCGCGCGCCTTCGCCGTGCCGGTGCTGCTGAATTCCGACCTGCGCGATGGCTCCCTGCGCCAGGTGGCCGACGAGCGCGGCATCCCCACCCTGCTCTACGAGGCCGGCGAGGCGCTACGCTTCAACGAGGTGGCGATCCGCGCCGGTGTGAAGGGCATCGTCTCGGTCATGCGCCACCTGGGCATGCTGGCCCCGACCCGTGGCGCGAAACGGGAGCTCGATGCCGTGGTCGCCCGCTCCAGCACCTGGGTGCGCGCGGCCGAGAGCGGCATCCTGCGCACCATCCGCCCGTTGGGCGCCAGGGTGCGCAAGGGTGAGGTCATCGGGCTCATTGCCGACCCCATGGGGGATCGTGAGATCGAGGTGCAGGCCAGCGCCGGCGGTATCATCATCGGCCGCATGAACCTGCCGCTGGTCAACGAGGGCGAGGGCCTGTTTCACATCGCCCGTTTCGAGTCGCCGCGCACCGTGGAGGAGGGGGTGGAGCGCCTGCAGGTCATGGATCCCAACGATCCCCTGCATGAAGACGAGTACCCGCTGGTATAGGATACAAGCATGAACGAACTGACCCTCACCCGCCCCGACGACTGGCACCTGCATGTGCGCGATGGGACCGCCCTGGCCTACGTGGTGCCCCATACGGCACGCCAGTTCGGCCGCGCCATCATCATGCCCAATCTGAAACCGCCAGTGATCAGCACCGCCCAGGCCCTGGCCTACCGCGAGCGGATCCTGGCCGCCGTGCCCGCCGGCGTCGACTTCACCCCGTTGATGACCCTGTACCTCACCGACAACACGCCGGCTGAGGAGATCCGCCGCGCGCAGGACAGCGGGCTGATACATGCCGTCAAACTCTACCCCGCCGGCGCCACCACCCATTCCGACGCCGGCGTCACCGACCTGCGCAAACCCGCCGCCGCGCTCGAGGCCATGGCCGAGGCCGGTCTGCCACTGCTGGTGCATGGCGAGGTCACCGATCCCGACGTGGACGTGTTCGACCGCGAGGCGGTGTTCATCGATCGTCACCTGGCTCCCTTGCTGGAGCGCTTGCCGCAGCTGAAGGTCGTGCTGGAACACATCACCACACGGCAGGGCATCGAGTTCGTAACGTCCGCACCTGCCACCGTGGCCGGCACCCTTACCGCCCACCACCTGCTGCTCAACCGCAACGCCATGTTC
This sequence comes from Gammaproteobacteria bacterium, assembly GCA_026197075.1. Lineage (GTDB taxonomy): Bacteria > Pseudomonadota > Gammaproteobacteria > DSM-19610 > DSM-19610 > JAIVHA01. Next base: position 22,822 of record JAPHQV010000040.1, on the reverse strand, counting down.
AGCGGCGGCCTGCGCCCGCATCATTACTGCCTGCCGGTGCTCAAGCGCGAGACCCATCGCCAGGCCCTGGTGGCCGCCGCCACCAGCGGGAATCCCAGCTTCTTCCTGGGCACCGACAGCGCGCCCCATCCGAAGCACGCCAAGGAATCCGCTTGCGGCTGCGCCGGCATCTACAGCGCCCATGCCGCCATGGAGCTTTATGCGGAGGCCTTCGCGGCCGCCGACGCCCTGGATAAACTGGAAGACTTCGCCAGCCACTTCGGGCCGGATTTCTACGGTCTGCCACGCAACAAAACACGCATCACCCTGCGCCGCGAGGAATGGCAGGTGCCGGACAGCTATCCCCTCGGCGACGAAACCCTGGTGCCTCTGTATGCCGGCCAGACCCTGCGCTGGCGCCTGCGGTAAGCAGTTGTAGGTCGGCCTTCAGCCCGGCAACACAAACCGAGCGTGATGCACACATCGCACCGGCGATGCCGATCCGGTATGCTTGCACCATGACTCAACAACCCACCCAGCCCCCGATGGCACGCCGCTTCCGGGGCTTTCTCCCCGTGGTCGTGGATGTGGAAACCGGCGGCTTCAATGCCAAAAAAGATGCCCTGCTGGAGATCGCCGCCGTCACCCTGGAGATCGACAGTGCCGGTTACATGCGGCCCCACGAGACCTTTCATTGCCACGTGGAGCCTTTCCCCGGCGCCAACCTGGATCCCAAGGCACTGGCCTTTACCGGCATCGATCCCTTTCACCCCTTCCGCATGGCCAAGTCGGAGGCCGATGCCCTGCAACACATCTTCCATCCCATTCGCCAGGCGGTAAAGGCCCAGGGTTGCACGCGCGCCATCCTGGTGGGCCACAATCCCAGTTTCGACCTCGGTTTCGTGAATGCCGCCGCCAACCGCGTCAAGGTGAAACGCAATCCCTTTCACCAGTTCAGCACCTTCGACACCGCCACCCTGGGCGGTCTGGCCTATGGGCAGACGGTACTGGCGCGCGCCGTGCAGGCGGCCGGCCTGCAATGGAACGAGGAACAGGCCCACTCCGCCGTCTATGACGCCCAGCAGACCGCCGAACTGTTTTGCGCCATCGTCAATCGCTGGCAGGCGCTGGGAGGGTTCCAGTTCCCGGAATGCGTGGAACCGGAAGAGGACAACGCCAGGGGGTAGATCCAGCTTCAGGCCGACCTGCAGCCCGTCATTACGGGTTCGCGCGCTTCCGGCCTTTTCCCTGGTGGCCCGGTTCCACTACACTCTGACCACTGCTCAGTGGAACCCGGGGGTCGATTGCCCATGACCAAGCTGCTCGAGAAAGAAGAACAGGTACGCCAGGCCCATGCCGGGCTGATACATCGCGTGGTCATCGCCACCCAGAATCCTTCCGCTGTGCCCGACCTGGACCGGCTGCTCAAGGAGGCCCAGGAGAATGGCTGGACCGCGCTGGTGACCACCATCCGCAAGATCCTCAAGGGCAGTCGGGATGCCAGCCTGCTGCGCGGCCTGGACGAGGAAGACCAGGTCATCGTCAGCTCCATCCTCAACGGTATCCAGAACCCCGCCAGCCTGCCGCAACTCGATGCACCCATCGATGGCGCCATGGCGGCACCGGGGCTGGCCGCCATCCTGCATGCCGCCCGCACCGGCGACACCGATGCCCTGCAACTGCTGGGCACCATGGCCAGCCAGATGATGAAGGCCGGCGGGGACATGGCACGTCTCGCTGCCCTCGTGCGACCGCTGGTACTGGGGGAACGGGACCCGAACGTTCTCTGCGAAGGCCTGACGGACCAGGGACAAACGCTGGTGAACAATATCCTCGCCGAACTGCGCAAGCTGGAAACACACTAGGGAAGCACCGGTCGATCCTATCCCCGTCATTCCGGCGCATGCCGGAATCCAAGCAAGCTCACGACATGGATGCCGGCATTCGCTGGCATGACGAATCAATCAATGCTTCGCCGGGATACACAAGCTACAGTGGCAATCGCACCTCGACCTGGAACCCACCCAGGGCCTCGGAACGCCCAAGCCGCAACTCACCGCCGAGGGCATCCACGATTTCCTGCACGATGGCCAGGCCCAGACCGTGACCCGGGACGCCCTGCTCATCGATACGCACTCCACGTCTCAGTAGCTGTTCGCGCTCCTCCGCATCGCGGCCCGGGCCATCGTCCTCCACCCGGAACTCCAGGCCATTCCCAGAGCGCACCTGCAGGGAAACCCTGTGCGCCGCCCATTTGCAGGCGTTGTCCAGCAGGTTACCCACCACTTCCAGCAGGTCCTCGCGGTCGCCGAAATAGCGCATCTGCGATGGGATATCCGCCTCGATCTCCAGGTTTCGATCGCGATGCGCCATGCGCAACACCTCCACCAGCGCCGGCAATTCCTCGCTGAGTTCGACCGCTTCGCCCCGGTAGGCGCCACCGGCCAATCGCGCCCGGCGCAGTTCCGCCTCCACCCTTCGGTGCAGGGCCTCCACCTGGTCGCGTAATTGCTGGCGCAATTCCGGGTACTGGTCCAGGGGAGTGCGCTCGGTTAGCTGGCGTATGACGGACAGCGGAGTCTTGAGCGCGTGGGCCAGGTTGCCCAGGCCATTGCGGGAACGTTCGACCCGTTGCTGCAGGTGCCGCAGCAGTTGGTTGACCTGACGCACCAGGGGCTGGATTTCCTCCGGCACCGTCTCGCTCAACGCCTGGCGCTGACCGCGCTCAAGGTCCCGTAACTGCTTGCCCACGTCCTGCAAGGGCCGCAGGCCCAGGCGCAACATATGGCGTTGCAGCAACAACAGGCTGATGAGCGCCAGGGCGCTGAACAGCAGGAAGAACCCCTGATAGCGGCGCACCGAATCGCGCAGGGGTGAGAGATCCTCGGCCACGGCGATGGAAAAGACCATGCCGGATTTCTCATAGCCGGCCACGCGCACCAGTAGCAGCTGTTGCTGTGGCCCCGTCATGCGCAGGGTATCCACCTGGCCGGGCGTGAGACGAGGCACCTCGATTTCGGCATCCCACAGGGAGCGGGAACGAAACTGCGCTTCTCCGCCATCCACCAGGTAGTAATGCCCGGAATAGGGTCGATGATAGATGGGATCCTGGAACACGGGATTCAACGCCACCTGGCCTTGCGCATCGACATGAAGGGAGATCAGCAGGGTCTCGGCATCGTGCTCCAGTCGGGTAATCAGCCACTGTTCCACCAGCAGGCGCATGCCATGGCTACCGGCCAGACCAATCACCAGGAAGGTAACGACCAGGTACAGGCCCAGGCCCAGGTTCAGCCGCGTCTGAATCGACTTCAAGTGGCCTCCCCACCAAACGAATAGCCCTGGCCGCGACGGGTCTGGATCAGATCCTCGCCCAGTTTCTGGCGCAGACGGCGCACATAGACCTCGATCACGTTACTGTCCTTGTCCGAGTCATTGTCATAGACATGTTCCGTCAGGCGGCTCTTGGACAAGACCTTGCCGGGATGCAGCATGAAATACCGCAACAAGCGAAATTCGGTGCCGGTCAGTTGTAATTCACGGCCGTCGTCGAGGCGAACCGTCTGGGTATCCTCGTCGAGCTTGAGACCCGCGACCTCCAGGCTACCCACGTTGCCGCCACTGGCGCGGCGGATCAGGGCGTTCAGGCGTGCGACCAGCTCCTGTACATGAAAAGGCTTGCCTAGATAATCATCGGCGCCGGCCTTGAAGCCATCCACTTTCTCCTGCCAACCATCACGAGCCGTGAGAATCAGCACTGGAACCCGGTTGTCCTCGGCGCGCCAGTGGCGCAGGACCTCAAGCCCGGAACGGCCCGGCAGGCCGAGGTCCAGCACCACGGCATCGCAGGGTTCTTCCCGGCCCAGGTATTCGCCCTCCACGCCATCCCGGGCCCAGTCAACGGCAAACCCCGCGCGCTCCAGGTCAGCGCGCAGGGTTGTGCCGATCAGTTCATCATCCTCCACCAACAAAATGCGCATGCCTGCTCCTTCTTGCTGGCGTGAATACCTCAGCGCCGGTCGATGGCCTCGCCGCTGCGGGCATCGTACTCGTATTTTCTGACCTTGCCTTGATCATCGAGTACTTCCACCTCGTAGACATAACGGCCATCCTCCCGTTCCAGTTCAGCCTCCAGCACATGACCGCGGCCTTCCTCCCGTATGCGTTGCAGCACCTGCTCCAGGGAACGGATCTCTCCGGCTTCCAGCAGGGCACGTACCGTTTCACGTTTTTCCTTACCATCCTTCGAGTCACTGGCACTGCCAATACCGGCCGCGCCCAGCAGGGACACCCCCAGCATAGCCGCCAACAACGTCGTACCTACCTGCATTCTAGTCTTCATGGTTACACCTCTCCAATATCTGTTAACTGCCATCATACGGTCTTGCGACCGTTGAACATGGACCGCACCAGGTTTTCCCGATGCAGCAGACTTTCCACCAGCACGCCCAGCACATGGAATACCACCAGGAACAGTGTTGCGTTGGCGAAAAATTCGTGGACCTCTTCGATCACCTCGCCGGTTCCGTGACCGACGCCAGCCAGGAGTCCCGCCAGGGGACCCGCCTGTTCCTCGATCCCCAGCAGAGCCATACCCATGAGGCCTGTGATCAGCAGGCTGACCAGTAGCAGCACGATCATCAGGCCGCCGGCCGGGTTATGACCGATGTAACGTCGTGCCCGACCCCGCAACAAGTCCTTGCCATAGGCCAGGGCCGTGGTGGGCGAACGCACGAAGTCCGTGAAGCGGGCATGGCGGGTACCGATCAGGCCCCACACCAGGCGGAACAGCACCAGGCCGAGCACGGTGTAGCCCGCCCAGCTGTGCAGGAACATCGTGCTGTCCTCGCCCTCGGTCAGAAAGGCGATCGTAAAGGCGGCTACCAGGGTCCAATGAAAAATACGGACCAGGGGATCCCAGACCTTGATTTCGTTTTGCAATGACATGAGCTGTCTCCCGTTCGTTCTGCTACGGGAGACATGATGGGAGAAGAAGCTGAACTGGGGCTGAAAATGGCGAAGGGCTGTCGGACTTCAGTCCGACAAGGCAGGTAGGCAACATGAAAAAGCCGGGCAATGCCCGGCTTTTTCACTCAGTACCGCTATATCCGTATCAGGCCTTGGCGCTGGCCGCTTCCAACATGGGCTTCAGTTCACCCTTCTGGAACAGCTCCAGCGTGATGTCGCAGCCGCCGATCAGCTCGCCGTTGACATAGACCTGGGGAAAGGTCGGCCAGTTGGCGAAGCGCGGCAGGTTCTGGAAGATTTCCGGATCCGCCAGCACGTTCACATGGGCAAATTCCACATTGCAGGCCTTCAGGGCCTCGGCGGTACGACTGGAGAATCCGCACATGGGCATCTGCGGGGTACCCTTCATATAGATGATGACGGGGTTGTTCTCCACCTGCTCTTTGATCCGATCCATTACGTCCATAGCCACTTGTACCTCGATATTGATGAGTGGGGGTTGCGCGCCGGGCCGGGAGGGCACCCGACGGCGCGGAAATCCTGAATGACAGTGTACCTGTGCTTGTATAGGGGTAAAAACGCCGATTTCAAGGGGATATCCCGTCCACGTTGCGCTGCAGCCAGTACTCCAGCAGGGTCAGGTGCCAGAGTTTGCTGCCCTGCAGACGGGTGTGCTGGTGCTCCGGGTCGGCCAGCAGGCGTTCCAGGTAGCCGGTATCGTAGAGGCCCCGCTCGCGGCAAGCCTTTGAATTCACCACTTCCCGCATGAAATCCAGGAAATCCCCGCGCACGAATTTCAGCGCCGGCACCGGGAAATAGCCCTTGGGACGATCGATGACGGCATCGGGCACCAGGCCGCGGGCGATGCGCTTGAGGACGTGCTTGCCGCCGGAGCCGGTCTTGTACTCGGGCGGCATGGAGGCCACCAGTTCCACCAGTTCGTGGTCCAGGAAGGGCACCCGCGCCTCCAGGCCCCAGGCCATGGTCATATTGTCCACACGCTTGACGGGGTCGTCGACGATCAGGGTGGTGGCATCGAAGGCCAGCACCCGGTTGAGGAACTCGCCCTCACCCATGGCTGCCAGGCCGGTGGCGACCCGCGCCGCCGTGTAGTCCGGTCCCTGGTAGGCATCCCCGACCATCTCCAGCCATTCGTCATGGTCACGATCGAAATATTCGGGCGCGAAGCGCTCCAGGTCGCTGCCGCTCCTGGCATCCATGCGCGGATACCAGAAGTAGCCACCGAATACCTCGTCGGCGCCCTGCCCGCTTTGTACGACCTTGACGTGCCGGGACACCTGTTCGGACAACAGGTAGAAGGCCACGGCATCCTGGCCGAACATGGGTTCCGCCATATTGTCGACGGCCTCGGGCAGGCGCTTCAGCACCTCCGAATTCTGCACATGGAATTTGTGATGCCGGGTGCGGAAGCGCTCCACCACCTGATCGGAGTATTCGAATTCACTGCCTTTCTCGTGTGGGTGGTCCTCGAATCCCACGGAAAAGGTACGCAGGTCCTCCGCGCCCGACTCCGCCAACAGGCCCACCAGCAGGCTGGAATCGAGGCCGCCGGACAGCAACACGCCAACGGGAACGTCGGCCACGGTCATGCGCCGCTGCACGGCACGCAACAGGGATTCGTGCACGGCCTCGACCCAATCCCATTCGGACAGGGAATGATCGACGGGTCGGGTCTCCAGCCGCCAGTAGCGGTTCAGACGCTTGCGGCCATTGGCCTCGATGGTCAGGGAGTGGCCCGGGGGCAGTTTACGGATACCACGCAGGATGGTGCGTGGCGCAGGCACTACGCCATGCAGGGTGAACTGGTGATGCAGGGCGATGGGATCGATGCGGGTATCCACTCCACCGGCGGCGAGTATGGCCTGGCTGTTGGAAGCGAAACGAAAACAACCGTGCGCGAAGCTGTAATACAGGGGCTTGATGCCGAAACGGTCGCGACCCAGGAAGAGTTGCTGACGCTTCACATCCCAGATGGCGAAGGCGAACATGCCGTGCAGGTGAGAGACACAGTCCTCGCCCCATTCGGCGTAGGCCTTGAGTATGGTTTCGCTGTCGCCCTCGGAAAAGAAGTGGTAACCCCGGGTGACCAGTTCGGCGCGCAGTTCCTTGTAGTTGTAGATCGTGCCATTGAACACCAGCACCAGGTCCAGGTCGGTATCCATGAGCGGCTGGTTGGAACGATTGGACAGGTCGATGATGGACAGGCGGCGGTGACCGAAGGCCAGCGGACCATCCGAATGGCTGCCCTCGTGGTCCGGACCGCGCCGCTCCAGGCGCGCCATCATACGTCCCACATGGGCCAGGTCTGCCACCCGGCCATCGAGCCGCAGCTCACCACAGATACCGCACATAGAGACTGTCCTCGCTACTGCGCCACGGTCAGCCGGGAAATCACCCGTGTCACGCCCTGGGCGGCACGCGCCAGCGCCACCGCCCGCTCCGCAGCCCGGGGGCTCGGTACCGTGCCACGCAGGGTGACCACGCCATTGTAGGTATCCACGTTCACATCCATGGCGCTGACCAGGTCGTCCTTCACATAGCTGGCATTGATCCGGGAGGTAATGGAGGCGTCACGGGAGATCTGCTCCATGCCGCGCTCGTCCTGCGCAACGTAATAGCCGCCTGTGGCGGCACCGCCGACCACCAGGGCACCACAACCACTGGTGGCGGCCGTGGCCACGATCAACAACAGGCGGGTCAGGCAGGATCGGTTCATCAGCGGGCTCCCCGGCTTGGATTGGCCGTCATTATGCATGAAAAACCTGCCCGGTGATTGCCCCCTCCTTGACCTTGATCATGGCAAGGGGACGGGTTTTTGTTATTGCAATCCGCCACTTCCTGCCGTATTCTCGCAAACCTTACTGAATTACTCGGCTTTTAATTCCAAGCAACCAATAAACCGCCTGCAGCAATCAAGGAGTAAGAGAAATGAATCCGCTGAATTCCATTCTCGGCACCATCATCTCCGGTTTCATACTGGCCATCGCGATCACCTTCGCACTGAATCCCGGCTTCGCCCCCAACCCCTGGGAGGTATGGGTATGGCTGCATGTGCTGGTGGGTATAGCCTGGATCGGCTTGCTCTACTACTTCAACTTCGTGCAAGTGCCGGCCGTGGGCGCGGCCGTGGCCGACGCCAATAGCGGTGGACCCGGCCCGGCCGCCATCAACAAGTATGTCGCCCCGCGCGCCCTGCTCTGGTTCCGCTGGGCCGCCGTGGCCACCTGGATCACCGGCGCCCTGGCGCTGGAAGCCATGCACATCGGTGAAGGTTCGGGCATGCACGCCGCCTTCACCTTCCAGGCCGGTTACCAGGCCATCGGCATGGGCGCCTGGCTGGGCACCATCATGCTGTTCAATGTCTGGGTGCTGATCTGGCCGAACCAGAAGAAGATCCTGGGCCTGACCGCCACCCCGGCCAGCGCCGACGAGATCGCCAAGGCCAAGAAGGTGGCCCTGATGGCCTCGCGCACCAACACCCTGTTGTCCATTCCCATGATCCTGGGCATGACCGCACAGGCACACGGCTTCCCCTTCTAATTCCACAAGGGCTGCCGAACGCGAAAACCCGGTTTCGGCCGGGTTTTCGCGTTTCAGGGTATACCGTGAGCAGAGCCCACTCACCAATTTCGATAATCAGCCCTGCCTATGCGCCAGGAAGTAGCATATGGGCATACCTTCCATGATAAATTATCTTTTATAATCAATTTGTTATTTGGATTCATACGGGCCGTGGACCCGGTTTGCCTGGAGCCGCGCATATCTATAGAATCTCCGCTTTGCACTGGCGGTCTCTGTCAGCCCAAAAACTTCCCGGTTAAGGCGCCTCGGTACTGGCAGCCCTTCGGGAATTGGGCCAGGAGCCTGCCTTTTGTTTTTGGGGGTTCCCAAATATGTCCGATCACTTGATGAACAATTACAACCGCCAGGCCGTGGCCTTCGTGCGTGGCGAGGGCGCCCTGCTATGGGATGCCGATGGCAGGCAATACCTCGACGCACTCGCAGGCGTGGCCGTGTGCGGCCTCGGCCATGCCCACCCGGCCGTGACCCGTGCCCTGTGTGAACAGGCCGGCACCCTGGTGCATACCTCCAACATCTATCGCATTCCGGTCCAGGAGCAGTTGGGCGAGCGGCTGTGCCAGCTATCCGGCCTGGATCGGGCCTTCTTCTGCAATTCCGGTGCCGAGGCCAACGAGGCTGCCATCAAACTGGCGCGGCTGCATGGCCATAAAAAGGGTATCCAGGCCCCGCAGATCATCGTCACCGAGGGCAGCTTCCATGGCCGTACCCTCGCCACCCTGTCCGCCACCGGCAGCCGCAAGGTGCAGGCCGGCTTCGAGCCCCTGGTGCAGGGCTTCGTGCGCGTGCCTTACAACGACCTGGAAGCCATGCGCAACGTGGCCGCCAACAGCAACAGCATCGCCGCCATCCTGGTGGAACCAATACAGGGCGAAGGCGGCATCCGGGTACCCGATGCCGATTACCTGGCCGGTATCCGTCAACTGTGTGACGAGCAGGGCTGGCTGATGATGCTGGACGAGATCCAGTCCGGCATGGCCCGCACCGGCCACTGGTTCGCGTTCCAGCACAGCGGCGTGCTGCCCGATGTCATGACCCTGGCCAAGGGCCTCGGGAACGGTGTGCCCGTGGGTGCCTGCCTGGCGCGAGGCGAGGCCGCCGAGCTGTTCAAGCCCGGCAACCATGGCTCCACCTTCGGTGGCAACCCGCTGGCCATGCGCGCCGGGCTGGCGGTGCTCGACAGCATCGAACAGGATAGCCTCATCGCCCGTGCCCTTGCCCTGGGCGAACGCATACAGGCTGGCCTGCATGCTGCCCTGGCGGATGTGCCAGGTGTGGTGGAAATCCGTGCCAAGGGCCTGATGCTGGCCGTGGAGCTGGATCGCCCCTGCGCCGCCCTGGTGGGCCAGGCCCTGGAGCAGGGCCTGTTGATCAATGTCACCGCCGAACGGGTGGTCCGCCTGCTACCCCCGCTGATCATCAGCGATGCCCAGGCCGACGAAATCGCGGACGGTGTGTCCGGCCTCGTACAAGCTTTCCTGCGCTGAGCAGCCCCTCCACCGGGCAAGCGCACGGAGCCATTTCTCCTGGAGTATCGAATGTACACGCAATCCCCGATCACCGACCCACGCCTGGCGGAATTCCGCATCGATGACCGCGTGATGCGCTACAGCCAGTTCGTGCCCCGGCTCTACAACCTGTGCAAGTCCCATGGTTTCCGACCCGGGTTCACCCTGCCTTCGCGGGCATTCTGTTCCGACGAAAGCCAGGGCTATCCGGTCATCCTGCTCGCCAAGCACTTCGGCGTCTTTCCCTTCAACCATGGGCGCACGGGCGGCATCATGGCCATCGACCGTCATGGACCGTTTTCCCATCACGGGGAAGACCTGGTCATAATCCAGGCCAGCCATGTGGGCTATGAGCCCGAGCAGAAGAAATACGGTATCTATCGCCGCGGACGCACGGAGAACGGGGGCTATTGCCCGAATTGCGGCCTCATCGCCAGCGTGTTGTCCTGGTATCAGCAGGAATTCGAACATGCCTGCAACAACATTCGCCTGATCCGCCAGGGACAGGAGTGGCTGATTGCCATCGACAACCAGTTACTCGACAACCAGCGCAGTGCCGGCCTGATCCTGCACCTGGATCAGCTGATCGATAATAACGGCGGCCGTGGCTTCCGCCCGCTGCGCAGCCTGAGCACGGCGCGGGTGTTTCGTCCGGCGGAAAACCTGCTGGCACAAATCGGCGCTGAGGAAACGGAGCAGCCCATCCCGATCTGCTCGCGCCTGACCCCCGACATGTTTTACTTCCGCCGCCCCATCGAACATACATCGGAGGGAAAAGCGCAGGTTGAACGTAACCTGCAGCCCATCATGCCGACCATCGTGACCTCCAGGCATCCATCCCTGGCGGCTGCCCAGGCCAATACGCAGTTCGAGTTCGAGCGCGCCTATCGCAGTATCGTCGGTTGCCCGGAATACCGGGGCAAGAACCTGTTGTTCATCGCGGGGATCAACATCGATATCTCGCCAAGCCCCGAGCACCCCTTTCCACTCACCGACTTCGCCCCCTGGGCGGCCTACCTTCAACTCAGGGACGGTAGCCGCCGCCTGCTCGAACAGGAGGAGCTCTGGCAGGCGCTCAGCAGCCAGGCAACCGACAATCCCGACCAGACCGACCTGGAAAATGCCATCAGGGAGATGAACCAGGCCGAGGAAGTTCCACTGGAGTTGAATTGATGCTGACACGGGAACCACTGAGGAAATTCATGCGCAGGGACGACAACCCGTTCATGACGATCGCCGGGCGCAGGCAGCCAGGGCTGCGTCGCAAACCAGACAGGCTGAAACCATGACTGTACGCCACTTCCTGACCTTGCTGGATTTGAGCACGGATGAACTGCGGCAATTGATCCGGCGCGGCATCGAACTCAAGGCCCTGCAGCACCGGGGCGAGCCGCACGAGTCTTTGCGCGGCAAGGTGCTGGCTATGATCTTTGAGAAATCCTCCACCCGCACCCGGGTCTCATTCGAGGCCGGCATGGCACAACTCGGCGGCTACGCCATGTTCCTGTCACCGCGCGACACCCAGCTGGGGCGCGGTGAGCCCGTGGAGGACAGCGCCCGGGTGTTGTCGCGCATGGTGGACATCATCATGATCCGCACCTTCGATCATGACACCGTGGAGCGATTCAGCGCCTTCTCTTTGACCCCGGTGATCAACGCCCTGACCGACATGCATCACCCCTGCCAGCTGCTCGCGGACATGCAGACCTTCCATGAGCTGCGCGGCGACATCCGCGGCCGTACCGTGGCCTGGATCGGTGACGGCAACAATATGTGCCAATCCTACATCCATGCCGCCACCCAGTATGATTTCCAGCTGCGCATCGCCTGCCCTTCAGGCTATGAACCAGACGGCGGCATGGTCGCCGAGGCCGGGGACCGCATCACCATCGTGCGTGATCCACGCGAGGCGGCGCGTGGTGCCCACCTGGTGGTAACCGATGTATGGACCAGCATGGGGCAGGAAAACGAGCAGAAGAAGCGCAGCCGCACCTTCTCCCCCTACCAGGTGAACAGCGCGGTAATGAAGGAAGCGGACCCCGAGGCCCTGTTCATGCATTGCCTGCCCGCCCACCGCGGGGAAGAGGTCAGCGCGGACGTGATCGATGGCCCTCAGAGCGTGGTGTGGGACGAGGCGGAGAACCGCCTGCACGCCCAGAAGGCCCTGCTGGAATTCCTGCTGCACGAGTCCACGCCCGGCCAGGCCTGAGCAGAGCGCGGACACAGGACGGCGTCAGGAGAAGTAGGTCCCCACGGCAGCCTCCAGCGCGTCACGCATATCCGGATCGTCGGTGATGGGGCTGATCAACGCCACGTGGCAGGCAGACAATGGGTCGACCCCCTTCACCACCAGCGATGCGGCATAGATCAGCATGCGAGTGGATAATCCCTCGTCCAGGCCGTGGCCCTTGAGGTTGCGCGAACGTTCGGCGATGGACACCAGCTTGTCCGCCATATCCTCGGCGACGCCGGTTTCGTGGGCGACGATCTCCGTCTCGAGGTCGTGTTCGGGATAGAAGAAGTCCAGGGCACCAAAGCGCTGCTTGGTGGACTGCTTGAGATCCTTCATCAGGCTCTGGTAACCCGGGTTGTAGGAGATCACGATCTGGAAATCCGGGTGCGCATGCACCAGTTCGCCCTTCTTCTCCAGCGGCAGCACGCGCCGGTTGTCGGTAAGGGGGTGGATGACAACGGTGGTGTCCTGGCGCGCCTCCACCACCTCGTCGAGGTAGACGATGGCGCCATGGCGCGCGCCCACCGCCAGCGGGCCATCCTGCCAGCGGGTGCCGGACTGGTCCAGCAGGAAACGTCCCACCAGGTCGCTGGCCGTCATGTCCTCGTTGCAGGCCACGGTGATCAGCGGCCGGCCGAGCTTCCAGGCCATGTACTCCACGAAGCGGGTCTTGCCACAACCGGTGGGCCCCTTGAGCATCATGGGCATGCGCACCTCGTAGGCGGCCTCGTACAACTCCACCTCGTCGGCGACGTTACGGTAATAGGGTTCTTCCTTGATGCGATACTGATCGATGATGTCGCTCATGATATTCCTCGATTTGCAATGTTCATGGCCGCGGCGGTCGCGGCACCGGTCATTTCGTCAGGCCCACATACAAGGCCGGGAGTTTCTCCGGCAGGCGTGCCACGTGATCCAGCACCATGTAGTTGGTCGCGCCGAAAATACGTGATACGTACTCGTCCGCGTGCGGGTCCAGGGACACGCAGAAGGTGTGGATGCCTTTCCTGGCCAATTCCTCGACCGCCCGCTTGGCATCGAAGCGCAGATACTGCGGGTCGCGCACGTCGTTGTCGGAGGGCTCGCCGTCGGTAAGCAGCAACAGCAGCTTCTTCTGGCTCGGACGCCGTCCAAGCAGGGTACCCGCATGGCGCAGCGCGGTCCCCATGCGGGTCGACAACTGGCCGGTCATTCCCGCAAGACGCGCCTTGACCTTGTCGTCATAGGGGGCATCGAAGTCCTTGAAGCGATAATACTCCACGTCGTGCCGGCCGTTGGAGTCGAAGCCGTGGATGGCGAAGGGATCGCCGATCTTGGCCAGGGCGTCGGCCAGCAGGGCGGCGGCCTCGCGCGCCAGGCCCAGCACCGTCATCTCATTCTCGTCATCGCCCAGGGCGCCGCGCACAGGATCGTTGGTGGATTCCGACAGGTCGATGAGCAGCACGACGGACAGGTCACGCAACTGCAGGCGCGTGCGGATGCCGAAGCGTGGATCCGGCTGTTGGCCCATGCGGATATCCACCATGGCATGGATGGCGGCATTGAGGTCGATATCGTCACCGTCCTCCACCTTGCGCTGGCGCACCACGCCCTGGGGTTGCATGGATTCGATCAGGTACTTGAGGCGCCGCACCAGGGGCTTGTGCCGCTCCAGTATCGCATCGATATCATCCACGTCACCGCTCTTGGGATGTTTCTCCAGCAGCGTCGTCCACAGCGGCCGCTCCAGCTGGGTCTGGTAATCCCATTCATGGTAATGAATGGGCGAGGAGATCGGTTCCTTGCCCTCGCGCTCGTTGAAGGTCACGCCGTCGTCGTCGTAGAGTTCGGTCGGCAGCACCCAGACCTCCTGGGCGTCGTCGCCGGCGAATTCGACGTCCAGGGTATTGAGCATCTCCATGAGGCTGACATACTTGCGCACCTGCGTCTCGCTGCCCGGCAGGTATTCCGCATCCTCCAGGCCCTCGGGAACCTGCCAGAGGTGACGGTTGTCGTCGCGGTAGGCGTTGGACGGCAGATCGGTGCGCGGATTGAAATCCAGGCCCAGGGTAGCGGCCTCGTCGGCCAGCGCCAGACCGATCTCGCGCGCCATGGCCGGGTCTTCGAGCCGGTCGGAGGCGGCGCCGAAGCGCTCGCGCGCCATGGTCACCAGGCGGTGGTCGTCCCGGTAGTCCGCGTCGATCAGGGCGCGGGCGACGCGATCGAACAGAGGACCGTAGGCCTCGCCGGCGTCGGGATCGGCCGGCAGCAGCGAGGTCCACAGGGGGCGCAGCCCCGGGAAGGCACGCATCGCCAGCGCCTCGACTCGGGCATCCTCGATCAGGCCGATGAGCATCTGCTGCATCGGCGTCGTGAGCTCGGCCTCGGGATCGAGACGCGAATGCACCATGTGGGCGGCGCTGTGCGCGGCCGCGGCCCGATATACCAGCAATGCCGGGACCGGCTCGGCGCCCTCCTCCCGGAAGTCGTCATAGGCATCCGGGAGGTGGATGAAGTATTGCTCGATGTAGGGACGGTAGCCGGCGCGCGTCTCGAAATCCCCGGAGGTGGGACGCAGGAAGAAGTCGCGGCCCCAGAGCGCCCGCAGGTACATGATCAGGCGACGCTGGACGTCGACGAACAGCACGCCGCGCCGTTCCTGCTGCAGCACCGCCTGGGCCTCGGGACTCTCCAGACTGAAATACAGCTGCTGTGCCTCGAAATCGGTGCGGTGCGCGGACACCCCCCACATGGCCCAGCGCCGCAGGCCGCCCAGGGTCAGGTAACCGAGCAGCACATCGATCTTCTCCAGCATGGGGCGGATGCCACGCGGGGCCTGCGCCAGCAGGTGATCGAGCAGCCCCAGGTAGCCTTTGAACAGCTCCAGTTCGCCCAGGCGCCGGGCGGCCACCGGGGCGGTGGAAAACAACAGGGACAGCACCGCGGCGCTGGTCTTGGAATACATCTTGATGGCGGTGGACAGCAGTTCGGAGACCGCCTGTTCACCGAGTTCACGCGCCACCTGGGGCGCACTTTCAATGAAGGAGACGACGAGATCGGTGCCGCGGCCCAGGGCCTTCAGGCCGGCGGCGCCCTGGATATAGACCTCAAGTCCCCGCGGCGTGAAGACACGAACGGCATCATGCCAAGTGGCCTCCAGCACGTCACTGGCCTGTTCCCCCAACTCGTCAAGGATATCGTTGTATTCGGCCAGCTGAATGCTCATGGGAAACCTGCTCGACAGCGAACTACGGCAGGGTCAGTCCGGCCAAATACGGGTCGGGTGCAGTTCCTGGACGGGGGCATTGAGGTTACCTGCGCCAGAGCCCTTATTGCTGGCATCGGACTTCGGCTTGTTGACCTTGGCCTTTGGCTTGGGAGATTCACTGCTCTTGGCCGGTGCCGGTTTGGCTGCCGGGGTCTCGGGCCGGGGCGTGCTACCCGCCTTGATGCTCGCGCTCAATTTGTCTTCCAGCTTGCTCATCGTTGCATAATCTCCTCAATGACCTGTTCGATTTCCTGCATCGCAGCCACGCCGCGTGCTCCGAGCTGATACACACTCATGCCTTCTACCACCGAGAGCCGGAAGGCTGCACGCCTGCGTACCGGCGTATCGATCACCGGCAACTCCAGGCTGGCGACCGCAACCGCCATGGCGCGTGACAACGCACTCTTGGGCTCCGTCTGGTTGAGGACCAGCCAGGCGCGCAATCCGGGGTTCACATCACGCGCCTTGCGCACTGCATCGACGGTACCCGCACTGGCCCAAAGGTCGAGCGGTGAAGGCAGCACCGGTATCAGCACCGACTCAACATGTTCGAGCAATTTCACGGTGATGTGCATGTCCAGGGAGGGAGGACAGTCCACCACGACGAAATCGTGTTCGCGTTCCGCATCGATGAGGCAGGCTACAGGATCGCCCTCGCCACTCAGTACGCGGGGCAGGACTTCCTGCTGTGAGGCCCAGTCGGTCCAGTGCCGTAAAGCACCTTGGGGATCGGCATCGACCAGCGCAGTGCGACCGCGGCGCGCGAGCCCGGCAGCCAGGTTCAGCGCAAGAGTAGACTTACCACACCCGCCCTTGAGATTGGCCAACGCGAGTGTCCTGGCCGTCATGTCCGCTCCTCAGCCCCGCGCCTTTGTGGCCAGGGTGTCGCTCTCGGCCGCGAAGTCATATTCCGCCTGGGTCAGCTCCTTCGCTTCCAAGGGGGTTATGCTCACCACGACGTGGGTGCGGCCGAAATTAAGGTCGGGGTAGTAACCACACTGTTCCGAGGCGTCCGCGAGCATATCCAGAAAAGCGCGCGTTTCAGCATAACTCCCGAACTCGTAGCGGCGGGTCATCAGTGGCGGGCGCTCCTGCACCCTCCATTCCGGATCCGGGGCATTCGCTGCTTCCACCATCAGGACCTCCCGGATTGATGTTGGCTACTGGCCAACAGACGGTCCAGGCAAGCCAGGTGTTCCTGCTCATCCTTCATCAGCTCCATGAAAAGCTGTGCAGTCTCAGGATCCCGGTTGCGCTCACAGTAGCGCACAGCCTCATCGTACAGCCGTACCGCCTCCGCCTCCAGATGCCAATCCAGTTCCAGCATCTCGTGCGGGTCACGGCCCGGTCGCGCCGGGTTGAGCTGCGTACCATTGGGCAGCAGACCCAGCGTCAACATGCGACTGATCAGCCGCCCCGCATGATCGAGCTCTTCGCCCGCATCGCGCCTGAGCTGTTCGGCCCGTTCCTGCATACCCCACAGCTCACACAGCTTTGCCTGCGTCAGGTACATCTGAACCGCATTCATCTCGTGGCTTAGCGCCCGGCCCAGATATGCGGCTATGCGTGGATTTACCAGCATCGCCTGCTTCCTCAGCTACGGTTCGTGGTGATCTCGCCGTCGCGCCCGCCACCACCTGCCTGCGGCTTGGTCGGCAGAACATTTTCCACCTCGGAGTGCACACGGGCGATGATGTGCGCGGCCACCAGGCCGTCACCCACACGCTCGCAGGCATCCGCGCCGGCGCGAACCGCGGCGTTCACGGCACCGGTTTCACCGCGTACCAGCACGGTCACGTAACCGCCGCCGACGAACTCACGACCCACCAGCCGCACCTCGGCGGCCTTGGTCATCGCATCCGCGGCTTCGATGGCGGGAACCAGGCCCCGTGTTTCGATCATGCCCAGTGCGATACCCATCACTGCTGCCATGTTTCCTCTCCTCGATGTCTCCGCTAGCGGAAGGAACATCGTCAGGCCGGCTGATGCCGGCGATTGGACTCATTCACCGTCGGACACCACGGGTTATTCCGCGGCGTTTGCCCGCAGGATTACCCGATCAGGCTTCAGGAGCCTTGGGCAGAATGTTTTCCACTTCGGAGTGCACGCGGGCAATGATGTGCGCAGCCACCAGGCCGTCACCCACACGTTCGCAGGCATCCGCGCCAGCGCGAACCGCGGCGTTCACGGCACCGGTTTCACCGCGCACCAGCACGGTCACATAACCACCACCAACGAACTGACGGCCGATCAGACGCACTTCCGCTGCCTTGGTCATGGCATCCGCCGCCTCGATGGCCGGAACCAGACCACGCGTTTCGATCATGCCCAATGCAATACCAGTCACTGCTGCCATTTCACTATCTCCTCGCCTAAGGATTTCCAGGGTGCGACGGCCCATGGGGCCGCCGCGGTTTCACATCATTCGCTTCAGGCGCCAACGGCCTTGGGCAGAATATTTTCCACTTCAGAGTGCACACGGGCGATGATGTGCGCGGCCACCAGGCCGTCACCCACACGCTCGCAGGCATCCGCACCGGCACGCACCGCGGCATTCACCGCGCCGGTTTCACCGCGCACCAGCACGGTTACATAACCACCGCCGACAAACTGGCGGCCAATCAGTCGCACTTCCGCTGCCTTGGTCATGGCATCCGCCGCCTCGATGGCGGGGACCAGACCACGCGTTTCGATCATGCCCAATGCAATTCCTGTCACTTCAGCCATCTGCCTTCTCCTCGTAGGAACAGTAATACCCAATCTGTAATGAATCGAAAAAAATCAGCCTTGCGGCTCCCAGTGATCGATGATGCCGGCAATACACAGGTCGGTAGTCACCTGGAAATCACCGACGGCGTAACGGGCAGCCGACCCGCTCACGGTAAACACCCACTTGCCCGGCGGCACGCCCACCGGGTCGGACGCCACGCTGAGATTACCGTCGGCATCCGTCAGCACGCGCAGGGACACCTGCTTCAACCCGGGTACACGCCGGGTCGCCACCAGGTCGGATTCCACGCGCATGATCTCCATGTCACTCGGCGCCCCAGTGATCGATGATGCCGACGATGGTCAGGTCGGAGGGGTACTCCTTGCTGCCCGCCGCCTCGCGCGCCGCCGATGAGCCCACGCAGATCACCCAGTCACCCGGGATGCAGCCCACGGAATCCACCGCGACCTGGCGTGCACCGCCGACCTTTTCCCGCACCACCAGCAGCGGCCGATGGCCGAGCTCCGCGATTCGGTTGGTAGACACCAGGGTCTTTTCGACTTGCATGATCTTCACGCTGTCTTCACCTCTTCCACAGGACTCCCCGTGGGCAGATCCTGCACACTCATGTGGCATCGCAACATGCCTTCTGCCATCAGCTGCGGGTAACGTGCCTCGATCGCACCTTTTACACGCCTCGCCTTGGCCTCGATCCGCTCCCTCGACCCCGGAACCCGAGCGTCGTAGCGGTAGTGGATCGCCACTGGAACCGGCAGTCCATGCTGCACATTCAGTTTGGAGAAAATCTTGATCCCCACATCGAGATCAACGGCACCTTCCTCCACCGTGTGCAGGTGGGCATAGAAGGCCAGATTGCGCACCTGTACCTCTTCGAAGCCATCGCCCACACTGATAAACCGTTCTGCATGCCCCAGGTCGGGGTACCTGCCACCATACAATTCGTTCACATAATCGATCTGCGACAGGTTGTTGATCAGTAGATTCGCAATCAACCTGCGCATGCCATCATGCGGCTCACCGTGCCCACTGCCCCAGCCGCCCGTTGCGCTGGCCTTGCGGATTGACTCGTACACCGCCAGGCGCGCGTCGTTCTCCGTCAGGTTGAGGGTTTCCTGGTACAGCCGCGCATTGTCCACGAAACGATGCGCGCTCAGGTCACCCTCGCCATCCGGAATATGCACCCGAATGGAATCGTTATCCGTATCCACACCGATCAGCAAAATGTCGGTGCTCGCGCCGCAGCAGAAGGCATTCTCGATCGCCTCGCGGAACTGCAGCAGTCGTTCCAGGGCCGCCTGGATCGCCTTGTGTTCATTGCTGCCGTGGGCAGCGCAGCCCTCGTGATTCGGATCCGAGGAGCTGGTGTGGTACACCGCGATCTTCAGATAGCGGGTACCGGAATCCACCGTGGTCGGCACGCCCTCGCGGTAACGACGCAGTTCCGTGCCCACCCAGTGCCGCACATCGGTCTCGACGTCGAACAGCGCGCCCGCGTAGGCCTTGCGCCGGCTGAAGGACGACAGGGGCAGGCGCAGTATGTAGCGCAGCAGGCCCTTCAGGCGTCCATCGGCACAGGGGCTGATGTCGACCGCATGGAAACCGCAATCAATGAAGAAATTCGCGGTGTCCTGTACCACCTCGACCTGCCGTGCCAGGTCCTCGGCAAACTGTCGCCCCGCCGCGTCCAGCGCGGCGAACACCCCGTCGGCATAGAGCGACTTGAAGTCCGCACCCGCCACCCAGGCGTCTTCCAGGTACCTGGCCGGCAATTCGAAGCCCAGGCGATCCCTGGCCAGCGCCTGCGCCCGCACCACGTAGTCCTCGCCCTGCGACAAACCGGCGATTTCCTTCAGGGTCGGCACGATGGCATCGAAACGCCCCTTCACCGACTCCTCGCACACAGCCAGGCGCGCGTTCATGCCCCGATCCGTCAGCGGATGGCGCCCGGGCGCCAGGTCGCTGGACCTGCCTGCATCGACAGCCCCTCCCGCATCACGGGGCCGGGCCGGCATGGCTGCCGCCGCGGTCGGCTGTGCCTGCGCAGCTTGCCGACGTGCACGCAGGGCATACGCATTACGCGTGTTCATGGCCCGGCCTCAAGCCCCTAGCCCCGCGCCCCGCCGGAATAGGTCACCAGCGAACCCTTGGGCGAATTGCCGCTGCTACCGGTGATATTCGCTTCCGGCACCTCGGGACGTTCCCGTTCCTTGTTGGCCCAGGCACTCGCACCCGCGCCGCGTGCCTCGCCCCGCTGGGTCAGGTTGCGGCGCTGCGCCCAGTGGCCTTCGGTGCCGGTCACACGGTCACTGCGACCCCAGTCATCGCCGGTAATGCGAGTACCACTGTCATTACCCTCGCCGGTGACACGCGACTCGACCGCTATAGGCGCCGGTGCGGACGCGGGCGCCGGTGTGGGCGCCGCCGCGGCATCCTCGCGGTAGCGGAACTCGGGCGTGCCCGACACCAGGCCTGTCGCCAGGTTGACCGGACCGGTGATGCGGCCGCCGGTACCGCCGCAGGAGTTGCCAGTGATGCGGCTGCGCGCCTCCCGTGCCGGTGACACGATGCTGAAGTCCGCGGGTCCGGGTTCAACGGCTGGCGCGGCGGCGGTGGCCCGCACTGGCATGGGCTCGTCCACCGGCGCCATGTAGCGCGGGTTCTGCGTCGCCTTCCGGGTCATGCAGCTGCCATCCTTCTTGGTGCCATTGCAGCCGCAGCCACAACCACGCTGCTCCGCGCCTGCATAGGGCGTGCCGCTCACCGGGATTGCGCTGCCCGGCTCATTGCCGGTTACACGTTCGCTTCGGCCCAGCATGACGCCGGAAACCGCCTGTCCTCGCGGGGTCTGGCTCACGCCGACTTTTTCCGCGCGAGGCGCCGGGGTGCCTTCGCAGTACGCCTGGTACTGCTCCTGACCGTAATATTCGGTCCCAGTGACGGGCAGGCACCCCCCGCGCTCGTCACCGCTCATTTTTGGGCCGTGGTTCACCATGTTGCCGGTCACGGGACGACCCGACAGGGTGTGCATCTCGCGCACCTTGTCCACACCACCGCCACACACACGGCCCTCGCCGTACTGCGCCCCGGTGACCTTGCGGCAGGCACCCGGCTCGTTACCGGTCACCTTCTCCGTGCGATCCACCAGGTTGCCGGTGATCTGCATTCCGCCACGGCTGGCATCAACCCCCACCTTCGCGGGCGTCGGCGCGGGCCGGGTGTGGCAGACACTCTCGAACTGTTCATTGCTCAGGTACTCGGTACCGGAGACGGGACGGCAGGAACCCGCCTCATCACCCGTCACCTTGACGGAACGACCCACCTCGGTACCGGACACGGGACGACCGGCCACGGTATGGGTCAGGGCCACCTTGGACGGCGCGCCGTTGATGGTCATGCGCGCCGCGCCGGCATCGGCATACTGCGACCCGGTGATGGGACGGCCGGCGCCGGGCTCGGAACCGGAAACACGCACGGTACGGGCCTCATCGGTACCGGTAACGACCATGCCCTTGCGTTCGGTGGCACCCACCGGCACCTTCTCGGGGCGCTGGGTCAGGCCCTTGGTCCCGCAGAAGGCCTGGATGGTCTCGCTGCCCAGGTACTCGGTGCCAGTTACAGGCTTGCAGGTGCCGGCTTCGTCCCCGGTCACGCGTGGTGAACGCCCGATTTCGTTGCCACTCACTTGCTGTCCGCGGCTGGTTGCGCTCACGCCGACCTTGCCTGCCCCAGGCGCGGGGCTGGCGTCGCAGAAGCTCGCGTACTGCTCGCTACCCACGTATTCGGTACCGGTGATGGTGCGGCAGCCGCCCGGCTCGTTGCCGGTAACCCGGCCCGCGCGCTCCACCATGGTGCCGGTGACCTGGCGGCCGGACAGGGTAGTGCCGACCTCGACCTTGGGCGGCGCCTCGCCGGCATTGGGACGCATGCGGCCGGTGGGACGCGCGGCCGGGGCGTTACCACGACCGTTGCGCGCCATGGCCTCACGCCGCTGGCGGGCGGCATCCCGTCCGTTGATCGCACTGGCACCCTTGTTGCCGTTGCGGGCAGCACGCGTTGTCTGGCCGGGCTTGGGCGGCATGGCCGCCTTGCCGCGGTTCGACAGGGCGCGGCGCCGATCCCGGCACAGCTGGCGTACGCGATTGGCGTCACCACCCAGGGAACCGGGGTCGCGTTCGACGATCTCGCACAGGGTATCCAGCGAGCCCTCGTCCACGTCCGCCGCGCTGGAGACCTCTTCCTCCACCACGGGCTGCTCCACCGGGGCCGGTGCCGCCTGCGGTGCCGGGGCCGGCCGTGGCGCGGACCCGTTGGGACGCTGCCGGCCCGCCGGGGCGGAAGCCGCCTGCGCTGCACCGGGCACTGCGTTCTTTCCGCCCTGGGCCAGCATGGCCCGTCGGGCACGAGCCAGCTCGCGCCCGCTCAACCCCGCCAGGCTGGCGTTGTTGGACGTAGCCGGCGCGGGCGCGCTCGACGCCGGACGACTCGCAGCGCCGCGCGCGGCACCGGCTTGCGCCTGTGCCCGTCGCCGCTGCAGTGCCGCGGCGCGGCCGCGGGCC
>JAPHQV010000051.1 GCA_026197075.1 Gammaproteobacteria bacterium | reverse complement strand
GGCCGTGGCGCCCGAATCCGAGCCGGAACCGTCTCCGGATCTTGAGCCTCGCTCCGGACCCACGTCCCGGGAGGCACGCCTGGTGCTGAACTTCCGCGAGGAGAGCTGGGTGGAAATCCAGGACCGGGAAGGGCGCCTGTTGTACGGCCTGATGTCTCCGGGACGCCGCGAAGTCCTGACCGGCACGCCACCCTTCCGCTTGTTGCTGGGGAATGCCGCGGGCGTGGACCTGGAATATGACGGGCAGGCGATCGACACCTCGGCCCATTCCCGGGGCGCGGTGGCACGCCTGCGTCTGGAGTAGGGCACTTCACCTGCCCACCTGAGCGACACAAGCACACTATGGCGAACAGCATTCAAGCCATCCGCGGGATGAACGACATCCTGCCGGACCAGACCCCCGCATGGCAGTACCTGGAAGACCGGGTGCGTACCGTGCTGCATGCCTATGGGTACCAGGAGATCCGCCTGCCCATCCTGGAGAAGACCGAGCTGTTCCAGCGTTCCATCGGCGAGGTCACCGACATCGTCGAGAAAGAGATGTATACCTTCGCGGATCGCAATGGCGACAGCCTGACGCTGCGCCCGGAAGGCACGGCGGGCTGCGTGCGCGCCGGCATCGAGCAGGGTCTGCTCTACAACCAGCAGCAGCGGCTCTGGTATATGGGTCCCATGTTCCGCCATGAGCGGCCCCAGAAGGGCCGCTACCGCCAATTTCACCAGGTTGGTGTCGAGGTATTCGGCATGACCGGCCCCGACATCGACGCGGAACTGATCCTCATGACGGCGCGCATGTGGCGCGAACTCGGACTGCGCGATGTGACCCTGCAGCTCAATTCCCTGGGCACGCTGGAAGCGCGCGGCCACTACCGCGCGGCCCTGGTGACCTACCTGGAACAGCATCGCGGGAGCCTGGACGAGGACAGCCTGCGGCGCCTGGAGAGCAATCCGCTGCGCATCCTCGACAGCAAGAACCCGGACATGCAGGCCCTGATCGAAGCGGCGCCGCGCCTGAGTGATTACCTCGATGAGGAATCGAAGCAGCACTTCACGCGCCTGTGCGCCCTGCTGGATGGCGCCGGCCTGGCCTACGAACTCAACCCGCGACTGGTGCGGGGGCTGGATTACTATGGCCGGACAGTGTTTGAATGGGTGACCACCCGTCTGGGTGCCCAGGGCACGGTCTGTGCCGGCGGTCGTTATGACGGCCTGGTGGAATACCTGGGTGGTCGTTCCACCCCGGCGGTGGGTTTCGCCATGGGCATCGAGCGCCTGATCGCGCTGCTGGAAGAATCCGGCGTGGCGTTCCCTTCCGTCGCACCCCAGGTCTACCTGGTCACGGTCGGCGAGCGTGCCGAGGCCCATGGCCTCATTCTGGCGGACCGGTTGCGCGATGCCTTGCCCGGACTGCGCGTGCTGCTCAACGGCGGTGGCGGCAGCTTCAAGAACCAGTTCAAGCGCGCGGACAAGAGTGGCGCACAACTGGCGCTGGTCCTCGGCGACAGTGAACTGGACGCGGGCGAGGTGGGCCTCAAGCCCTTGCGCGGCGGAGAACAGGAAATGGTGGCCGAGGTGGACCTGCCCGGGCGACTGGCGGCGCTGCTGCCGCTGTAGAAGGCCTCCTGTCGGCGTCCGGCCCGACAGATCGCGGCAGCGGAACAGCAGGATTTTTGCAGGTCGGGTTTCATTTCGACAGGAAGATTGAACAGCACTGGGGATTGCATACGTGGAAGCATACGAATCGGAAAAAGAACAAATCGAGGCCTTCAAGACTTGGTGGAAGGAAAACGGCAGCTCGGTCATCACCGGCCTGTTGCTGGGCCTGGCGGTGATCTTCGGCAGCCGTGCCTGGTTCAGTTACCAGGATCGCCAGCAGGAATCCGCCTCTCATCTCTACGTACAGTTCATGAACGGACTGGAGCGCAGCGATGCCGAGCAGGTCAGCCAGGCCGGCGACGCCTTGGTGAGCGAGCACAGTAACAGTCCCTACGCGGCACTGGCCGCCCTGGGCATGGCCCGGCTGCAGATCGAACAGGGCGAACTGGAGGCGGCGCGCGCCCAGTTGCAGTGGGCGCTGGAGCGTGGCAAGACCGAGGCGCTTCGTCACAGCGCCCGCCTGCGCCTGGTGCGCCTGCTGGTGGCCATGGAGGATTTCAGCGCCGCCGAGGCGCAACTCGCCCAGGCACCGGCTACGGGAGCGTACGCGCCCCTGTATGCCGAGCTGCGCGGGGATATCGCCCTTGCCCGGGGCGACCGGGCTGCGGCCCGTGACGCCTATCGTGTCGCCCTGGATCAGCTGGATGAGGATGCCCCCACCCGGCCGCTGCTGCGCATCAAGCTGGACGACGTACTATGAAACACGGGCTCTGGTACTTCGTGTTGTTGATGTTGCTGGGCGGTTGCGCCTTGCGTGGCAAGGACACCAGCGAACCACCGACGCCGCTCACCGGCATCGAACAGCGGGTGAAGCTGGAGACGGTATGGGAACGGCGTGCCGGCAGTGGCCACGATAAGCAATTCGTGAGCCTGAGACCCGCCTTCGTGGGTAACCAGGTGTATGTTGCCGATCGCAAGGGGCGCGTGTACGCACTGGACAGGGAAAAGGGTGAACCGCTCTGGGATGTGAATACCCGGGCACCCATCTCCGCCGGTGTCGATGCCGGGGAAGGCCTGGTGGTCATGGGTACCAGTGACGGCGAGGTGCTGGCGCTGGACATGCGTGACGGGACCGAAGTCTGGCGGGCGCGGGTTGCCAGCGAGGTGCTGGCGGTACCACGCATCGACCGGGGTGTGGTGGTGGTGCAAAGTGTCGATGGCACCCTGACCGGGCTGAACGCGGCCAGTGGCGAGCGACGTTGGGTATTTGACCGGACCATGCCGGCACTGACCTTGCGCGGCAGCAGCACCCCGGCCCTGGCCGGCGGTGCCGTGCTGGCGGGTTTTGCCAATGGCCGATTGGCGTTGCTGGGCGTGGAGCAGGGGCGCACCGCTTGGGAACTGGCCATTGCCGAACCCCGTGGCCGTTCCGAATTGGAACGCATGGTGGACCTGGACGCCGATCCGGTCATCGATGGCTTGACCGCCTATGCGGTCAGCTTTCAGGGCCAGGTGGCGGCGGTGGACATGCGCGCCGGCCAGATCGACTGGCGCCGGGAGATGTCCGCCTATGCCGGTCTGGGTGTGGATTTCAGCCAGCTGTACGTAACCGACGACCAGAGCCAGGTCTGGGGCCTCGATCGCCGCGATGGCGCCTCCCTGTGGAAGCAGGACGCCCTGCGCCTGCGCGACCTGACCGCCCCGGTGCCCTTCGGTGACCTGGTGGCGGTAGGTGATTACGAAGGCTATGTACACCTGCTGTCGCGCATCGACGGCGACCTGGTGGGTCGCCTGCGCACGGATAGTCGTGGCATCGCTCGCCTGCAAGCGGTGGGCGAGCGGTTGTATGTGCTCGGCAAGGGCGGCCTGCTCACGGTTTTGCAGGTGCAATCCCCGGATCGTTGATCCGGTTACCTATGACTCCCGGTCCGTGCCGGTTTGCTCCATGACATCGAGACCCTCATGCTTCCCGTAATCGCCCTGGTGGGCCGCCCCAATGTGGGCAAGTCCACACTCTTCAACCGCCTGACCCGCACCCGTGATGCGCTGGTGGCGGACCTGCCCGGGCTCACCCGCGACCGTCAGTACGGCGATGGCAAGATCGGCCCGCGTCCCTACCTGGTGGTGGATACCGGCGGCCTTGCCGACGACCCCGAGGGCGTGGACAGCGCCATGGCCCGCCAGGTGTGGCAGGCGGTGGAGGAGGCCGATGTGGTGCTGCTGCTGGTGGATGGCCGCGCCGGCCTGAACAGCAGCGACGAACGGGTGGCGGAGCGGTTGCGCCGCAGTGGCAAGGCGGTGCACCTGGTGGTCAACAAGACCGATGCCGTGGACCCGGATGTGGCGCGCACGGAATTCTTTCGCCTCGGATTGGGCGAACCCCATGCCATTTCCGCCAGCCAGGGACGCGGCGTCACCGCCCTGATGGACACAGTGCTGGCGGCGTTACCGGAAGCCGCAGAGGAGGCACCGGGCGCGGATGAGGCAGCCGGTATCCAGGTCGCCATCGTCGGCCGGCCCAACGTGGGCAAATCCACCCTGGTCAATCGCATCCTCGGCGAAGAGCGGGTGATCGCCTTCGATGAACCGGGCACCACCCGCGACAGCATCTTCATTCCCTTCGAGCGTAACGGCGTGCGCTATACCCTGATCGACACCGCCGGTGTGCGGCGCCGCAGCCGCGTCAGCGAAGCCGTCGAGAAGTTCAGTATCATCAAAACCCTGCAGGCCATCGACGCGGCCAATGTGGTGGTGCTGGTGCTGGATGCCCGGGAAGGCGGCATTATCGAGCAGGATGCCACCCTGGCGGGTCACGTGTTGGAAAAGGGTCGTGCCCTGGTGGTGGCGGTCAACAAGTGGGACGGCCTGGAATCGGGCCAGAAGGACTGGCTCAAGCGGGAAATCGACCTGAAGCTGCCGTTCCTGGATTTCGCCGAGTTTCACTTCATCTCCGCCTTGCACGGTACCGGGGTGGGCGATCTCTATGGTTCCGTGCAGCGCGCCTATGACGCGGCCTATCGCGACATCTCCACCCCGGAACTGACGCGGGTGCTGGAGAAGGCGGTGTTCGACCACCAGCCACCGCTGGTACGCGGCCGGCGCGTCAAGCTGCGCTACGCGCACCAGGGCGGGCGTAATCCCCCGGTGATCGTGATTCATGGCAACCAGACCGAGCATCTGCCCCAGTCCTATCACCGTTACCTGGTCAATGTGTTCCGCAAGGCCTTCCGCCTGCAGGGCACGCCGGTGCGACTGGAACTCAAGACGGGCAGCAATCCCTACGAGGGACGCCGCAACACTCTGACACCGCGTCAGGAATACAGGCGCAAACGAATGATGAAACACGTGCGTAAACGCTAGGGGATTCAAATTTTCGCGCCCGGGGCCGATAGAAAATGGCCTGATGGCCGGCACGGCATGACATGGCTATGCTGGTCGTAAATGACATTGACTGCACGAGGAGCTAAGGATGATCCGCAAGGAAGTTGTGACCCTGACCCTGGTCCCGGCCCTGCTGCTGGCGGGGGGCTGCGCCCAGCGCCCGCCGCACAAGGAGATCGCGGATCCCCTGGAGCCCGTCAATCGCGTCATCTACAAGTTCAATGACAAGGTGGACCAATACGTGCTCAAGCCCGTCGCCGAAGGCTACCAGCGGGTGACGCCAAAGCCGGTGCAGAAGGGCGTGCACAATTTCTTCCAGAACCTGGAAGAACCCATCGTCATCGTGAACGGCGCCCTGCAGGGCAAGGCCCGGCAGGCCGCCTCCGACAGCGCCCGCTTCTTCTTCAATACCACCTTCGGTGTCGTCGGATTGTTCGATGTGGCCACTTCCATGGGCCATCGCAAACACCATGAGGATTTCGGCCAGACCTTCGGTGTCTGGGGTTTCGGTGAAGGCTGGTACCTGGTACTGCCCCTGATGGGTCCGAGCACGGTGCGGGATACCAGCGGTCGCCTGCTGGACAACCAGATGGACCTGGTCAGCCAGCACGAGGAGGTGCGTGAGCGCAATTCCGCCCTCGCCCTGCGTCTCGTCGATACCCGTGTTCAATTGCTGGATGCCACCCGGGTGCGCGATGCCGGTGCCCTCGATCCCTACCTGTATACCCGCGAGGCCTATCGCCAGTATCGCTGGAATCGTATCCATGACGGTAATCCGCCGCTGCCGGATTTCGAACAATTCGATTGATGCGGGCCTATAATCAGGGCGACAACCGAGGCTAGGAGGAGACGTGGCCCGCTACATCACCCTTTCCAAGGCGGCGCGACTGGTGGGCGTCAAGCGCGGCACCTTGCAGAAACGGATCCGCGCAGGTGAACTGTCCACCTTCGAGGGCGAACTGGACGTGGAGGAATTGCTGCGCGCCTATCCCGGCACGCAGATGGAAGACAACACCATGATCGAGCGCGTGGAGCGCTTCATGGAAGAGGCCTTCGCCAAGGCCATGCGCCACGAGTCCGAGGCCCTGGATGTGCATACCCTGGCGCGGCGCGTCAGTCTGCTGGGCCAGGAACTGGCCGCCGCCAAGACGGAAATCCATCGCTACAACCACCTGATGGAACAGATCAAGCAAGCGGTCGCCGGCCTGCAGGGGGGCGCCGAGGTGGCGGCCTTCCGATCCTGGTTCGTGCAGGTCCTGGAAGGCGACGAGGACCAGCACGGCTATCCCCGCGAACTGCTCGACAAGGAAACCTTCCTGCGCATCCTGGCGGCCCATGTGCGTGTGCTGCCCAGCGGGCATGATTATTTCGTGGAAGGCGCGGCGGACCTGCTGGACGCCGGCCTGAGCGCCGGCCTGTCCCTGCGCTATGGCTGTTCCGACGGCAGCTGCGGGCGTTGCCGCGGGCGACTGGTTTCCGGCGAGGTGCGCCAGACACGAACACCGCTGTACGAACTCAACGAGGCGCAACGGGAACGGGGCGAGCTGCTGCTCTGCTGCCATACCGCCGTGACCGACGTGGTCCTCGAGGCGGTCGAGCGGCACCCTGACGAGGAGATCCAGGAGCAGCGACTCGACACCCGCGTGCGCCGCCTGCGGAGCTGCGGTTCCGCCATGAACCTGGTGGAGTTGCGCCCTCAGCCGGGACAGCGGCTGGAATTCCGCTCCGGCCAGTATGTATGGCTGGAGACCGGTGCGGGTCGCGGTGGCGAATTCTCCCTCGCCAGCTGTCCCTGCGATGCCAGCAAACTGGAGCTGCACATCCCCCATGCGGCGGGAGATCCGGCCACCGGCACCCTGGGCGAGCTCAACATGGGGGACAGCATCATGGTGGTCGGTCCGCGCGGCCGCTTCGTGCTTGGCCAGGATGCCTCGCGACCCTTGCTGATGCTGGCCTGCGACGGGGGCTTCGCACCCATCAAGGCGCTCATCGAACAGGCCATCGCCCTGGACCTGGTGGAGTCCATCGAACTCTACTGGCTGGACAGTGGCGAGGCCGGGCAATACCTCGACAACCTGTGCCGTTCCTGGGCCGATGCCCTGGATATCTTCGAGTATCACCCCCTGAAGGGTGGCGGGGAGGTGGCCCGGCGCGTGGACCTGTTCATGGATGCCCTGCGCCGTGATGGCGTGGACCTGGCGGGCATGGAGATCTACGCGGCCGGGCGCCAGGAACTGCTGCCCGCCCTGCACGAAGCCCTGCTGGAGGCCGGTGCCGAGGAAAAACACCTGCACCTGGAACCCCTGCGCCAGGGCGAGCCGGTAGCGTCCTCTTCCCCGTAGGAGCGGCCTCTGGCCGCGAAGGGTTTGACGCATTCCACGGCCGGTTCGCGGCCAGAGGCCGCTCCTACAGGACGGTTCCCGCATCTGCCCTGCTATTCCTGCACCGACACCTGCTCTTCACGCAGAAACAGCTTCGGATCCACCCGTGCGTCGTTGAGGCTCACACCCCAGTGCAGGTGGGGTCCCGTGGCGCGTCCGGTCTTGCCCACGGTGCCGAGGATCTCGCCCGCCTGCACCCGCTGCCCTTCCTCCACGTGGATCTCGTGCAGGTGACAGTACATGGTCACCAGCCCCTGGCCGTGATCGAGAAATACCGTGTTGCCGTTGAAGAAATACTCCCCCGTATCGATGACCAGCCCGCCGGCGGGTGCCTGGATGGGTGTGCCTTCGGGTGCGGCGATGTCCAGGCCGCTGTGGGGATTGCGCGGCTGCTCGTTGAAGAAGCGGCGCAGGCCGAAGGGGCTGCTCTCGCGTCCTTCCAGGGGCAGCGCCATTCGCAGGCTGTCGGGCATGTCATCGGAGAAGTGGCGCAAGGCCGCCTGGATGCGTGTGCGCTCCCGGGCGATGCGCTCCAGGTCCTCGGCGCTGGGGGTTACCCGGCGCGTGTCGGTCAGCGTGATGTGCTGGGTCTCGTAGGCCTTGTCCTCGATGGCGAAGGCCAGCGTCTGGCGCGGGCCATCCCGGGTGCTGACCTGCAACTCCGCCTGGCCGGACGCGCTGCCGAGGGGTATGCCCACCAGCGCCAGCCACTGGCCCTCGCGCTCGATGACCAGCACCGGCTTGTTCTGGAACTGCACCTGGGGCCGTTGCGGGCTGGCCGGCAGGGGCACCAGCGCGATCCCGCCGGGTACGGCGGAAAGCCGCGGCAGTTCCAGGGCGACCGCGGGGGCCAGGATCAGGCAGAGGAGTAAGGTGGTCAGGATGCGCCGCATGATGTGACCTTATGTGCCGAAGCGCCGGGGCGCCGGAAAAACCAGTATCGAACCGCCAGGAGGTATTCTGCCATTAGCCGTGGTTAATGGAGTGTATATAGAAGATTTACTTTTATTCAAGAAACGACCTGCCTATAGTCAAGAACATCAGACCCGGATCGATGCCATGGAGTTCCGATCCCGTGGCCGGATCCACGATCGCCCCCGCAACCGAGCGAGGTGAGCTGATGAGCTTCGAACCCGTGGTGCTGTTCTTCCTGCTCGGCGTGCTGGCCGGCCTGCTGCGCTCCGATCTGAAGATTCCCGGCAGCATCTACGATGCCTTGAGCATCTATCTGCTGTTGGCCATCGGTCTGCAGGGTGGCGTCAAGCTGGCGAGCTACCCGCTCGCGGCGGTGCTGCTCGATGGCCTGATCATCGTCGCGGCGGCGTGCGTCATTCCGCTGGTCGCCTTTCCGCTGCTGCGCTCCCTGGGTCATCTGGGCCGCGCCGATTCCGCCTCGATCGCTGCTCATTATGGCTCCGTGAGCGTGGTGACCTTCTCCGTCGGTGTCACCTTCCTCGGCCAGGAATTGCAGGACTACGAAGGCTACATGGTGGTGTTCCTGGTGCTGCTGGAGATGCCGGCGCTGGTGATCGGCATCCTGCTGGCGCGATATGGACAGGGGAAGGTGAGCTGGGGGCGCCTGTTGCACGAGGTGTTTTTCGGCAAGAGCATCTACCTGCTCACCGGCGGCCTGATCATCGGCTACATCGCCGGCCCCGGGGGCATAGAGCCGCTCGACAAGCTGTTCTTCGACCTGTTCAAGGGCATACTGGCACTGTTCCTGCTCGAAATGGGCCTGGTTGCGGCGGGTCGTCTCGCGGATGTGCGCAGCTACGGGGCCTTCCTGGTCGCTTTCGGCGTGGTGATGCCGCTGATCGCCGCGCTCGGCGGCACCCTGGTCGGTGTCATGCTCGGGCTGTCGGTGGGCGGCACCCTGTTGCTGTCCACGCTCTATGCCAGTGCGTCGTATATCGCCGCGCCGGCGGCGATGCGCATCGCCGTGCCAGAGGCGAACCCGGCCCTGTCGATTGGTGCATCGCTGGGCGTGACCTTCCCGTTCAATATCTTCTTCGGGATTCCGATCTATTATTGGATGGCACGCTACGCCCACGGCATCGGGATGTGACCTCATGTCTGACCAGCCAATGTTTCTGCTCACCATCATCAGCGAGTCCGTGCTCGAGGATACCCTTATCGATGAAATCGGCGCGCTCGGAGCACTGGGCTACACCGTCAGCGACGTGCGCGGGCGCGGCCACCACGGCCTGCGCAGGGGGAACTGGCGCAAGGACAGCAACATCCGCCTGGAGGTGGTCGGCGACCAGGCCTTGTGCGACCGGATCGTCGCGCGCCTGAAGGAGGCCTACGATCGCGACTACGGCTTGCTGATGTTCACCTCGCCGGTAGATCTGCGGAATTGACGAGGCCGGTCGGTCATCGCGGGCGCCTGGCCGCCTTGTGTTGCACGACACTGATCAGGGCGCCGTCGGCCAGCCGGGTTTCAATTTCCTCACCGATATTCACTTCGCTGGCTTCACGTAGCAGGATGCCGTCGCGCACCCGACTCGTGATGCTGTAGCCACGCGCCAGGGTGGCCAGGGGGCTGACGGCCTCCAGGGCGCGCGCCAGCCCCTTGAGGGCCTGGCGGCGCTCCTTCAGCTGATGTTCCAGGGCGGCGCGCAGGCGCCTTTTCAGTTCGGCATGCTGCCCGGCCAGGCGCGCCAGGCGCGGGGCGGGGGCCACCCCGCGCAGCCGGGCCTGCCACTGCGCCAGATCGGCGCGGGTCCGGGCCAGGCGCCGGTCAAGGCCACGGCGCAGGCGCTGGTCCAGTTCGTCCAGGCGCTGGGCACGCTGGCGCAGGCGCTGGCCGGGGTGCTGGGCCTGCAGGCGTCGCCCCAGGCCCTCCAGGCCCTGGAGGGCCTGGCGCTGGTGCTGGCGCAGCAGGGCGAGCAGGCGGCCGTCCAGGCGCAACAGCTGTTGCAGCCAGGCCTGGCCGTCGGGGCTGACGGCCTCCGCCGCCGCCGAAGGGGTGGGGGCACGCAGGTCGGCGGCGAAATCGGCGATGGTGACGTCCACCTCGTGGCCCACCCCGCTCACCACCGGGATGGGGCTGTCGTACAGGGCCCGCGCCACCGCCTCCTCGTTGAAGGCCCACAGGTCCTCCAGGGAGCCGCCGCCGCGGGCCAGGATCAGCACGTCGCACTCGCCCCGCGCGCCGGCGCGGCGCAGGGCGGCGGCGATGCGTGCCCCGGCGCCCTCGCCCTGCACCGGCACCGGGTATATCAGTACCGGGATGGCGGGGAAACGCCGCCCCAGCACGCTGAGGATGTCGCGGATGGCGGCCCCGGTGGGGGAGGTGATGACCCCGATACGGCGCGGCAGGACGGGCAGTGGGCGCTTGTGGGCCGGGTCGAACAGACCTTCCTGGGCCAGGCGCTGCTTGAGTTCCTCGAAGGCGCGCTGCAGGGCGCCGTCGCCGGCCTCCTCCATGTGCTCGACGATCAGCTGGTAGTCGCCCCGGGCCTCGTAGAGGCTGATGCGCGCCCGCACCAGCACCTGGGTGCCGTCCGCCGGCTTGAAGCGCAGCAGCTGGTTGCGGTTGCGGAACATGGCCGCGCGCACCTGGGCCTGGCTGTCCTTGAGGCTGAAGTACCAGTGTCCGGAGGCGGGGCGGGACAGGTTGGAGATCTCGCCTTCCACCCACAACAGGGGGAAATTGCCCTCCAGCACGGCACGCGCCTCGCGGTTGAGGCGGGAAACGCTGAAGATATCCCGTTCCGGGCGGCTGTCGGGGGGGCTGGCCATGGCGGCAGGATAGCGGATTCCGGCGCGGCGGGAAAACGCCCTCATTTCCGGGGCTCCTTTACCCCCCGGTGGCCAAAACCTATAATGCACGGTCTTCCAGACTGCCCCGAGATGGACACCCCCTATGCTGCGCATTGCCGAGGAAGCCCTCACCTTCGACGACGTACTCCTGCTGCCCGCCCACTCCAGCATCCTGCCCCGGGATGTCAGCCTGGCCACGAACCTGACCCGCGAGATCCGGCTCAACATCCCGCTGATGTCGGCGGCCATGGACACCGTCACCGAGGCACGCCTGGCCATTGCCCTCGCCCAGGAGGGCGGCATCGGCATCGTGCACAAGAACATGACCAACGAACAGCAGGCGGCGCAGGTGCGGGCGGTGAAGAAGTTCGAGAGCGGGGTGATCAAGGATCCCATCACCGTCGGCCCCGGTACCAGCATCCGCGAGGTACTGGCCCTGACCCGCGCCCACAACATCTCCGGCGTGCCGGTGGTGGAGGGCGGTCAGCTGGTGGGCATCGTCACCAACCGCGACACCCGCTTCGAATCGCGCTTCGATGCACCCGTGTCCAGCATCATGACCCCCAAGGGCAAGCTGGTGACCGTGAAGGAAGGCGCCGAGAAGGACGAGATCATCCGCCTGTTGCACGAGCACCGCATCGAGAAGGTGCTGGTGGTGGACGACAAGTTCCAGCTGCGCGGCCTGGTGACGGTGAAGGACATCCAGAAGGCCTCCGACAAGCCCCTGTCCTGCAAGGATGACCAGGGCCGGCTGCGGGTGGGCGCCGCCGTGGGCGTGGGCGCCGGTACCGACGAACGCGTCGCCGCCCTGGTGGAGGCCGGCGTGGACGTGATCGTGGTGGATACCGCCCATGGTCATTCCCAGGGTGTGCTCGACCGCGTCACCTGGGTGAAGAAGCATTTCCCCGAGGTGCAGGTGATCGGCGGTAACATCGCCACCGCCGCCGCCGCCGAGGCCCTGGTCAAGGCCGGCGCCGACGCGGTGAAGGTGGGCATCGGCCCCGGTTCCATCTGTACCACCCGCATCGTTGCCGGCGTCGGCGTGCCGCAGATCAGCGCCGTGGCCAACGTGGCGGCGGCCCTGAAGAAGTCTGGCGTGCCGCTCATCGCCGATGGCGGCATCCGCTATTCCGGCGACATGGCCAAGGCCATCGTCGCCGGCGCCCACTGCATCATGGTGGGCAGCATGTTCGCCGGCACCGAGGAGGCGCCCGGCGAGGTGGAACTGTTCCAGGGTCGCTCCTACAAGTCCTACCGTGGCATGGGCTCGCTGGGCGCCATGGGCGCCTCGCAGGGCTCCAGCGACCGCTACTTCCAGGAAGGCAGCGAGGCCGAGAAGCTGGTGCCGGAAGGCATCGAGGGTCGTGTGCCCTACAAGGGCGCCCTGCAGCCGGTCATTCACCAGCTCATGGGCGGCCTGAGTTCCAGCATGGGCTATACGGGTTGCGCCACCATCGAGGAGATGCGCACCAAGCCCCAGTTCGTGCGCGTGACCAATGCCGGCATGGCCGAGAGCCATGTGCATGACGTGCAGATCACCAAGGAAGCGCCGAACTACCGGGTATAGCCTGACCCCATGTAGGAGCGGCCTCTGGCCGCGAACCGGTTCGCGGCCGAAGGCCGCTCCTACGGGTGCCAATCGATTCCGACCGCCACTTTCACATTGAGCCTGCTATCGTGACCACCCACGCCGACATCCACGCCCACCGTCTCCTGATCCTCGACTTCGGCTCCCAGTACACCCAGCTCATCGCCCGCCGGGTGCGCGAGATCGGCCTGTACTGCGAGATCCATCCCTTTGACATGGACGACGCGGAACTGCGCACCTTCAAGCCCAAGGGCATCATTTTATCCGGCGGCCCGGAAACGGTGACGACGGAGTTCACCCCGCGTGCGCCGCAGGCGGTGTTCGAACTGGGCGTGCCGGTGCTGGGTATCTGCTATGGCATGCAGACCATGGCCATGCAGCTGGGTGGCAAGGTCGAGAACGCCGACCACCATGAATACGGCTACGCCCAGGTGCGCGCGCGCGGCCACAGCCGCCTGCTGACCGACATCGAGGACCATGCCAGCCCCGAGGGCTACGGCCTGCTGGACGTGTGGATGAGCCACGGGGATCGCGTCATTGATCTGCCGCCGGGCTTCAAGGTGATGGCCAGCACCGACAGCGCGCCCATCGCCGGCATGGCCGACGACGAACGCGGTTACTACGCTGTGCAGTTCCATCCCGAGGTGACCCACACCAACCAGGGTGGCCGCATCCTGCAGCGCTTCGTGCGCGACATCTGCGGCTGCGAGACCCTGTGGACGCCTGGCAACATCGTCGAGGAAAGCATCCAGGCCGTGCGCGAGCAGGTGGGCGACGAAGAGGTGCTGCTGGGCCTGTCCGGCGGCGTGGATTCCTCGGTGGTGGCGGCCCTGCTGCATAAGGCCATCGGTGACCAGCTCACCTGCGTGTTCGTGGACAACGGCCTGCTGCGCTATCAGGAAGGCGACCAGGTCATGGCCACCTTCGCCGAACACATGGGCGTGAAGGTGATCCGCGTCGATGCCGAAAAGCGTTTCCTGGATGCCCTGGAAGGCGTGGATGACCCGGAGCGCAAGCGCAAGATCATCGGCAATATGTTCATCGAGGTGTTCGAGGAAGAGGCCGCCAGGCTGAAGAACGCCACCTGGCTGGCCCAGGGCACCATCTACCCGGACGTGATCGAGTCCGCCGGAGCCAAGACCGGCAAGGCGCACCTGATCAAGTCCCATCACAACGTCGGCGGCCTGCCCGAGCACATGAAGCTCAAGCTGCTGGAACCGCTGCGCGAGCTGTTCAAGGACGAGGTGCGCAAGCTGGGCGTGGAACTGGGACTGCCCTTCGACATGGTCTACCGCCATCCCTTCCCGGGCCCGGGCCTGGGCGTGCGCATCCTCGGTGAGGTGAAGAAGCCCTACGCCGATATCCTGCGCCTGGCCGACCATATCTTCATCGAGGAACTGCGCCGCCACGACCTCTACGACAAGACCAGCCAGGCCTTCGCCGTTTTCCTGCCGGTGAAGTCCGTGGGCGTCACCGGTGACGGCCGCCGCTACGACTACGTGGTCGCCTTGCGTGCCGTCGAGACCATCGACTTCATGACGGCGCGCTGGGCGCACCTGCCCTACGAGTTCCTGGACCTGGTGTCTCGCCGCATCGTCAACGAGGTGAAGGGCATCTCGCGCGTGGTGTACGACATCACCGGAAAGCCGCCGGGGACGATCGAGTGGGAATAACTGGCACTCACGGGTAATGTCAGGCACTGGTTGGCAACGACTGGCATATCGGCTGAGACATCAAGATCCTGCCGTTGAACTATGAACAGAAGGAGTCGGTGACAATCAAGAATCATTACACATCGCAATAGTTCTCATTTGTTACCGCACCCTTTTATTTTCTAACTGCCGATGATCTCAGGCAGGTCTGTAAGCACATAAGCATGTACGGTGTCGATACCTCAGCAAATTACGCGATGCTTGAATATCCTGTCATCGCCATATTGGTCTGCTTGCGCCTGCCATCAGATGCCTTTGTCCCAGTACGGCGGATCGGAAAGCCGTTTTTTCATATAGTCGATGAACGCACGCACCTTCGGTGTTAGGTGACGCCGACCTGTATACACCGCATAGATGGTCACTTCCTTTGCGCGATACTCAGGTAACAGTTTCACCAGTCTACCGGCAGCGATGTCTTCACCGACGATAAAGGTAGGTGTCAGCATGATGCCCGCGCCGCTTAGTACTGCCTGCCTCAATGCCAGGCTGTTGTTCATCTCGATGCTGCCGGTGACGGGTACCGAGCTGTAACGGCCATCCGGCGACAGGAAGCGCCATTCATTGGGCGAATCCTGATAACGGTAGGATAGGATGTTGTGTTTGCGCAGTTCGTCCGGTGTACGGGGTGCGCCGTGGCTTTCAACGTAGTCGGACGAAGCACAGACGACATGATGGCAGGGCGCAAGCGGCGTTGCCACCATGCTCGAATCCGGTAGCTCGGCAATACGGATAGCAACATCATAGCCCTCCTCGACGAGGTCGATCTGGCGGTCGTCGAGGTTCATGTCCAGCTGCACCTCGGGGTTTTGCCTCTGGAATTCCGCCATCGCCGGTGCGATATGCAGGATACCGAAGGACATCGGGGCGTTGATCTTCAACCTGCCACGCGGTGTCGCCTGCAGCTTCGCGACTTCAGCCTCAGCGGCCTCGATCTCGCCCAGTCCGAACTGTGAACGTTCGTAGAAAATCTGTCCGGCCTCAGTCAGGCTGAGCCGCCGTGTGGTGCGGTTGAGCAGGCGTACCTTGAGCCGGTCTTCGAGGCGGCTGATGTATTTGCTGACCACCGAACGTGTCAGTTCAAGCCGCTCGGCAGCCGCGGTGAAGCTGCCGCTGTCCACCACCTGCACGAATACCGCGATGTCTGTCAGGTTCTGCATAACACCCCGATCACATGCTTATTAGTAAATATATGTGAACAGTATTGTTCATAATTAGACAATTATCAAACTTAAATTGATCATTATGCTTGTTCTCAAGGCGGAAGGTCCTACCGACGCAGCCGGAATTCAATTAATCGGTAAACAGGAGAACAGGCATGAACAGACAGAATCGCACACCAGGCAAGATGGCACGGGCCATCCTGATGGCCACGACAGTGATGAGTGCGGCCGGAGCGGTCCAGCAAACTATCGCCCAGACAGACAATCTGCAGCCAGTTTCCGGCCGCACTGTGGGTAAGAGTCCGTGGGGTTCGGCTGACGAGATCGGCCGCCTGAATCTGATGACCCCCGCATCGCAGCAGGCCATTCTGGCGCGTATCACAGGCGGAACAAGCTACGACCTGTCGGTCGAGTATTTCATCGGTATGCCTAGCTGGCAGGCAGCGGGTGATCCGCACTACCGTATCTGGATGACCCATACGCCACACGGCACGGTCATCGACGATCCGCTGGGCCTGGGTAAAGCGATGAACGAGCACGTTAGCTATACCGGCGCGGCGATCTCGCTATACACCCACATGGGCACTCATATCGACGCACTCAATCATTTTGGTCTCAACGGCGAGATATGGAACGGCTTTCGTGCCGAGGAGCACCTCGGTGATCGTGGTTGGACCGTCGCTGGTGCAGAAAACATCCCTCCCATCATCGCACGCGGTGTGTTGATCGATGTGGCCCAGGCGAAGGGTGTCGATATGCTGCCAGCCGGTTATCGCGTGACGCGTGATGATCTCGTCGATGCACTGGATAAACAGGGCACGACACTCGAGCAGGGCGATGTCGTGCTGATCCGCACCGGTCGCATGCAGGACTATGCAGACGCCTCGTCCTACATGGCCAATCCGCCCGGTATAGGTATGGCGGCGGCGCGTTTCCTGGTCGAGGAAAGCGGCGCCATGATCGTCGGCGCCGACAACCTCAGTTTTGAGGCTTTTCCTTCCGAGGTCGAGAACAACTATGTGCCGGTGCATAGTTACCTGCTGGCCGAGCAGGGCGCACCGATCATGGAACTGGTGTACCTGGAAGCGTTGTCGCGTGACCGGGTATACGAGTTCGCCTTCATCGGCGGCTCGCTGAAACTGCGTGGATCGGATGCCGCACCCATTCGCCCGATCGCCCTGCCGGTACGTGGCGCTCGTGATAATGCGGGAGGTGAATCATGATCGCGGTAAACAGGCTCGACCATGTCGGTGTACGGGTGCATGAGTTCGCACGCACAGTCGCTTTCTATCAGCAGTTCGGGTTCGGTGTCATCCGTGATGACCGCCAGGAACACGTGGTGGTGTTGCGCAATGCGGCAGGTACGGAGATCAACCTGCTGGATTCTGCTGATGCACCGATGACCGACAACATACTGATGGACCAGGCGCCGCGGTATCCGGGGTATACCCACATCGCCCTGCAGGTGGCGGACATCGACGTCACGCTGCGGGATCTTGAGGCTGCCGGTATCACGGTGACAGAAGGTCCGGTGACATTCGGTGACGGAAAGACCTCGATCTTTTTCCGTGATCCTGACCGTAATGTCATCGAGCTTACCCAGCTACCTGCAGATCTGGGATCGCGATACGACGGGGAGGCAGGACGATGAAAGCGCTTCTGCTGTTGCTACTGTCGGGTACGCTGGCCGCCGGTGTCTTCGTTACCGGCAAGCAGGCCGGTAACGAACAGTTGGCCCCGATGTATATCCTGTTCTGGCAGATGACCGGTGGTGCGCTGGTGGTATTGGCTGTGTCCCGGTTCAGCGCTGGGTCTTCGCGTCGTCTCCCGGTATGGGACTGGCAACACCTGCAGTATTACCTGGTTGGCGGTTTGCTGGGGATCAGCCTGCCATACGTGCTCGCCTTCATCGTCATGCGCGAATTGCAGGTCGGTACGGTCGGCCTGCTGACAGCCTTGTCGCCGGTCATCACCTATGGCATCGCAAGAGTGCTGAAACTGGAGCAGGGACACCCGGTAAAACTGATCGGCCTGGTACTCGGGCTGATCGGTGTCACCTTGCTGGTGATGCCGAACGGGATATCGGAACCCGGCATGGCGCATGATGGCGACTGGCGATATACATTACTCGGCCTCGGTATCCCTGCGTCGCTTGCCGCCAGCAACCTGTATCGAAGCCACTACTGGCCGCAAGGAAGTGACGCCACGCAGCTGGCTATCGGCATGTTAACGGTACAGGGACTGGCGTTACTGCTGATCAATGCCGCAACCGGAAATCTCGATATCAGTATGCTAGCTAATCGCGACGCAGTACTCGCGCTGGCACTGTTATCACTGTTTGCAGGTGCCTCCTACCTGAGCACGTTCTACCTTCTGCGCGAAGGTGGGCCGGTATATCTGAGCCAGATGGGATATGTCATATCCGTAGTAACCATGCTCGCGGGGATCATGTTGTGGAGTGAAAGCTACGACGGTAATGATCTGGTCAGCATGGGCCTGATCTTTGTCGGCGTTCTCATGACCACGGTCATCCGGTCGATGGAGCAGTCCAGGCAGGCGGCACTAGCCGTGTCGGCACAGTAATGAACTAAACCCTATACACCCGAGAGGACAAGATGATGAATATTACCGAAGCGCTCAACTGGCGTTATGCCGTCAGGAAGTTCACAACAGAACGGATCGAAGAAAATAAGGTAAACGAGCTGCTGACAGCGACACGCCTGAGTGCGAGTGCGTACGGTCTACAACCCTGGCGTATGATCGTGGTCGATGGCATAGATACTCGCAAGAGACTGTACGAATATGCCATGGGGCAGGATAAGGTGGTCAACTGTTCGCACCTTGTCGTACTTGCGGCGCAGACTGATATCGGTGATGCCACGGTCGACAGATATATGGATACCTTGATGGGGGTTCGTGATCTACCAAAGGATGTACTCGACAGCATCAGTACGCATATGAAGGAAGTTATCAGAAACATGAGTGAGCAACGCAGAAGGGAGTGGGCGCATGAACAGGTCTATATTGCCCTGGGTACCCTGTTGACTGCGGCCGCGGTGATGAAGATCGACACCTGTCCTATGACCGGCTTCGAAAGCGAAGGCGTTGACAGGGTGCTGGGATTGCATGAACGTTCGCTGGAGTCATCGGTTATCTGTGCGCTGGGTGTGCGCGACCCGGAGGATGAAAATGCTTTCCTGCCTAAAGTCCGCTACGGTAGTGCGGAGATGGTGATAACCGTTTAGGGATGTGAGCAGGGGTGGAAGAGATGTGATGAAAACACGAGATCAAGTTATGCAGACAGATCATGACATAAGACTGCTGGGTAGGGCAGCCGGGTTGCTCTACCTGGTCATCATCGCATGTGGTATCGGTAGCGAATTGTTTATCCGGGGCAGTTTGTACGACGACATGGATATAAGCGTGACAGCGGCAAACATCCTCGCATACAGCGCCTTGTTCAAGACTGGCTTCCTCGCAGATTCGATCATGCTGCTCTGTGATGTGGCGATCGCCATCGTGCTTTACCTGCTGTTCAGGCAGGTCGATAAGACATTGGCCTTGTTCGCCATGGTGTTCCGCCTGGTCCAGGCAGTCATCATCGGAATGAGCCTATTGTTCTATTATGCGACGTATCTTCTGCTTACTGGCAACGCGCAGCCGGATGCTCAGACCTATTTCATGCTATCGCTGCTCATCGACATGCATGCTTACGGCTATGACCTTGGGCTTATATTCTTCGGTATCGCCAATATTGCACTCGGTGTGCTGGTCATCAGATCAGGATTCTGCCCGAGGCCGCTTGGGCATGGTCTGGTCATAGCGGCTGTTATCTATGTAATTGGCAGCTATACAAGATTATTTGCCGTTGAATACCATACTTTCGTCGAACCGGCCTACCTGGTTCCATTGTTGGCAGAACTGGCGTTCTGTCTATGGTTGTTGTTCGGCAAATTTGTAGAAGACAAATATGCCGGGCAGTTGGCTTAGTCTCGATTACTGGAAGTAGCATGAACAAAATAGCGGTATTCGGTAAACCTGGAAGTGGTAAATCCACTTTAAGCAAAAATCTGGCATCAGTTACGGGTATCAAGTTGTATCCATTAGATTCCATTGTGTACAAAAGCAACGGTGAAATGGTTGACCGAAAAACCTATGATAGTGAGCATGAAAAGATACTCTCTTCAGATAGCTGGATCATTGATGGATTCGGCCCAATGGAGTCATTTTATAATCGGCTGGATGCAGCTGATACCTTGATCTATATAGATCTTCCATATATTTTCAGTTATTGGTTTGTGACAAAGCGTTTACTAAAAGGAATGTTTATCAAGCCTGAAGGATGGCCTGAGGGTAGTTCAGTTTTAAAAGGAACGATGCAAAGCTATAAAACATTAAGACTTTGCCCTAAATTTTGGAATGAGGGTTTTATGCGAAAATTAGAAGAAATATCGAACAACAAGTCTTTGCATGTAATTCGGACCATTTATGACCTAAACAGCTTTGTTGATACCGATATGAAATAAACGCGTTCCACTAAAACACCATCAGCCAATCCACCTTCTTCAAAAAAACCGTGATGAACCATAAACTGGGCTGTGTTGTTCCTACAATCTGCGAAGGATGTTTTGCACCGATCGATGGAGGCGTTGCGCGTTCCGCACAGCCCACGGTGACAGTTGAACTGTCTGTAGAGTTAGACCGCTGTAGTTAGAGCGGTATCTGCGCATCTGGTGTTGGACAGGTCCGACATGTTCGTAGTCCGCTGCGGTTAAGGTGGCAACAGCAGTCCATCGGATGGAGCAGGGTAACTTCTCTAATGTGAAAGGTGTGGGTGCCGGCGTCTATGAGTTCCGGATAGATTTTCGGTCCCGGTTATCGGATCTATTTTGGCAAGGACGGCGACCGGTTGGTGATATTGCTCGCGGGCGGTACCAAGAAGCGGCAGGACGCCGATATCACTGCCGCGAAAGCTAACTGGCGCGACTATAAGCGACGGAAACGGCAAGAGGTGACATGATGGCTTTGACGAAAGATTTTAAGGACACCATACAGGCACGTGCCCAACGGGATCCGGCGTTTCGCAAGGCCCTGCTGCAGGAAGGGGTCGAGTGCCTGCTTGCTGGTGATGTCGATACCGGCAAGGCAGTGCTGCGTGACTATATCAATGCGACGATCGGGTTCGAGGAACTCTCCCAGGTCTTCGACAAGTCGAGCAAGAGCCTCATGCGCATGTTCGGGCCAAAAGGCAATCCCCAGGCGAGTAACCTGTTTGCGGTGATTCAATATCTGCAGGAGCAGGAGGGCATTCACCTGGAAGTCAAAGCCCGGAAGGTGGCCTAAGGTGCTGTGTATCAGTGTTCAATCGGCATTTTTTTCGAATATTTTGAAGGATTTTCTGAGCATGGTATTTTTCATGGTATTCCCGTTTAGCAGGAAAATAAGCAATTGAATATAAAAGATAAAAAAGCTTATTGATAATAGAGTGGGAGTAGCCAGTACTGGGGGGCACTGTCTGGCACTGTCTGGCACTGACAGGCAGCAGCAGGTATTAAGATCCAAGCGTTATTTGCGGCGAATCGAGAGTGGACTCGATTTTCCCAGAATTCGTACTAACGATTCGTTTGCTGCTGAAGTAACGAGGATTAATCCCCGCAGTTAGGTCTGGTGTCGTTGGTTAATTCTGTAGCCAGTTCTCCACTTTCAGTCCCGGGACCCGTGAGAATTCGCCGACATTGGCGGTTACAATTGTAAGGTCATTTGCGAGAGC
Organism: Gammaproteobacteria bacterium; assembly: GCA_026197075.1. Taxonomy (GTDB): domain Bacteria; phylum Pseudomonadota; class Gammaproteobacteria; order DSM-19610; family DSM-19610; genus JAIVHA01. The sequence continues at coordinate 27,503 of JAPHQV010000051.1, read as the reverse complement.
ATGTGCAGCAATCAGTAGATCGTTTGGCCCGATGAGTGTTCCCTCGCGTGTGAGGTGATGGCGTAATGCTGCGTACTGATGATCGGCGGGTGTTTCCAGTGGCAGGATTTCCAGTGCCGATAGGATTATGTCAATGCGTTCTGCCAGTTTTGCAGAGTTTGACTTGATCGCACCATAGCGGAGTTCAGCGGAGACAATGACGCTGGTGCAGACGGTATCCTCGCCTGCCTTTGTGATCTGTGCTGCTACCACGCCTTGCGGATGGCGAACCAGATCGGACAGGATGTTGGTATCCAGTAAATACGCGAGCGATCCACTCATAGCGTTACATCATCCAGGGGAGGCAAGTCATCATCGATATCGGGGAAGGGTTCAGTCAGGGGGGGCAGGGAGGCTAGCAGCGCCAGCAGCCTGCCTTTACGGATCGGCTCCACGATCAGTCGGTCACCCTCCTTGTGGATGAGTGCTTCCTCGCCTTCCAGCTCAAACTCGCGAGGGATGCGTAGTGCCTGGTTGCGCCCGTTGCGAAAGAGTCGTACATGGCGTTCAGTAGATGACATTAGAGTATCCTCTGGTTCAAATGGCATATGCCAAAGCATATGCCAATAGGTCTGGTAAGTCAACCAGGCTGGCTGTGCAACGTGAAAGCGTTCTCGTGGTAATTTACAAGGCGATTAGCAGCGATTCTGAGCATGGTGTTGTTCATGGCATTACCGCGTGCGTCAACAACTAAGCCATTGTTTCAATAAAAAAACTGCTCGTTTACAACCGAGTGGGGGTGACCGGAACTGGCTGGCAATGTCTGGCGCTCGCTGGCATCACAGCTGAGGCTTCAAGATTCCGCAGTTGAGCGATAGGCTGTTAAAACACAGAATCGCAAGGACGCGGATCATGCCCCACGCTGCGGCGGCCAGGATGGCCAGCCGGGACGAGTATGCGGGTCATTACCTGCGCCACCGTCCCGAGCACGGGTTGATTCCGGGCATCCTGCCCTCCACCCCTTCGGGGCCAGCCCTCGGCTATTCAAATACGCCCCCGCCATCCTCCGTTGCCCGTCGAACGCCTGTACGATGTGCAAAGCATCTCGAACGCACGGCAAATCTATCCCGTCCGCACGCCACTACACTGACCTTGTCAAATCAACAAATACACGAGGACAGTATTATGAATTCAGCAACACAGCACTTGATCATCGGTTCTACCGGTAAGACCGGTTCACGCGTTATGACGGGTTTGAAGGCGCTTGGTTTCAAACCCAAAGGTGCGAGCCGCAACGGCGAAGTGCATTTCGACTGGGATGATCCGACAAGCTGGTCAGCAGCGCTCAATGGCATCGATGTTGTTTACCTGACTTACTACCCTGACCTGGCCATACCCAAAGCACCTGAAGATATCTCCAGGTTCTGCGCCCTGGCAAAGATGAAGGGTGTCAAACACATTACTTTGCTTTCCGGTCGCAGTGAACCTGCAGCCCAGGTATGTGAAAACATCATCATACAATCAGGTATCAGCTGGACGGTCGTTCGCGCCTCCTGGTTCGACCAGAACTTCAGCGAGGGTCTGTTTCGCCAGTTCATCATGGATGGCAACATCGCCCTGCCTGTCACAGATATTACTGAGCCGTTCATTGATATCGACGATATCGCTGAAGTTGTTATCGCGTCGCTGACCGACGACAGGCACAGTGGGCAGCTGTATGAAGTTACCGGGCCCCAATTGATCAGCTTTGCCGATATCGCCGCCAGATTCAGCAAGCACCTGAACAGGAAAGTTAACTTCGAGTCGATCAGTATCGCCGAGTTTGAATCTCGACTGGTTAGGGATGGTGTGCCGCAGGGTGTTATCGAAACACTGACCTATTTGTTCGGCGAGGTGCTCGACGGTCGCAGTGAATCGACAACCGACGGTGTAGAGCGTGCGCTAGGTCGCCCTGCAACGAGCTTCGATGAATATATTCAAAAAAATATGCAGTTCTTCACCGAGGCGGCCTGATCATGGGTATTCAAATCCTGCAATTCATCGAGTCATTGATCCAGCTCTCGATGATAATCATGGTCGGGCTGTATTTCATATTCTCGAATACTGTCATGGCATCACTCGTCAAGTTTGAATCAGGTGCAGATGTCATGGTCGAGATCAATAAGGTCATTCTCAACCCGGTGTTCATGGCGGTGTTCTGGATATCCGGACTGGGCTCTCTGTATCTCGTCATCGTTGCCGAGGGTTTTTTGTTCATCAGTGGCCTCGTGTTCCTGGTGGGGACGACCCTGGTGACCATGGTCAGAAATGTGCCGTTGAATAACCAGCTGCAAGATGCGGGCGCGGAGCGTGAGCAGGTCTGGCAGCGCTACCTCGACAAGTGGGTGTTCTGGAATCATGTGCGAACAGTGGCTGCAACAAGTTCGGGATTGCTGCTGGTTGTCTGAGCCTTGAACATTGGATGCAATGATAAAAAACCCGGCAAAAACCGGGTTTTTTATCCGGATAGAGAGGACAAACGGTTCGCCATTTGAATACGAAGCGGGTTATAGTTTTTTTCGCGCAATCAGACGCACAAGAGGCCAGGCATGTCGTTTGATTACAAAAAAAGGGCAGCTACACAGATCACAGATCATCCTGTTGGCAAGCTGCTCGACAGCTTGAGAATGGAAAGCGCGTTTTACACCCGCTCGAGGCTGACGCGTCCCTGGGGTATTGCCATGCCTCCGATGCCTAACTGCATGATGTATCACATCGTGCTCGAGGGCACGGCAGAGTTTCGCGTGAAGGATTCTGTGTTCAGCCTGGAAGAGGGCGGCTTCGTGCTGTTCCCCGGGGGTGAAGGGCATGTCTTGTCCGATGGTGAATGCAAAACCATAACACCGCTAACCGAGTTGCCCATCGAAAGTGTCACCGAGCGCTACGAAACGCTGGATTTCGGTGGTGGTGGTGAGGCCGGCAGGATGGTGTGTGGCGCCATGTTATTCCAGCACCCACTTGCGATCAAACTGCTCGGGATCCTGCCGCCCTTTATCAAGATCCATCCCGATTCAGAGGATTCCGTCAGCATTGTTACCAGCGTAGCAGAGCTGCTCAAGTCGGAGTCGCAGTCGGTCTCGGTGGGCGCAGAAGCGGTCATTTCCCGGCTCGCCGATATACTCGTGATAGCCGCCATGCGTCAGTACCTGTCCGGGCTGGACGATTCACAAACCGGCTGGCTGACTGCGCTCGAGGATGACCGTATCGGGAAATCACTCAAGCTGATACACGATCAACCCGACAGGCACTGGTCGCTGGAAGAGCTGGCAACCGCTGTTGGCATGTCCAGAACCAGCTTCGCCACGCAATTCAAGAAACTGGTCGGTAATACACCCATGGACTACCTGGCCGAGTGGCGTATGTCGCTGGCGTATTCCAGTCTGCAACTGACGAAAGACACGGTGCTTTCCATCGCACTGGATATTGGCTACCAGTCAGAAGCGGCCTTCTCGCGCGCCTTCAAAAAAGTCATCGGCAAGAGCCCGTTGGAAGTCAGGAAAGACTACCAGGCGTTAAATGAATCTGCTCACTCGTAAATAGCGTATCCAGAATGGATGCCTCAAGCACAAGGAAACTGACGCACCTATTCGATGCGGATTCATGCTAACCCGGCCGATCACCAATCCGATCCTTCAAGTTATCCAGCAGATAGTCCGCCAGCACACGAACAGCAGGCGATTGTCCACGGCGTGAAGGCATCAGCAGACTCAACTGCGCATTTCCAGCGATCCAGTCGGGCAGGACACGCACCAGCGATCCGTCCTTAAGTTCATCCCTGCAGATGTAGCTGGGTAAGCTCACAATGCCCAGCCCCTTCGCCGCTGCCTGCTTCAAAGTGGCCATGTCATCGCTGCAAAGTTGCGGACTAAAGGGTATGGTGGTTTTTAATCCGTCCGTATGCTCCAGGCTCCAGTGTCCGGTTACAGGCTGCCAGCCCACCTTCAAGCTTTGTCTTTTAAGTAAATCATAGGGCGACTCCGGCGTGCCGGTTCGAGCCAGGTACTCAGGACTCGCGAACAGGTGCCATGACACATTAGCCAGGTGTCGCTGAATAAGAGCCGAATCAGGCAGCGCTTCGGTATGGCCACGGATGGCCATATCGATGCCCGAGGAAACGAGGTCGATTGCCTGGTTGGTTACCTGTTGAACCAGTTCCACCTTTGGGTGTTTTTCCAGGAAATCAAACACCAGGTCCTTGATCGCAAACTGGGCAACACCTACCGAGCAACTCATGGTGACGCGCCCGCTTAATGACTCCTTGCGGCTTTGTATCGCCGCTTCGGCCTCCTCCATTTCCTCGATCAGCGCCCTGGCATGCTGGTAAAAGACCTGGCCGGCTTCAGTGACTTTAAACTGCCGCGAGGTGCGTTGTATCAACCGGGTATCAAGCCTTTCTTCCAGCCTGGTGACGTGTCGACTCAAACGTGACTTGGGCATATCGAGGGCTCTCGCAGCGGGAGAAAAGCCCTGTTTTTCAACCACGTGAACGAAGTAGAAATAATCATTAAGGTCAATCATGGCATCTGGCGCTATCCCGATTCAGGCACTAATTGTTCCAATTATAGAACGAAAGTTTCATTTTTTGTATCTACACGCGCTTATCGTTCCATCGGTAATATCAAAATCGTACCTACGACGTAGCCAAACCAGGAGATCGAACAATGAGCGCAGCAACCTCTTTAGCCGAAAAACCGGAATTCAACGTTAATCCGGCCGCATCTGTCACAGCCCCACAAAGTGGCCACCAGCTCGAGATCGGCACGGGATTTACCGCGCGCTCTTTTCGGGAGCGCGATTTCTCCGGTGCGATGGACCCACTGGTAATGGTCGATCACTACCGCATGAGTGAATCGACCTTTGGTGCACACCCCCACGTCGGCCTCTCCGCTGTGTCCATACTTTTTGAAGACAGCGAGGGTAAATTTCACAACCGGGATTCACTTGGCAACGATTTCGATTTGATGCCCGGCGACCTGTACTGGTTGAAGGCCGGCTCCGGTGCTGTTCACGATGAGGCGCCCAGGGCCGGCGCAAGAACTCACGGCTTGCAGGTATTTGTGAACCTGCCCGCGCGGATGAAACAGGATGCGCCTGAATCACTGCGTGTGAAAGCGCAGGACATGCCCATCCTGGAAACCGATGGCAATCGCGTTCGCATCGTACTCGGTGATAGCAACGGCATTACGGGCCAGGTATCACCCGCGCTGCCCATGACCATTCTCGACGGCAGGATTGCTGCCGGGTCCACCTTTGCCCACGAATTGCGGGCTGGAGAGAACAGCTGGGTATATGCAGTAGAAGGCGGGATCGAAGTCATTGTTGCCGGTGAGAAAGTAAGACTGCGAGCAGGCGAATCCATCGCTATCGAAGCAACCTCCGGATCCGCCACCAATACGATTGAGTTTACGAATGTTGCAGATTCAGGCGCACACTTTGCGCTATTTGCCGCCCTGCCCGTTAGGGAAGCCTTCGTCCAGAAGGGCCCCCTCGTGATGAACAACGAGGCTGAAATAGCACAGGTCGAAGCGGACCATGCGGCCGGCAAACTCGGCCGCCTCGAATCACCACCCCAAAATTGAATGACGCTCTTTACAGGAGGATAACATGAAAGTTTTAGCATTCGCAGCAAGCAATAGCCGCAAGTCGATAAACAAGGATTTAATTCGCTATGCTTCTACACTACTGCCTGATAGCGATGTCGAAATTATCGATATCAATGACTATGAAATGCCCATCTACAACAGCGATCTCGAGGAGGCCCATGGCATACCCGAAGCAGCGTCCCGCTTTCTCGATAAAATCGCGGAAGCAGATGCGCTGGTGATCTCCTACGCGGAACACAACGGCAACTATACCGTGGCCTACAAAAACCTGTTTGACTGGGCTTCACGAAAAAACCGGGAAGTTTATCAGGGCAGGCCGGTCATCATGCTGTCGACATCCCCGGGGGCGAGTGGTGCGAAAAGCGTGTTATCTCTTGCCATTGAATCCGCACACTTTTTTGCGGGCAAGGTGATAGCCTCTTTGTCTGTCCCTGAGTTCTTCAAGAACTTTGACCGGGGCGAAGGTGTACTCACAAACCTGGAGTTGGTTGCGCAGTTGGAAGAAGCATTGTCACCGCTGCGACAGGTCTGAATTACAGCCAAGCAGGAGATTCCAAAATGATTCCGCGAAAATTCCAGTTTCACACGTTTTCATTTCTCATGTCGCTGTTGATGTCAGGCGTGATGTCCCTGGCCATGCTGTCGATAGAGTTAGCGGCCTTCATTGATGTGATAACGCAATGGCCCAGAGCCTGGGGAATATCCATGCTGGTCGCGTTTCCGGTCAGCATAGTGATCGTGCCGATTACGCAAAAACTGGTATCGAGGATCGTAGTCAGTGAATAGCGTGGGATTGGCCAGTGCATTTGAGCACGAAGATTTACAGGCGGCATTGAAGTTATAGGGTGACGAAGAATCCAGTTTTTTGAAGAAATTTCTGAGCATGGTATTTTTCATGGTATTACCGATTAGCAGGAAAATAAGCCATACATAAAAAGATAAAATCGCTTATTGACAATAGAGTCGGGAGTGACCGGCACTGGCTGGCAATGTCTGGCACTGTCCGGCATCACAACTGAGGTTTCATGATCCCGCATCTAAGCGATAAACTGTATAGAAATACAGCATCGCAAGGACATGGAACATGCACCACTGACGGTCAGGATAGCCGCCCGGGACAGGGATGCTGGTCGTTTCGGCGATACCGTCGGCAATATAGCCGGTTTCTCACTGTACCCTGGCACTGGACAGGAACTCCGTCGAACCGAGCGCATCGATCTGTGTCAGCGCCGACCGCAACTCGACGGGTAGGGCAAGGCATGGCGTGTGGAAATGTGCAGCGAGAGCGAATTCCGAGTTGACCAGCCAGGAATGTGGCGCTTATGCTTCGCCAACTTCCTACCGGAGACAATGAATGACAACAACTTGCCTGCGCTCGCCCTGCCAGCCTTCCGCGACTACCCGCATCCTCGCCGCCACACTGTTTGGTCTGCTGAGTGGGCTGACGCAAGCCGCCACCCTGGTCGAGGATCAGGACTTCACTGGCGCGAGCGGTAATTCGATCGGCAGCTGGAGTGTCCAGGGCGACGCGGATTTCTTCACCACTACCCAGGCTGACGCGACCAACGGCGAGGTCGCGCGGCTCACGCAAGCCCTCGGAAACCAGAGCGGCACATTGGTCTACGACCAGGCGTTCAGCTCATCACTCGGTGTACAGATCGTGTTCGACTACTACATGGCGGGTGGCTCCGGCGCTGACGGTCTCGCCTTCTTCCTGGTCGACGGCACGGAGCAGAACGTGACGCCCGGCAAGTCCGGCGGCACGCTCGGCTACGGCACAAATTATTTCACGATCCCCGGCGTACCGAACGGCTACTTCGCCGTTGGCTTCGATCTGTTCGGCAACGCCAACAATGAATTCGGCGACGCCAACGGCACCGCCGCGAACGGGGGCGCTCCCATTCCCAATAATTTCGCGCTGCTGGGCTCCGGCAACAACCTCACCGGCTATCGCTACCTCGGCGGTGCCGTGGACGCCAACCTCGGCGGCGGCTGGCGCAAGGCCGACATCCTGGTGCGCCGGGGTGACGGCGCCAACGGCTGCGCCGACGGCGGCACATGCGTGACGGTGCGCTTTAGCACCGACAATGGCGGGACCTGGACCACGTTGCACAATGCCGTTCGTATCGACACGCTGACAGGCCAGGTGGCGATCCCCGCGACCTTCAAGCTGGGTTTTTCGGGCTCCACGGGTGGCTCCACGAACAACCATTACATCGACAACGCACAGATCTATTTCGATAACGACGGTTTCCAGGTGAGCGCGTCCACCGCCGGCAGCGGCGCGGGCACGGTCACGTCCAGTTCGCTGCCGTCGCAGGCGACGCAGCTCAACTGCGGCGCCATCTGCGATGTGGCCTATCCCGTGAACGCGCAGGTCACGCTGATCGCCACGGAGGATTCCGGCTCGGTGTTCACCGGCTGGAGCGGTGATTGTTTCGGCACCTCTGCGAATGCAGTGGTCATGGTCAGCGCGGCCAGGGCGTGCACGGCGACGTTCGAACTCACCCACACGGTCAGCACCAGCGCCGGCGTGAACGGTTCGATCTCGCCCGGCAATGCCACGGTGACGCAGGGCGGCACAACCAGTTTCACGGTCACCCCGAATCCCGGCTATGCCATCGAGAGCGTCATCGGCTGCGGCGGTACGCTGACCGGCAGTACATATACCACGGGCGTGATCAGCGCTGCCTGCGCGGTGACGGCGACATTCACACCCGCCGGCGATGTGGTGGTGACCAGCGGCGGCGGAGGAGGAGCGCTCGGCTGGATGCCGCTCCTCGGACTGGCGCTGTTCGGCTTGCGCCGTCGGCTCGGGATGCTTGCGCGCATGGTCCTCCTGGCATCGATCGCCGGCACCGCATCGGCATCCGAAGCCGGTCTGTATTTCGGCGCGCAGTTCGGTCGCGCGGACACCGATGTCAATCTCGGCAAGGTCACGGCGGATCTGGCGGCACGCGGTATTGTCGGCACACCGGAGGTGAGCGACGCCACGCGCAACGCCTGGCGCGTCTTCGGAGGCTATGGCTTCAACGACCACCTGGCACTTGAAGGCGGTTACACGGACCTCGGCGAAATCGTCACGCGGTTGCGTGGCACCGGCCCAGTGAACATCTATGACGTGCATGAAAGCGTGCCGATCTCGGGTACGGGCTTCGAACTGGCCGCGGTGGCGCGTTATCCCTTCGCCGAACGTTACGCCGTGTTCGCTCGGGCCGGACTGTGGCGGTGGAAATCCGAATATGAACTGCTCAATGCAGACAACACCGTTGCGAGCTCCACGCGGCGCGGCACCGACGCCGTGTTCGGTCTGGGTGCGGAGGCCCGTTTCTCCGAGCACTGGTCCGCGCGCCTGGGCTGGGACCAGTACCGCCTTGACAGCGACAATAAAGCAAATGTCTATTCTGTTGGGCTGATCTTTAATCACTGAGCGATGCGCCAGGTGGCCGTCACTCGTTTCCATGGCACAAAATGCTGATACCGGCGCACCGCGCCGGCCTGCGGCTGGCACTCGTCTGCATCGGTGTATCCGCGGTCTCACTCTTCGCCACGTTGTTGACGGTTTCCGGCAATGATGCCTGGCTCTACCAACGCGAATCTCTCCTCTCCGGACAATGGTGGCACCTGCTGACGGCGCACTTCGCGCATGCCAACTTCGCGCATTGGGCGCTCAATATGGCGGGATTGGCGATCATTGCGGCGATCTACCGTCGCGAAGCGACGGCTTCCTCCTTGATCACGGTGACCGGTGTGCTGACGCTGTGGGTGAGTGCCGCGCTGTTGCTGCTGCATCCGGAGCTCGTCTGGTACCTTGGTTTCTCCGGCGTTCTGCACGGTGTGTTCGCCTATTACGCATTGCGCGCGGTCTTGGCCGGCGAGCGGGTGCAACTGGCCGCGCTTGCGATGCTGGGTTCGAAACTCGCCTATGAGCATGGCTTCGGCCCCGCGAGCGCCACTCAAACCCTAATCGGTGTGCCGGTGGTGGCTGAGGCGCATCTCTACGGCGCAGTGGGGGGATTCTTGATCGCCGTCGGCATGCATGCCAGCCGAATACGTCGACTAACCACCACGGATTGATTCAACAGCACCGGCAAATACTGTTACAACGTTCCTTGATCAGTACGCCGGACATTTTCCCTTCGCGCACTCCCCGTGCCCCTAAAGCCACTATTTTTTGTTCCGTTATCGGATTCGAATAAACATTCAAACGGGATGCATCTATTTGCCCGTGGCGAATTAGTCGTTCCTGATGAGGTGGAATATTCGAACACGCCGAAGACCGTGTACTGCACTGACCGGGATCTGTCTGCTTCTTGGGGTGCCGGTCCTGCCGGCGCACGCCGGCGACCTCAATCTCGACATGCTCGAGGAAGAGGCCTCGAACTGATGAAGACCGCCGAGCAGTTCGGCGCGGCTATCGTGCAAGCATTGGAGCTGGTGGTACTGCCGTAGGGATTCAGGTACAGGGCCTTGCAGTACCTTGATCGAGTTATAAGGGGCATATGGCCCTGCCATGTGCGGCAAATCACACAATAGACCGCGCAGCAGGGTGGGGAAGGCCAGCAATACTAGGGCGAGAAGAGTGGCCCGGGAATTGCAATCTCATAATGGGTGACCGGGGCGGTAATCGACAGATCGCCGTGACCATCTACAGCGAACCATGACCATTTCGTCATGAGCTCAATGGCCGCCTGCTGTACAGCTCCTGCGCCAATCCATACATGAGAATAAAGTGCACATGAAGAATCCAACTTTTCAAAAGACGAAACTTGTCTCCATCCTCCTTGCCATAACACCAATGGCCCATGGCCAGACCGGTGTCCTATCGGAAGTCATCGTTTCCGCGACACGGATCGAGCAACCGGTGGAGGATGTAAATGCATCCGTGCAGGTTATTTCCAGGAATGCCATCGAGAGCTTCTCCGGCCGTAGCATTGCCGAGGTCCTGCAATTCGCGAATGGCATGGTGATCCGCGATACCGGTAGCAGTGCAACAATCAATCTGCGCGGTTTCGACTCCGACCATACCCTGATACTGGTGGATGGCATGCGCCGCACCGAAAAATACGCGGGCAGTAACGTCAACAATATTTCACTGGAGGATATCGAACGCATCGAGATCGTCCGGGGACCCATGTCGGCGCTGTATGGCTCGGATGCTCTTGGTGGCGTTATCAACATCATAACGCGCCATGCCGGCGACCGCCCGGAGACGCGGGCAAAGCTCACGCTGGGTGCCACGGATGATGGCCAGAGGGAAACCGCCTTGCTCCACCTGTCGCGCAGTTGGGCAAGCGCCCGGGGCACGCATCGTATCGGTATGGAGGCAAAATATCGCGAGCCCTTTCGCCTTGACGGTGACAGCATCGAGACGGATCTGCGCGAGGAAAACCGGCTCTTTCTCAACTACGGAGGCCGTTTCAAGCTAGACTCCGGCGCGAAGGTCGGTCTCGTGCTGGAATACGTGGAACAGGATGATGAAGGCACTGGCCTGGACAGGTTCGATAACCCCTATGATCGATTCGAGCGCGAGACCCGTTATTTTGTTGGTGGCAATTATTCCAGCACAGTGGGCGACGGGACGCTCGACCTCAACCTCGGCTACGGTACCAGCAGCGCAACCGTTAATCGTGGCACGACGGAGGATGAAACCACCGATTTTGACCAGTATCAATCCGAGCTGTCCTATGCATGGGAGGCGGTCGAGAACCATTTCACCAACGTCGGCGTCGGCTATCGTCTCGACGATGTCGAGATCAGCACGCTATCCAGGCCGGTTGATCGAGAGATAAGCCATTTCTATGCACAGGATCAGTGGGCCATCTCCGATAGGGTCGAACTGACAGTGGGCGGCCGTTACGATGACTACAGCGATTTCGGTGATGCCTTCAACCCCCGTGCGACATTGGCCTGGCGACCCGGTAAGTGGGCCTTTCGCATCAGCCAGGGTACCGGGTTCAAGGCACCCACCTTGCTGAACCTCTATATGCAGGACATGGTGCGTGGCCGCTACCTTATTCGCGGCAACGAGAACCTCGAGCCTGAGGAATCGAGAACCACGGAAGGTGCCGTGACCCATTACTTCGACAAAGGACAGGTGGAATTCATCGTCCATGACTCGAAACTGACGGATCTCATCACCTCGCAGGCCACTGGCAACCTGGTGGGCGGCCTTGCGGAAGTGGTCTACCAGAATCTGGACAAGGCGGAAATCAGCGGCGCAGAGCTGCGCATGGATTTCAAGCCAACGAGCGACAGCCGTGTCCATTTCGGGCTCGAGTACCTCGACGCGAGGGATTCCGTCAGTGACGAGCGCCTGGCGGATCGTCCGCGCTGGCAGGCCCGCATCGGCGTCGGCCGGCGCATCGGAAAAGCGGACATGGACTTCAGGATTCGTCATGTGAAGGACTTCTGGGCCGCCGATCCCGTGCCCTATGCCGATTCCTATGACAGCAGTTTCACCACGGCCAGCCTCCATGTCGACTACAAGCTCTCGCCGGCACTCAGCTTCTTCGGTGGGGTGGACAACCTGTTCGACAGGGACATGCCCGACAACATGGCATTCCGTGGCACGCCCGATGATCCGGGTGCCCGTTACTTCTACGTGGGTATCAAGGGGACGATGTGACCGGCATGCGGCATCGTGATGATCGGATAAGCAAGTGGATTTCCGAGGGGCTGTGGTGAAGGAGCACAGACTCGTCATGGGAGTGGCCGAGGAAGCTGGCAACCGCGTACCCACCCGCTGGCGCCGGGATATCACCGCGGTACCGGGCCTGGGCGGCCTGCTGCGCAACCCCTGGCCCTTGACCATCGTGCGTCTGGCAGTCCTTGCCCTGCTGGTCCTGGGGATCATTCATGGACTGACGCACCCGGATGACCGGAAAGGACTTACCCTGTTGCTGTTCTGGGGCCTGTTCTGGCCATTGCTGACCGTACTGGTGACCCCCACGCTCGGAAACCTTTTCTGTGCCATCTGCCCACACGGCTTCATCGGCCGTTGGCTCTCCCGCGTCGGCCTGCAACGTCGTTTTCCCAAGACCCTGCGCGGTGGCGGGATCGGCCTGTTGATATTGATATTCGGCTACTGGTTCATCCATTACACCATGCCGGGACTCCTGTCCCGGTCGACGGTCGCGACCGCATGGTATTTCCTCGGCTTCACGGTATTCGCCTTGACCAGCTTTTATGTCTTTTCCGGCATGGCGTACTGCAAGCATCTGTGCCCCCTCGGCAGGCTGCTGGCCGTGCACGGAAAACTCGGCGCGACACAGATCACCACCCGTACGGAGGACTGCGCGACTTGTCGCGGCTTCGAATGTGCCAAGGCCTGTCGCTACAAGCTGTCACCTTTCCGCTTCGAAGCTAATAACAACATGCAGCAGTGTACGCTCTGCATGGATTGTGTGCAGGCCTGTGACAGCGTGCGGGTGCAGATCCAGCCACCGGGAGTGGCGCTGTTCAAACCCGTCAAGCGCGCTGCTTCCTCTGATTACTGGGTCCTGCTGATGGTGCTCGCCGTCGCCGGGGTGGCCGTCCAGATGTTGCATGGCATGCAGCACTCCGGCCTGCGGGACAGCCTGCCATGGAATGTCGTCGGTGGGTGGCTGAATGCGGCACTGGGGATATCACCCGGGAATTTCGATATGGGTCGTCTCCTGGGGTTCGGCCTCGCGGTTGCAGCGACCCTGCTTGCCGCATGGGTCGGATATCGGCGTGCCGCATCCGTGGCCGGCGTCGATTATCTTGTATCGCGCCAGACGCTGGCCTACGGCATGGCCCCGGCTGCCATCCTCGGCCTCATGCCGCACGCCATCACCCGTTTTCTCACCACCGACGCCCATGTCCTGCTCAACGAGCTTTCCGCATTGATGGGCGGATCCATGTCCCTGGAGCCACTGGCCACGCGCAGTGATCCCTGGCTGGGGTATCTGGGCCTGATCGCCTATTTCGGGATGGCATGGTCGCTGGCGACGATCTGGAAGCGTTCCTGCCTGCTGGTGCCCGGCTCAATCACACGCCTGCGGGTCTGGGTCTGGGCAAGCATGCCCGTCCTGCTCTATGTCGGCATCTACGCCTTCAAGGTATGGGCGCTGGCGACCTACGGGCCCGCACACCAGCACTGATTCAAACAATCTTCTGCACGTCCGTTCATGGCGGCCGTTTAAAGTACAGGGTGGCTTAAAGCCCGGGGTCGGACCATGGTAACCACTGGTTTGATGGTGATACCTGTCTGTATCGTGCTGTGCTTCGCGCTTCGCGCGAGATTTTTGGCTATGAAATGGTCTTGTTGAGTATTAGTGGGACGGACCAGCCACTGACCCGCGCGCACTGTGCCGCTGCCGGCCGCGTCATGAAAATTGACATGGATCAGCACGTCGGACATTTCCGAATCGGACTCACCGCTCTGCCTAAAGCCACTACTTTTTGTGCCGCTATTGGGTTCGAATAAACATTCAAACGGGATGCATCTATTAGACCGCGGGCATCCGTCGTTGCTGATGAGGTGGCATATGCAAACACGCCGAAGACTGTGCACGGCACTGGCCGGGATCTGTCTGTTTCTGGTGGTACCGGTCCTGCCGGCGCACGCCAGCGACCCCTATCTCGACATGCTCGAGGAAGAGGCCCAGGTCCTCGAACTGATTAAGACCGCTGAGCAGATGGACGCGAAGGCGCAATCTTCCACCGGCGGCATCAGCGACGAGAACACGACGCGGGCGATGCTGGGGCCGGGCATGTCCACCGAGCAGTTCGACGCGGCTTTGAAGGCGCATTTCGTCGGCACCTACATGCTCTACGACAAGCTCTCTGCGGAGCAGAAAGCCGCGGTGTATGCCCGTTATCAGCGCGACGGCCGCATCATGGAGATTCGGCGCGCCATCGCGAAACACTTGTGATACCTGAGGCGAGGTGATGATCATGAAGACAGCGGTTGCGAGTATGCTGGTGGTTCTGGGTTGCGGCGCGGCAGTTGCCGAAGACCTGCCGGTGCGGATCACCGAGGACATCGTCTACGTCGATCTGATGACCGGCGACAAGACGGTGCGAATCCAACGCATCCAGGACGAGGAGAATGTCATCGACGGCGGTTTCGCGAAGACCTCGCGCAAATGCCCGCCGTTCTGCATCCATCCCATGTCGGTCGCCCCGGGTGTGGAAACCATCGGAGAGGTCGAGCTGCTGGAATTCCTCCAGAAGGAAGTCCAGGCCGGCAACGGGCTGGTGATCGATGCGCGCACGCCATCCTGGTACCAGAAGGGCACCATCCCCGGATCGGTGAATATCCCGTTCACCGAATTCGCCGAGGACCCGCAGTCGGTCGCGGTCATCGATCTGATGAAGCGTCTCGGCGTCGTCTCGGGCCCCGCTAAGGATTCCTGGAAGGACAAGCTCGCCTCCTGGGCCTGGTCCGTCGGACTGGCATCCCCGGACGGGTTGATTTGGGATTTCTCCGATGCGAAGAAACTCGTGCTGTGGTGCAACGGCCCCTGGTGCGACCAGTCGCCGCGCGCGATCAAGTCGCTGCTGGCGCTTGGCTACCCGGCCGAGAAGATCTACTACTACCGTGGGGGCATGCAACTGTGGCAGATCTTCGGGCTGACAGTGGTGGTGCCGGAGGGCTGAGGGGGTAGGGTCAGGTCTAACATTCCAACATCTGGCTAAGGAGCTTTGGGTTTTGTATAGTCGTACGTGTTGCCTGGATAGCGATGAAGCAACTACCAATATCTGGTGCTTATAAGATGAGAGAAATCGCTGATCACTTTGGCGTTCACTACATGACAGTCAGCAGAGCCGTGAGACGCATGAGCGGCATGTGTGAGTGAATGTGAGACCTGACCCTATCCGCTTCTATCCGCTTTGTGCGACGGCCTGCTCAAGGTGCGTCATCAGGCGCTCGGCGCGATCGAGCAGTTCCTCGATGGCCTGCGGCGATTCGAACTCATGATCGGGATGGAAGGCCAGCAACATGCTGTCACGGATTTCCAGGTAGAAGCCCATGTTGGCCAGCAGTTCACGCGCCACCTCGCCCTGCAGCAGACTGCGTATGTGCGTGGTATCTTCGGAATAGACGCGACAGGCCGTACGAAAACGCGCATCCAGGCCACAGCCCTCCGCCTCGCGGTATTCCGCCAGAAGATAACGCTCCAGGTACTGCCCTGGTGTAATGGCGAGGCTGGGCAATTCCATGACGCGGCCGTCATTGTGACGCAGCATCACCAGGGTGTGGCGATGTTCCACGTAGTATTCGGGCGCGGCGGTATGATTGTAGTCGAAGATCTTCACATGGAAGCCGTGGTGCGCCCCCGTCATGACATTACATTCCTGGCGATTGGCGCCGCGCCGCAGGTAGACGAAGTCATGATGGTTGAGGGTGGCCACGGTTTCAGGCGCGAACTTTAGGCCCAGGTGTTCCGCCAGCTGCGCCATCTCGCCTTCGCGGGCCGTGTGCCGCGCCTGTTCACGTATCAGGCGCATGTCCTGCATACGGGTGGCAAAGGGATGAGAGGCGAAGGGATGGAAGTGGTCGAGGCCCTCGATGCGGAAGGGACGGTCAGCCTGCACCGATTCCTCGCGCAACTGGTGCAGGTATTCCATTGTAGTGCGGTCGACGATATGTCCCGATTCGCTGAGGGCGAGGGTGATGCCCGCCTGTGGTGGCACCCGTGCCAAGGCACGGTCCAAGGGTAGCAGGTTGAAGCCGGTCAGCGAGGTGAGCGAGAAATGCATCTGGCGGTGCCCCTGCTCCTCCAGTTCCTTGGCCTGGATCACGGGGCTTCGGAACATGTCCGCCATCGCGCGGGCGGCCGTGAGGAAAAACTGCCGGGCCGAGATACGCCCTGTGAGCACCATGCGGATGGAAGGTGTCAGCAGGTAAGCATGGATGACCAACTGGGCCGCCACGCCGGTGAGGATCCCCATCAGCAAGTCAGTGGCCAGCACAGCCAGTATGGTGATCAGGAAGACCAGCAATTGGTCGCGGCCGATCGATGCCACCTTGGAAAATACCTTCACCTCGCACAGGCGCCAACCGACGTACACGATCACGGCGCCGATAGCGGCGAGCGGAATGCGGCTGATCAGCTCTTTCGCAAAGAACAGGAAGACGATCAGGAACATGGCGTTGAAGAAATTGGCCCAGAGGGTGCGTCCGCCGGCATCGATGTTGGCACGGCTCTTGATGCCACCGGGGATGATGGTGAGCCCGCCGGCCAGACTGGAAAACAGATTGGATACCCCCATGGCACGCAGGGTGACGTTCGGCCGGGACTTGCGGCGGTAGGGATCGATCTTGTCCACCGCGCTGATGGTGGCCAGGGATTCGATGCTGTCGATCAGGGTCAGCGTGATGACCACTACGATGATGCTCACCCACAGGTCGGGCTTAGACAGCACCACGTCGAAGGCCGGCAGGGTAATGCCGCCATCGAGGATTTTGTCAGGCATGGCGATAAGGTAGGCAGCATCGAGTCCGAACAGATAACCCAGCAGGATGCCCACGGCACACACCGATAAAGGCGGCGGAATGCGCCGCATCCAGGCACGGCGTGTTCGGTTGAGGTAGAACATCAGGAACAAGCACAAGGTGCCGATGACCAGCACGTCCGCTTCCACGCGCTGTAAGCTTTCAGGCAGCCTGGCGATGGACACGAGCATGGATTTTGCGGGCGAGGCGAAATCGCCCAGCAAGGCGGGGATCTGCTTGATGATAATCATGATGCCGATGGCGGCCAGCATGGCCTCCACCACCGTGACGGGCAGGAACATCGCCACCAGCTTCCCGGCGCGCAACCAGCTCAGCAGGATCATTACCACACCGGTGAGGAAGATCGCCACCAGCACCAGGGGATAGCCCGCGGCCAGGTCGCCATCGCCGAGCAGCAGCATACCGGCCAACAGGGCAGGGGCCAGGCCGGCGGCGGGACCGCTGATGGTGACGTAGGCACCACCGAGGAAGGGAAACACCAGGCCGGCGATGATGGACGAGATGAGGCCGGTGACCGGCGGTGCGCCTGATGCGACCGCGATACCCAGGGAAAGTGGCAACGAGACCAGGGCGACTTGCAGCCCCGCCAAGAGGTCGTAGCGCCAGTGGCGCAACCCGGGTACTCCGTTCCGCGGTTTTTCCTCAGGTTTCAAGCATGATCCTTCGCATTTGTATAGGGGAACATAAACAAGGCTTCGCGGTGGCGTCAAGACTGAAGATGGATAATGTATCCGTCACAGGGGTATTGCCCCTAATTTCACCGAGGATATTCAGGCTTCCTGGGCATGCTTCTGTTCCGCGTAGCGATAATGCGGTTGCCTTGGTGCCAATAGGCGTCAACACCCGGGTAGGAACTGGCAATCAATGGGTATGCTTGTATGGCAGGAAGCATACTGGTTATCGGCCCGGACGATGAATGACAGCGTAAAAAACTGATGCCAGACTCGTCACGACCTTCCCCAGCCATCTGCAATCACCCTTGCGGGGTATGTCACGCGTGGTCTACGGCATTGGCGTGATTCAGGCGTATAATTACGCCATACTCGGCAACAATTCATGATCAAGTAAACGGGACGCGCGCACGGAGAGGCCCTGTGAATGCCTAAGAAATATAAAAAATTGTTGAAGCGGATCAAGAGGCTGGAGAAGCGGCTGACCCACCTGGAAGCTGCAGGGCAAGAGCTGTCCCGGAAACTCAAGCGGCGCGGGATCAGCGCAACCCCGGTCGAAGTGGCGCTGGCGTATGCCAACCAGAAACTGGGTTATGACTTGTGCGAGCAGGTACCGGGGTTCGAAACACGCTACGCGAACCTGCAATCGCTCATCAGCATGCACGGCGAACGCGAACGGCGGCACATGCCCGTAATCCATTGGCGCGAGGTGAAGAGGCTGCAACGTGCGTTGCTTGATGGGCACCTGGATATTCATCCACCACACAATGAGCACATCGTAAGTCTGACGGGAAGGCACCCCACACAATTCGACCACCAGGCGCTTGCTGAGCGGTGGCGAACTTCGGGACTGCGCAACGGCGCCCGGCACGACGACAAGGTCAAAGCCGAGCTCGTGAGGGTTGCGGTGAGCGAGCTGACGCCCATACAGGCCGAAATCTTTTTCAAAAAAGTGATCAAGAAATACCGCAAGCATGGGCTGCCCGGGCGGGGCAGCGTGATACATGAAAAGCCACTGGTGATATCAGGGGACAACGATATCATCGATGGTCACCATCGATTTGCCGCGTTTTATCTGGTTGATCCCGACATCGAGGTTGTGGCCTTGCGCGTTGATATCAGGGCCGATCGCCTGTTACGCATCAGCCGGGCTTACGGAGAGTCGCTCGTGAAGTAGCCGTCACACTGCACCGGACTTTCGACTCAATGCCTGGCATCACCGGCGCGGAACCGCTATGGTGGTATTGGAAACACTGTACGTGTGCAGTCTTTGCGTGCTCCCCCGCTGCAAAGTAGACTTGGGTTTTACGAACCGCACATCACGAGGTGTAAAATGTTTCATCCGATAGAAATTCCGTTTGGCTGTGTCATGTTGTTCAACGTTGTGGATCTCAAAGAGGGCGTCACCGTCGAAGACGTCGAGGGGGCTCTCGGCGAAATGTGCAATGTCGTGAAGAACAAGTACGGGGACGAGCGCGGCGGTTTCATCGCCGGTCAGGTCTACCGAAATTCCGGTTTCGTCTCGAAAGAAGGAACCGTCGGGGTCGATGACAGCAGCAAGGCCAAGCGGGTGCAACAGAACATGGGTGACATTGTCATCGTGACGTTCTGGCAGTCATTCGATCAACACGAAAAGTCACACGCGGACAAGAAGTTCAAGGAAAAATTTTCTGCCCTTGCGGAATTCTGCAACGATACCTACGAGGTGGGTTACGAAATGTTGTGGCAGGGCGTGCCCGAGGACGATTAGTCCGGCCGGCAAACGGAAAAACCGCAAAGGACATCCCACGAGCGGTTGCCGGCAATAACCGACCCGAATGGTGTCAATGATCCTGCAACGGTTTCCCGCCGTGAGCTGCGCGATGCCCATCCACTGGATGCATTTTACACCATGGATCAAAAGTCTGGTTTCGGCGTAACGCTGAGTGCTACCATCAACGGCGACTCCCCAGAAATGATGCCTTACTGTGCCCACTACGAAAGATGAACTGACAGGCTTGCTCGACAGGAAGGCATTCCTGAAGCTTTTGTCCGGTCAGGTCGAGGATTCGAATACCTATAAATCCAAATTGGCGTTGTTGATCGTCGATATCAACCGCTTTTTCAGAATCAACAACATCTTCGGATACCCAGCGGGGGATGAGATTCTGAAGAAGGTCGCGCTGTTGCTCGACAATGTAATCCGCGATCAGGACTTCGTCGCACGTATCGGTGACAACCGCTTCGCCCTGATCCTGGATGGGGTCATGAATGTGGGGCATGCCGAGCTTGCCGCCCATAAGATCCTGCGTCTGTTGCAAGCGCCCTTCGTGCTCGGGGAACAGAAGATCCACGTCGATGTCACGATCGGCATTAGCCTGTGTCCGTTGCATGCGTCGAACCCGATGTTCCTGCTCAAGGAATGCGAATCCGTCCTGCATGGTGCCAAGGAAAAGAACCAGAAAATCGGTGTTTCGCAAACGCTCGAAGACGAAATACTGTCCGAGCACTGGGATATCGAGCTGGCGCTTGATGACGCCTTGAATAACGACGAGTTCCTGATTTATTACCAGCCTAAGATCGCGCTCGACTCCGGTGGCGTGGTCGGTGTCGAGGCACTGTTGCGTTGGAATCATTCGAGTCGCGGTTTTATACCGCCGAATTTCTTCATCCCAATTGCGGAACGTATGGGGCACATAAAGCCCATTACCAACTGGATCTTCAACACCGCACTGCGGCAAGGGGCGGAATGGACGGAGAAATGGGGGCCCTTGTCGATTTCGGTCAATATCCCGCCCGATTTCATCCTCATGCCGGACCTGAAAGGCATTCTCTCCAATGCACTCAGCCTGTGGGGCAGCGACAATATCCTGCTTACGCTGGAAATCGTGGAACGTTCCCTGGTGATCGAGCCGGAGAAGAGCATGGCCATCATGAACGAATTGAGAGACATGGATATCAGCATCTCGATAGATGACTTCGGGACGGGTTATTCCTCGCTATCCTATTTCGAGAAGCTGCCCGTGGATGAATTGAAGATCGACCAGTCATTCGTTGCGAATGTGGTTGAAAGCAAGTCCAGTCAGGATCTCGTACGGCTGATCGTCGAACTCGCCCATGCCTTCGACATGGAGGTGGTTGCAGAAGGCGTGGAAGATGCGGCAGTGGCGCAATACCTGAAAAAATTGAAATGCGATATCGCGCAAGGCTATTACTTTGCCCGGCCGATGCCACATGAGCAATTGAAGGACTGGCTTGAGAGCTACGCCGGCGCGAAGTATTGAATCTACAGGAACAATTGGTCCATTTTGATGCCGTATGCGGCATGCGGCAGGGCCCTGGCGATCTTTATGTCCGGCCGGTCCCCTTCGGAGAGATTCAGCGTCTGGAATTCGGGCAGGGGATGTTTGTCTTTGTCGAGGATCAGCATCACCGTCGGGAATAGCCGCTTGAGGTCGTTTACTTCCACCACGATGCCCACTTCGCCGCTTTCGAATTCAACCAGCGAACCGGTCGGATAGAGCCCGACCGTCTGAATGAACTGTTCGACCAGTTCCGCCTGGAAACAGGTCCCGCGACAGAGATACAGTTCGTTGATCGCTTCGTGCGGGGTGTAAATTTTATCGGTATGCGGTCGTTTGGTGGTCATTGCGTCATAACTGTCGACAATTCCGGCGATGCGACCGTAAATCGGAATCTCCTCGTTGCGCAAGCCTTCTGGATAACCGGAACCGTCGGCGCGCTCATGGTGGGTTGCCACCATCCGCATAACCTCCGGATGGATTGCTTTGGTGGCGGCAAGTATCCGCAGGCTGTGATCCACATGTTGATGGATAAGCGTGTTTTCCTCGACTGAGATGACTTCGCGTTTATGCAGCAGAGAAGTAGGCAGTTTTACCTTTCCGACATCCAGCAACATGCCCCCCAGGGCAAGATTGACAATCTCGCTGCGTTCCAGCCCCAGGTGGCGGCCGAACTGCGCGCACCAGACTGAAGTTCCCAACGAGTGCGCATAGGCGTATTCATCGGCCTTTTCCAGTTGTAGGAGCAGCGAAAAGGCGGATGGATTGCGCAGGATGCTATTGACTGTCGCCTCGACACCTTGTTTCACGGTGACGATGTCCAGAGATTTCCCCTTGCGCAGGTCGTTCATGACCTTCTTCAGGTTTCTGTCGAGTTGTTCCTTGATTTCTCTGGCATGGCCGAGTTCCTGCTCCAGCGTGATCTTGATTTCGTAAAAACATTTTTGCAGTTTCGCGTATTCATCGTCGCGATTTTTGTAATTTACGGTCACTGCCTCCGGCGTCGTCGCCTTCAATTTGAAATCGTTGCGCCCGCCGGTGATCCAGAATTCCGGCGGTGGAGAGGGGCCCTTGGAGGTGTCGATATAGACATAGCTGGCATAGCGGCGCATCAACTCGATGTCATCGGCCGATTCGATCTTGACACCCTCGATAGGAAACGGTGTTTCCAGCCATGGCCGATCCAGGCGGGTCACGTACATGCCGATTATCAAGCCATCGATGCTGGTTTTGAGTTCGTACTCGTTCATGTCGCCAAATATGTGAGGTGCCTGTTGCTTGCCCTGTGAATGGCGAATGCCCGGGAGACGGGCCGCTGCCCTCAAGCTATCGGCCATTCCTCATCAGTTAAGAAGTTTAATTATATTTGGCATTATAATCAACAAAATAGCAACGGTAGAATGTAAATAAATCAAGACGGGTCGAAGGTGACAGGTATGCCCTGCCAGGATACTGTCCAGCTGGTGCGGGATGAGATTGATGCTGTGGCCGGTGAGGCGGTCTTGCGGGAGATTATACCTGCGGTTGCGCTCGGAGCAGTTGCCGCCTGTTGCACGGTCAGCATAAAGGCCATGGCTGATTCAGGATAATCAGGTTTCAAGCTTCGCCCGTCCGAATATTGACAGGGCTGACAGCATGGTCTTTAGTTACGAGTGTCGCTGCACATGATTTCAGTGTCTGGAGGGGTAATGACAACACGTATCCATCGTTTCATCACTGGAACGGGCGTACTGCTGCTCGGCGTGGTTTTCAGTGATGCGAGTGCCATGCCCGCCTTCGCCCGCAAGTACGAGATGAGTTGCGCTGCCTGCCATTCTGCCTTCCCCAAGCTGAACCAGTTTGGCGAGCACTTCGCGGCCAACAACATGCGCCTGCCCAACTGGAAGGACGGCACCCTGTCGGGCGGCGACGAACGCCTGGCGCTGCCAAAGGAACTGCCGCTGGCGGTGCGTGCCCAGGCCTACATGCAGGCGCGCCAGGCAGACAACATCAATCCGCTGGATGGCAGCAGCCGCTCGGCCACCACCGACTTCCAGTCGCCCTATCTCATCAAGCTGCTCTCCAGCGCCCCACTCAGCGATCACATCACCTATTATTTTTACGCCATCTTCGCAGAGAAGGGTGGTAACGGCGAGGTGATCGTGGAGGATGCCTGGTTTCAGCACGACGATATCTTCGGGTCGGGCACCAGCCTGATGCTGGGCCAGTTTCAGATCTCGGACCTGATGTTCCCGCGCGAGGTGAGGCTGCCATTCCAGGACTACATGGCCTACCGTCTGGCCGGCATCACCTATGATCGCGGCGTGCTGTTCGGTCGTGACTTCGGCCCGGTCGAGGCCTCGTTCGGCCTGGTCAACGGCAACGGGGTGAGCAGCAGCTTCGATCTCAACAGCCCCGGCCTGAACCGACCCGACAACATGTTTGACAATGACAACAGCAAGACTGCCTTTGGCCGCCTGGGCATCGATATCGGTCCGATCAATGTCGGCCTGTTCGGCCTGAGCGGTAAACAGCGCAGCGTGACCGGCCCGGCCGGTCTGGAGGAGGGGCTGTACAACCGTGATAAGGAGGTCTGGGGGCTGGACGCCTCGGGCGCCATCGGACAAAAACTGCACTGGTACACTCAGTTACTGCACAATCGCTGGGACCGCTTCATCGACGGCGGTCCGGATCGGGACTATGAATGGACCGGCGGTTTTGCCGGCATAGACTATATTCCCAACGAGCGCTGGGCCTGGTCCCTGCTATACAACTATGCCGATGCCGACGACTTGGACAATACCGACACCATCTACGAAGGCATCAGCATCAACAGCCTGACTCTGACCTCGTCCTACTATTTCATGCGAAACGTCAAGGGCATCGCGGAATTGAACGTGGACTTGCTGGACAAAGATGAGCAGACCGGTCAGTACTGGACCGGCCATCTCAGTCAGGAGCATTACTTCCTGTTCGGATTCGATGCGGCCTTCTGAGCTGATGCGCCGCGTGGCTGTTGGACTGGTGGCGCTGACTCTCGGCGGTCAGGTGCCGATCGTGACCGCGGTGGAGCGCTTCCGCATCGATTCCGAACCGGATGGCGCCCGGGTATTCACCATAAGCGGCCGGGCCGGCACCACGCCTCTGACCCTGTCCGAGCGCGACATCTATCCCAACAGCTATCCACCGGAAGATGTCGACCTCTATGGCGTGATCATCCTGCGCAAGGACGGCTGTACTGACTACCATCGGCGAGTGACCCGCAGCGATATCGAGCAGGGCATTCTGGCGCGGCTGGACTGTGGGGCGTCTGCGGCAGCCGTTGCACCCGCCGTGCCGGCCCCGGAACCGCCCCTTACCCGTCCGAAGGCTGTACGCCCTTCTGCCGCATCCACACTGGATGCGGCGGCAGAGTCTCCTTCCCAGCGCCGCCTGCGTCAGCTGCGGGTGATTCAGGAACTGCATGACGAGGGACTGCTCAGCGGCGCGGAAGAGCAGAGTATCCGCCGCCGCATCCTGGATGCGGACTGATTCCGCTGGTATCGCTGCTTGCCGCTCACCCTGGCCGGTGGCGCGGTAGAACGACTATGCCCGGGCCCGCCAGCTCGCCGATCAGATGCGCTTCTGATACAGACGACGGATGCCACGCTTCGCGACCGGAAGCATGACATCCGTCCGATGGAAAAGGTCCGGAGCTATTTTTGCAGGTTCTTCTCGATCTCCTGCGTGACCGCTTCGACACTATGGCGGATGCCAGAGACCAGCTTGTCGCTGTCCGCGAACAGGGCATCCTTGTCCTTGAAGTGATAGGTCGTGGGGGCCTCGATGTCGGTGCCCGACATGAGCGGGTTGTGGTAGCCGTACATGAACTTGTCCGAGTACAGCTTTTCACCGGAGCGGCTATCCACCAAGGCCACCAGGATCTGGGAGGCGGGCCGCCAGTGGCGGGAGAACATGGGATGTTCTGTCGCATAGCCGATGCTCTCGATGGCGAGGTCGAGCACGGCATCCGCACCGCCGGTATCCACGCTGCTATAGTCTTCCAGAAGCTTCACTTTCTTCTCGCGCGGGACCTCGATCAAGTTCACCCGGTAGCCGGCCGCGGCCAGGCGTTTGCGCAGAAGGTTCGTGAAATGATCGCCGGCGTCATAGCGGGCCTCCTTGACGATCTGGTCGAGGTTCTTGCCGGCGTTGGCCGAGGAAC
This sequence comes from Gammaproteobacteria bacterium, assembly GCA_026197075.1. GTDB lineage: Bacteria > Pseudomonadota > Gammaproteobacteria > DSM-19610 > DSM-19610 > JAIVHA01. Next base: position 2,259 of record JAPHQV010000051.1, on the reverse strand, counting down.
TGCCGGCCACGGCGCCGCCGATGGCCCCGAACATCATTCCGGGATTCCCGAAATCGTTTGCCACGTAGGCATCCGGTTCGCTGATCTTGATCAGAGCCACTGTCTGCACCTGGCGGGTAGCCTCCGGTCGGACGGCCATCTTGGTGGCCCCGCAGCCGGCGAGCAGCGTCATCAGGGTGATGACGGCGGTAAAACGGGTCAGTGCTTGCATGTTCCCCCCTTGTTGGAAAAGAAAGTTCCAGTCGGAAGCATAACGGCCATGCGGGCGGTGACTTGAACCGGTTTCCGGTCCGGAAACGGGAACCGGATTGCAGATCGGCGCGAAGCCTTCCAGAATGGGCTTGACCGGGTCCTAGGGCTTCGCGACAGCATATTTATAGTGACAGAAGCTGAAGTTGTTATCTGAAATACCTTGTAAATGAGTCCGCTTCCTCACGTGGTGTGCGATAACTGTTCACCAGTGCCGCTTTATCTTCATACCCCAACGACATGCCGCATAGCAAAATGTGGTCTGGCGGATACCCGAGAACAGTTTTGATGAGTGCGGAATAATCGGCCAGTGCGGCCTGCGGACAGGTTGCCAGACCCTGTTCCACAGCGAGCAGCATGATCGACTGTAAGAACATGCCATAATCGATAAACGAACCCGTTTGCATGTGACCATCCATGAAGAATAAAAGCATCACCGGCGCATCGAATGCCCGGTAATTTGCTGTCCACTGTTCTAACTGGCGCGACTTATCCTCACGAGCGATGTTCAATGTTGAATACAGTTGCAGGCCACAGGCTTTGCGCCGGGACTTGTATGGCTCTACCCAGTTCTCAGGATAGTAGGTGTAATCTGCTCTTCCTTTATCGCCCTTTCGAAAAGAGCTTTCGATTTTTGTCTGCAATTCTAGCTTGGTCTTTCCGCTGACAACTGCAACCTGCCAAGGCTGGGTATTTGCTCCCGAGGGCGCATGGCGGGCTGCGTCCAGAATGGTTTTGATCCTGTCCTCTTCGACGTCCCTGTCAAGAAAGGCGCGCACTGATTTTCTTGTCTGTAAGGCTTCCGCTACATTCATGATAAGACCTTTTCTAATACAATGATTTCATTAAATGGCACAATATTACCCGTTCACGATAGTCGTTATCGTTAGCCTAAGAAAGTTTCAGGGCGAGGAAGCAAAAGACTATAAGGGGGGATTATGCCAAGGATCTTCAGGGTGACGCCGGGATTTCTCCCAATTAGGTCGTGCTCGTGAAAATAATACTTTCCCTTTCCTGTAATGGTGCTGGCGCCATCCATAGGGCGGTCATCCGGTGATCTCGTCCTTGCGCGTCTGCCATGGTTCTGCCTGTGCGGTTTCCACCTGTTCGAAGCTCCGGAAATGGCCTGTGCCATGCGGTGAATATGGCGGTACATGGAATAATAAACGACGAGTGCCTAGAAATTCCGCCCACACAGTCCATGGCGACCATGAATAAGCCACCGCCGGGAAATCACCCTGGCCTGTGTCGGCGGGCATCATGTGATATCGAAACCCTCTCTTCAGAATGCCGTGCCGAATGAGGCATCCTCGTTATAGGGTGGCACCGGCAGGCAGGCGATGCGACTGCCCTGGCTGACGGGTCCTTCGGGGAACAGGCGGCGCAGATGGCGGCGCCCGCCCTGTTCGGCGAATTCCTGGTCCAGTTCCTCGGCGAGTTCGCGGGCATTGTCCGCCAGGCCATGTTCCAGGTAGTGCCGACGCAGAAAGGTGACCACCTTCCAGTGCTCTTCGGTCATGTCCACCCCTTCCTCACTGGCAATGGCCTCCGAACGCTCGCGACTCCATTCCTCGATATCCTGCCGGCGGTCGGCCATACGTGGGCTGCTGTTCTCGGGGTCGGTGTGAATGGTCTGGTGTTGGCTCATTCTGATTCCTCCTGGTACTTTGACATGACCCTGCGAGCGGTGCGTGTATCCGCTCCGGGATGACGGTGATCAGTCTAGGCAATGAACTAGCACCACTTTCGTGGACACTTTACGCGCACAGCTTTTCATATTTAATCGGCGATTGGTAGCCGATTCCCGAGTGGAGTCGGTCCCGGTTATAGAACTCAATATATTCAACAATGTGTGCAACTGCCTCGATGTCTGTATCGAATAATCTGTGATGTACCAGCTCCGCTTTCAGGGTGTGGAAGAACGACTCCACGGCCGCATTGTCGAGCGGATTACCCTTGCGGCTCATACTGCGCGTCATGTTTGCCGTCTCGACCAGTTCGCGGTAATCG
>JAPHQV010000039.1 GCA_026197075.1 Gammaproteobacteria bacterium | reverse complement strand
TTTTGGTTGCCGCCTTCTTCTTGGCCACCGGCTTCTTCTTGGCCGTCACTTTCTTCTTGGCCACTGATTTCTTCTTGGTCACTGGTTTCTTCGTTGTCGCTGGTTTCTTCTTCGCGACTGGCTTTTTCTTCGTCACCGGCTTTGCCTTGGGCTTGGTGGCCACCTTCTTGCTGGTGACCTTCTTCTTGCCCACCGACTTCTTGGCGGCAGCCTTCTTCCCGGCGTCCGCCGACTTCACGGCCGCCGGTTTTTTCTTCGCCGCGGCCTTCTTGCCCGCCGCGTTCTTGCTTGCCGCGGTCGTTTTAGCCGCTGCCGGTTTTGCGTCGGCCTTCTTCTTGCCGGCTGCTGCCGCCGGCTTGGCTTGTGGCGCCGCCTTACTCTCCGGCGGTGTTTCCTCGCCGGGCTGTGCCCCCCCCTGCTGGCGGGCTACCGCCTGGCGGATGGCATCGGAACGGGAAGCGGTCTTGCGGACCTGCTTCACGCTGTCCACCACCTTGCGCACCGCGACATGGATATCGTCCACTTCGCCTACACCCTGCACGGTGCGCAGCAGACCCTGCTCCCGGTAGTAGGCGACGAGGGGAGCGGTCTGTGCCTCGTAGACCCGCAGGCGGTTACCGATGGTCTCTTCATTGTCATCGGCGCGGTGATGCAGGCGTCCGCCGCATTCATCGCAGCGGCCATCCATCTTGGAGGGGGCGAAATACACATTGTACATCTGGCCGCAGGCCACACAGGTACGGCGCCCGGTCATGCGCTGGATGAGGCTGTCGTAATCCACCTCGATGAGCAGCGCCAGGTCCAGGGGCTGGCCGATCTGTTCCAGCAGTGCCTCCAGGGCCTGGGCCTGGGGGATGTTGCGTGGGAAGCCGTCGAGGATGAAGCCGCGCCGGGCATCGGTCTGCACCAGGCGATCGCGGATCATGCCCATGACCACCTCGTCGGACACCAGCTGGCCGGCATCCATGGCCGCCTTGGCCTGACGCCCCAGGGGCGTCCCCTGTTCCACGGCGGCGCGTAGCAGATCGCCGGTGGAGATCTGCGGAATCTTGTACTCGACCTGCAATCGCTTGGCCTGGGTACCCTTGCCGGAACCCGGTGCCCCCAACAGGACCATTCTCATGGTGGCGTCCACTCCCCTTGGTTTGATTTTGCTTGTAATTCCTTCTGCTTATAAAGTTTTTTACAGGGGCGTATACAATATTTTGCATGGCCCCATGGCCAAACTCTGATTAAGCTACCCTCTGCGCCTGCCCCCTGTCAACGAAAGCTCATGAATTCCATGTACTTTTACGATATGCTCCGGGGACGTTGGCGGCTGTCCGCCAAAAATCCACAAACGGGACCACCCATGGGCACCATTATGGATTCCGGCATGCGCCGGCATGACGTAATAGCCAGAATCAAAAGACACAGACCGAAGGGAGTAGCACCATGGCCAAAGCATCGGCAAAGAAAAATGCCTTTTATGCCCAGTCCGGCGGCGTCACCGCCGTCATCAACGCCAGTGCCTGTGGCGTCATCGAGACCGCCCGTCAGCACAAGGACAAGATCGGCAAGGTCTACGCCGGCCGCAACGGCATCATCGGCGCGCTGACCGAAGACCTCATCGACACCAGCAAGGAATCGGCCAAGGCCATCGCCGCCCTGCGCCACACCCCGTCGGGCGCCTTCGGCTCCTGCCGCTACAAGCTCAAGAGCCTGGAAGCCAACCGCCGCGAGTACGAGCGCCTGATCGAGGTGTTCGCCGCCCATAACATCGGCTACTTCTTCTATAACGGTGGCGGCGACTCCGCCGACACCTGCCTGAAGGTGTCCCAGCTGTCCAACAGCCTGGGCTACCCGCTGCAGGCCATCCACGTACCCAAGACCGTGGACAACGACCTGCCCATCACCGACAACTGCCCGGGCTTCGGCTCGGTCGCCAAGTACATCGCCATTTCCACCCGCGAGGCCAGCTTCGACGTGGCCTCCATGTGCAAGACCTCCACCAAGATCTTCGTACTGGAGGTCATGGGCCGCCACGCCGGCTGGATCGCTGCCGCCGGCGGCATGGCCGCCTCGGAAGACTGCGACCTGCCCATCCTGATCCTGTTCCCGGAAGTGCCCTTCAACGAAGAAAGTTTCCTGAAGGCGGTGCAGGAGAAGGTGGACAAGTACGGCTACTGCTCGGTGGTGGTGTCCGAGGGCGTGCATGACAAGGACGGCAAGTTCCTGGCCGACCAGGGCCTGAAGGACGCCTTCGGCCATGCGCAGCTCGGTGGCGTCGCCCCGGTGATCGCCAACATGATCCGCAGTAAGCTCGGCCACAAGTACCACTGGGCCGTAGCCGACTACCTGCAGCGTGCCGCGCGCCACATCGCCTCCAAGTCCGACGTGGAGCAGGCCTACGCCATGGGCAAGGCCGCGGTGAAGATGGCCCTGGCCGGCAAGAACTCGGTCATGCCCACCATCGAACGCACCTCCAACAAGCCCTACCGCTGGAAGGTGGGCGAGGCCAACCTGTCCAAGGTGGCCAACGTGGAGAAGATGATGCCGGCCAGCTTCATCACCAAGGACGGCTACGGCATTACCAAGAAATGCCGCGAGTACCTGGGCCCGCTGATGCAGGGTGAGGATTACCCGCCCTACGGCAAGGACGGGTTGCCCAAGTACGTGCAACTCAAGAACGTGGCCGTGAAGAAGAAGCTCGACTCGGACTTCGAGGTCAAGTAGGAAAACCGGACAAGGGGTGCTCAGGCACCCCTTGTTGTTTATCGGCATCCGGTGGTTTGTCTGCTGGGGCTGGAGTCCTTGTTCCGGGACTCGCTGTGAATACATCCCTGTACGCTCGACGGCCGCCTGCTGCACAGGTCCAGGGTTCGCAAACTTCAAGCGAACCCGTTCGGCGGGTACGATGTCCACTGGACATCGTACTGTTTCCGCCTCACCCATGCGGCCGACGGTCCCGGAACAAGGACTCCAGCCCCGGCAGACTCCAACCGCAGGAGACCATGGAACGTCATGACACTGGAAAAAGTCCACGAACCGCTGTTCGGATTTACCCTCGGAACGGAATTCAAGGGGCCTTGATGTATATCAACGCGTAGCCAGCCACGGCCGGCAAGACTACACCACCCACAATTTGCTTGAACACTTGATTCGGAGGAGAGGCTATGGAGATGGGGCTTATGTTCGCCTTGGGTTGTGCGATCGTCGCGCTGATTTATGGCGGCGTTTCCGTGCGGTGGATTCTCGCCAAGCCGGCCGGCTCGGCCCGCATGCAGGAGATCGCCGGCGCCATCCAGGAAGGCGCGTCCGCCTACCTGAACCGCCAGTACACCACCATCGGCATCGCCGGTGTGGTGTTGTTCGTGCTGGTGGGCCTGTTCCTAGGCTGGGCCACGGCCATCGGCTTCGCCATCGGCGCCATCTTCTCCGGGCTGGCCGGTTATATCGGCATGAACGTCTCGGTACGTGCCAACGTCCGCACCGCCGAGGCTGCCAAGGGTGGACTCGATGCCGCCATGCAGGTGGCCTTCCGCGGCGGCGCCATCACCGGCATGCTGGTGGTGGGCCTGGGCCTGCTCGGCGTGGCCGGCTACTACGCCATCCTGCTGGCCATGGGCACAAGCATGATTGACGCAATCCACGCCCTGGTGGGCCTGGCCTTCGGCGGTTCGCTGATCTCCATCTTCGCGCGACTGGGCGGCGGCATCTTCACCAAGGGCGCCGACGTGGGTGCCGACATCGTCGGCAAGGTGGAAGCCGGTATCCCCGAGGATGACCCGCGCAACCCGGCGGTCATCGCCGACAACGTGGGCGACAACGTGGGCGACTGTGCCGGCATGGCCGCCGACTTGTTCGAGACCTACGCGGTCACCGTGATCGCCACCATGCTGCTCGGCGCGCTGTTGCTGAAGGAAGCCGGCACCATCGCGGCCATCTATCCGCTGGTGCTGGGTGGCGTATCCATCATCGCCTCCATCATCGGTGCCTACTTCGTGCACGTGCGTGAGGGCGGCAAGATCATGAACGCCCTGTACCGGGGCGTGATCGTCTCCGGGGTGCTGGCGGCGATCGCCTTCTACCCGGTCACCACCTGGCTGCTGGGTGACAGCATCAGCCTCGGCGGCGGTGAAAGTCTCAGCTCCCTGAACCTGTACTTCAGCGCCCTCATCGGCCTGGCGCTGACGGCGGCCATGGTGTGGATCACCGAGTACTACACGGCCACCGAGTTCAAGCCGGTGCGCCACATCGCCGAGGCCTCCACCACCGGCGACGGTACCAACGTCATCGCCGGCCTGGGCGTGTCCATGAAGTCCACCGCCGCGCCGGTGCTGGCCGTGTGCGCCTCCATCTGGGGCGCCCATGAACTGGCGGGCCTGTACGGCATCGCCATCGCGGCGACCTCGATGCTGTCCATGACCGGCATCATCGTGGCCCTGGACGCCTACGGCCCCATCACCGACAACGCCGGCGGCATCGCCGAGATGGCGGAACTGGACGAATCCATCCGGAACATCACCGACCCGCTGGATGCCGTGGGCAACACCACCAAGGCGGTGACCAAGGGCTACGCCATCGGTTCGGCCGGACTGGCGGCGCTGGTGCTGTTCGCCGACTATACCCATGCACTCGGGGATGAGGCGGGCGCCATCAACTTCAGTCTCGACAACCACATGGTCATCATCGGCCTGTTCATCGGCGGCCTGATCCCCTACCTGTTCGGGGCCATGGCCATGGAAGCGGTGGGTCGCGCCGCCGGCGGCATCGTCAACGAGGTGCGGCGCCAGTTCCGCGAGATGCCCGGCATCATGGACCGCACCCAGAAGCCCGATTACTCCCGCGCCGTGGACATGCTCACCAAGTCCGCCATCCGCGAGATGATCGTGCCCTCGCTGCTGCCGGTGCTGGCCCCCGTCGCGGTGGGCCTGCTGCTCGGCAAGGAGGCCCTGGGCGGCATGCTGATCGGCACCATCATCACCGGGATCTTCGTGGCCATCTCCATGACCACCGGCGGCGGCGCCTGGGACAACGCCAAGAAGTACATCGAGGACGGCCATTTCGGTGGCAAGGGCTCGGATGCCCACAAGGCGGCGGTCACCGGTGACACCGTTGGCGACCCCTACAAGGACACCGCCGGTCCGGCCATCAACCCCTTGATCAAGATCATCAATATCGTGGCGTTGCTGATCGTGCCGCTACTCTGACCGGTCGGGGACGGAATTCAATTCCGTCCCCCTTCTACCCTTACTCGATGGGGGACAGAATTGAATTCTGTCCCCCTCGCTTTTATGTATACTACCGGCCCTTGTTCTTTGGTACCGAGGCTTCCCCCATGAACCTGGACCGTGTCGATTCCGGACTGGACGTCCCCAACAACATCAATGTCATCATCGAGATCCCCGCCCACAGCGATCCCGTCAAGTACGAGGTCGACAAGGAAACGGGTGCCATGTTCGTGGACCGTTTCATGAACACGGCCATGCACTATCCCTGCAACTACGGCTATGTACCCCATACCCTGTCCGACGACGGCGACCCGGTGGATGTACTGGTACTCACCCCCGTGCCGCTGATCTTCGGTTCCGTGGTGCGCTGCCGGCCGGTGGGCGTACTGAAGATGACGGATGAATCGGGCGATGACGCCAAGGTACTGGCGGTCCCCACCGACAAGCTCTGCAAGGTCTACCGCTCGGTGCAGGATTTTCGTGACCTGCCGCCCATGATCCTCGAGCAGATCGCCCACTTCTTCGAACACTACAAGGACCTGGACGAGGGCAAGTGGGTGCGCGTGGACGGCTGGTACGGCATCGACGAGGCCAAGGAAGAGATCCTCAAGAGTGTGCAGATGTACAAGGATGCACCCGAGAAACCGAAGTTCTGATCCTCATGAAGGTCTGCATTCTTTCCGACAGCCACGACAACCGCGCCCTGCTGGAGGCGGCGGTGCGCGAAGCCGCCGACCTGGGGGTGGAGGCGGTGCTCCATTGCGGTGACCTGGTGGCGCCCAGCACCCTGAATGTGCTCAAGCCCTTTGGCCTGCCCATCCATGTCATCCACGGCAACAATACCGGCGACCTGTACATGATGAGCCGCATTGCCGGCAAACCCGGCAGCCTGGTGCGCTTCTATGGACAGGACGCGGGTATCGAACTGGCCGGGCGCCGTGTCTTCCTGGTGCACTATCCCCATTATGCCGAGGCCCTGGCCACTACCGGGGACTGGGACCTGGTGTGCTGCGGCCACGACCACAAGGCCGATATCCGCGACGTCCGCAATATCAAGGGCGGCAACACCCGCCTGGTGAACCCGGGTACCGTGGGCGGCGTCGCCGCCCCCGCCACCTGGGTGCTGGGGGACCTGGAAACCATGGAATTCGAGGTGCGGCCGGTGTCGCTGGAAGCGGCCTAGGAGTACGGGGACAGTAACCAGGAATCGGTAATCATGGCTGCAGACCTGGGACCCGTCATTCCCGCGTAGGCGGGAATCCAGGGGTTCAAAAAACATGGATTCCCGCCTACGCGGGAATGACAAGATTCATTGCTGCGATACACTCCGACTCCTGGGCAAGCCTGTTCCCGGTACCCGCGCCCCGGAGCCTCTATCCCGGCGTGTTGTGCTCCACCCAGCGTTCCCCGCCTTCCGTGAGCACTTCCTTTTTCCAGAAGGGTGCGCGCGATTTCAGTTCCTCCATCAGCCAGCGGCTGGCCTCGAAGGCAGCGGCGCGATGGCTGGACCAGACCGCCACCAGCACGATCGGCTCGTTGGGTTCCAGGTCTCCAACCCGGTGCAGGATGAGGGTGTCGAGCAGATCCCAGCGCCGGCGCGCCTCCTGGCTGATGTTTTCCAGGTACTGCTCGGTCATGCCGGGATAGTGTTCGAGTCGCAGGCGGCTCACCCCGTCACCCGCGTTGAAATCGCGCATGGTGCCCACGAACACCGCCGTGGCGCCATAGCGACCCGGCGCCACGGCGGCGTCCTGGTGTGCCCGCAACTCGCGCCAGGGATCGAAGGCTTCGGCACGCACGGCGACGGTCATGCTCACCCCCCCGTCACGGGCGGGAAGAAGGCCACTTCATCGCCCTCGTTCACGGAGTGTCGCCAGTCCACGTATTCCATGTTCACGGCCACCAGCAGGCGTTCGGGGATGACGGTCTCGTCCGTGGCCCTGGTCCAGACCTCGGCCACGCTGCTGCCCGCCGGGACCTGCAGGGATGCCGCGTCACGGCCCAGGCGCTCACGCAGGCTGGCGAAGAATTTCACCCGGATACTGACAAATGTTACAGTTGGCGCGTCGCCCATGGCATGCCTATGATTGATCAAGACATCGTGTCCGGATTGTAGCACGGGCCCCATGACCCCAAGCCCGGTACCCTCATGAAAGATCTGACCCATTTCAACACCGCCGGCGAGGCCCACATGGTGGACGTGGGCGCCAAGCCCGACACCCCGCGCCAGGCCATTGCCGCCGGCTGTATCCGCATGCTGCCCGACACCCTGGCGCGCATCCATGCCGGCGACCACAAAAAGGGCGACGTGCTGGGCATCGCCCGCATCGCCGGTATCATGGCGACCAAGCGCACCGCCGACCTCATCCCCCTCTGCCACCCCCTGGCCCTGACCCGGGTGGAAGTGGATCTCTGGACCGAGGCGGAGCCGCCGGCGGTACAGGTGCGCGCCACGGTCGCCACCCGTGGCCCCACGGGCGTGGAGATGGAGGCCCTGACCGCGGTGCAGATCGCCCTGCTGACCATATATGACATGTGCAAGGCCGTGGATCGTGGAATGTCGATCGAACAGGTCCGGCTTGTCGAGAAAAGTGGTGGTAAATCAGGTCATTGGACCCGGGATGACCGTTCAGCGGCGATAGCGGCCGGCGAGGAATAATTTCCGGCCCGCCGCGTCTACCGGTGTGCCGTTAAATGTTCCCTGGAACCCGCCGTTACCATCGCAGTAAATACCATTAAATTCATCCACCTGGATGGGTGCCCCCCGGGCACCGGAACCGGCGCTGTCGGCCCCTGCGGCGGCCCGTAAAGGACTGTTGACCCAATGAGCAAAGCCATCGATGTACTGGTGATCGAGGATGTGGAGGACGATGCCGAACTGGTTCTGCTGCGGTTGCGCCAGGCCGGCTACACGCCGCGCCACATCCGGGTACAGTCGGCGTCCATGGTCGAGACCGCCCTCCGGCAACAACCCTGGGACATCGTCATTTCCGATTACGCCATGCCTTCCTTCAGCGGCCTGGAAGCACTGCGCATCGTACGTGCCTTCGACTGCGACCTGCCCTTCATCCTGGTGTCCGGCACCGTGGGCGAGGAATTCGCCGTGGAGGCCATGCGCTCAGGGGCCAATGACTACATCCTCAAGGACAACCTCACCCGCCTGGTCCCGGCGATCGACCGGGAATTGCGCGAGGCCGAGGATCGCCGCAAGCACCGCCAGGCGGAAAAGGCCCTCTACGAGGAACGCGAGCGGGCCCTGGTCACCCTGCATTCCATCGGCGACGGGGTCATCACCACCGACCGCGACGGTCTGGTGGACTACGTGAATCCGGTGGCGGAGAACATCAGCGGCTGGACCCATGGCGAGGCCCGCGGGCGGCCGCTCACAGAGGTGCTGCCGCTGATCTCCGAGGCCAGCCGTCAGCCCATGCCCAGCCCGGCCCAGGCCTGTTTGCGCAGTGGCAATGTAGTCAGCCTGGAGGAAAATGTCCTGCTGGTGAACCGCCGCGGCGAGGAGTTCCATATCGAGGATTCCGCCGCGCCCATCTTCAACCGCGAGGACGAAGTGATCGGCGTCGTCCTGGTATTCCACGACGTCACCACGGAACGGCGCATGGCGCGCCAGATCTCCTGGCAGGCCACCCACGACAGCCTGACCGGGCTGTCCAACCGGGGAGAGTTCGACACCCTGCTGGTGGAACTCATCGAGGACAGCGCCAACAGCCAGCACCAACATGCCCTGCTCTACCTCGACCTGGACCAGTTCAAGGTCGTCAATGACACCTGCGGCCACAGCGCCGGCGACGAGTTGCTCAAGGAACTGTCACAGCTGCTGTTGCGCCACCTGCCCGAAAACGCCAACCTGGCCCGGCTCGGGGGCGATGAATTCGGCGTGCTGCTGGCCAACAGTGACATCGACCAGAGCCGGCAGATTGCCGAACGCATCCTGCGGGTGGTGGAATCCTTCCAGTTCCGCTGGGAGAACAGCAGCTTCGACATTTCCGTGAGCATTGGCCTGGTGCCCATCAACGGCGATGGCATCACCCCCAGCTTTGCCCTGAGTGCCGCGGACGTGGCCTGTTTCGTGGCCAAGGAATCGGGCCGCCGCCGCATCCATGTCTATCAGGAAGGAGACGCCGAGCACACCCGTCACCACAGCGAGATGCAATGGGTGTCACGCATCAACCAGGCCATGAAGGAGAACCGCTTTGAGCTGTTCCGCCAGGCCATCGTGCCACTGCAGGGCGACAGCCGGGAACTGCACTACGAGTTACTCATCCGCTTGCGTGAAACGGATGGCAGCCTGGTGCCGCCGGGACTGTTCATCCCTTCCGCGGAACGCTACAACCTGATGAACTCACTGGACCGCTGGGTGATCGAGACTGCCTTCCAGTACTACGACCAGCTGCGCCAGTACGAACCGGACACGGCCGAGCGTACCCGCTTTTCCATCAACCTGTCGGGCGCCTCCTTCAACGATGATTCCCTGTATGCCTTCATCCGCACCCAGCTGGAGAACTACAGCGTACCCACGGCCCAGATCTGTTTCGAAATCACCGAGACCGCCGCGGTGTTCAACCTCGAAAACGCCAGCCGTTTCATTCGCAACATGAAGGACATGGGCTGCCGCTTCGCCCTGGATGATTTTGGCAGCGGGCTCAGCTCCTTCGCCTATCTCAAGAATCTGCCCGTGGATTTCCTCAAGATCGACGGCGGCTTCGTCAAGGACATGGTGACCGATGCCATGGACAGCGCCATCGTCAACGCCATCAACCAGGTGGGCCATGTACTCGGCATCAAGACCATTGCCGAGTTCGTGGAGAACGACGCCATCCTGGAACGCCTGCGGGACCTGGGGGTGGACTATGCCCAGGGCTATGGCGTCGGCAAGCCCGAGCCCATGCCGGTCCCTGCCCCCCTGGCCAAACTGGCGAAATGATGGACCCGGAGCGGGTCGCCTCGCCCTGCGTGCGCAACTGTTGCCTCGACGAACAGGACATCTGCCTGGGCTGCGGTCGCAGCCTGGCGGAAATCACCGCCTGGGGCGGCAGTAGCGACCACCAGCGCCGTGCCATCCTGGAACGCGCCGCCCGGCGGCGTTATGCTGAGGGGACAGACCACGTTTTCCAAACCCTGGGCCAAAAACCGCTGATTCGCTAAAGATAACGGAAAACGTGGTCTGTCCCCGGTTTGCGGTTTTGGAGTAAAGCCATGACCTTCATCAACCTGATCCCCGACGACCTGGGTGTGCAGCGCCTGAAATCGGAGAACGCACAGCCGGGCGCGACGCGCGCCGTCACACCCGTGGAGCCCTATCCTTCCCAGCAGGCCAACCGGCCCGCTCCCCTGCCCGTGCCACCCCGACGCAAGCGCCGCGAACAGCGCAAGGCGGAGCGTCGCCGCCAGGAACGGCGCCAGCAGCAGGATCCGGTCATCCTCGACACCCGCAGCTCCCAGGACCGGCGCCAGGTCAGCGACCGCCGCGAGGACGAGGCCGAGAACAAGACCCCGCCACGACTGGACCTATACGTCTGAGCCCGCCCCCGGGCCATAATCCAGCTCCACCTCCAATTCCTCCGCGCGGGTATGGATCCGGATAGCGGACAGTTCCGGCACCCGCTGGCCGAGCCAGGTGCACAGGCCGCGGACCGCGGGCGCCTCGCCGCGCTGCAGGACATGCAGCAACTGCCCGATCACGAAGCGCACGCGCTGATCCCGGTCCGGACAGCCGATCCGCTCGCCATCCAGCTCGAATCCCTGGTCGAGGCGCTGGTCCAGCTGCGCGAGCTGGCGTCGCTGCAGGGCCGACAGGGTGGCAGCGCATTCGAAATGCAGCAGGGGTTCCCCGTCCTGAATGATTTCCAGTGTCCTGTCCATGCCGTCCTCGTCGGGCTTCAGTCCGACACCTGGTCGGGAGCCAAGCGGTTATAATGCCATCAATCTAATGCCACCGAGCCCTTCTTCATGGACCTGCAAAGCTTCAACGCCGACCTGCTGCCCTTCCTGCAACAGTCTCCCTCGCCGTTTCATGCCGTGGCGAACATGGCGCGCCAGCTGGAGGTGGCGGGATTCCAGCGCCTCGATGAAGCCGATGTCTGGCACACCGCGCCGGGCCAGGGCTACTATGTCACGCGCAATGACTCCTCCCTCATCGCCTTCCGACTCGGCCAGGGCAGCCTGCCGGAAACCGGCCTGCGCCTGGTGGGCGCCCATACGGACAGCCCCTGCCTGAAGGTCAAGCCCCAGCCGGAGCTGGTGAAAAACGGCTACTTCCAGCTCGGCGTCGAGGTGTACGGTGGCGCCCTGCTCAATCCCTGGTTCGACCGCGACCTGTCCCTGGCCGGTCGTATCAGCTACCGCAATCGCGCCGGGCAGATCCGTGGCACCCTGATCGATTTCCCGGACCCCATCGCGGTGATCCCCAGCCTGGCCATTCATCTCGACCGGGAGGTCAATCAGAACCGCTCCATCAACGCCCAACTGCACCTGCCACCACTGCTCTGGTCCGGTACCGATGACGATGCCCGGCCGGATTTTCGCAGCCTGCTGCTGGAGGCCCTGCACCGCCAACAGCCCGACCTGTCGGTGGACACGGTGCTGGATTTCGAACTGTGCCTGTACGACACCCAGCCACCGGCCCTGGTCGGCCTGGAGCAGGATTTCATCGCCAGCGCCCGTCTCGACAACCTGCTGAGCTGCTATACCGGCCTGCAGGCCTTGCTGCAGGCCGGCGGCGAACAGACCACACTGCTGGTCTGCACCGACCATGAGGAAGTGGGCAGCGCCTCCCATTGCGGCGCCGACGGTCCCTTCCTGAAATCGGTGCTGGAGCGGCTGTGCGCCTCCCCGCAGGACCTGACCCGTGCCCTGCACCGGTCCCTGCTCATCTCCGCCGACAACGCCCATGCCCTGCATCCCAACTACGCGGACAAGCATGACGAGAACCACGGCCCGCGCATGAACGGTGGTCCGGTCATCAAGATCAACGCCAGTCAGCGTTATGCCTCCAACAGCGAGACCAGCGCCGTGTTCCGCCACCTGGCGCAGCAGGTCGATGTACCGGTACAGAGTTTCGTAGTGCGTAGCGACCAGGCCTGCGGCAGCACCATCGGCCCCATCACCGCCAGCGGCCTCGGCGTGCGCACCCTGGACGTGGGCGTGCCGCAACTGGCCATGCACTCCATCCGCGAACTGGCCGGCGCACGGGACGGCTTCTATCTTTTCCAGATCCTGCAGGCCTTCTATAGCCGTGCCGACATCGGGATTTGAAAAAATCTTTTTAACCGCCAAGAACGCCAAGAACGCTTGTTCACCGCCAAGACGCCAAGGCGCCAAGAAAACCAAAATCATCCATAGAGTCTTTAAGAACCTCTGAAAACTCCGTCTTTGTGAGATGCCTTGACCCGAAGGGTAAGGTGCTCATGATGAAGCCCGAAGAGATTCTGTGATTCCTAGTAAGAATTTTTTTGGCGTCTTGGCGCCTTGGCGGTTTGTAATGGTTTTCCTGGCGTTCTTGGCGCCTTTGCGGTGAATACGCCTTTTCAATCCCCAAGCAGCACTCCCGGCATCCACACCATCACGAACATCGTCAGGAAGCCGATGGCGAACAGGTTCACCCAGAAGCCGGTCTTCGCCATGGTGAGGATGGGCACGTAGCGGCTACTGTAGACGATGGCGTTGGGTGGCGTGGCCACCGGCAGCATGAAGGCGCAGGAGGCGGCCAGGGCCGCCGGTGCCATCAGGCTCAGGGGATGCATCTGGGCGGCCGCGGCCAGGGCGCCCATGATGGGCAGCATCAGCGAGGCCGTCGCCGTGTTGGAGGTGACCTCGGTGAGGAATACCACCAGGGCCGTCACCGCCAGCACCATGAACAGCATATGCACACCCGTCAGCAGCGTCAGCTGCTCGCCCATCCAGGCGGTGAGGCCCGTGTGCTGGAAGCCGGCGGCGAGGGCGAAGCCGCCGCCGAACAACAGGATGATATCCCAGGGCAGTTTCACCGCCGTCGACCAGTCGAGCAGGAAACGGCCCGAGCCGCGTTGTGCCGGGATCAGGAACAGGGCGATGCCGCCCAGGATGGCGATGGTGGAATCGGTCACCAGGTCCAGGGCCGGCAGGTCGATGAAACCGTGACTGATCCAGGCCAGGGCCACCAGCACGAACACCACCAACACCTTTTTTTCCTCTGCCGTCATCGGTCCCAGGTCTGTCAGTTGCCGCGCCACCAGCTCGCGGCTACCGGACAGATCGCCCTGCCGCCCGCCGTACACCCGGCGCGACAGGTACAGCCAGACCATGCCGAGCATGAGCACCGATAACGGCAGGGCGAACAGCATCCAGTCCACGAACAGAATGGTCGCACCGTAATTCTGTTCATAGACCCCGGCCAGGATGGCATTGGGGGGCGTGCCGATGAGGGTGGCGATACCGCCGATGGAGCCGGCATAGGCAATGCCGAGCATCAGCGCGATACCGAAGGGAAAGGGCGTGTCATCCGTATGGCCCATGCTGGTCTCGGCCTGGCGCGCCACCGCCAGGGCAATGGGCAGCATCATCATGACCGTGGCAGTGTTGCTGATCCACATGGACAGGAAGGCGGTGGCCAGCATGAAGCCGAGCAGGATGCCGTTGGCGCTGCCACCCACCAGGCGCACGATGTGCAGGGCGATACGCCGGTGCAGTTCCCAGCGCTCCATGGCGATGGCGATGAGAAAGCCACCCAGGAACAGAAAGATCAGGTGGTTGGCATAGGCGCTGGACACCGTTGGCGCCGGCACGGCATCAAGGGCGGGGAACAGTCCCAGGGGCAACAGGGCCGTGATGGGGATGGGGATGGCCTCGGTGATCCACCACACCGTCATCAGCAGGGCCACCGCCGCCACCGCCTGCGCCGCCGGGTCCATGCCCTCCGGCTGTGGCAACAGGAGCATGAGCAGGAACAGCAGGGGACCGAGTATCAGGCCGATGCGCTGGCGGTTTCCCATGTCGTCTCCCAATGAATGCGTGGCCAGAATACAGCCCGACTAACTTCCGTAGGAGCGGGCTCTGCCCGCGAACGGGCGTGGCAAACCGGTTCGCGGGCAGAGCCCGCTCCTACGGGGCGTCCTTGAGCTTCGCGAAGGCCGCCGCCATGGCGTTGTTGGCAGGGGCCGGCGTTGGCTTCGGCTTGGCAGCTCGCGGCGGTCTGCCCTTGTGGGCAGGGCGATCCGCCGCGGGCCGTGGTGCGGCGGCGGGTCGCGTCTCTTCCGTAAGACGCAGGCTGAGCGAGATGCGCTTGCGCTCCGTATCCACCTCCAGCACCTTCACCTTGACGATGTCGCCGGCCTTCACCACCGCATGGGGATCGGAGACGAAACGATCCGCCAGCTGCGAAACGTGCACCAGGCCATCCTGGTGCACGCCCACGTCCACGAAGGCGCCGAAATTGGCGACGTTGGTGACCACGCCCTCGAGGATCATACCCGGCTGGAGGTCACCGACCTTCTCCACCCCTTCCTTGAAGCTCGCCATGCGGAACTCGGGGCGCGGATCGCGGCCGGGTTTTTCCAGCTCACCGAGGATGTCCCGCACCGTGGGCTCACCGAAGCGTTCATCGGTGAAGTCATTGGCGGCCAGCGTGCGCAGGAAGCGGCTGTCCCCGATCAGACTGCCAATGTCCCGTGCCGTGCGTGCCAGGATGCGCTCGACCACCGGGTAGGCCTCGGGATGCACGGAGGAGGCATCGAGGGGATTGCGGCCGTTCATGATGCGCAGGAAACCCGCCGCCTGCTCGAAGGCCTTGGGACCGAGGCGCGACACCTTGAGCAGGGCCTTGCGCTCCGGGAAGGGACCGTGTTCGTTGCGCCAGGCGACGATGTTCTCCGCCAGCCCCGCGTTGAGGCCGGACACCCGCGCCAGCAGCGGCACCGAGGCGGTATTCACATCCACGCCGACGGCATTGACGCAATCCTCCACCACGCGCTCCAGGGTGCGCGCCAGTTGCACCTGGCTGACATCGTGCTGGTACTGGCCCACGCCGATGGCCTTGGGCTCGATCTTCACCAACTCGGCCAGCGGATCCTGCAGGCGCCGCGCGATGGATACCGCGCCGCGCAGGGATACATCCAGCCCGGGAAATTCACGCGCCGCCGCTTCCGAGGCCGAGTACACCGAGGCGCCGGCCTCGGAGACCACGATGCGGGTGAGCTTGAGCTCCGGGTGTCGCTGGCACAGCTCGCCGGCCAGTTTTTCCGTTTCGCGCGAGGCGGTGCCGTTGCCGATGCTGATCAGTTCCACCCGGTGCTTCGCCGCCAGCCGGCCCAGGGTCTCGAGCGCGGCATCCCACTGGTGTTTGGGCGCATGGGGATAGATGGTCGCGGTATCCACCAGCTGGCCGGTGGCGTCCACCACCGCCACCTTCACACCGGTGCGGATCCCGGGGTCCAGGCCCATGGTGGCACGCTGGCCGGCGGGCGCGGCCAGCAGCAGGTCGTGCAGGTTGCGGCCGAATACGCGAATGGCCTCGGCCTCGGCGGCCTCGCGCAGACGCCGCTTCATTTCCAGGTCGATGTGCAGGGACAGTTTCACGCGCCAGGTCCAGCGTACCGTATCGCCCAGCCAGGCATCTCCGGGCCGACCCTGGTCCTGGAGGTCGAAGCGACGGGCGATGAGTACCTCGCCCCGGCTGCGCCCGGCCTTGGGCTGGCCCTGCTCGTCCAGCTCGTCGATCACCAGTTTGAGATCGAGTACACCTTCCGCCTGGCCGCGGAACATGGCCAGGGCACGGTGCGAAGGCACACCCTTGAGGGCCTCGCTGGCATCGAAATAGTCGCGGAACTTGGCGCCTTCCTGCTCCTTGCCCGCCACCACCCGGGACTGCAATTGGCCTTCCTCCCAGGCCAGCTCGCGCAGCCGGCCCACCAGTTCGGCGTCCTCGGCGAACTGTTCCATGAGGATCTGGCGGGCACCGTCGAGGGCGGCCTTCACATCGGTGATGTCCTGGTCGGGGTTCAGGTAGGCGACGGCCGCTTCCTCGGGCACCCGGTCAGGCTGCTCCAGCAACGCCTGGGCCAGCGGCGCCAGGCCGGCCTCGCGGGCGATCTGTGCCTTGGTGCGACGCTTCTGCACATAGGGCCGGTACAGGTCCTCCAGCCGGGTCTTGGTGTCCGCGGCGGCGATATCCACTTGCAGGGCCTCGGTCAGCTTGCCCTGTTCCTCGATGCTCTTGAGCACCACGGCGCGGCGCTCCTCCAGCTCGCGCAGGTAGCCCAGGCGCTCCTCCAGGTTGCGCAACTGGGTGTCGTCCAGACCACCGGTGGCCTCCTTGCGGTAACGGGAGATGAAGGGCACCGTGGCGCCCTCGTCCAACAGGGCGACGGCGGCCGTGACCTGGTGCGGGGACACCGCCAGCTCGTCGGCCAGGCGGGAAACAATCTGCTGCATGCACTACTCCAACTTCAAAATCCGGGCATCCGGTGCGGGTCGCAGTATACCAATGCCACAGGGCATTTACCGGACCCCTGTAGGAGCGGCCTCTGGCCGCGAAGAGTTGGTG
This sequence comes from Gammaproteobacteria bacterium, assembly GCA_026197075.1. Taxonomy (GTDB): domain Bacteria; phylum Pseudomonadota; class Gammaproteobacteria; order DSM-19610; family DSM-19610; genus JAIVHA01. The sequence continues at coordinate 33,969 of JAPHQV010000039.1, read as the reverse complement.
GCAGGCCGGTTCGCGGCCGGAGGCCGCTCCTGCGTGCGTACCGGGGCCGAACCGGGCGGCAATGGGCGCGGGCGCCAGAAAGAAAAATGTGGATAATAGGCCCCCTTGGCCCGGATGGCGGGCCCGCCGACTGTTCCATTCGCTGGCCGAGGGTGTCGTATTGATGAAAAGCATGAACCGGAAATTGAGACTGCACGGGTTCAATAACCTTACCAAGACCCTGAGTTTCAATATCTACGACATCTGTTATGCCAAGACGCCCCGGCAGCGCGAGGAGTACATCGAGTACATCGACGAGGAATACAACGCCGAGCGACTCACCAGCATCCTCACCGAGGTGACCGACATCATCGGCGCCAATATCCTCAACATCGCCCACCAGGACTACGACCCCCAGGGCGCCAGCGTCACCATGCTGATCTCCGAAGAGCCGGTGCTGACCCATGACCAGCAGGAACTGGCCTACAACGACGAGGCGCCGGGCCCCCTGCCCGAGGATGTGGTCGCCCACCTGGACAAGAGCCACATCACCGTGCACACCTACCCGGAGAGCCACCCGGACAACGGCATCAGCAGCTTCCGCGCCGATATCGACGTGTCCACCTGCGGCCGCATCTCACCGCTGAAGGCACTCAACTACCTGATCCACAGCTTCGACTCGGACATCGTCATCATGGACTACCGGGTGCGCGGCTTCACCCGCGACGTGAAGGGCAAGAAGCACTACATCGACCACAAGATCAATTCCATCCAGAATTTCATCGCTCGAGACACGCGCCGTCATTACGAAATGATCGACGTCAACGTGTACCAGGAGAACATCTTTCACACCAAGATGATGCTGAAGGAACTCGACCTGGACAACTATCTGTTCGGGACCGAGGAGAAGGACCTGAAACCGGCGGAAAAGAAACAGATCAAGCGACGTCTGAAGCGTGAGATGCTGGAGATCTTCTACGCCCAGAACCTCACCAAGATGCCGGAGTAGGTAACCGGCCGGAAACCCCTGGAGGTGACCGTCTGCCCGGCTGCATGACCCGGAACACGCTGTGAATACTTCCATGTACGCTCGACGGCCGCATCCCTGCGGCCGACGGTTCCGGGTCATGCAGCCGGGCAGACGGCAGAACCGCCGCCGATAACCTGTCTCAGCGTCCCAACTCGCTGAAGAAGAACCCCGACACCAAGCGCTCCACCGGCACAAAGTCATCGGTCAACAGCGGCAGCTCCGCCATGGGTGTTCCCGTCCGTTGCATGGGCTCGGTGACCCGCAGCCACTGGCGCTCCAGGCCGCGGCGCGCATACACCACCTCGGGCAGTTCCGGTCCGTTGCTGGCCGAGATCACGAAGGTCATGCGCCCGGGCTCGGAGGGCACCTCGTCCATCCAGGCATCCACGCGGGAAAACTCCGTCTCCAAGGCCTTCATCATGCTCTTGACCAGGCGCGGGTCGGGAAAGCCGTCCAGCACATTCAGCAGGTAGAGGCCGTCGGGGACCAGGCGCTCCCGGACCAGGCGCACGTATTCACGCGTCACCAGGTGGTAGGGAATGGAGATATCGTGGAAGGCATCGGCGACGATGACATCGTACTGTTCTCCCTCCAGGCGCTGCAGAGCGATGCGGGCATCCTCGTGGATCACCCGCATGCCCTCGGTATCCAGGAACAGCTCGGCTTCCCCGACACGGGTCACCAGGGGATCCAGTTCGGCCACCGTCACATCCGCCTCGGGGGTGCGCATGCGCACCGAACGCGGCAGGGTGTACGCGCCGCCGCCGGCGAAAAACCAACGCAGCGACTCGCTCCGCTGTGGCCCGAAGTACTGCAGGGCCAGTTCATCCATCAGCTGCACATAGGGTGCCAGCAGCAGGCCCGGATCCGATATGTGGTTGGTGCCGTGCACCAGGTGATCGAGCACCAGGCTGCGCGTGCCGCCGAAGGGATGGGTACCCGTATCGTCCACCACGCGGATGCAGAAGTAATTGCTCTCCCGGTCACAGGGATTGGAAAATCCCTGGCGTGCGTAGGTAAGCCCCACGAGAGCCAGGGCCGCCACCAGGATGGCCAGCGGTGTCAGGCGCGAGGCCCGGCGCAGGAAGGGGGCGGCCAGCAGGAACAGGCCCACGGCGGTGCCGATGATGACGGCACGGGTACCGTAGAACTGGATCAGCCAGTAGCCCGTGATGAAGGTGCCCAGGATACTGCCCAGGGCCGCCAGGGCATGCATGCGCCCGACGATATGGCCGGTGCGCCGATCCAGCGCCAGTGCCAGGGTGGTGAGCAGGGGCGTGACCACCCCGAGCAGCACGCCGGGAATGAAGAACAGCGCCAGGACATAGAAGAAGCTCGCCCCCAGCAGGGTCATCTCGCGCGCCTCGATGAGCGGCGCCACCAGGGTCAGCAACAGCAGGATCCCCAGGCTGAACAGCCCGCCCAGGGCCAGGGTCACCCCCGCCGCCACCTCGCCGGCGCCACGGTCCGCCCAGACCCCGCCCAGCCAGTTGCCCAGCGACAGGCCGGCGAGGATGACGCCGATGATGGACGTCCAGGTGTAAAGGGAAACCCCCACGTAGGGCGCGATCAGGCGACCCGCCACGATCTCCAGTACCAATAGAAAGGCCGAACTGATGAAGATGGTGATGCCGTACCAGGTGACGCGCAGGCGATCGGACACGGGGCGCTCCGCTGTGAATTCAGAGTGGGCATCATACCCAAGGGATCATGGGTGGCCAAATTGGCAGGTCGGGAGTCAGGGGACAGACTGAAGTCTGTCCCCTCTCAATCCCGCACCCGGAACCAGCCTGTCAGGCTGCGCCGCTCCCGACGGGTGGGCAACACCTCATGATGGAAGCGGTCGCTGAGAAAACAGACCAGGGTTCCGCCCTGCGGGGCGATATCGCGGTACTCGCCTTCCCCGGTCGCCGCCAGGTACAGGCGCAAGGCACCGCCATCGTCCGGTCCCCATGCGGGGTTCAGGTAGAGGATGACCGACACCTTGCGGTGGGTCGCACCGCGGAACTGGTCCAGGTGCTTGCGGTAGAAGCTGCCGGGGGGATACAGGGCCATGTGCCCCTCGAAGCGGAACAGCCCAAGGTACAGGTGCCGGTTGATGGCCAGACGCAGGGATTCCAGGGTGGCGAAATAAGCACGTTGGGCCGCGCTCCCGGGCGCCTCGCCCAGCCAGTGCACCTGGTCATTGCGGATGTCCGGGCGCAGCTGCAGCGCCATGCCGGTGCCAATGCCCGCCGGCCGGAAGCGCCCCGCCGCGCGGCACCCATCCAGTTCCGCGGCCAGGACGGCCACCTGGTCCGGGGCCAGGAAATCCGTGCACACGGACCAGCCGGGGTCGGCCAGATCGGTGGCGATACGGTCGCAGGGATCGTCGGGGGGCGGGGTGGGCAGGCAGCCGGTCATGGTGGCGGGATTCTGCGGGGAAACGGCCGGCTGGTAAAGCACCGTCGGTCGGTCGGGCGCTCGCCCTGTAGGAGCGGCCTCTGGCCGCGAAGGGTTGAACCACGGCGGTCGGTTCGCGGCCAGAGGCCGCTCCTGCAGGGGCCATCATGCCCCGTCGCGCAACAGGGGCTCAACGCACCGAGCGATACACTGCCTGGCGGCCGCGCCGGCTCAGCACCAGTTGCCACAGCTGTCCCTGGCCGGAGCGGAAGAAGCCGGCGCAGCAGTGCAGATAATACTTCCACATGCGATAGAAGCGCCGCCCGCAGCGGGCCTCGAGGCGCGGCCAGGCGGCATCGAAATTCCGCCACCAGGCCATGAGGGTGCGATCGTAGTCGGCACCGAAGTTGTGCCAGTCCTCGATGAGAAATCCCCCCTCCACCGCCGTGGCGATCTCCCGCGCCGAGGGCAACTTGCCATTGGGGAAGATGTAGCGATCGATCCAGGGATCGACGCAGGGACGGGTCAGAAAGTTGCCGATGGTATGCAGCAGAAACAACCCCTCGTCCTTCATGAGCCGCGCTGCGGTTTCAAAAAAAACCGGGTAGTTTCTCGGGCCCACGTGCTCGAACATGCCCACCGAAACCAGCTTGTCGTAGCGGCCCTCGAGTTCGCGGTAATCCTTCAGCTCGATGTGCACCGGCAGTCCGGCACAACGCTCGCGGGCCATCTCCTGCTGTTCTTTCGACACGGTGATGCCGGTGACCTCCACGCCATAGTGCGCCGCCGCATGGTATGCCAGACCGCCCCAGCCGCACCCGATATCCAGCAGGTGCTCACCGGGCCTGAGTTCCAGCTTGCGGCAGATCATGTCCAGCTTGGCCTGCTGGGCCTGTTCCAGGTTATCGGCCCGTTCCCAGTAGCCACAGGAATAGCTCATGCTGGAATCGAGCATGGCGGTGAACACCTCATTGCCGATGTCGTAGTGGCGCTCACCCACCTGGAAGGCGCGCTCGCGTTTCTGCAGATTGAACAGGCGATGACGCATCACATCCCCCAGCAGGCGGAGCCGCACCCGGCCCACCAGCTTGGCGTCGATGTCATGGCGCAGCAGGTGGGCGAACAGTTCGTCCAGGGATTCCGCATCCCAAAGACCGTCCATGTAAGCCTGGCCAAAACCTAAGGAACCATGGGAAAAGATACGGCTATAGACTTGCGGATCGTATACCTGGATGTCCCAGGGCGCGCTGCCGTTGAAGGCAACGCCCGCCTCCGCCGCAAGGCGACGCAGGGACTCGGGGGGTGCCGTGGAACGACGCTCGGTGTCCTTCAATCGGCCCAGGGCCAGCTTGTCGTTGCGGGGCATGGCGGTGACCTCATTGATAAACGACAGCGAATTGACGGCTTGTCGGACCGCGGCCCGACAAGCCGTTCCACTAACTATAGGCGCCAACCCACAAGCCGCAAGTTTTCGGCAAAAACTGCGTAAATTCGGGGTAAATGTGCATTTCCGCGCCGATAATGGCACAATGATTCGGTACTCCACTGTACTGTCATCCTGTTTCCCCCATCCCGTTTCCCTGTAGCAGTGGAGTCTGACTGGACGATTACTTGCTATTTACCTACATCAAAAGCCGGATGGCCCGTGACGGCCTGTTCCTGCTCCTGAAGTCCGGGTGCTATCGCCCACTCCTGCATCATCCCCTGGTCTTGTGCGTTCTGTTGCTGGCCTCTCCGGGCGTGGCCCTGGCGGCCCCCGGCCTGGAGACGGACACCCCATTGGCCACCGCGGGCTACTATCAGCTGCAATGGGATGGGGGGGGTGCCACCGACCACGAGTTGCAGGAATCCCTGCACGCGGACTTTTCCGACCCCGTGACTCTCTACCGCGGCGCGGACCGGGCCACCATGCTGACCGGACGCCCCGACGGCGAATACCATTACCGTCTGCGCGCCCTCCACCAGGACGGCCCCGGCCCCTGGTCACAGACCCTGCGCGTCGAGGTACGCCACCACCCCCTGTCCCGCGCCCTGCTATTCTTCGCCATGGGCGCCCTGGTGTTTCTCGCCACCCTGGCCGCCATCCTGGTGGGCAACCGCCGACGGGGAGACGGGGCATGAAACCACTGCGGATCGACCTGCCGCGCCTGCAGGCCGACATCGAGGCCCTGGCGGAGATCGGCCGTGACGGTGATCGCGGCCTGTACCGCATGGCCTTCTCGCCGGGCGACCTGGCCGGCCGCGCCTGGCTGAAACAGCGCATCGCGGACGCCGGCCTGGAACTGTACGAAGACGGTGCCGCCAACCTCCACGGCCGTTTGCACTGGGATGGCCGGCGCCCCAGCGTCATGACCGGTTCGCACCTGGACACGGTGCCCGGCGCCGGCCACCTGGACGGCGCCCTGGGGGTACTGGTATCCCTGGAATGCCTGCGCCGCCTCAAGGAATTGGACCTGCCCCTGCGCCACGCCCTGGAGGCAGTGGCCTTCAGTGACGAGGAAGGCCGCTTCGGCGGCTTGTTCGGCTCCCAGGCCATCGCCGGCCTGCTCACCCCGGAACGCATCCATAACGCCCGCGACCTGGACGGCATCAGCCTGACGGAGGCCATGGCGGCCTGCGGCTACGACGCCATGCAGGCCCTGCACGCGCGGCGCAGCCCGGAAAGCCTGGCGGCCTTCGTGGAACTGCACATCGAACAGGGGCCGGTGCTGGACCGCCAGGGCTGTTCCGTGGGGGTGGTGAGCGGCATCGCCGGCCTGTTCAAGTGGGAGATCCGCCTCATCGGCGTGGCCAACCACGCCGGTACCACGCCCATGGACATGCGCAGTGACGCCTTCCAGGGCGCCGCCGAATTCGCCGCCGCCCTGGCGCGCATCCTCGATGAGCATGGCAGCCCGCGCAGCGTCGCCACCATCGGCCGCATGGAGCTGAAGCCGGGCGCGGCCAATGTGGTGCCGGGACTGGCACAGTTTTCCCTGGACGTGCGCGACACCGACGCGGAAGTGCTCGCGGCCCTGGGCCAGGCCTGTCGCCGCACCCTGTCCAGCATCGCGCGACGCCGCGGGCTGATGTTCGAGTTCGAGGTGCTGAGCGAGATCGCACCGGTGAAATGTGATCCGGGTATCATCGCCACCATCGACCGGGCCGCGGTGGAGCTGGGCATCGACAGCCTGACCCTGCACAGCGGTGCGGCGCATGACACCCAGATCATGAATCACGTGACCCGCACCGGCATGGTGTTCGTGCCCAGCCAGGAGGGTCGCAGCCATTCCACCGCGGAATGGACGGCCATGGAAGACATCGAGCGCGGCGCCAATACCCTGCTCAATACCCTGTATCAGCTGGCGGGAGCGCCCCAATGACCGACCGTAAACCGCCCGCCCTCGACCCCGAGTTCCTGGACGTGGATCCGCTGCAGGAAACCTACCGCGAATCCATCACCCCGGTGGAAGCCATCCAGGCATCCCTGGAGCAACACCATACCGCCCTGCTGGTCATCGACATCCAGTACCTGGATGCGGCCCCCGGCTATGGCGTGTTTGCCAACATCGACCACGATAAGATGCCGCTACAGGCCGAGGAATATTATTTCGACCGCCTCAGGCGCGTGGTGCTGCCCAATGTGCGCCGCCTCCAGGATTGTTTCCGCTCCAACGGCCTGGAGGTGATCCATACCCGTATCCAGTCCCTGACCAAGGACGGCCGCGACCGCAGCGCCGGCCACAAGCGCCTCGGCCTGCATGCGGCGCCCGGCTCCAAGGAAGCGGAATTCCTGCCGGAGATCGCCCCCAAGGGGGACGAGATCATCATCAACAAGACCGCCAGCGGCGTGTTCAACGCCACCAACCTGGATTTCATCCTGCGCAACATGGGCATCACCGGCCTGTTCGTGTGCGGCGTCTATACCAATGAATGCATCTCCACCGCCGTGCGCGACGCCTGCGATCTGGGCTATTACACCACCCTGATCGATGATGCCTGCGCCACCGTGACCCCGGAACTGCACGAGGCCACGATTCGCACCCTCAAGGACCGCTACTCGCGGGTATTGACCACCGACCAGGCGGTGGGGGAGACCTGCAAGGTCGTGACATGAACAGCGTGCAAACCGCCATCCTCGACGCCAACACCGGCTGGGTGATCCTCGCCCTGTTCAGCCTCCTGTGGATCTGGCTGGGCTGGTTCTTCGGTCGCAAGACCAAGGACCTGGAAGGCTATACCCTGGCCGGGCGCAACGTGGGCCTGGCCCTGGGTGCCGCCACCGCCATGGCCACCTGGATGACCAGCAACACCACCATGGCGGCGCCACAGCTGGCCTACCAGCTGGGCATCTGGGGCATCCTCGGCTATTCGCTGGGCTCCGTGGGCCTGATGCTGTTCGCGCCCCTGGCACGCCGCATCCGCGAGCTGATGCCCAATGGTTTCACCAGCGGCGATTTCATCCGCCGTCGCTACGGCAACCTCACCTGGCGGGTGTTCCTGCTCATCTCCCTGGTCTACGCCATCGGCTGGCTGGTGAGCCTGGGCATGGCCGGCGGCGTGCTCATCCATGCCCTGACCGGCATCGACTACCGCATCGGCATGAGCGTCATCCTGTTCATCTGCGTGGCCTATACCCTGCTGGGCGGGCTGCGCGCCGTCATCGGCACCGACTTCATCCAGGCCCTGCTGATCCTGGTGGGCGTCAGCATCCTCGCCTGGCTGGTGATCACCCGCGTCGGCTTCGACGCCATGCACACGACCCTGGCCACCGAGCGCCCGGAACTGCTCAACCTGCTGATGCCGGCTGCCATCATGTTTCTGTTCAACAACCTGCTGTTCGGCATCGGCGAGATCTTCCATTCCAATGTCTGGTGGAGCCGCGCCTTCGCCTTCCGCCAGGGCGTCGGCTTCCGCGCCTACCTGCTGGCCGGGCTGCTGTGGCTGCCCGTGCCGATCGTCGCCGGCTTCGTCGCCCTGGCGGCGCCGGCCCTGGGCCTGAACGTGCCCTCCGCGGACATGGTCGGCCCCATGGTGGCCGCTGAACTGCTCGGCATGGGCGGCGCCGTCCTGGTATTCATCGTGGTGTTCTCGGCGCTCGCCTCCAGCCTCGACTCCCTGCTCGCCGCCACCAGTGACCTGGTGCTGCGCGATGTCTACAAGGGACACCTGAAGCCGGATGCCAGCCCGGAACACCTGTACAAGGCGGCGCGCTGGGTGGTCCTCGGCCTCGGCCTGTTCACCTGGCTGTTGTGCCTGCCGCGCCTGGCCACCCTGGCGGCGGTGCTGCATTTCATGGGCGCCTTCGTGGCCAGTACCATCTGGCCCATCGTGGCCGGTCTGTACTGGAAGCGCGCCAGCACCACGGGTGCCACCCTGGCCATGGTGCTGGGCACGGCGGCCGGCCTGTGGGGCTATTTCGCCATCGGTTTCTACGTGGCCGCGCTCATCTCCGCCTTCGTGTCCATGCTGGTGGTGGTGCTGGCACGGCGCGCCTCGTCCCGACCCTTCGACTGGAACAGCCTGCGCCAGGAGGTCAGATGATTGCCGGACAAGCCTTTCTGAGCCTCGTGGTGCTCATCGCCCTGGCGGTCACCATGGCCGCCCCCCTGATACTCGCCATCCTCTGGATACGCGACTGGAAGCAACGACAACTATGGTGAACAAGACCCATCCCCGACTCGAGGAACGGCTGGAACCGGCCAACTGGATCGACGGCATCGAGCTGCCCATGACCCTGCTGGAACACATCCCGGAGGAACCGGGCTGCCTGGCCGACCTGGCCGGCCGCTCCGTCGTGTCCGCGCGCCAGTTCAGCCGTGAACAGGTGGTCCAGCTGTGCCGCCTGGCGGCCAAGTACGAGACCACCCAGGCCATGGGCCAGTTTCCGCTCACGGGCAAGATCCTCATCAGCGCCTTCTACGAGCCCAGCACCCGCACGCGGCTGTCTTTCGAAAGCGTGTGGCAGCGCCTCGGCGGTGACATCATCACCATCACCGACCCGGCCACCACCGGCATCGCCAAGGGCGAGTCGCTGCACGACGTGGCGGAGATGATGAACCACTACGGCGACATGGTGGTGCTGCGCGACACCCACGAGGATGCCATCTACGAGATGCTCGACGTGACGCGCATCCCCATCATCAACGCCGGTAACGGCACCGACGAGCATCCCACCCAGGCCCTGGCGGACATGTACGCCCTGTTCAAATGGCGCCCGGACCTGCTGGCGGATGAAGTGCCCGAGGAAAAACGTATCACCGTCGGCATCATCGGTGTTCCGGGGCGCATGCGCACGGTACGCAGCCTGCTGCTGTTCCTGTCCCTGTTCAGCCATACCATCCGCGAGGTAGTGGTGATCTGCGACTGCGAGGAGATTTTCTCGCCGGAGCAGCGCGAGGAACTGGAGGCCGCCGGCCTGAAGCTGCGTGTCACCGATGAGCTGGATCCCGTGTTGCCGGAACTCGACCTGGTATACATCAACGCCATCGCCTGGGTGGGCGACAGCTACGAAGAGCATGGCGTGCGCTACCAGCTCAACAAGCAATCCCAGCTCAAGGAGGGATCGATCATCCTGCATCCGCTGGCGCGCGGCGCGGAGCTGTCGACGGACCTGGATGACACCCCCCATAACTGGTATTTCGCCCAGGCGCGCGGCGCCGTCTATGTGCGCATGGCGCTGATGACGACGCTGGTGCGGTTTTGATTTTTGTAATGCGTTCACCGCAAAGGCGCAAAGTACGCAAAGGTTGTCATTTCAGAATCGCCACATACCCCCTGTAGGAGCGGGCTTCGCCCGCGAACCGGGTTACCACAGACCGTTCGCGGCCAGAGGCCGCTCCTACAGGGGAATCATTCAATTTTTTGGCAAAGAGAGTAATCATGTGCGGCATAGCCGGAATCTTTCATTCTGACCCCCATCAAGCCATCGACCCGCAGCTGCTGGTCAACATGGCCGCCATCCAGTACCACCGCGGCCCCGACGGCTTCGGCTGGAAGACCCTGGACGATCTTGGTGTGGGCTTCAGCCATGCGCGCCTGTCCATCATTGACCTGGACGAGAACCGCGCGCGCCAGCCCTTCCTGTCGGAGGACGAACAGCTGCTGCTTGCTCACAATGGCGAGTTCTACGATTACAAGCGCATCCGCACCGACCTGACCTCGCGCGGTGCGCGCTTTCGCACCAAGAGCGATTCGGAACTGGTACTGCACCTGTACCCACGCCTGGGTCTGGACGGCATGCTGCCCCACCTGCGCGGCGAATTCGGCTTCGCCCTCTATGACCGCCAGGAAGACAGCCTGATCCTGGTGCGCGACCGCTTCGGCGTGAAGCCCCTGTACTGGACCGAGGTCAATGGCAAGATCGTGTTCGGCTCCGAGCTCAAGGTGGTGTTCGCCCATCCCGAGGTGCCGCGACGTATGAGCGCCACGGGCCTGTACCACCAGCTCATGCAAACCATGGTGCCGGGCAGTACCGCCTTCGAGAATATCCACCAGATCAAGCCCGGCCACGCCCTCATCATTCGTCGCCTCCATGGCAAGTTCCAGATCGAGGACCGCAAATACTGGGATATGGATTTCCCGCTGCTCTCCGAACGCGGTCCCATGGGTGACGAGGAACAGTACATCGAGGGGGTACGCAGTAAGCTGATGGAAGCGGTGCAGCTGCGCCTGGAGGCCGACGTGCCGGTGGCCTGTTACCTCTCCGGCGGCATCGATTCCTGCGCCATCCTGGGCCTGAGTTCCGCCTCCCAGCAGTCGCCGGTGAAGGCCTTCACCATCGGCTTCGACGACACCGACTACGACGAGACCGCCATCGCCCGCGAGATGGCCGAGTCCGTGGGCGCCGACCAGGACATCCTGCGGCTGCAGGGCGACCACCTGTACGACAACCTGCCCGAGACCCTGTGGCACGCGGAACGCACCATCTACAACACCCTGGGCGTGGCCAAGTTCCTCATGAGCCGCCATGTCTACGCGTCGGGCTACAAGGTAGTGGTCACCGGCGAGGGTTCCGACGAGCTGTTCGCCGGCTACCCCGCCTTTCGCCGCGACATGTTCCTGCACGGCCTCGATACCCTGTCCGCCGCCGACCGCGCCGGCTGGGAACAACTGCTGGCGGAGAGCAACCAGCTGTTCAAGGGCGCCATGCTGGCGGAGAACGACCTGCACGACCCGGCCCTCGATGCCCTGGTGGGCTTCACGCCCAGCTGCCTGCAACCCTGGCTGGCCGCGGCCACCCATGTGCCGGGCCTGATGGCGGAAGACCTGCGCCGCGAGGTGGAGGGCTATGAACCGGGGCGCGCCATCGCCGACGCCATCGACGGCGACATGCTGGAAGGCCGCCACCCGCTGGACAAGGCCCAGTACGTCTGGATCAAGACCATGCTGGAGGGCCAGATCCTCACCTGGGGCGGCGACCGCGTGGACATGGCCAACTCCATGGAGGCGCGCCCCGCCTTCCTCGACCATCACCTGGCCGAGTACGCCTGCACCCTGCCGCCGGAGATGCGCATCAACGGCCGCACGGAGAAATACGTGCTGCGCGAGGCCATGAAGGGCGTGCTGCCGCGGGTGCTGTACGAGCGCGAGAAGTTCGCCTTCATGGCGCCGCCGGCCCACACCGACCCGAAGAAATGGGCCGCCATGCGCCGCCTGGCCGATGAGTACCTGACCCCACAGCGCATCGAAGAGGCCGGCCTGCTGGACGTGGAGGGTGTACAGGCCCTGTTCGACCTGCATGACGCCCCCGACACCACCACCTCCACCCAGGTGCAGCTGGACGCGGTCATCAACCACATGCTCGGCGTGCAGATCCTGCACCGACATTTCATCGCCGGGGACGTACCGGCGCTGGCGCGTCAGCGCGCCGACGAGCTGGGCTGGCGGCCCTGAAAAATAAAACAGGGGACAGACCACGGTTTTCCCTGCGGGAGAAACCGTGGTCTGTCCCCTGTTTTTAGGCCGCTCCTACAGGGTATCTCGATAACGGGCGATGGATTCCACCACGCTGATCTCACCCGCCTTGATGGCGGCAAGGTATGCGCGTCGCCAGGGACCGAGGTGGGCACGGGATTGCTGCAGTTCCAGGTGGATGAGGGCCGGGACGGGGCCGGCCTCCGCCAGGAAACCGCTGTCGATGAAATCCTGTTCGGCGCGCGCCTTGTCATAGGCCACGCGGCGGATCTCCGCCTGCCAGCGCCCACCCTGCAGGGTGAAACGACCATAGGCGGCGCGCGGATCCTCGTCCATGGGCTGGCCCACGGAACCGGTGTTCACCACCAGCGAACCATTGAAGTGCCGCAACATGGGCTTGTGGGTATGGGAGCCGATGAACAGGTCACGGGGATCCCCGAGTTTTTCCGGAAGGTCCTCATCAGGCACGCGCACCGACAGGCCGTCACGGTTACCGAGCCTTGACCCATGGGTGATGTGCACCGACGCGCCCTCCTCCAGGTCCGTCAGATCGAGGTGATCATCCCAGTTGCGGATCTCCTCGACCGCATCACCCAGTTCCGCCGCCGCCCAGCGTGCGAAACGATCGATGTCATGGGTGGGGCTGGCAGGGTCCGCCGGGGTATCGGCACAGTACAGCACATAGCTTTCGTGGTTGCCGGTCAGCAGGTGAACCCCGGGCACCTGCCGTTGCAGCAGGTGCAGACACTCCAGGCTACAGGGGCCACGACTGACCAGGTCGCCATTCACGATCACCAGGTCGGCACCCCAGGCTTCGATGTCCTCGAGTACCGCGCCCAGGGCGGGGACATTACCGTGGACGTCGGAGAGTACTGCCAGTTTCACCTTGATTTGCTCCCGGATACGGTGATGTCATTGCAGCGATTCCAGCAGCTGCTCCAGTTCCTCGCGCACCTGGTCCAGTTGCTCCTGCAGTTCCGCCGCACGGGATTCCGTCGGCACGGTGGCGGCCACCTGGGCGGTCGCCAGTTCCATTTCCTTGGTGGCGAGGGTGTTCTTCAGGGCCTCCACCTGTCGGGACAGCCGGGTATTCTCCTGCTCCAGCTCGGCAATGCGCGCTTCGTAGTCGCGGTACACCTCGGCCACCTGCAGCCGTGCCTCGCCCAACTCCCGGCGCCGTTCCTCGCTCAGCTCAGCGATACGGGTCTCGTAGCTCTCGTATGCCTCGTTGGCCTGGCGGCGCAGGTCCTCGATGCCGGGCACCAACTCCAACTGCTCTTCCACCACTGGTGTTTCGGTGGGCGGCGCGGCAGGCCACAACAGGGCAACCACGATGAAGATGGTCACCGGGATTGCGGTGATCTTTGCCTTGCCGACGTTGGTATCTTCGTTCCAGTTCACCCGCAACCAGTTCATCACCTTGCCGGGCATGGACGTGCCTGCCTGTTCGCTGCTCATGGACTTTCTCCCATCGAGAGGATTCAAGATTCCGTCTTCAGTATAACAACAAGCGGGGAAACGCAATGCCGAAACCAGGCTGGCGGATCGTCTCAGAACATCAGGAGCGCCGCTGCAGGTGGCAGTAGGTAAAGGATTGCACCGCGCCACCCGGCGTGTAGTGCGCCTCTTTCTCGCTGTGTAGCAGGGAAAAACCTGGCTCGAATTCGGCCAGCAGCTGTGTGGCGCTGTAGCGCATCACCGGCAGGTCGCTGCACCGTTCAGGACCATCCTCGGCGAAGGTGGCGATGATGACATGACCACTTGGTTTGAGGGTATGTTCCAGCTGTCGCACATAGGCGCGGCGGTCGTCCGGATCGGTGAGGAAATGGAACACGGCACGGTCGTGCCAAAGGTCAAAGGCCACGGCCGGCAGTTCCACCCGGGTGATATCGCCCTCGACCCAGTGCACCGCTTCGGCACGCATCCCGAGCCGTGCCCGCGCGGCTGCCAGTGCGGCGCCGGACAGGTCCAGCACGGTGAGATCACGGTAACCGGTGGCCAGCAGATCGTCCACCAGCACCGAGGCACCACCACCCACGTCGAGCATGGCCGCATCCGGCGCCAGGCCGGTGGCCTGGATCAGGCGCAAGGAGGTAGCGGCCTGCTCCTGGAACCAGCTCACGGCGGTGGTGGCCTTGCGGGCGTAGACCCGTTCCCAGTGGTCCTTGGAATGTTCGTTCATGCTGCTCACCTGCTTTGTCGGGCTTCAACCCGACGGGGCGCCACTCACCAACAAGGCCCGCAGCGCCCGCAACCTTGCCTTGAGGCGTGCGGCATTCTCGGGACCTACGCGGACCAATATCTTCTGACCGGCGGTCAGCGCCTCCAGTTCCGGGTCGGCGTATTCATACAGTACATGGGGGCGCACCAGCAGCACCGGCTGTCGCGGTTCCGGTGTGACCAGCAGCAGGTCGATGACCTCGACGAGGCGGTCGTTGAAATAGGCATCGGGATAACCCAGCTCCTCGTAGGCCTGCTGGAACAGGGGATAAAAGCGGAAATAGCGCTCGGCCATGCGCTCCAGATCGAGGGCCTCGGCGAGGCGCATGTAGGGCAGGTAGCGACGCGAGTTATCCGGGTGGATGAACATCCGTTCCTCGTTGCCTTCGACGAGGAACGCGCCCTCCACCGGCTTCAGTGGCCGCTGCTTGACGGCCATTTTCTCCCGCCCGGCATTGTCGATGGTGGCCACCAGGTGGCGGACCGGGTTTGCCAGGTTGAACCATCGTTCCAGGGCCGGTTCACCGAACAGTTCTTCATAGACCTGGGTCATGAGGCCGTCGCTGTCCTCCAGCGCCGGCAGGGGTTCCTCGGTCTCCGGCTCGGGCAGCATCTCCTCCGGCTCGGCCGTCAGCTCCAGGGCGTCATCCGGAATGGCCGGCACGGGTTCGGGCACGGGGTAACGAATGGCGGGTTCGGGCTCGCTTTCCACCACTGGCGCGGGTGGCAGGGGCAGCTCCGGGGTTTCCTCCGGCGTGGAGAAATAGAGATACAGCCCAACGGCGAGGATGGGCAGCAGCAGGAAAAACCAGAAGATGCGTTTATTCATGGTCTCTTCCTAGCAAATATTCAGGGAAAAATACATGATGTTGGCCAAGACAGGAGAGTACGGTCGCCGCTTCACTATAACGCAACGGCGTGATTACCGGTCATGCACCTGAGTCCGATCGCAAGACCGGATTCCCGGGCGATTCGATTTCCTGGTGAAACGAGCGTGCCAATAAGGGATTAGCGCTGATTGATGCTGATCCGTCCCGGCCCCATGAGCATGAGCGCGACGGCGGTGAACAGAAACATGCCCTGCAGTTCCAGCGCCCAGCCACCCGTTTGGGTGAGACTGGTCAATTCTCCCGTGTGGGCCAGCAGGATGGCGAAGACCATGTTGATGGCGATCAGTGCCGCACCCACACGCGCGTGAAAACCGATAATGAGCAGGATCGGTCCCAGTACCTCACCCGCATAGACACCATAGGCGAAGAAGGCGGGGAGCCCCATGCCGGTCACCATGCCCTGGATCGGGTCGATCCCGTGCATGATCTTGGCAATGCCGTGGAGCAGGATCAGGATGCCCAGGGTCAAGCGCAGAATCAGTCTGGCGGAGTCGTCCAGGGAATCCGTACTCGGGTAGTTGTTCATCATCTGCTCCGGGTTGAGTGACAGGAAAACAAACACCAAAAAAGCGTAGCCAGTTTTTACCTTATGTCCAATACACCTGGCGAACCGGGTCGCCACTGGTGCGCATGCTCCCGCCCGGGCGGCGATTCCAACTGGCTGTAAACGTTACCATTCGAACAAGATCTGGTCGGGTATGTGCGCTATCAGACAGACTCCTCCAGGCACTTCTCCTAGCATTGTTCCATCGAAACCAAGGAAATGGTCCTGGGTACGGCAAAGGAGTAATGCACCATGATTCTTTCCAAACTGTTCCCCAAACAAAAACAGGAAACGAAAATGTCCATGACCGAGCTTTTGCTATCGAATTCCGACAGCGGAAATCAACAAGGTTTGGTTGAAAGGCCTGGCGCAGGCAGGATCCGGAATAATGAAAAATCTGACAGGTATAGCGAACAAACCGACAAGAGTATTATCCACCCGGCCAATGGGAACGTAGGATAAGTGGCCATCATGAGCGCTACAGGAGAAATAACATGCTTGAAACTATTGTAGTTGTTCTCGTCATACTATGGCTGCTTGGCCTGGTTTCCTCTTACACCATGGGTGGATTGATCCATATCCTCCTGGTCATCGCGATCGTGGTGATCCTGATACGCGTCATTCAAGGCAGGCGCGTGTAGCGGATAGGCAGGCGCGTGGCAGTCGATAATCGAGTCTGATCCCATTGACGTCATTGCGGCGAAGCAATCTCCAGCCGCGACAGGTTGCTGAGTTGGAGATTGCTCCGCTACGCTCGCAATGACGACTCAGGTATTGCGATAAATCTGGGCGCCGGCCTTCTTGAACTCCACCGCCTTCTCCTCCATGCCCTTCTTCAGGGCCTCGTCCTCGCTCAGACCCAGCTTAGCGGCGTAGTCACGCACGTCCTGGGTGATCTTCATGGAGCAGAAGTTGGGGCCGCACATGGAGCAGAAGTGCGCCACTTTGTGGGCCTCCTTGGGCATGGTCTCGTCGTGCATGGCGCGCGCCTTCTCGGGATCCAGCCCCAGGTTGAACTGGTCCTCCCAGCGGAACTCGAAACGCGCCTTGGAAAGGGCATTGTCGCGCAGCTGGGCGCCGGGGTGGCCCTTGGCGAGGTCAGCGGCGTGGGCGGCGATCTTGTAGGTGATGATGCCGTCGCGCACATCCTGCTTGTTGGGCAGGCCCAGGTGCTCCTTGGGCGTGACGTAGCAGAGCATGGCGGTGCCGTACCAGCCGATGTTGGCGGCGCCGATGCCGGAGGTGATGTGGTCGTAGCCGGGGGCGATGTCGGTGACCAGCGGGCCGAGGGTATAGAAGGGCGCCTCGAAGCAGTCCTCCAGCTCCTTGTCCATGTTCTCCTTGACCATCTGCAGGGGCACGTGGCCGGGTCCCTCGATCATCACCTGCACGTCGTGGTCCCAGGCGATCTTCGTGAGTTCACCGAGGGTCTCCAGTTCGCCGAACTGGGCGGCGTCATTGGCGTCGGCCAGGCAACCTGGGCGCAGGCCGTCGCCGAGGCTGAAGGAGACGTCATAGGCCTTCATGATCTCGCAGATGTCCTCGAAATGCGTGTAGAGGAAGTTTTCCTGGTGATGGGCCAGGCACCACTTGGCCATGATGGAGCCGCCGCGGGAGACGATACCGGTGACGCGGTCGGCGGTCAGCGGCACGTACTTCAGGCGTACACCGGCGTGGATGGTGAAGTAGTCCACGCCCTGCTCCGCCTGCTCGACCAGGGTATCGCGGAACAGTTCCCAGGTGAGGTCCTCGGCCTTGCCGTCCACCTTCTCCAGGGCCTGGTAGATGGGCACGGTGCCGATGGGCATGGGCGCATTGCGCAGGATCCACTCGCGGGTCTCGTGGATGTTCTTGCCGGTGGAGAGATCCATCAGGGTGTCGCCGCCCCAGCGCGCCGACCAGACCATCTTCTCCACTTCTTCTTCAATGGATGAAGTGACGGCGGAGTTGCCGATATTGGTGTTGATCTTCACCAGGAAGTTGCGGCCGATGATCATCGGCTCCAGCTCCGGGTGGTTGATGTTGGCGGGGATGATGGCGCGGCCGCGGGCCACCTCGTCGCGCACGAACTCGGGCGTGATCCGCTCGGGAATGGCGGCGCCCCAGGACTGGCCGGCATGCTGGCGCAGCAGCCGTGCATAGCGCGGGTCCTGGCGCAGGGCGTCGAGCTTCATGTTCTCGCGGATGGCCACGTATTCCATCTCGGGCGTGACCATGCCCTGGCGCGCATAGTGCATCTGGGTGACGTTGCGACCGGCGCGGGCGCGGCGCGGGCGGTGCAGGTGTTCGAAGCGCAGGTGGGCCAGTTCAGGGGCGTTCTGACGCGCGGCGCCGAAGGCGGAGGTGGGGCCGGCCAGTTCCTCGGTATCGTCCCGTTCCAGGATCCAGTCCTGGCGCAGCGGTGCCAGGCCGCGCAGCAGGTCGATCTCCACCGCCGGATCGGTGTAGGGGCCGGAAGTGTCGTAGATAATGATGGGCGGGTTCTGTTCCAGGCCGGCATCGGTGTGGGTAGGGGTCTGTTCCACCTCGCGCATGCCCACGCGGATATCGGGCCGCGAGCCCTGCACATGGATCTTGCGGGAACCGGTGAAGGGACGGGTGACCTCTTCGGAGAGTTTCGCCGTTTTCTGGATGAAATCGTCTGGAATTGCGCTCATGACCTCGCCCCCTCGGGATGCGGTGGATGACAGGGCGGGCGCGGGGAAGGCAGATGGAGAGGAGCTTCCCTGCGCCGGAATGACCCGGATCAGGTTCAAAGGGTGTTTTCTCAGCCTCCCGGATGGAACGGAAGGCACCCCTAGCCGATGCCGTGAAGGTATAGCATGGTCCGGGGTTTTGCAAGGCGAAAAACCCCGCATTTCTCCGGAACACCTTGATTCAAGGGGAAATAGGGTGCTTGCCTGGGTCTGGCAAAGGCCGTACCCTGTAGGCCGGGCAGCAAACCAGAACCCTGTTTTCACCGCAAAGACGCAAAGTTCGCAAAGAAACCACCATTGATCGATGGCCCAGGTCTCTCTGGGCACTGTGGCCAACGACCGGATTCATCTCTGCGAACTTTGCGTCTTTGCGGTAGAATTTCCCGATTCAACACCAAACAAAAGCGCGCGAGGCACCATGAACCCGCTGAACGTCGAACAGGCCCGTTTCAACATGATCGAGCAGCAGATCCGCCCCTGGGACGTGCTCGATTCCCGGGTGCTGGAGGTGTTGAAGAACACGCCGCGCGAGGCCTTCGTGCCGGCGGCCCACCGTGCCCTGGCCTTCTCCGACGTCAGCCTGCCCATCGGCCACAACGAATACATGATGGCGCCCCGGGTCGAGGGCCGCATGCTGCAGGCACTGGCCATCGAGCCCGGCGACAGCATCCTGGAGATCGGGACCGGCAGCGGCTATGTGACCGCCTGCCTGACGCGCCTGGGTGGCCCGGTCACCAGCGTGGACATCCATGCCGACTTCACCGAGCAGGCACGGGAAAAACTGGCTGCCCAGGGTATCCAGGGTGTCACACTGGCGGTACAGGATGCCGCCCGCGGCTGGGACAGCCGTCAGCGTTTCGATGTCATCGCCGTCACCGGTTCCCTGCCGGTGCTGCACGAGGGTTTCCACGAAAGCCTCAATATCGGTGGCCGGCTGTTCGTCGTGGTGGGTGAACCGCCCATCATGGAAGCGATGCTCATCACCCGGGTATCGGAACAGGAATGGCACACCGAAAGCCTGTTCGAGACCTCGCTGCCGCCCCTCGTGAACGTCGGCGCGTCATCCACCTTCACCCTGTAGGCCCGCAGGAGTCGCCGCGATATGCGCCACATGACCGCGCGCGAACTGCAGACCTATCTGGAGCAGACGCCGGAAAAACCCTTTTTGCTGGATGTGCGTGAACCCTGGGAGTTCCAGCATTGTCATATCGAGGGTTCCGAGCTGATCCCCATGGGGCAGATTCCCAGCGCCCACCAGGCGCTGGATACCGACCGCGAGACGGTGGTGATCTGCCACCATGGCATCCGCAGTCGCCACGTGGCCATGTTCCTGGAGAATCAGGGCTTCACCAATTTGATCAACCTCTCCGGCGGCGTCGCGGCCTGGGCCCGCGAGGTCGATCCCCACATGCCGACCTACTGAGTACATTGACGATGAATCGATTCCATACCCTCCTGCTCGCCAGCGCCCTGGCCTTTGTCAGCTCAGCGCCACAAGCAGCCAACCTGCTGGAGATCTTCGAACAGGCCCGCCAGCAAGACCCCGTCTACCAGGCCGCCGCCGCCGACCTGCGCGCGCGCATGGAGGCCAGGCCCCAGGCGCGCAGCGGGCTGTTGCCCAACATCGGGGCGGGCGCCAACTACAGCCGCAACCGCTTCGATCCCAAGAATGCCGAGGCGAACTATTCCACCAACCAGAGCTGGGGCCTGCAGCTGCGCCAGAGCCTGTTCCATCGCGATCGCCTGCTGCAGCTGGACCAGGCCGACTTCCTCATTGCCCAGGCCGAGGCCGACTTTGCCGCCGCGACCCAGGGGCTGGTATTGCGCGTGTCGGAAGCCTACTTCGCCACCCTGGCGGCCCATGACACCCTGCGTTTCGCCAAAGCGGAGAAGGATGCCATCACCCGCCAGCTCGATCAGGCCCAGCAGCGCTTCGAGGTGGGACTGACCGCCATCACCGACGTGCATGAGACCCAGGCCGCCTACGACCTGGCCGTCAGCCGCGAGATCGAGGCCCAGGCCCAGCTCGACAATGCCTACGAGGCCCTGCGCGAACTGACCGGCAGCCGGCCCCGGACCCTGGCCGTACTGAGTACCGAACTGCCCCTGGTCGGGCCGGACCCCGAAGCCCCGGATGCCTGGGTGGACATCGCCCTGGAACAGAACCTGGCCCTGGTATCCGCCATGGCGGGGCTGGGCGTCAGCCAGGAAGAGGTGCGCATCCAGCGCGCCGGCCACCTGCCCACCCTGGACCTGGTCGCGGACTACACCAACCAGGACCAGAATTTTGGCGGGATCCAGCAGATCGAACGCGAGGACAGCAGCGTTGGCTTGGAACTGAATATCCCCATCTACTCGGGTGGCCTCACCAGTTCGCGCACCCGCGAGGCGCGCGAACGCTTCCAGGAAGCCCAGGCCCAGGTGGAAGGCGTGCGTCGCAACGCCGAGCGCCAGGTGCGCGAGGCCTTCCGCGGCGTAACCGCCGACATCAGCCAGGTACAGGCCCTGGACCAGGCCCTGCAGTCCAGCCGCACCGCCCTGCGCGCCCAGGAAGCCGGACTGGAAGTGGGCACCCGCACCACCGTCGACGTGCTCAACGCCCAGCGGGAACTGTTCCGTGCCGAGCGCGACCGCGCCCAGGCACGCTACACCTACCTGCTCAACGGCCTGCGCCTGAAACAGGCCGCCGGCATCCTCGACACCGAGGACCTGGTGCCCATCAACGACCGCCTGCAATGAACCGGACAAAATGGGGACAGAAAACCGTGGTCTGTCCCCATACACCATGACCCATTCCACCTCACTTCTCTGCGACCGCGACCATTCCCTCCTCCTCATGGTGGACCTTCAGGAAAAACTGCTGGCCGCCATGGGCGCCGACGATCGGGTGCAGGTGCTGGGCACCGCCAGGCGCCTGCTGCGCGCCGCCATCGAACTGGAGGTGCCGATGCTGGCCACGGAGCAGTACCCCAAGGGCCTGGGCGCCACGGTCCCGGAACTGAAGGCACTTCTGCCTGCCACCACCCGCCCCTTCGACAAGACCTGCTTTTCCAGCTGCGGGGCCGACGGTCTTCCGCAGGCCCTGCCCGCCGACCGGCCCCAGGTGGTGCTGTTCGGCATCGAGGCCCACGTATGTATCCTGCAGACCGCCCTCGACCTGCAGGCCCGTGGCCGCCAGGTGTTCGTGGTGGAGGATGGCACCTGCTCCCGCCACCCCGGGCACAAGGCCAATGCCCTGGCACGGCTGCGCCAGGCGGGAGTGATTGTCACCAACAGCGAGTCGGTGCTGTTCGAATGGCTGCGCGACGCCCGGCATGAGGCCTTCAAGGCGGTATCCGCCCTGTTGAAACCGTAGGATGACCGCACCGCTGATCCCGGAACTGCCAGGCTTCGACGATCCCGTCGCCGTACTGCGCGCCTGCCATGAACGCATGCTGGATCACTGCGACCTGCTGGAGCGTCTCGTCGCCCACGTGGCGGACAAAGGGCCGGATATGGAGGCCAGCAGCGCGGCGGCCAAAGTCTACCGCTATTTCACCATAGCCGCCCGCCATCACCACCAGGACGAGGAGCAGGACCTGTTTCCCCTGCTGGCGCAACAGGGCATGAAGATCGCCGACCTGACCTTCGCCCTGCGCCAGGACCATGAGCGGCTGGATGCCCTGTGGAACGAGCTGACGCCCGCGTTGCGCCGGGTGCAGGACATGGAGGGCAACGCGGATTTCGCCGCCCGGGCCGCGGAATTCTGTCAACTGACCCGCGCCCATGTGGAAAAGGAAAACCGTGAATTCCTGCCCCAGGTACAGCACAGCCTGACCAACCGCCAGTTGCAGGACATCGGCCGCGCCATGGAAAAACGGCGGCGGGACGGGTGAGACTGGTTGTCGAACTTCAATCCGACATTAAGGGCTCGATCAGCGCCAGCAAGCACTCGCGTGCGCCACGGTTCTCCTCCACGAACACCCGCCCCCGCTCGCCGGTCTCGTGCCGGGCATTGGCATCGGCGAGCCAGTCACAGACCACAGCGGCCAGCTCATCGGCATCGCGCACCTGGCGCGCCGCGCCGGCCTCCATCAGGCGTCTGCTGATCTCCTCGAAATTGAAGACATGGGGCCCGAACACCACGGGCAGGCCCAGGGCCGCTGGTTCCAGCATATTGTGGCCGCCGGTGGCAACCAGGCTGCCCCCCATGAAGACCAGGTCGCAGGCCGCCATGAGCAAGGGCAGTTCTCCCATGCTGTCGCCCAGAAACACATCGGTGGCGGGCCCGCAGGCTTGCCCCGAACTGCGCGTCACCACTCCGAAACCTTCGCGACGACACAGGCCGGCCACACTGGCGAAGCGTTCCGGGTGACGGGGCACCAGTACCAGCAGGGCACTGGCGTGGATGGCGCGCACCTGGCGGAAGGCCGCCAGCACCTGCTCGTCCTCCCCCTCATGGGTACTGGCTGCGATCCAGACCGGTCGCTCCACACCGAAATCCCGGCGCAACACCGCCGCCTGTTCGCGCAGGCTGGGGGGCAGGTGGAGGTCGAACTTGATACTGCCACATACACTCACGCGCTCCGGCGCCGCACCCAGGGCCAGGAAACGCCGAGCGTCCGCCTCGCCCTGGGCCGCCAGCCGTGTGATATCCGCCAGGGTGGAACGGCTCAGCGCCGCCACACGCTGGTAGCCACGCAGGGAACGTTCCGACAGGCGTGCATTCAGCAACAGCAGGGGAATGTCACGCCGCCGGCAGGCCCGGTACAGATTGGGCCACAGTTCGGTTTCCATGATGAGGGCGATGGATGGCTGGAAGCTGGCCAGGAAACGCCGCGTGGCGCCCGGCAGATCATAGGGCAGGTAAACATGCTCCACGCTGTCGCCGAACAGGGCCCGCACCCGCTCGGAACCGGTGGGCGTGGTGGTGGTGATCAGCAGACGATGGCCGGGATGGCGTTCCCGCAGGGCCTGCACCAGGGGCTGGGCGGCCTGGGTCTCGCCCACGGAAACGGCATGGATCCAGATGCGCGGCACCGCCTCGTATGCCGGCAGCATCGCGAAGCGCTCGCCCCAGCGCCGCCAGTAGGCCGGCGCCCGGACACCGCGCCACACCAGCCGTAACAACACCAGGGGAGTCAGCAGGTAAAGAAGCAGGCTGTAGAGGGCGCGCATCATCTTCGATCCGGGAGGGCGGGCCGTGACCCAGGCCACGATAACCGGCGGAATCTTACCACAGACCCCCACCCCGGCCGGGCAAATCGGCTACAATCGCAGCCGATGAAGGACCGGTCGGCAACGTGAACACCCACCCCGCAAGCACCGCACCCGGCGGTTATTACACACCTCGCTACTGGCCCACCTGGATCCTCCTGGGTTCCATGTGGCTGGTCGCCCAATTGCCCTACCGCCTGCAAATGGGCATCGGGCGCCTCCTGGGCCAGGCGATGGCAAGGTTCGGCCACAAGCGACGCCGCATCGCCGAGATCAACCTTGGACTCTGCTTTCCGGAATTGAGCGAAACCGAACGCAAGGCCCTGCTCAAGGACCACTTCGACTCCCTCGGCATGGGCATGGTGGAAACCGCCATGAGCTGGTGGACCCCCGGGGCACAACTGAAACCCCTGGCCCACCTCGAGGGACTGGAACACCTGCAGGCAGCCCTGGCCCGTGGCAAGGGGGTAATCCTGCTCAGCGGCCACTTCACCAGCCTGGAGATCGGAGGCCGTCTGCTGACCCTGTTCACGCCCTTCCACGCCCTCTACCGTCGCCACAAGAACCCGCTGTTCGAGGCCACCATGAGGCGGGCACGGGAACGCAACCTCGACAAGGCGATCCCCCGCGAGGACATGCGCGGCATGTTGCGCAGCCTCAAGGACAACATGCCGGTATGGTATGCGGCGGACCAGGACTATGGTCGGGAGAAAAGCGTATTCGCCCCCTTCTTCGGTGTGTCCGCCGCCACCATCACCGCCACCTCGCGACTGGCGCAGGCCAGCGGCGCGGCGGTGATCCCGTACTTCCAGCAGCGCCTGCGCGATGGCAGCGGCTATCGGCTCAGGCTCTACCCGGCGCTGGATGACTTTCCGGGCGCCAGCCTGGAAGCAGATGCCGAACGAATCAATGCCATCATCGAAGAGCAGGTCCATGCCATGCCCGAGCAATACCTCTGGGTGCACCGGCGCTTCAAGACACGACCGGAGGGGGAACCCTCCTTGTATGCTGACAATAAATCAACACCCGGAAACGACTGAAGGTAACAATGTCCGAGGAAATCAAGAACCGTTTTCTGCAGTACGGCTGGTTGGCGCCAGCAACCTTTCCCCTGACGATGATCGGTGGGAGAGGCCTGTTTCACACAATATTTTTCCTTTATGTGCTCTGGGCCCTGGCCAGTGCCAGCAGGCTGCGCATCGAAAACCACCGCACCTACCTACTGCTGTTTCTCCTGCTGATGACCAGCTATGCGATCAGCATCCCCTTCGCGACCGATATAATACGGGCCCTGAAAAGCTGGGGGACCCTGTTGCTGTTCAGCGGTTCCACCTTTGTCACCCTCGCCATGCTGCAGCAGCAGCCGGACAATCTGCGGCGCCTGCTGGCGGCATTGGGCGTTTGCGGACTCATCGCCGTGTTCGCGGCCTATGTGGATCTCGGCCATATCCTGCTGTTCGAGGACGAGTTCATGCCCCGCCTGCAACTCAAGGCCGTCAGCCTGACTTTCTATCTGCCGTTCCTGCTGGCCTGGCTGTGGCTGGGCATCGATGCCCGTGGCCGCCGGCTGGCCGCCGTCGTCCTCACCATCAGCGCCATCACGGCCTATGTCACCCTGTCCGAGGAACGCAGCGCCTTCGTCGGCCTGGTCTGCGCACTGACCTGCCTCGGCATACTGGTGCTGCGAGTCCGCGTCTACCTGACCATG
The DNA here is from genome assembly GCA_026197075.1 of Gammaproteobacteria bacterium. Classification (GTDB taxonomy): domain Bacteria; phylum Pseudomonadota; class Gammaproteobacteria; order DSM-19610; family DSM-19610; genus JAIVHA01. The sequence continues at coordinate 8,429 of JAPHQV010000039.1, read as the reverse complement.
GCCTTCGTTGCCGGCGTGGTCATGCTGGCCGTGGCCTTGAATGGTGAGGCACTGCTGCGCGGTCTTTCCGGCGGCCAGGACACCTTTACGCAGATGGACGCCTTCAGCAGCGGGCGTCTGACCCTGTGGAGCCAGGCCATCCAGAACCCGCCGGAGAACTGGTTGATCGGGGCCGGCATGAACAATGCCCGGTATCATGTGGAGGTCGTCTCCATAGACGGTTACCTGGTCAAGCACCTGCACAACATCTGGCTGGACGCATGGTATGAAACCGGCACGCTGGGACTCGCCATGCTCGTCGGCCTGCTGCTCTACGTCTTCTCCACTACGGCGCGCCACTGGAAGGCCATCACCGCACAGGATCGCCTCGGCGCGGCCCTGTTCCTGACCGGCGCGCTCACCATCCTGGCGGAGACCCAGTTCAGCATCTCCTATGCCTCCCGGGAATTCGGTATCTATGCCTTCACCTGCTTCGCCGCCCTGCTGCATCTGGCACGCCGCGCGGCATCCAGTCCGACCCGGCCTGTGCCACACCCTCCGGAAAACAGCGCATGAATACAGAACGACACCCGACAACGCCGGACATGAAAACTGATGCGGCGGCCTTCGGCACCCATGCCCTCTCATCCTGGCGCAGTGGCCTGCTGCGCGCAGCACAGAGCCTGCCCGCCAACTGGTTCGGGCGGCGCGCCGCCCTGTTGCTGCGCAAGTGCGTGCTCAAGGGCGGACCCCGGGTAATCGATGCGGACGTGGAGGGATTACACTACCGTTTGCACATGCGCGACAATGTATCCGAGCGGAAATACCTATTCATGCCGCAGTTCTTCGATGTCTACGAGCGTCGCTTGCTGCGCGAATCATTGCGGCCAGGCGACGTCTTCGTGGACATCGGCGCCAACGCGGGCATTTACAGCCTCGCGGCCGCGGCCGCGGTCGGGTCGACGGGCCGCGTGCTGGCGGTGGAACCCAACCCGCGGATGGTCGAACGCCTGACCCTGAACCTGTCCCTGAACGGGTTCCTGGATCGCGCCATCCTGGAACAAGCCGCGGTTTCCGACCGTCCGGGACAATTCGAGTTGACCCTGGACGATACCAACCTGGGCGGCGCCAGTCTCCTCAACCGGGGTTCCGGCGCCTCCCTGAAGGTGCGCTGCGAACTGCTGACGGACCTCCTGGCACGGCATGACATCACGCGCATCGATGCGCTCAAAATTGATATCGAAGGGGCGGAGGACCGCGCCCTGGCGCCGTTTTTCGCAACCGCACCGGAAGCGCTCCATCCCCGCATCATCATCATCGAAAACTCGACACAGGATTGGCAACAGGACTTGCCGGCCATCTTCATCGCGGCCGGCTATAGACTGCTGCGCCAGACACGCATGAACCTCGTCTATCAAAAACCGTCAGCGCGCTGACAAATAACCGCACACCAGAACCGGACTCACAGCAGGCTCTTCAGCCGTGCACGGCCTTTCTCGAAAAGCTGTCTCACGCCAACCAGCGGATATTTCTTTACCAGGGCATGCCGCGAATACAGGATCCCGCCGTCCGCAGCCATCCCTTCGGAATGGCGCTTACCGATTTCACGGGCAAGTACCGCGAACAGGTTATATTCCTCCAGCACCTTCTTCCTTGCTTCCAGGATAAAGGGTAACCGTTTCTCGTACTCGCGGTTTTCAATGGCACGCCTGATTACAGCCAGCGCGCCACTGGCATCATCGATGTCGATTGGAATAACACTTTCCGCTGGAAAGTACTCGCTTACATTGGGGCACCCGCTGTAGAAAGGCAGTGCGAAGCCCAGCAGGGGATCGGCCAGCTTTTCCGTCCAGTGATGCGGCCCGATGTGATTCTCGATGGCAATATGGTAGCGGTAGGAACTCAGGGCCTCCGCCTTGTCGTCCAACTCTCTCACACCCCGTCCATAGACCTCGACACCGGGGATCTCCGCCCGCACCCTCTGCATGAAGGCATGACGCTTGCTGTGCTGCGTGAACCAACCCTTCTTTCCTGACCAGACCATGGAGACATCGGCGGTTTTTTCCGGTGCAGGCATTGCGGCCAATTCATCATAGCGAATCACCTGATTCCGGCCGACACCATAGAACCAGTGCAGGGCCGGCTGGGAATATATCCTGTCGGGATGAGGCAGGGCCCAGTCCTCCTGGCTGGTCAAGACACAGCCGAATTGGGCCGTATAGACGCGCCCGTAGGTCTTGATGGAGGAGGGTTCCGTGGTTACCAGCAGGGTATGCCGCCGGGGACAGGCCAGTATCTCCTGTGACAACGAGGTCGTTTCACCACGGCGATGTGGCAGGTCGTTGTACACCACCAGCCAGTCGTATTCGCGCGTGCCGGGGTCGAACAGAAACCGGCAGTTCCCCCAGCGATCCCCGGCCGGCAATTGCCGCGACAGGATGCGTGCCGGCTCCCGGCTGAGGACCTTGACCCGGATCGGGCCGGCGGACTGTCTATGCTCGGACATGGGGATTCCCGACTGCTGTGTAATCTCACGAGCGCAAGTATACTGGAAGGGCATCTACGGGAAAGGCGGCATGCCAGCAAACAGCGAACACATCCTGATCATCCGGCATGGTGCCTTTGGTGATCTCGTACAAAGCGACGGCGCCTTCCGGGATATCCGCGATCACCACCCGGATGCCGAGATCAGCCTGCTGACCACACCAGCCTTCGTGAAATTAATGGCACGCTGCCCGCATATCGATCGCGTGGAGGTGGACCCAAGGGCCCCGCTCTGGCGCATCGACCTGCTGCTGGCGCTGCGTGGCGCATTGCGCGCCAGGAATTTCAGCAGGGTCTACGATCTCCAGCTCTCCGACCGGACCAGCCTCTACCGTCGTCTGCTTCTGAACGGAATTCCCTGGGCCGGCCGCGACAGACGCGCCTTCCCCCTGATCGGCAAACAATGGCTACCGCCTCCGGGCCTGGAACGTTACGCCGGGGTACTGCAGAGCGCGGGGGTCGGCTTGCGCCACACCCTGGCACCGGATGTTTCCTGGATGGCCGACGACATGACGGACGTTCTCGCCAGCGAGGGTGTGCGAAAACCCTTCATCGCCCTCATCCCCGGCTGTTCCGCCAAGCACCCCCGGAAGCGCTGGCCCTACTACCCGGAGCTGGCGGCGCGACTGCTGGAACGAGGCTATGACGTGGTGACCGCGCCGGGTCCCGACGAGCTGGAGCTGGCCGCCACCATACCCGGGCACCGACTACTGGGGCCACGCGGTTTTCTCAACTGGTTCGAACTGGCGGGGGTGCTGCAACAGGCGGACTTCGTGGTCGGCAACGATACCGGCCCCAGTCATATCGCCGCCTGCCTGAACCGGCCCGGGCTGGCCCTGTTCGGTCCCCACACCTCGGCGGAACGCACCGGCATCCGGCGCGAACATTTTGGCGCCATCGAAGTGCCCGACCTCAAGGAGCTGTCCGTGGAGCGGGTGCTGGGAGAGGTCCTGCATCGCCTCGAGGCTTACTCGAATTCGGTGTAGGACTTCTCCTCCACGATACTGGAGCCGGTCAATAGATTGATTTCCTTCTTGAGGGCCGCACGGCGATCGTTCTGCTTGTACACCGAACGCGCCAGCTCGATGAACACGGACCCGAAATCCTTGCGCGCCTCACAATCCCGGATATCGTCCTCGATCACCCACAGGGCTTCGTTCACGGCCTTGAGCTCGGCCTCCAGCGTGCGTAACGCCGGCAGGTCCGGCAGGTGTTCGTGACGCGCCGCCTCCAGTACTGCCAGCTCGTAGCGCACATTGCGCAGCTTGTCCTCGTCGCGCATGCGCTCGGACTTGATGTGCAGGATGGTGATCTTGTCGATCAGTTCCCCGGGACCGATTTCGATCAGGATGGGATTGGGTTCGGAAGACGGTGGCATGCAAGCTCTCGGTTTCGTTGGTACTCAAACAGTATATCCCGTCACCCCGGCGAATGCCGGGTCCAGGCGGGTCTGGCTCATGGCCTTGTGCACAAGCCCTCGTACAGCGACACCGTCGCATCCAGCATGCGCTGCAGATCGTAGGCCCGGGTCGGCGGCACCTCGGGGCGCTGTGCGTGGATGGCACGCACGGCGGCGGTCAATGCCTCGATATCACCCAGTGGCACCCGTCCCTGCGGGAACAATTCTCCGAGGATCTCGCCCACCCCGCCATGATCATAGCCCAGCACCGGCACCCCCATGTACAGGGCCTCCAGCACCGTGCGGCCGAAGGACTCGGGCTTGCGCGACAGGGACAGCACGACATTCGAGGCCGCATAGATATCCCGCACGTCCATGCGATGGCCGGTGAAGGTAATGCGTTCCTGCAGGCCACGCCGGGTAATCTCCTCGCGCACCTGTTGCGCATAGCGCTTGCGCCGCGGATCCTCGCCGCCGACGATGAGGCCGTGTACCGGCATATCGTCGGCCAGCAGCCGCTCCATCAGCTGCACGAAATCCAGGTGCCCCTTGAGGCGCGTAAGGCGCCCGGGCAAGGTGAGCACAAAACGCTCCAGCAGGAAGGGGTACTGGTCGAACCAGCGCTGCGACCAGGAGTCGGCGGGCCGATAGCCGTGGGGAAACACCGCCGGGTCCACGCCACGATGGATCAGCTCGATACGGGCCGGATCCACTTTCGGATAATTGTCCAGGATGTAGCGGCGCGCCGTGTCGGATACGGCGATGATCTTCTCGCCCCGGGTCATGACCGCGCTGTAGCGGTTCACCGAGTACAGGCCATGCACGGTGGTGACCAGGCGCGGTCGGCGATCTTCCGGCATGCCTTTCCAGGCCCGGTACGCCACCCAGGCCGGCATGCGCGAGCGGGCATGCAGGATGTCCACCTGCTGTTCCTCGAGGAAGGCACGCAGGCGCCGCACCCAGCGCAGGGTCCAGAGGGATTTCTCGCCAATGGGCCACTGCAGGTGGCGGCTGCCCTGGCCGGTGAGCCGTGACACCAGCTGGCCACCACCGGAGATCACCCAGGAACGGTGGCCGCGCTTGACCAGCTCCTGCGCCACTTCCAGGGTGCCGCGCTCCACGCCGCCACTCTCCAGGGCGGGCAGGACCTGTACCACGGTCAGCTTGCGTTCAGCCATCGTTCCATGATCCATTGGGCACAGCGTTGCGCCTCGTTGAAGGGTTGTGCGGGCGGGTATCCGGCCCCCTGTTGCCAGGCGGCGAAATCCACCACCCGTCGTTCGTCGACCAGTTGGCGCAGGCCGCGGCTCACCCGCCCGGGGTGCTTTTCGGGCACCGGCAGGATGCCCACGGCCGCGCCGGCGGTGAGCGCCTCGTAGACCATGGACACGCTGTCCGCCGTGACCCAGGCCACGGCGCTGCGGGAAAGTTGCTGCGGCAGCCAGTCGGGGCCGGTTTGCTCGGCGGGCAGCACCTCCAGGCGCTCGCTGCTCTGTTTCACCAGTGGCGCCAGCGCCGGCAAAAAGGACGGCGGGGTACGCCGCGAGGTGGTCAGGCGCCAGTGGCGCCGCGGCTCACGCGCCAGCAGTTCGCCAATCGCCGCCAGCAACCCCGCCTCGTCCCAGCCATGGTGCTTCGAGGGGCCGCCGACGAGGATCAGGCCCAGGTCCGATTCCCGTTCGGCGGCGGGACGCATGCGGTTCAGCACCCCCTCGGTCACCAGCACATGCGTGCTGGCGGGCGGCGCATCGTGGCGCGGCACCAGGCAGAGCTCGAAGCAGCGCAGCGGCAGGCTGGGCTTCATCATGACCACCACCCGCCCACCCCGGGCGCGGCGCGCCGCCAGCATGGGCAGGTGAGTGGCATGGCCGGCGCCGAGGATCAGGTCCGGAGCGGGCAGGCCTTCACCCGGCGGGAAGCGGCCGCTTGCCCAGTACCGGATGGAAGCCAGGCGGCCAGCGGCCGGCAGTTCATGGACCTCGATGGACACCCGCTCTTGTAACGCCTGCACCAGCCCGGCGCTCTGGTTTTCGTGGCCGGGCTTGCCGTCCAGAAAACGCCAGATGACGATGGGGGCCTTGCTCATAGTAAAACCGGGGACAGACCCCGTTTTTTTGCGAGTAAAACCGGGGTTCGAGCCTGTTCAAAAAAAATGGGGTCTGTCCCCGCTTTTCTCATCCTTCCTGCTTCAACACATAATCCGCCCCGCAATAGGGGCACTTGGCCTGGCCGGTCTTTTCGATGGGCAGGTAGACGCGGGGGTGGGAATTCCACAGGGTCATGCCGTCCATGGGACAGTGCAGTGGCAGGTCCGCGGCGGTCACTTCATAGCGGTTGTCGGCGTTGGCCTGGATATACTTGCCGCTGGTCGCCTCGGCGGCGGTGTTGGGGTTGGGCATGGTCACCTCTCAAAAAAGGGTCAGAGCCCTTTTTTATGAAACGAATATTTTCATGCGTAGTCAGCTCAGAAAAAAGGGCTCTGACCCCTTTTTTATTCCACCAGCGTCAGCCAGTCCGGGTGCGACTCGCAGCGCCCGTGCACATAGTCGAAATACAGGCTCTGCAACCGCTCCGTGATGGGGCCGCGGCTGCCGCTGCCGATGGCGCGATTGTCCAGTTCGCGGATGGGGGTGACCTCTGCCGCGGTGCCGGTGAAGAAGGCCTCGTCGGCGACGTACACCTCGTCGCGGGTGATGCGCTTCTCGCGCACCTCGATGCCTTCCTCGCGAGCGATATGCAGCAGGGTGTCGCGGGTGATGCCGTCCAGGGCCGAGGTCAGCTCCGGGGTATAGATGACACCGTCACGCACCAGGAAGAAATTCTCGCCACTGCCTTCCGCCACGAAGCCGTCCACGTCCAGCAGCAGGGCCTCGTCGTAGCCGTCGGTCAGGGCCTCGTTCAGCGCCAGCATGGAATTCATGTAATTGCCGTTGGCCTTGGCCTTGCACATGGTGATGTTCACGTGGTGGCGCGTGAACGATGAGGTGTGGATGCGGATGCCACGCTTCATGTTCTCCTCGCCCAGGTAGGCGCCCCAGTTCCAGGCCGCTACGATGACGTGGGTCTTGAGGTTGTCGGCACGCAGGCCCATGCCCTCGGAGCCGTAGAAGCACATGGGGCGGATGTAGGCGCTTTCGAGATTGTTCTCGCGCACCACGGTGCGCTGCGCCTCGTTGAGGGTGTCCTGGTCGTAGGGCATGTCCATCTTGAGGATGTGCGCGGAGCGGAACAGGCGCCGGGTATGGTCCTTCAAGCGGAAGATGGCCGTGCCCTGCTCGGCCTTGTAGGCGCGCACGCCCTCGAACACGCCCATGCCGTAATGCAGGGTGTGGGTCAGCACATGGGTGGTGGCCTCACGCCAGGGCACCAGCTTGCCGTCGTACCAGATGACGCCATCACGGTCGGCCATCGACATAGTCACTTCTCCTGAAAATCAACCGCAATCATTTATGGCCACGAAAGCACACGGAAAAAGAACACATCCTGGATAGTACTCATCATTCCCGCGAAGGCGGGAATGACGGATTCTTCGGCGTTTCAGTCTGGATCTGTGTGCTTCCGTGGCCATTATCCAATTCAATCTTCCATCAACCGCCGCCAGTTGCCTGTCACGCATTCTCGCTCGGCGGTGAACTCGTCCTCGTCGACCGCGGCGGTCTTGCCCTGCAGGCTCAGGCGATGGACGCGGGCGCGGTAGGCCTTGTAGGCCTCCTGCAGGCAGGCGACATCTTCCGGGGGCAGCAGCCGCGCCTGCGCAAAACCGTCCAGCAGGCGCATGTTATCCGTATATTCAAGCAGTTCCGGGTGGTCGTGGGACCAGGCCAGGAGGCCATATTGGACCATAAATTCAATATCGGCGATACCTCCCGGGTCCTGCTTGAGGTCGAATCGGCCGGCGGCGCGGCTGCCCAGTTCCTGGCGCATGCGCGCACGCATCTCGCGCACGGCGGTACGCAGCTCCCCCCGGTCGCGGGGCTGCCCCAGCACCGCGCGGCGGATCTCCACGAAGCGCTCGGCAATGGCCGGCTCGCCAGCCACCGGACGCGCCCGCACCAGGGCCTGGTGTTCCCAGGTCCAGGCCTCCTGTTGCTGGTAATCGGCGAAGGCCTCCACGTTGGGCACCAGCTGGCCGGCGGCGCCACTGGGACGCAGGCGCATGTCCACCTCGTAGAGCACGCCGGCCGGGGTCAGGGTCTCCAGCATATGGATGATGCGCTGCCCCAGACGAGCGAAGAACTGTTCATTGTGAATGGGCTTGGCGCCATCGGTGTGCTGCTCGTCGCCGCTGCCGCCGTGCAGAAATACCAGGTCCAGGTCCGAGCCATAGCCCAGCTCGATGCCGCCCAGCTTGCCGTAGGCGATGATGCAGAAGCCGGCGCTCAGGCGCCGCTTGCCGCGCCGGTAACCCGGTTCGCCATGCTTGCCGACCATGATGGCCCAGGCGATCTGCAATACCTTGCGCAGCACCACCTCGGCGATTTCCGTGAGCTCGTCGCTGACCACCATC
>JAPHQV010000004.1 GCA_026197075.1 Gammaproteobacteria bacterium | reverse complement strand
TTCTGCCTCGAAACTCGCTGTAAATACATCCCTGTACGCTCGAAGGCCGCGTCCATGCGGCCTACGGTTTCGAGGCAGAACCCCGACGGCTCAGGCCGCCGTAGTGTCTAACGAATGTTGGGATTGACCCCGTGGGGTTCGATGACCCCGGTGAAGATGCCCAGCATGAGCATGGCGAAGAGGAAGACCGATAGCAGGATGCGGACGGTCAGGGCGCGGGCGGTACGGTCGGAGTTGTCCTTGTCGCGCACCAGGTAGAACAGACCGCTGCCGAGGCTTCCGACGATGCCCAGCAGCATCAGGATGACAAACAGTTTGGGAAGCAGTTCCATGGAATCGTCACTCGTGCCGTTGTTGCCGGCAGTATACGCCAGGGTTCCGGCGCGATGCGACCGACGGAGCAGGGGTGTCTGTGCGACTGGGCAGCGTTGAATTTCGGCCGCCGGCGCTGTTCATTACCCTGCTGACCCTGTTGTTGCTGAGTTTGCTGACGGGGCTGGGTTTCTGGCAGCTGGACCGGGCAGCGCAAAAGCGGGCGTTGCTGGAGCAATACCAGGGAATGGAGCGCGAGGTGTCCATCGAGGTGCGGGCCGACCTGGTGGCAGACGAGGAGCTGGAATACCGCCCCGCGCAGGTGCGCGGTCGTTTCGACACCGGCCACCAGTTCCTGCTCGACAACCGTACCCACCAGGGAGTGGCGGGTTACCATGTGTTTACGCCCCTGCGTATCGAAGGTAGCGAGCAGGGTATCCTGGTCAACCGTGGTTGGGTGCCCCGGGGACCCAGCCGTTCGGTGTTGCCGGACGTGCCGACACCCGACACTCCGGTGCAGCTGGAGGGCATGCTGAAGCAGCCGACACGTACCATCACCCTCGGTGAGGGCGAGGATCGCGAGCCGGGTTGGCCCAAGGTGTTGCAACGGGTTCGCCTGGATCTGCAGGCCAGGCAGTTGGGTTACCCCTTGTTGCCCATGCTGCTCCTGCTGGGGTCGGACCAGGAGCACGGATTCGTGCGTGAATGGGAGCCGGTGAAGGGCTTTGGGCCGGAACAGAATATGGGCTACGCAGTGCAATGGTTTGGGCTGGCGACGGCCTTGCTGGTGATTTACATCGTGGTCAATTGCAGGCGAATCGGAAAACAATGAATAGTGGTGAGGCAATCATGACGGCAGGTGTGCCCAATCGGGCGAAGTCGAGGTTGACGCTGCTGCTGGTGTTCGGGATTTTCGCCCTGCCGGTGGTAATCGCCTGGCTGGCCTTCTTCGTGTTCCCGGACTGGCGCCCGGACGGCACCACCAACCATGGTGAACTGGTGCAGCCGCCCCGCGACCTGCATTTCGCGTCCCTGGCGACGGTGGAAGGCGGACCACTGGAGGAGACGTTCCTGCAGGGCAAGTGGACCTATGTGCTCTGGTCCGGCCCCGAATGCGGAAGTCCCTGCCTGGAGCAGTTGGTACGCATGCACCAGGTGCGCCTCGCCCAGGGCAAGAACATCGATCGGGTACAGCGCCTGTTACTGGTGCAGGGCATGGATGCGGCGGCCCTGCAGGATCTGCAGGCGCACTATCCCGGCCTGGTGATCGCCCACGGCGGCGCCAGCGAAATGAACGGCTTGCAGCAAAGCTTCCAGATGGCCCGGGAGGAGGATGTATTGACGGAAGGCCGCCTCTACCTTGTTGATCCCCTGGGCAATCTGATGATGCGCTATCAGGCGGATGCCGAGTTGCGCGGCATCGTCAAGGACCTGGAGCGCCTGTTGCTCGTTTCCTATGTGGGTTAGCGGTACTCGTTGTAATTGGGGGTTATGGTCATGATGTCGGAACAGCTGCGAGAATTTTCCCTGACGGAAGCCCTGGCGGAACAACTGCGCGACTACCTGGCGGTGTGCAAGCTGAAGGTGGTGGCATTGATCGTGTTCACGGCCATGGTGGGCATGTTCCTGGCCACACCCGGCCTGGTGCCCCTGGATGCCCTGGTGTTCGGAACCCTGGGTATCGGGTTGGCGGCGGCCTCGGCGGCGGCCATCAACCATGTGGTCGATCGCCACATCGACGCGCGCATGGCGCGTACCCGCCACCGGCCCGTGGCCAACGGCCAGTTGAGCAGCCGTAATTGCCTGTTGTTCGCCGTGGCCACCGGCCTGTTCGCCATGGCCATCCTGGTGGCCTTCGTGAACAGCCTGACCGCGGTGCTGACCTTTGCCTCCCTGATCGGCTATGCCGTCATCTACACCCTGTATCTCAAGCGCGCCACGCCGCAGAACATCGTCATCGGCGGTGCCGCCGGTGCCGCGCCGCCGGTGCTGGGCTGGGTGGCGGTAACCGGATCGGTCGATCCCCATGCCTTGCTGCTGTTCCTCATCATCTTCGTCTGGACGCCGCCCCATTTCTGGGCGTTGGCCATCCACCGGCGCCAGGAATATGCCAGCGTCGACATTCCCATGCTGCCGGTCACCCACGGGGTGAACCTGACCCGCCTGCACATCCTGCTCTACACGGTGCTGTTGCTGCTGGTCAGCCTGCTGCCCTACCTGACCCACATGAGCGGACTCCTGTACCTGGTGGGTGCGCTGGCCCTCGGGGGGGTGTTTCTGCAGCATGCCTGGCGACTGCTGCGTGACGAAGGTCATGCCATGAAAACCTTCGGGTATTCCATCTTCTACCTCATGGCCCTGTTCGCCTTCCTGCTCGTGGACCACTACATTCCCCTGCTCGTCGGCCTCGTCGGGGCCTGAACCGGCCCACGCGCCCACCCCTCCCGGACGGGGAATGGCCGGGACGGCCTGCCCGCCCTACACTTGTCCCGTCCGGCATCCGGTATACCCCTGCATTTCAAGAGGGTTTACTTGACGCCTGTCAATATATTAGAATGCCCTGATATTTCCGTTCCCGACATGGACCCGACCGGCTGGCCGGGCTCCGCCGTTATTGAGGCAGGCCATGGCACACAGCAGCGTTGCGACCCCGCAAGAATACAACTACGAAATCATCCGTAAATTTTCCATCATGGCCCTGGTCTGGGGCCTCCTGGGCATGAGCGCGGGTCTCTATGCGGCCCTGCAGCTGGCCTACCCCTTTCTCAATTTTGATATCCCCGAAATCACCTTCGGCCGTCTGCGCCCGGTCCATACCACCCTGGTGATCTTCGGCTTCGGTGGCAGCGCCCTGTTTGCGACCTCCTACTATGTCCTGCAGCGCACCTGCCAGACCCGGCTGTACAGCGACACCCTGGCCAGCATTACCTTCTGGGGATGGCAGGCGGTGATCCTGTTGGGCGCCCTCAGCTATATGCTGGGCTTTACCCAGTCCAAGGAATACGCGGAATTCGAATGGCCCCTGGATATCGCCATCACCGTGGTCTGGGTCTGCTACTTCTGGCTCTATGTGCAGACCCTGCGCCTTCGCTCCCAGCCGCACATCTACGTGGCCAACTGGTTCTACCTGGCCTTCATCCTGGCCACCGCGATCCTGCATATCTTCAACAACATCGCCATCCCCGTCGGCCTGTTCACGCTCAAGTCCTACAGTGTCTACTCGGGCGTGCAGGACGCCATGGTGCAGTGGTGGTATGGCCATAACGCCGTGGGCTTCTTCCTGACCGCTGCCTTCCTCGGCATGATGTACTACTTCGTGCCCAAACAGGCCGGCCGTCCGGTGTACTCCTATCGCCTGTCCATCGTGCATTTCTGGGCCCTCTCCTTCCTCTATATGTGGGTGGGCGCCCATCACCTGCACTGGACCGCGCTGCCGGACTGGACCTCCACCCTGGCGGCCACCTTCTCCATCATGCTGCTACTGCCTTCCTGGGGCGGCATGATCAACGGCATCATGACCCTGTCCGGGGCCTGGCATAAACTGCGTACCGACCCCATCATGCTGTTCCTGATCGCGGCTCTTTCCTTCTACGGCATGTCGACCTTCGAAGGCCCGCTCATGTCCCTGAAGAGCGTGAATGCCCTGTCGCATTACACTGACTGGACCATCGGCCATGTGCATTCCGGCGCACTGGGTTGGGTGGCGCTGATTTCCTTCGGCTCCTTCTATCACATGATTCCACGCCTGTATGACACCCGGCTCTACAGCACGCGCCTGGTGTATGTACACTTCTTCCTGGCTACCATCGGTATCCTGCTGTACATCACCGCGATGTGGGTGTCCGGCATCGGTCAGGGCCTGATGCTGCGTGCCTTCGACGACTTCGGCAACCTGGCCTACACCTTCATGGAAACCGTAACCTTCATGCACGTTCCCTACGTGGTGCGCGCCATCGGCGGTGCTTTCTTCCTGTCCGGTGTCATCATCATGGCCTACAACATTCTCATGACCATTCGCCAGGCCAAGGCGGAGCAGGCAGCGATGGAAGCCAAGATCGCCGCCAAGATGGCTCGCGCCTAAGGCGCCGCAACGGAGACGACGACAGTGATCAAGCACGAAAGTATCGAAACCAATGCCGGCCTCCTGATTGCGCTCACCATGATCGTGATCAGCATCGGGGGCCTGGTGGAAATCGTTCCCCTGTTCTTCATCGAGGACACCATCGAGAAGGTGGAGGGCGTGCGTCCCTACACACCCCTGGAGTTGCGCGGCCGTGACATCTATCAGCGCGAGGGCTGTTACCTGTGCCACTCGCAGATGATCCGCCCTTTCCGCGATGAAATGCTGCGCTATGGTCACTACTCCCTGGCCGCCGAATCCCAGTACGACCACCCCTTCCAGTGGGGTTCCAAGCGTACCGGTCCCGACCTCGGTCGCGTGGGCGGCAAGTACTCCAATGAATGGCACGTGGCTCACCTGCTGCGGCCCCGCGACGTGGTGCCGGGTTCCATCATGCCCAACTACCCCTGGTTGCTGGAGAACGATCTCCCCTATTCCGACATCCAGGCCCGCATGCGAGCCCTGCGCACGGCCGGTGTCCCGTACTCCGCCAGCCAGGAGGAGTACGAAGCCAATGTGGAACGATTCGGTGAAGAGGTGGCCAAACAACTGGATATCCTCAATGCCGAGGAAAACCTGATGCGCCAGGCCCTGAACGGTAATTACGACGGGAATCGTGGCCGCATCACGGAAATGGACGCCATAGTGGCCTATTTGCAGGTGCTGGGCACCATGGTGGACTTTGGCCAGTATGACCAGGGTTATTTTGTCGAATTTCGCTGAGGGCTTCTGGATTCCGTCATTCCCGCCCCGGCAGGCGTGACGGTAACAGCACAATTTCCTGGGCGAGGCAGCGTGGAAGGTAGGTAAATGCCGGATTGGTTCATGTGGTTCACCCGGATGGAAAACAGCAAGGTGGTGGCACTGGTGCTGTTCTTCCTGACCTTCTGTGGAATTCTGATCTACGTGTACACCGGAAAGCAGCGCGGCAAGCGACTGGAATCCTACAAGTACATCCCGCTTCAAGATGACGATGATGAGCAGGACCGGGAGACCGGTTCCGACAAGGCAGGCAAAAAATGAGCGAGTCACAGAAACAGGACGCACAGAAGCAGGGCGCGGTCCAGACCACCGGCCATGCCTGGGATGGCGATCTGCAGGAATTCAACAATCCGCTGCCCAACTGGTGGGTCTGGTCCTTCTATGCCACCGTGGTGTTCGCCCTGATCTACTGGGTACTGTACCCGGCCTGGCCCGTGGCCTCCACCTACACCAAGGGTGTGATGAACACCATCACCTTCACCAATGACGCGGGTGAGCAGGTCGAAACCCACTGGAACACCCGTGCCCTGTTGTTGCGCGACATGCAGGAAGGCAAGCATGCGGTGCGTTCCCGTGAGTACATGGAGCAGGTGGCTGCCGCCAGTTACGACGAGATCCTTGCCGACGAGGAAATGCTGGCCTTCACTCGCTCCGTCGCGCGCGGTCTGTTCGGTGACAACTGTGCCGCCTGCCATGGCGCCGGTGGTGCCGGCGTGATGGGTCTTTTCCCCAATCTTGTGGATGACAGCTGGTTGTGGGGTGGCTCCGTGGAAGAGATCCAGCTGACCATCGCCGAGGGTCGCATGGGTTTCATGCCGGCCTTCCGCGAAACCTTCGATGACCAGCAACTCGACGCCGTGGCCAGCTATGTGCTGAGCCTTTCCGGCCACGAAGTGGATACCGATCTGGCGGCCAGCGGAAAACAGATCTTCCAGGGCGAGGCCGGTGGCTGCTACTACTGCCATACCTCCGAGGGTACGGGCATGAAGTCCCAGGGGGCGCCCAATCTCACCGATAATATCTGGACGGTAGCCGATGTGCCTGGCGCCCAGGATCACGAGGCACGCCTGGCGGCGGTCAAGAAGGTTGTCCGTGATGGCGTAGTGCGCGAGATGCCGGCTTGGCAGGACCGTTTGTCGGAAGAACAGATTCGCCTGTTGACCGTCTACGTACATCAGCTTGGCGGCGGACAGTAGGAAACCGTGCCTCGCGATGGAGCGTAGGGGCGGGCTTCGCCCGCGAACATTCGTGGGCGAAACCCGCTTCTACCGGTGCAATGCAAAACCGTGATCCGCGCCCGGCCTGACCGGGCGCGCGCATCTCAGGCAGGAACGTAATGAACGATACGGGCACACAGGCCCTGTACGAAAAGCGTATTCCCATCTATCCCCGTTCGGTGCAGGGGCGCTTCCGCTCGTTCAAGTGGGGCATTCTGGCCCTCGCCTATGGCGTCTATTTCCTGCTGCCCTGGTTGCCCTGGAGTCGGGAGCTGGGTCCGGATCACGCGGTGGTGTTCGATATCACCAGCCGACGTTTCTACCTCTTCGACCTGGTGGTGCATGCCCAGGACATCATGTGGCTGGCTGGCCTGTTGCTGATCGCCGCGCTGCTGCTGTTTTTCGTCACCGGCCTGGCGGGACGGGTGTTCTGCGGCTATTTCTGTTTCCAGACCCTCTGGACGGACCTGTACGTCCTCATCGAGCGATTGGTGCAGGGTGAGCGCCCGGCGCGCATTCGTCTCGACAAGCAGCCCTGGAACGGCGAAAAGGTCATCAAGAAATCCGCCACCCATGCCCTGTGGCTGCTGACGGCCTTCTGGACCGGAATCACCTTCACCTTCTATTGGGCCGAGGCCCCGCAACTTCTGGTGGATTTCTTCACCGGTCGCGCGCCTTTCCCCGCCTACGCCACCACCCTGTTCCTGACGGCGACCACCTATGTGATGGCCGGTCTGGCGCGCGAGCAGGTCTGTACCTACATGTGCCCCTATGCGCGCTTCCAGAGTGTCATGTTCGACCGCGACACCCTGGTAGTAGCCTATGACGAGGCGCGTGGTGAAGGGGAGCGGGGTCGACAGAAGATCCGCACCGGCTTCAAGACCCGCGAGGAACGGCAGCAGCAGGGGGTAGGCGACTGCATCGATTGTGGCTATTGCGTGCAGGTGTGTCCCACGGGCATCGATATCCGCAACGGCCTCCAGTACCAGTGCATTTCCTGCGCCCTGTGCATCGATGCCTGCGATACCATCATGGATAACCTGGGCTGGCCGCGTGGCCTGATCAAATATACATCCGAACGCGAGCAGCAGGGCGGCACAACACGCCGCCTCACGGCCAAGAATGTCGGCTATGGAGTAACCCTGGTGGTCGCCACCCTGGCGCTGGTCTGGAGTGTGATGCACCAGGTAAAACTCGATGCCTCGGTAAGCCAGATCCGCAACCCCCTGTTCGTGATGCTGTCCGACGGCCGTGTCCAGAACAGCTACGAGATCAAGCTCAACAACAAAACCAGTCAGCTCATGGTGTTCGAGTTGGAACTGGATGGCCTGCCCGGGGCCGAGCTGGACCTCGGTCGCCTGGAGATGATCGAAGTGCCCCCGGAGCGGAGCCTGCGCATCATGGCACGGGTGCGCCTGGACGAGGAAGGTGAACACCAGGCGGCACGCGGTTTTGAATTCGTGATCCGCCCGCTACAGGGTCCCTCGGACCTGAACACGGTGCGCCAGTCCGCCACCTTCCATATCCCGGCCCGGGGCCAATAGCCGCCATGGAAAACATGTTGGCACTGCCGGTTGGTATCCTGCTGCAGGTCCTGTTGTTTGTCTTGCTGTACCGCTTCACCGCCCTGGGTGGCAAACAGGCCGCGGTGATCGTGGCCTTCCTGGCCGTGGGTGTGACCGTTCCCTATGCGCTGCTGGCCTGGCCCGGCGGTGACGTGCTGGCCATCTATGTGGCCCTGTTCCTGGTGTGCGCCTACGTGCTGGGCATTATCAGTTCGCATCGCGAGCGGCGCCTGGCCATGGCCGGTGAAGACAGCGGCCGCTGGTTCCACTGGGGGCCGGCGGTGATCATCCTGTTCTTCAGTCTGGTGTTCCTGGTCAATGCCACCATGGTGGTCTTGTCCCGCCAGGGCATGCCGGCACCCCTGGCGCGTCTGCTGTTGCCGGAAAGCGACCGGGCGCGTCAGGTCACCATGGCCTTCCCGGGCACCGTGGCACGGGATTTCCACAAGAAGGAAGCCCTCTACAATGAGTATCTGGAACAGGTGCGCAAGCAGGAGGCGCGCGGTTGGCAGGTGCGCCAGGGCTGGCTGGAGAAACCGGTGGCAGGCCAACCAAAGCCGTTTCAGGTGACGGTGACGGCGCGGGATGGCAGTCCGGTGATCGGTGCGCGGGTATGGGTGGCATTCCTGCGCCCGTCCGACCAGCGCCTGGATCAGCGGGTGGAGTTGCCCGAAAAGGATTCCGGCCTGTACCGCGCCAATGTCGAGCTGCCTTCCCCGGGGCTCTGGAGCACGACCCTGATGATCGAGCGGGGCGAGGACGTGCATGAGGTCCAGGCGAATACCCTGATCGAAGCCGGGGCGGGAGCGCCCTGAGCCTGAACCGCCACGTCGGGACGCGGTCTTATGTTCACTGTCAGTGAGTGGGGTGTGATGTGACCATTCTGTATTTGTTGCTGCCCATCAGCCTGATCTTCGTAGGAGCGGCCATCTGGGTGTTCCTGTGGGCCGTGCGCAGCGGCCAGTACGAGGATATGGAGGGGCCTGCCCATCGCATCCTCATGGACGACGATGATCCCCGCATCCCGCGCCGCAAGCCGGACTTGAAGGATGGGGACGAGTAAGATAAGCTTCCGCTAATTTGCTGAATTCTATCAAGGTGTGACATGTTTACATTCCAGGGTTTTCCCATGTTCATCGTGGTGGCGCTGATCGTCGCCGCCTGGGTGAGTTTCCTGTCGGTGGTGATCTTCGGCTGAGCGCCTTCCCGCGGCGGGATCCTCCTGTAAAAATGAAAAGGGCGCCCGGGTATTCCCGGGCGCCCTTTTCATTGGATCGGCCTGAAGGCCGACCTGCATGCAGGTGTGGATCTCAGGCCTCCATGACCCCGCGCAGCTTCTTCATGGCGTTGCTTTCCAGCTGGCGGATGCGTTCCGCCGATACGCCGTAGCGGTCCGCCAATTCGTGCAGGGTGGACTTGCTGTCCGTCAGCCAGCGCTCCCGTACGATGTCGCGGCTGCGCTCGTCCAGTTTGTCCAGCGCTTCCTGCAGGCGCAGGTGGCTATTGTCTTCCCAGTCCTGGTGTTCCAGCGCTTCCGCCGGGTCCGGGGTCTGGGTGGCCAGGTAGGCAACGGGCGCTCGCCCCCGCTCTTCCTCGTCGGTCTCGGCACCCGGATCGAAGGACAGGTCCTGGCCGCTGAGGCGGGATTCCATTTCCAGCACGGACTCGGTACTCACGCCCAGGTCCTTCGCCACGGCATCGACTTCCTCGCGGCTGAACCAGCCCAGGCGTTTCTTGGCGCTGCGCAGGTTGAAGAACAGTTTGCGCTGGGCCTTGGTGGTGGCCACCTTGACGATGCGCCAGTTGCGCAGGATGTATTCGTGGATCTCGGCGCGGATCCAGTGCACGGCGAAGGACACCAGGCGCACGCCCACTTCGGGGTCGAAGCGCTTGACGGCCTTCATCAGGCCGACGCTGCCTTCCTGGATCAGGTCACCCAGGGGCAGGCCATAGCCCTTGTAGCCACGGGCGATATGGACCACGAAACGCAGGTGGGAAAGCACCAGGTATTGTGCGGCGCCGAGATCGTTCTGGTCACGCAGGCGCAGGGCCAACTCCCGCTCTTCCTCGGCAGTGAGGATGGGGATGCTGCGCACGGACTGGATATACTGCTCCAGGTTCCCCGTGGGCTGGGGCAGTACCAGACTATGGTGTTGACGTTGCACCAGGGCTTGGTTCATGACGCGGATAATCCCCTCTTCAATCGATACGCTGAGTCTAGCACTCCAGACCTGTGAGTGCTAACCCGGGCGGGAGTTCCCGAAGAGGGCGGGGTCAGGCGCAGACGCGGTTGCGGCCGCGGTCCTTGGCGGCGTAGAGGGCCTTGTCGGCCAGGCTGAGCAGCTGGGTGAGGCTGATTTCCGCCTGGTTCTGGGTGCAGGCCAGGCCGATGCTGATGGTGATGGGGATATCGGCCGGGTAGAGGGCTTCCACCGCGCCACGCAGCTCCTCGGCGCAGCCCTGGGCCCGTTTCAGGCTGCAGCGCGGCACCAGCAGGGCAAACTCCTCGCCTCCGAAGCGCACGGCCATGGCATCGGGGGGGATGCTTTCCTTGAGCAGGGCGCCCAAGGCTTCCAGGACGCGATCTCCTGTAATATGGCCTAGATTATCATTGATTTTCTTGAAATGGTCGATATCCAGCAGTAGTGCGGAAATCGGATGGTTGCGCCGGTCGTCGAGGAAATCGTCGCCCCGGTCGAGCAGGTAGCGCTTGTTGTAGACGCGGGTCAGGCTGTCGGTGATGGCGAGCCGGTGCATGGTCTCGCTCTGGCGCTTGAGGGCCACGAACTGCTGCTTGATGAGCAGCAGGGAGCGGATCCGTGCCATGAGGATCTCTTCGACGATGGGCTTGGTGACGAAATCGTTGGCCCCGGCATGGAACACCTCGGCCTGCTTTTCGTCGTTTTCCGCGACGGTGACCATCAGTACCGGCATTTCCTGCTGGGAATAGTGGAACTTGGCGCGCACGGCATGCAACAGGTCGCCACCGGTCATGTGGCCCTTGAGGAAGAAATCGGTGACCAGAATGTCGTAGCCGCAGTGTTCGTCGGGGCCGCCGGCAGCGGTTCGGTGCAACTGTTCCAGGGCCTCCTCGGCGGTGGTGGTATGCACCACCTGCAGGCCGTGGCGCTCCATGAGACGCATGGTGTGGGCAGCCGCGGAAGGGCTGTCCTCCACGTAGAGGATGCGACCCACCAGCCCGGCGTTGCGCTCGGTGAATTCCTGCACGAATTCGGCGAAGGCATGGTAGCCCAGGGATTTGTCGAAATAGTCGGTGACCCCGGCGGCGAAGCCCTCGCGCAACAGGCGGTCGTCGGCATCGCCGGAGACCACGATGATGGGGGTGTAGTGGTGGTTGCGGCTGGCGCGCACGTGGCGGCTGAGCACCAGTCCGTCCCGGTCCGGCAGCATCAGCGCGGTACTGATGAGGTCGTAGGATTCCTGCTCCAGCCGCTCCATGGCCTCGGCGGCCGTACCGCAGGTGGTGATGATGGCGCCGGGCATGCCCTGGTGCAGGATGCGGGCGATAATGGTCCTGGCCACTTCCGAGCCATCCACCACCATGATACGTGTTGGTTTGTCCTGCATCTGGAACTGCCCAACCCCCGTTCGCCCGAATGTGGATCATCGCAATAATCTGAATTGCAGGGATAGCGGCAAAACCCGGAGTTTGCTTAGGAAAGGTTGTAGCAGCGTGTAAGCATTTACTTACAAAAGAACGGTTTGATCGCCATGGGGCAAAGGTAAACATCCAACTGTTTGATTTCCTGAGGCGCCTGCATTCGCGGGCATGACGGGTTGGATCGGGACGGGGGGTTTAGCGGGGCTGAATGGCGCTCAAATGCCGTCCCACCGCCAGCCAGGAGCCGGCCAGGCCCAACAGGATGCCGAGCAGCAACAGGGCGAAGCTGGTACCGAGACCGAAGGTGGCGAGCGCGAACTCGCTCTGGTAGAGACCGGCCAGCTGCCGTACCGGGCCGCGCAGTTGCCAGAAGGCCAGCATTACCAGCACCCAGGCGAGGACAGCGCCGAGCAGCCCGTACCACAGGCCGGAATAGAGAAAAGGCCGGCGGATGAAGGCGTTGGTGGCGCCGATCAACTTGCTGACCTCGATCTCCTCGCGCCGGTTGAAGATGTCCAGGCGGATGGTGTTGCCAACGATGAGCAGCACTGCCAGGGCCAGCAGGCCACCCACCAGCAGGATGCCGCGCTGGGCGATCTGCAACATGGCGGCGAAGCGCTGCACCCACTGCAGGTCCAGCTGGGCCTGCTCCACCTCGGGCAAGGCGGCCAGCTTGTCCTGCAGTTGCCCGATCTGCTCCGCCTCGACCTGGCTGATGGCCGGCCGTACCGTCAGCACCGCCGGCAGGGGGTTGTCGCCCAGCGCATCCAGGGCATCCCCGAATCCGGACAGGGCACGGAATTCCGCCAGCGCAGCCTCCGGGGAAATCAGCTGCACCGTGCCGATCTCCGGCCAGCCGCGCAGCGTTTCCGCCAGCTGGCGGGCACGGGCCTCCGGCAGGTCCTGCTGCAGGAACAGGGACAGGCTGGCGCTGCCGTCCCAGCGTTGACCCAGGTCGCGCAGGTTGTCCACCAATAGGTACAGCCCGGCGGGCAGGGCCAGGGCAATGCCGATCACCGCGGCAGTCATCAGGCTGGCGGCGGGAGCGCGGTACAGGCGCCCCAGGCTGGACAGTGCGGTCTGGGCATGGCGCAGCAGCCAGCCACGGATCCAGCCCCAGCCCGGTGGCGGGCGGCGCTGGGCGCCTTGGGTTCGGGTGGGCTTTTTCACGAGGCCAGGCTGTCGCGGACCTGCCGCAACCGGCCCTGCTCCAGGGTGATGACGGGGTGGTCGAGCGCACGGATCAGCTCCAGGTCATGACTGGCGACGAGCACCGTCACCCCCACCTGGTTGAACTGGTCGAACAGGCCCATGATCTCCCGTGACAGGTCCGGGTCGAGGTTGCCGGTGGGCTCGTCCGCCAGCAACAGGCCGGGCTTGTTGACCACGGCGCGGGCAATGCCCACGCGTTGCTGCTCTCCCCCCGACAGGGTGATGGGGTAGAGGCGTTCCTTGTTGAGGAGGCCCACCTTGTCCAGGGCGGCGCGGACCCGCCGGCCGACCTCGTTATGGGGGTGGCCGGCGATCACCAGTGGCAGGGCCACGTTGTCGAAGACGGTGCGGTCGAACAGCAGGCGGTGGTTCTGGAAGATGATGCCGATCTTGCGGCGCAGGTAGGGGATCTGCCAGCTATGGGTACGTGCCAGGTTCTGGCCATCGACGAAGATCTGGCCGCTGGTGGCGCGCTCGATCAGCGCCACCAGCTTCAGCAAGGTGCTCTTGCCGGCGCCGGAATGGCCGGTGAGGAAGGCCATGGCCCCGGTTTCCAGCGTGAAGCTCACCTGGTTCAGGGCCTCGAAGCCGGAGGGGTAGCGTTTGCTGACCTGGTCGAAACGGAGCATGGGCTCAGGCGTTCTCGCGCTCGAACAGGGCCGCGACGAACTCCTGGGCCTCGAAGACGCGCATGTCCTCGATGCCTTCGCCCACGCCGATGAAGCGGATGGGCACGCCCAAACTCCTGGCGATGGAAAAGATGATGCCGCCTTTCGCGGTGCCGTCCAGCTTGGTGAGGGTGATGCCCGTGAGGCCTACCGCCTCGTGGAACTGGCGCGCCTGGTTCAGCGCGTTCTGGCCGGTGCCGGCGTCCACCACCAGCATTACCTCGTGGGGGGCGGCTGGATCCAGCTTGGCCAGCACCCGCTTGATCTTCTTCAGCTCTTCCATGAGGTTGGCCTGGGTGTGCAGGCGTCCGGCGGTGTCGGCGATGAGCACATCCATGCCGCGCGCCCGTGCCGCGGCCAGGCCATCGTAGATCACCGAGGCGGAATCGGCGCCAGACTGCTGGGCGATCACGGGGATGTCATTGCGCTCGCCCCAGACCTGCAGCTGTTCCACCGCCGCGGCACGGAAGGTGTCGCCGGCGGCCAGCATGACGGAGCGGCCCTCGTCCTGCAGGCGCCTGGCCAGCTTGCCGATACTGGTGGTCTTGCCCACCCCGTTCACACCCACCATCAGGATGACATAGGGTCGCTGCGAGGCATCGATGGTGAGGGGCCGGGAGACCGGTTCCAGCAACCGGCTCATGTCCTCGCGCAGGGCGGCCATGAGGGCGTCGGAATCGGCCAGTTCCTTGCGTGCCACGCGTTTGGTGAGGTCGGTGATGATGTCCCGGGTGGCCTCCACTCCCACATCCGCCACCAGCAGCTGGGTCTCCAGTTCCTCCAGCAATTCGTCGTCGATCTGTTTGCGGCCCAGCACGAGGCTGGCGACACCCTCGGTGAGGCCGCCACGGGTGCGCGCCAGGCCGGCCTTCAGGCGGCTGAACAGGCCGGATTTTTTCTCTTCCGCTGGGGTTTCCGCGCTGGCGGGTGGGCTGGACTTGTTTTTACCGAAACCAAACATCCAATTTCCGGTCTATGGTGATTCGTGGGCACTTATCCTATCACCGGTGTCCTGTTAAGGTAAGCGACCCGGCGGGGGCAATTCACCCGGCCGTCGCCTTTGTAGGAGCGGGCTCTGCCCGCGCAGGGGGGTGCCATCCCCCGTACCCGGCAGAGCCCGCTCCTACGGGTTTTTTCATCACCCTAAGGAGTAGGAAATGCGCTCAGTACTGAGCCTGGCGCTGCTGCTGACCAGCAACCTGGCCCTCGCTACCGGCGAGGTGCACGAATACCAGCTCGACAACGGTTTGAAACTCATCGTCAAGCCGGACCACCGCGCCCCGGTGATGGTCTCGCAGATCTGGTACAAGGTGGGTTCCAGCTACGAGCATGGCGGTATCACCGGTGTTTCCCATGTGCTGGAACACATGATGTTCAAGGGCACCAAAAACCTGGCCCCGGGTGAATTCTCGCGCATCATCGCCGAGCACGGCGGCCGCGAGAATGCCTTCACCAGCCGCGACTACACCGCCTATTTCCAGAGCATGGAACGTAGTCGCCTCCCGGTGAGCTTCGAACTGGAGGCCGACCGCATGCGCAACCTGCTGCTGCAACCGGAGGAGGTGGCAAAGGAAACCCGCGTGGTGATGGAGGAGCGGCGCCTGCGCACCGAGGACAATCCCCAGGCATTGACCTACGAGCAGTTCAATGCCACGGCCTTTCTGAACAGTCCCTACCGCATCCCCGTCATCGGCTGGATGAACGACCTGGAAAACCTGCGCCTGGAAGACCTGCAGGTCTGGTACCAGAAATGGTACGCGCCCAACAACGCCACCCTGGTGGTGGTGGGTGATGTGCAGCCCGAGGCGGTCCATGCCCTGGCGCAGCAGTATTTCGGTCCCCTGGAACCCAGCCCCAACCTGGCGCCGCCCAAGCCGCGCCCCGAGATCCCGCAGCGCGGTACGCGTCGCATCGAGGTGAAGGCACCCGCCGAGCTGCCCTTCCTGATCATGGGCTACAAGGTGCCGGTGCTGCTCACCGCCGGGGAAGAGTGGGAGGCCTATGCCCTGGAGGTGCTGGCCGGGGTGCTGGATGGCGGTAACAGCGCGCGCCTGTCCCGTTCACTGGTGCGGGGTAGCCAGGTCGCCGCCGAGGCCGGCGCCGGCTACAGCCTCTATGGCCGGCAGCAAAGCCTGCTTACCCTGAGCGGAACGCCTTCGCCCGGCCAGGATATCGCGGCCCTGGAGCAGGCCCTGCGCGAGCAGATCCGCCTGCTGCGCGAGCAGCCGGTGAGTGCCGGGGAGCTGGAACGCGTCAAGGCCCAGGTGGTGGCTGCCAATGTCTATGAACAGGATTCGGCCTTCTACCAGGCCATGAAGATCGGCACACTGGAGACCGTCGGCCTCGACTGGCGCGTGCTGGACGATTACGTGCCACGCATCCGCGCCGTCACCGCCGAACAGGTGCAGGCCGTGGCCCGCAAATACCTGCATGACGACAGTCTCACCGTGGGCGTGCTGGACCCGCAACCCATGGATCCGAACGCGCGGCCCGCCATGCCGATGGGAGGTGGTCATGGACATTAAGGGAAATCGCCCGATCTTCTGGCTGTTCCTCGCCCTGGTCACGCTTCTCAGCGCCTGCACCACGCCGCAATCCCGTGACTGGTCCACCCTGGCCGCGCATACCACCGAGGTGAGTACCGACATCGAACACTGGACCACCGCCAACGGTGTGCGCGTCTTTTACGTGCGCGCCCCCGAACTGCCCATGGTGGACGTGCGGGTGGTGTTCGATGCCGGCAGCGCCCGTGATGGCGAACAGCCTGGCATCGCCCTGCTCACCAATGCCCTGCTCGATCAGGGTGCCGGTGAACGCGACGCCGACGCCATCGCCGAAGGCCTGGAAGGTCAGGGTGCGCAGATGGGCAGCGGCGCCGAGCGTGACATGGCCTGGCTTACCCTGCGCAGCCTGACCGATCCGGCCCTGCTCGATCCAGCCCTGGATCTGTTCGGCCAGGTGCTCACCCAACCGCGTTTCGCGCCGGCGGATGTGGAGCGTGAACGCCAGCGCATGCTGGTCGGTCTGCAATACAAGGAACAGCGCCCCGGTGATGTGGCCGAGCGTGCCTTCTTCCGCGCCCTCTACGGCGATCACCCCTATGCCTCGCCCAAGGACGGGACGCCTGAGAGCGTGCGCAACCTGCGCGCGGCGGACCTGCGCGCCTTCTATGAACGCTACTATGTGGCACGCAACACCGTGATCGCGGTGGTGGGGGATGTGGACCGGGCCCGGGCGGAGCGCCTGGTCGACCAGCTCACCGCCGGCCTGGTGCCGGGCGAGCCGGCCCGGGCCCTGCCGGCAGTGGCGGACCTGGAGGCCCCGATCACCGAGCGTGTGCGTGTGAGCGCCAGCCAGAGTCACGTGCTGATGGGCGCGCCCGGCACGAGCCGCACCGATCCCGACTACTTCACGCTCTACGTGGGCAACCATGTGCTCGGTGGCTCCGGCCTGGTGTCGCGCATCAGCGAGGAGGTGCGGGAAAAACGCGGCCTGTCCTACAGCGCCTACAGCTACTTCCTGCCCATGGCCAGGCGCGGCCCCTTCCAGCTGGGCCTGCAGACCCGCAACGAACAGGTGGAAGAGGCCTTGCAGGTGCTGCGTGACACCCTGGTGAAATTCCGTGAAGAAGGCCCCACGCAAGCCGAGCTGATCGCCGCCAAGCGCAACATTACCGGCGGCTTTCCGCTGCGCATCGACAGCAACCGCAAGATCGTCGAATACATTGCCATGATCGGCTTCTACGGGCTGCCGCTGGATTACCTCGATCGTTTCAATGAGCGCGTCGAGGCCGTCACCGTCGAACAGGTCCGGGAAGCTTTCCAGCGCCGCGTCGATCCCGAACGCATGGTCACGGTGGTGGTGGGCGGCGCGGGCTGAAGTCATGGCACGCGGTCCGCGCAACCAGCTGCGCATCATCGGCGGTGAATGGCGTGGCCGCAAACTCGCCTTCGCCGACCTGCCCGGACTGCGTCCCACCGGTGACCGCATCCGCGAAACCCTGTTCAACTGGCTGGCGCCATACCTGCCCGGTGCCCGTTGCCTGGATCTGTTCGCCGGCAGTGGCGCCCTCGGCCTGGAAGCCGCCTCGCGTGGCGCACGCAAGGTGGTGATGCTGGATACCGCTCCTGCCGTGGTGCACCTGCTGCGCGAACACTGCGCCACCCTGCGCGCCAGTGGTGTGGAAGTACTACAGGCCGACGCCCTGCAATACCTCGGCGGTCCCGCCGAGCCTTACGATATCGTCTTCCTCGACCCCCCTTTTCACCAGGGTCTGTTGCAACCCTGCTGCGAACGCCTCGCCACCCACGACTGGCTCGCCCCGCGCGCCTGGATCTACCTCGAGGCGGAACGTGAACTGGGTGAGCCCGCGCTGCCGGAAGGCTGGCGGATGCATCGCGGCAAGACAGCGGGGGAGGTGGGCTATTATCTTGCGAGCCGCAACACCGCCCCCAAAGGGGACGGAAGTTCCTGATTTCTGCCGCGCCGAGCGCGGTTCCTCATCGCCGGGAGGTTCCCATGAAACCCAGGATCAGCATGCTCACCCTCGGGGTCCGCGATCTTGCGGCATCCATTCGTTTCTATGGGCAGGGCCTCGGTTTTCCCAGGATGGAATCGCCACCCGAGGTGGCCTTCTTTACCCTCAATGGCACCTGGTTGGGCCTGTATGGCCGTGACGCCCTTGCCGGGGATGCCGGGGTCGCACCTGAGGGTAGCGGTTTCAGCGGGATCGCCATCGCCCATAACGTGGATTCTGAAGCGGCCGTGGATTCCGTGCTCGACGAGGCAGTCGCGGCGGGAGCGAAGCTGGTGAAGCCCGGCCAGAAGACGGACTGGGGCGGGTATGCGGGCTACTTCGCGGACCCCGACGGCTATCTTTGGGAAGTGGCCCATAATCCCCTGTTCCGGGTGGGTCCGGAGTAGCGATCATGAGACACAAGGAAAGACACAGGACGCATCGCACCGGGTGGCTCCGCGCGGCGGTGCTGGGTGCGAATGATGGCATCGTTTCCACCGCCAGTCTCGTCATGGGCGTGGCGGCGGCAGGTACGAGTTCGGAGAATGTCCTGATCGCGGGGGTTGCCGGCCTGGTCGCGGGCGCCATGTCGATGGCGGCCGGCGAGTATGTATCGGTGCGTTCGCAGGCCGATACCGAGCAGGCGGATCTGGAGCGGGAACGCCGGGAATTGCTGGCGGACCCCCGGCACGAGCATGCGGAATTGGCGGCCATCTACATGAAACGCGGGCTGGATGCATCCCTGGCTGCGCAGGTGGCTACCCAGTTGATGACGCATGATGCGCTTGGCGCCCATGCACGGGACGAACTGGGTATCTCCGACGCCTTGAGTGCGCGCCCGATTCAGGCGGCGTTGTCCTCCGCCAGCACCTTTGCCGTCGGCGCCGGCCTGCCGCTCCTGGCGGTCATCCTGGCTCCCTTGCCTGTGCTGATGTGGGCTGTTTCCGGCATCTCCTTGTTGTCACTTGCGCTGCTGGGTTCCCTGGCGGCCCGCGTCGGCGGTGCTCCAGTGATGATCGCCGCCGCGCGGGTGACCTTCTGGGGTGCCCTGGCGATGGCCCTGACGGCAGGGGTCGGCTCCCTGTTTGGTGTGACAGCCCATTAAAGGGGCGGCACAATCAGAGCTTGTCGAGCCGGGCACGAATCTCCTCGCGGCGACCGGTATCGGCCACTTCCCGTCCCGGCCGCGCCGGCGCCCGGAGCGCCTTGTCCAGGTACGGACGCGCGCGTTCCGGCTTGCCCTGGGTGAGGAGGAAATCGCCGAAGAAGAAATTGGGATCGATACCGTTCGGGTTGATGCCCAGCGCCTTTTGCAGGTGATGCTCCGCCTTCTCGTCATCCCCGAACCCCAGCGGCCAGCCGGGCACCTGGTAGTAGAGACTGCCCAGGGAGGTATGGGCAGAGCCCTGCAGCGCGGTCTCGTCGAGGGTGAGGGCGGCTTCCAGCGATTGGCGCGCCTCCTTCACCAGCTTGAGCGCGCCCAGCCCGCCCTTGGCGCCGGCCCAGGTACTGAGCACGATCCCCTGCCAGATCAGCGGTTCGGCCTGTTGCGGGTGGGCCTCCACCAGGGCGCGTGCCTCCAGTGCCAGCTGCTCGAAGGCGGGTGCCCGCTCTTTTTCGGGAAGCTGGTACTGGATCCGGGCCCAGCGCTGCTGGATCTCCAGCAGGTCTGGGGGCGTGGCCGCGCCGGCGGACAGTGCGACGAGCAGCATCAGGGTGGCAATGACAGATTTCATGGGACGGTCTCCGTATTCAGGTAGCGCCGGATGACCGGCAGTTGTTGAAACATGGCCTTGTCCACCAGGCGCGGCAGCAGGCCATTGAGCAGGACGAAGAATCGTTCCGGCCAGCCGAGGAAGCGGCGGCGCTGATCCTTGTGCATGGCCCGGAGGATCTGCTCCGCCACGGCCTGCGGGCTGTCCATGCGGTTGCCCAGGGTCTTGTTGAGGGCGTTGACCGCTGCGGAATTCATGGGCGTGGAAGTAGCACGCGGCGCCACGTACAACACCTGGAGCGGGGCATCCGCCAGTTCCCGGCCGAGGGCCTCGGCAAAGCCGCGCAGGCCGAACTTGCTGGCGCAATAGGCGCTGTAACCGGGATAGCCGATGCTGCCGAAGGTCGAACCGATGAAGACCAGGGCGCCGACCCCAGTGCGGCGGAAGCGGGGAACGAAGTGCCGGGCCACCAGCATGGCGCTGCGCAGGTTGACGGCCAGCAGGTCATCGAGCGCCTGGACCGGCAGTTCCTCCACGGCCGCGAACCGGTTCAGCCCGGCACAGTGAATCACGCCGTCGATCTCCGGGTAGTGTTCCGACAGCTGCGCCAACCGCCGATCCAGGTCCCGGGCGGCGAGGTCCAGTTGCACGCGATGCACCCGGTCGCGGGGCTTCTCATTCGGGTTCCGGGACGTCACGATGACGCGGGCACCCGCCGCGACCAGCGCCTCGGCCAGGGCCTGGCCGATCCCGCCGGTGCCGCCCAGGAGCAGGAAGACGCGGTCATGCAGCCGCATGGTGTTTTTCCTCGTCGTTATGCGGCAGCGGGATGCCGTGCAGCATGTCGCCATACAGGCGATACACCACCCGGGCGCTGTCGAGGATCGCCGCCTGATCCTCCGCTTCCGTGACCTGATTCATGAGGCCGCGGAAAAACTGGAAGTGGTCCTGGTCCAGGGCGCCATGGGAGTACAGGTAGTGGAAGGCCTGGTCGGGCAGGCCCAGGTGTTGCTGGATCTGCCGGCCGAGGGGCGTGGCCAGCTCGACGCTGGTGCCTTCCAGCACCTGCACCATGCCGAAGAAGGCGGCGGGATTGCCGCGGGCGATCTGGTCGTACAGGAAGGACACCATCAGACGGATGGGCAGGTCGGGCGTGCCTCGGCGGATCCCTTCGCGGTCGCAACCGCAGGCCTCCAGGTCATCCAGGATCCATTCGTGATGGCCGTATTCCTCCTCGATATAGGGGACCAGGGCCTGGCGCGCGAACTCCAGGCGCTCCGGCAGGCGTGCGCCGCAGGCCATCATCAAGGGCACGGTGTGTTTGACGTGGTGGTAGGCCTGGGTCAGGAACCAGGTGTAG
This sequence comes from Gammaproteobacteria bacterium, assembly GCA_026197075.1. Lineage (GTDB taxonomy): Bacteria > Pseudomonadota > Gammaproteobacteria > DSM-19610 > DSM-19610 > JAIVHA01. Next base: position 70,122 of record JAPHQV010000004.1, on the reverse strand, counting down.
CCGTTCAGGTCGAAGCGCCCCTGGGCAATGGCGCGGATCACCGGTGCACCGGTCAGGTGCAGGCGGGCCTCCGCGGTGTCGCGTTGCAGGATGTCGAAAAAAGTCATGGCGTCTCCTCTGTTCAGGGGCTGGTTGGGGCAGGGCAGGCGGGGTCGTGATGGGCCGCGCGATATTCCGCGGCCAGGTCCGGTGTGTGGATCTGCAGCGCCTGACTGTGCGCCAGTAGTCCGGGCAGGTCAGCGAGGATCCGCGCCCGCGCCAGGCGGCCGTTGCCGGTCAGGTGGCCGTCCGCCCGGCCCAGCGGCTGGTGTCGCACGTAAACCCGTGCCAGGCGGGCGTAGTCGGGCAGGCGCCGGTTCAGTTCGCGCACGGCCGCATGGATCGCGTCCGCCGGGCGGAGGTCCGGGACGACCAACAGGGCGGAGGGATGGGGCTCGCCATCCCCGAATACCAGCACCTGGGGGATCTGCAAGGCCTGCTGCAGTTCACTCTCCAGCCACTCGGGGCTGAGGTTGCGGCCGAAGCCGGTGATCAGCAGGTTCTTGCGGCGTCCGTCCACATGCAGGTAGCCATCGCGATCCAGGTATCCCAGGTCGCCGGTGGCGAGGTCCGCGCCGGCGGTCTCGGGCTCGCCCAGGTAGCCGAGATGGGTGTTGCCAATAATCCGGATCTCCCGGTCCCCCTGGACCGCGACCCGTAGGTGGTCGAGGGGCCGGCCTACGGAGCCTGGTCGATTGTCTCCGGGGATGTTCAGCGACACCACCGAGCCGCATTCGGACAGGCCGTAGCCTTCGTAGAGGGGCAGGTCGATCGCCGCTGCGCGCGCCAGCAGTTGTGGCGAGACCTTGCCGCCGCCCACGGCCAGGAAGCGGAAATCCAGTTCCTCCAGCAGTCCCCGTTCCCCGGCCGCGACCAGCACGGCGGCCAGTTCGGGCACCAGGATCAGCGAATCCGGCCGCGCCTGGTGCAGGGCATGGAGCAGGCGCTCCGCATCGAGCCGGCTGCTGCCGGTCATGCCCAGGGACTCCAGGGGCCGGAGTTCCACCGTGGCGCCCATGGACAGGGGCAGGTACAACCCGGCGATGTTCTCCAGCAGCGTGGCCAGGGGCAGGAGGCACAGGTGGTGACGCAGCGGGAGCCCCGCCAGGCGCTTCCCGAGTGCGGCGGTGGTGGCGGCCAGGTGCCGCGCGGAAAGACAGACCCCCTGTGGTGTGCCGGTGCTGCCGGAGGTGAAGGTCACCTTGGCGGTACCCGGGGGTATGGAGGGCGGCGTATCCGCTGAGGGCAGGGCTTGCAGCCAGGCCCGGTCGGTCAGCCGGCTTCGGTTCTTGTCCCCGCTGGCGTCGGCATCGGGCCACAGCAGTCCCTCGAGGCCGGCCCGATCGACCAGGTGCCGGACCTGGGCAGCGGAAAAGAACCCCGGGACGGGCACGCAGACGACACCGGCCAGCAGGCAGGCCAGGTCGGCCACGGCCCAGCCCGGTCCATTGTCGCCGCACAGGCCGAAACGTTGCAGGCCGGTGGCCCGGATCGCCTGGGAAAGTTCGCGCACCGCGCCCCACAGGGCCCCGTAATCCAGGCGCTCGCCGGGTGCGACCAGTGCCAAGGCATCGGGTTGGGTCTCCGCCCGCTTGCGCAGCTGCTCAGGCAAGGTGACCACAGCGGTCCCCCCGGTCAACGGGTTCGGTCAGCCAGTTGGTACAGCGCAACAATCCGGCCCCTTGCAGTGCCTGGAAACCGGTCTCGACGTGCGCGGTCATCACCACGGGATGGTGGTCGTAGTAGCCCCCCCAGCCCTGCCCGCCGTCCGCTAGCCGGGCCGGATCGGCCGGCGCTATACTGCTGGTCGGAATCCCCATGCGGTTGAAGCTGTTGCGCAACTGGTCGGTGCCCGTGAACGCGATCCACCGGTACCCCTGCGCGCGCAGCCACAGGGTCAGGCCGGCGAACAGGAAGCGACTGACACCGGCCTCCACTCCGGCCAGGTGGGCGATCTCGGCCAGCTCGCTGCGCCGCAAGGGGGGATCGCCGGTCACCAGGGTTTCCACCGGCGCATCGATGTAATCCTCGAGAAACAGCCTTTCGTCGCCGGCGTTGCGCACGCCCACGGCGGCGAGCAGCGAACCCCTCCCCGTGGTCAGGGCCAGCAGCCGGGGAATGCGCAGCTCGGGTCGGGCGCCATAGGCCTGCAGGAAGCGGCGCTGGATGAAATCCGTGATCATGGCCGCCGCGCCCGAGCCGGGCGCCACCTCGCACAACAGGCGGCCGGAACAGTCGACGAGCGGGGTGATTCCCGGTGCGTCGAGCAGGCACGAAGCGGAGAGGGTCAAGGTATCGGACATCCTGGGACATTGCCTTGGGGTACGGACTGCAGCGTACCGGCGCAGCCTTAAGACAGGCTTAAGGCGACTCTGCAATTTTCTTAAGCCCGCCTTAAGGTGGCTGTGCAACACTCGGTCTGGCACTGAAACCACCCTGCCAGGGCGACGGCTTGAAGGAAGGCAATGCGAATACTGCTCGTGGAGGATGATCACCTGCTCGCCAGGACCATGCTGGGCATGTTGCGGGATGGCCAGGACACCGTGGACTGGCTCGACGATGGCCAGCTGGCGCTCAATGCCTTGCCCGACGAGCACTTCGACCTGGTGCTCCTCGACCTGACGCTGCCCAGGATCGACGGCCTGGAGGTCCTGCGCTCCATGCGCAGGCAGGGCGTGCAGACACCGGTCATTATCCTGACTGCCCGTTCCGACCTGGAGGAAAAACTCCAGGGCCTGGATGCCGGGGCGGATGATTACCTCACCAAGCCCTTCGCCATGGCGGAGCTGAAGGCCCGGATCCGGGCCGTCACCCGTCGCTGGGACGGCAAGGCCGAGACGGGGCTGAGCGTCGGCGCACTCAGCCTCGATACCGAGTCCGGCCAGTTGCGTGTGGGGGACGAGGTCGTCACGCTGCCGCGCAGCGAGTTCCAGATCCTGCAGTACCTGATGCGCCACCCGGGCCAGGTGGCGACCCGGCGGCGGCTGGAAGAGCAGCTGTATGGATGGGAGCAGGGCGTGGAGAGCAATGCCCTGGAAGTGCACATCCACCATTTGCGGCGGCGCATCGGCAAGACGCTCATCCGTACCCTGCGGGGCGTGGGCTACCTGCTCGATGCCGAGGCGGCCGGGTGCTGCGGACGTCCGCCATGTCCCTGACCCGCACCCTGACCCTGCTGGTGACCACCACGGTCCTGTTGATCGTCCTGATGGCGGCCGCCTGGAGCTATTTCGAGAGCAACCACGAACTGGAGGAGCTGTTCGATGCCGAGCTCGCGCAGCATACCCGTGTCGTTCAGGGCCTGGTGCGCTACCTGGTGGAGACCCGTTCGCCGGAGCCGCTCTCCCATATCCTGGAAGAAACCCTCCATGCCGGCGCGGTGGGCGATGCCAACAGTGACTTCGATGAGGAGCTGCCCGGCGGGCAGGGACACAAATATGAAAAAAAGATTGCCTTTGAGATCTGGTCACCGCAAGGCGAGCCGCTGCTCGACACCCTGGTCACGACCGAGGATCTGAAGCTGGTGCCGGGCTACTCCTGGGTCGAATCCACCGGCTACTCCTGGCGCACCTTCACCTTACGGGATGCGGATACCGGCTACTGGATCCGCACCGCCCAGCGCGAGGACATCCGCTCGGAACTGAGCGAGGATCTGGCAATCGGCAATGTCCTGCCCCTGCTGCTCGCACTGCCGTTGCTGACGGTGGCCGTGGTAGTGACCATCCGGCTGAGTATTCGACCCCTGAACCGCCTGGAAGGATTGGTGCGCCACATGGCCCCGGAAGCGATCCATCCCCTGGATGACCGGCATGCCCCACAGGAGGTGACCGGACTGGTGGGCGCGATCAATGGCCTGCTGCACAGGCTGGACGAGGCTCTGGAGCGGGAACGGCGTTTCTCGGCCGATGCGGCCCATGAGCTGCGTACTCCCCTGGCAACATTGCGCTTGAACCTGGAGCAGGCCTGCGCGCGTGACCCGCGGCAGTTCGAGGATTTGCTGCAATCGGTCGACCGCATGGTGCACCTGGTCGAACAGATGCTGCTGCTGAGCAGGGTGGACGCGGGGGTGGATTTCGGGCCGGATAGGCAGGATCTGGCGGCCATCCTGGAGCAGAGCATCGCGGATGTCACGCCACTGGCGCTGCAGAAGGATATCGAACCCAGTCTCGACAACAGTACCCGCGAGGCCATGATCTCTTGTCACAGCGCCCTGATCAGCGCACTGCTGCGCTCCCTGCTGGCCAACGCCATCCAGTACTGCCCGCCGGGAAGCACCGTCGAAACCATGCTCGATGCCGCTGAAGGCGGTTTCCGGATTCGCTTGTGCGACCATGGCCCGGGTATTGCGTCGAAGGATCGTGCGCGTGCCCTGGATCGCTTCGTGCGCCTGGATCAGCGCCAGGGGCTTGGTGCCGGGCTGGGGCTGGCGATTGCACAGCGAATATGTGAAGTGCATGGTGGCACCCTGTCACTCCATGACCGTCCCGATGGCCAGTCCGGCTTGTGTGTCGAGATCTGGCTGCCTGCGTACCAGGGCCCGGTTGCCTGACATACCGGTGGTTCGTAAATGCCGGGGTGACCTCTGGTATCATTCTGATCCTGTTGGACTTGTTCTGGCTTAGGCAGTCGGGCAAAGCAGGTTGATTATAGGCATGGCGATCCTTGCCGATACGGTTTCAGACCACACCTGCCTCAAGCAGGCCAGTTCGTATCAGGGTGGCTTACTACTCGGCGCCTGAAGGAAAGAAGGCTGCACATGCAGGACATTTTTATCGGGCGCCAGCCCATATTCGGCCGCGATCTGAAGCTGTTCGCCTACGAACTCCTGTTTCGCAGCGGTACGGCCAATCATGCCGGGCAGTTCGATGGTGACCAGGCGACCTCCCAGGTTATCGTCAATGTGTTCATGGAGCTCGGCCTGGACCAGATCGTTGGCACCCACTGGGCGTTCATCAATATGACCCGCGCCTTCATTACCGCAACCGCCCCCCTGCCGTTTCCCCGCGACCGCGTGGTGTTGGAACTTCTGGAGGACATCCGCCCTGATCCGGAGGTGATCGAAGGTCTGCGCAGTTTCACCGACCAGGGGTACCAGGTGGCACTGGATGACTTCATCTACCATGAATCCCTGCGTCCCCTGGTGGAGTTGGCGCATATCGTCAAGATTGACCTGATGGCGGTCCCGCGCGAAGACCTGGCCGGGCACGTGGAGCAGCTACGCCAGTATCCGGTCAAGTTGCTGGCGGAAAAAATCGAGACCGAGGAAGAGTTCGAATACTGCAAGGGACTCGGCTTCGATTATTTCCAGGGCTATTTCCTCTCCCGGCCCAGTGTCGTCCAGGGCTCGCAGTTGCCGCCCAACCGGCTGGCGGTGCTGCAATTGCTGGCCAAGGTGCAGGACCCCAATTCCGATGCCCACGACCTCGAGCGGCTCATCAGCCAGGACGTGGCACTCAGCTACAAGCTGTTGCGGTACATCAACTCGGCCTTCTTTGCCTTCCCGAAGGAGATCGACTCCATCCGCCAGGCGGTGGTGTACCTGGGTACACGTGCCATCAAGACATGGGTCTCGTTGCTGGCGGTGGCCGGCCTGGGCGACAAGCCCGTGGAACTGGTCACGCAGGCCATGCAGCGTGCCCGCATGTGCGAGCTGCTGGCCCGGGCCGCCCGGCGCCCGAATCCCGAGAGCTATTTCACCGTGGGCCTGTTCTCGTTGCTCGAGGCCTTGATGGAGGCGCCGCTGGCGCAGATCCTCGAAGCCCTTCCTTTCAGCGAGGAAATACGTGACGGCCTGTTGAAACAGCAAGGCCCTTATGGCGAGGCGCTGGCCTGCGTCATCGCCTATGAGCGTGGCGATTTCGGGCACGCCGTTTTTGGCCGTCTGACGCCCGCGCAGACCACTGAAGCCTACCTCGAGGCAACCCGCTGGGCGGACAAGTCCGCCACCGAGCTGAGCGTCTGACTTGCCCTGATCTGCACCCGCCTTCCCCTTTCAAGTCCTTTCCCCTCGTGCCGATACAGCAGAGCCGGCCCTGACAAATATCAGTTTTCTGCGGGCATCGGCTGGAGAACCCTGTCCGTTCTGGCGTCGGTTTCGCGCCAAGCCTGTAAAAGAAGGAAGCACAAATGAAGGTCAAAGCGTTTTACGACGAAGATCGTACCGGGACTCTCACCTATGTGGTCTACGACGAGGACAGCCACGATGCAGTGCTCATCGACCCGGTGCTGGACCTGGATACCACGCCATGGCGCACCTTCACCGATTCCATCGAGCGGGTCGCCGAATTCGTAGAGGAACATCGACTCAAGGTCCACTGGGTGCTGGACACCCATGTCCATGCCGATCACCTGTCGGGCGCCCATGTCCTCAAGGATCGTTTCGATTCCAGGGCCGCCATCGGCAGCCAAATCGCGGTGGTCCAGGAGATATTCAAGGGCGCCTTCAACCTGGCGGGGGATTTTCCCACCGACGGCCGTCAGTTCGACCGCCTGCTCCAGGATGGTGACCGGCTCGAGGCCGGCACTCTGCAGGTCGAGGTCATGCATACACCAGGTCACACCCCGGCCTGCTGTACCTATCGTATCGGTGATGCCGTTTTCACCGGCGATGTGCTGTTCATCCCGGACGTGGGGGTTGCGCGCTGCGATTTCCCGCGCGGCAGTGCACGGGACCTGTACCGTTCGATCACCCGGCGACTATACAGTCTTCCGGACGATACCAGGGTCTATGTGGGACACGACTATCCGAAGGGTAGAGCCCTGCGCTGCATGACCACCATCGGCGAATCGAAACGAGACAACATTGACTTGCCGGAAGGGATTTCCGAAGAGGAATTCGTTGCGCGCATCAATGAGCGCGACAGAAAGCTTTCTGCTCCGCGCCTGCTGTTTCCCAGTTTGCAAGTAAACATCAATGCCGGCGTGCTGCCTGTCGCCGAGGACAATGAAGTCCGTTACCTGAAGATTCCCTTGAACTATCTCTAGTCCGAGGTTGTGGATTCAACACGATTCTCCCGGGAGACCCGATACCATGATGAGCGTTAAACTTGAACATGTGCTCGACAATCTGTCGCGCCATTATCAGCCCTTTACCCTCCTGTCCCGCGAGCGCCTGTCCGAGGTGGTGAATATCGTGCGCTTCGTGGAGATGCGCAAGGGTGAGATCTTCCAGATCGCCGGGGGCGAGGGCCATGATTACCTGTTCGTGGTCGAGGGCCAGCTCGAGGTCATTTATTCCGGCGCCATCAAATCGATCGCCGGTCCCAACGACACGCGCAAGCGTCCTGTGTTGCTGCCGCCAAGTCCCAGCACCAGCACCTTGGTGGCGCGCGAGGACTGCATCATCTGTCACGCCGACCGTGATCTGCTCGACAAGCTGATCTCCTGGGACGAAGTCGTGCACATGATGGAAGACACGGACGAGGAGATGTACCGCCTGATGGACCAGGTGCGCAATTCCCTGGTGTTCCGTCGCCTGCCCCTGGAAAGTGTCGAGCTGGCTTTCAAGCGCATGAAATGCCTGGAGGCGCGGCAGGGTGAGGAAGTCATTCGCCAGGGAGAACAGGGCGATGCCTATTACATCATCACTTCCGGTACCGCGGAGGTGTATCAGCGTGGTGTCTATGACGACAAGCAGCACAAGGTTGCGGATATCGGGGAAGGCGATGCCTTTGGTTGCGAGGCCCTGATTTCGGGCAGTACCCGCAATGAGACCGTGCGCATGACCTCCGATGGTACCCTGCTGTCACTGGACAAGGAGGCATTCGAGGAACTGATCAGCACTTCGTTGATCAAGACCGTGCATCCCAACGTGGCCAAGACCATGCTGGAAACAGGCTATGAGCTGATCGATGTGCGTTATTCCGAAGAGTTCGATGAGCACCATATTCCCGGCTCCATCCTGATTCCTCTTCATGAATTGCGTAACCGCATGGAGGAACTGGACAAGGACAAGCGCTACATCGTCTATTGTCACGGCGGCGCGCGCAGTGCCATCGCCACCCTGACCCTCACCCAGAATCAGTTCGATGTGCTGTCCCTGGAAGGCGGCATCCGCAGCTGGCCCTTCGAGACCCAGAGCCTCTACGAAAAGGAAATCGTGAACCGGGGGGCGGAGGAGGAGCTTGTGAAAGCGCCGCGGATGGTCTCCAGCGCCTGAATTGAAAACCCGAAAAACCCGGGTCAGAGACCGATTTTTGCTACTATTGGCGAAATTTGTCTCTGACCCGGGTTTTTTTATGAAGATATGGGTGGACGCGGATGCCTGTCCGCTGGTGATCAAGGAGATCCTGTTCCGGGCGGCGCAGCGGACCGGGGTGCTGCTGACGATGGTGGCCAACCAGCCCGTGCGTACCCCGCCCGCGCCGAATATCCGATCCGTGCAGGTGGCGGCGGGTTTCGATGTGGCCGATAACGAGATCGTCAAGCGCGTCGAGGCCGGTGACCTGGTGGTTACCCAGGACATCCCGCTGGCGGCGGAGGTGATCGAGAAGGGGGCGCATGCCCTCAATCCCCGTGGTGAGTTGTACACCACGGACACCATCCGGGCGCGGCTTACCATGCGCGATTTCATGGACACGATGCGTGGCAGCGGCATCCATACCGGGGGGCCGCCGGCGCTCAATCACGGCGACCGGCAGGCCTTCGCCAATGAGCTGGACCGGTTCCTGACCCGCCATGGGGCGGGTGCTGCTCAGCAGTGATTCCCGCCCGTACGGCCCTGGTGGACTAACCGCCGCTCAGGGCCGGCACGATGGCCGGGTTGCCAGCGTTGCGGCGCAGGAGTAGGTTCGCCCATTCAGAATAGAACATTTTCAAGCGTTTCAAGTGCCCAGGCCCATTGCTTCCCAGGAACCCGTCCCATGAAAACCGCCGTCTACCCCGGCACCTTCGATCCCATCACCAACGGCCACACCGACCTGGTGGAGCGCGCGGTGCGGCTGTTCGACCGGGTCATCGTCGCCGTGGCGAAAAGCCCCGGCAAGACCCCGGCCTTCCCCCTGGAGCAGCGGGTGGACCTGGCCCGGGAGGTGCTGGGGCACCTGCCCAATGTGGAGGTGCGCAGCTTCGACTGTCTGCTGGTGGATTACCTGCGTAAGGAGCAGGGCCAGGTGATTCTGCGCGGTCTGCGGGCGGTGTCGGATTTCGAATACGAATTCCAGCTGGCCAGCATGAACCGCCAGCTGGCGCCCGAGGTGGAGACCATGTTCCTGACTCCCTCCGAGCACTATTCCTTTGTTTCTTCGAGCCTGGTGCGGGAAATCGCCGCCCTGGGCGGGGATGTGACGGCCTTTGTCCACACCTCCGTGGTGGCTGCGTTGCGCGCCCGTTTGAGCTAATATTAACGCCATCTTATATGCCCACACCCCCCCGGGGGTTGTTGGAACCGAAGAGGAATTGGCCATGGCCCTGATGATTACCGACGAGTGCATCAACTGCGATGTGTGCGAGCCCGAGTGCCCGAACGGCGCCATTTCCCAGGGTGACGAGATCTATGTGATCGATCCCGCGCTCTGCACCGAGTGCGTGGGGCACTACGAGACCTCCCAGTGCGTGGAGGTCTGCCCCGTCGACTGCATCCCCTTCGATCCGGATCACCAGGAAACCAAGGAGGAGCTGCTGGAGAAGTACAAGCGCCTCACGGCGGCCGAAGCCTGATGGACGGCATGCGTCGCAATCTCGCAAAAGGGCTCCTGATCGGGGCCTTTTTGTTGTGGGTCGGCACCGCCACGGCAGCGGATGCCATTGGCGCGAAGCCCGGGGCCGCCGCCATCGCCAGCGCCCATCCACTGGCCACGGCGGCGGGACTGGAGATTCTCGACGCCGGTGGCAATGCCTTCGATGCCGCCGTGGCGGTGAGTGCCGCCCTGGCGGTGGTGGAGCCCTACAGCTCCGGCCTGGGTGGTGGCGGTTTCTGGCTGTTGCACCGCGCCGCCGATGGCTTCGAGGTCATGGTGGATGGCCGCGAGCGCGCGCCGCTGGCGGCCCATCGGGACCTGTACCTCGACGAACAGGGTGAGGTGGTCCGTGACTGGTCCATGAACGGTCCGCTGTCCGCCGCCATCCCCGGCGAACCGGCCGCCCTGGATCACCTCGCCCGTCACTACGGGAAGCTGCCCCTGGCCCGTTCCCTGGCGCCGGCCATCCGTTTTGCCCGCGAGGGCTTCGCGGTGGACGAGCACTACCGGCGCATGGCCGAATTCCGACTGGAGGTGATGGCGCGTTATCCGGAGACGGCCACCATCCTCCTGGATCATGGCGCGGTGCCGGAGGTGGGTGTGTCCATCGTACAGGAGGACCTGGCGCGTACCCTGGAGGCCCTGGCCGAACAGGGCGCGGCAGGTTTCTATCGCGGCCCGGTGGCGCAACGACTGGTGGAGGCGGTGCGCGCCGCCGGCGGTATCTGGACCCGGGACGACCTGCAACAGTACCGTGTGGTGGAACGCGAACCCGTGCGCTTTCACTACCGCGGTCTCCAGGTGACCACGGCCTCGCCACCCTCGTCCGGCGGCGTGGCGCTCGCCACCATGCTGCACATCCTGGAGGGCCATGACCTCGCGGCCCTGGACGCGGCAACGCGTACCCACCTGATCCTCGAGGCCATGCGCCGCGCCTACCGCGACCGCGCCGAATACCTGGGAGACCCGGACTTCGTGGACATGCCCCTGGCCCGGCTCACCAGTCGCGACTACGCCGCCGGCCTGCGCGCCGGCATCCGCACCGATCGCGCCACACCCAGTGCCCACCTGCCCGGCACGGCTGAAACCGGTGGCGGCCACCATACCACCCACTTCTCCATCCTCGACCGCGAAGGCAACCGGGTGGCGGCCACCCTGAGTGTCAACTATCCCTTCGGATCCGGCTTCATCGCACCCGGCACCGGTGTGCTGCTCAACGATGAAATGGATGATTTCTCCGCCAAGCCCGGTGTGCCCAATGCCTATGGCCTGGTGGGCGCGGAGGCCAACGCCATTGCCCCGGGCAAGCGGCCGTTGTCGAGCATGAGTCCCACCTTCGTGGAGACGGCGGACCGGGTGGCCATCTTGGGTACGCCGGGCGGCAGCCGTATCATCACCATGGTGCTGCTGGGTATCCTGGAGTTCGCCCGTGGCGAGCCACCCGAGTCCTGGGTGACGCGGCCGCGTTTTCATCACCAGTTTCTGCCGGACCACGTGGAGTATGAGGCCGAGGCCCTGTCCCAGTCCGTGATCGAGGTCTTGCAGGCCCGCGGGCATGTCCTGAAAGCGGTGGGTTCGCCCTACGGCAATATGCAGGCAGTGCTCTGGGATCGTCGCGACGGGAGCGTGCGGGCGGCCGCGGATCCGCGCGGGCTGGGTGCGGCCGAGGTGCGCTAGTCGGCGAGGCAGTGGGAGGCGGGCAGGGTGAAGTAGAAGGTGGCGCCCGCGTCGGGCCGGCCTTTCGCCCATACCCGGCCGCCATGGCGGTGAATGATGCGCTGCACCGTGGCCAGCCCGATACCCGTGCCGGGGAACTCCTCCATGCTGTGCAGGCGCTGAAAGGCGCCGAACAGCTTGTGATGGTAGTTCATGTCGAAGCCGACCCCATTGTCGCGCACAAAATGGCAGTCCACGCCGTCCTGCCGTTCGACGCCGAACTCGATCACCGGGTGCGCCTCCTTGCGGGTGTATTTCCAGGCGTTGCCCAACAGGTTTTCCAGCACGACGCGCAGCAGTTTTTCATCGCCCTGGATCCATAGTCCGTGCTGGCAGTGGAACTCCACCCTGCGCTCCGGTTCGTTCTCCTGTAAATCCGCCGCTACCGCCGCGGCAATTCCGGACAGATCGACCTTGCCACGGGACAGGCTGCGCCGGGTCACGCGCGACAGTAGCAGGAGATCGTCGATGAGGTGTCCCATGCGCTGGGTGTTGGCGCGCACCCGCTGCAGGTACTTGCGTGCCGTGGTATCGAGTTGGTCGCGGCATTCCTCGAGTAGCAGTTGGCTGAAGCCGTCGATGCTGCGTAGCGGTGCGCGCAGGTCATGGGAGACGGAATAGCTGAAGGATTCCAGTTCCTGGTTGGAGACCTCCAACTGCCGGGTGCGTTCCTGGACCAGTTCTTCCAGGTGGTCCTGATGCTGGCGCAGCTCCGCCTCGATACGTCGCTGCGCGCTGAGATTGTGGATGCCCATCAGCACGCCAATGGGTTCTCCGGCGTCATCGCGCGTGATGCGCACCATGATGTCCACGGGAAAAGGCACCGGGTTGCGGGGATCATCCTGCTCGAAGGTGATGCGGGTATCGCGACGGGCCTTGCGGGCGGCGCAGACCGGGCAGGGGATTCTCTCGCCCTTGGGATGCATGATGGTCGTGATGTCGTGGCCGATCACCTGATCGGGCCGTAGCCCGGTGAGCAGGTAGAAGGCGCGGTTGGCGTGCACCACGCGGTCATCGAGGTCCATCAGGTAGATGGCGTCCTCGAAAAAATCCATCGCATGGCTCCATTCGCGTCGTGATTTCGCCAGTTCTGCGCTGATCTGCAGACGCTCGCTGATATCGCGCACGATGGCCACCAGGGTGACTTCATCACCGATATCCATTTGCAGCCGTATCAGGCGGACATCGACGGGGAACTCGCTGCCGTCACTGCGTTTGGCGATCCATTCGAGCTCCATGGGGCGATCGACCGGGATCTGGCTGCTGGCCACGCGGGCAACCTCTTCCACATAGTCCTTCCCCGAAATGTCGCGAACGGATAGTGTTACCATTTGTTCGCGGCTATAGCCGAACATCTCCAGGGCGCGCTGGTTGACATCGACGATGCTGAGATCTTCACGGTGCAGGAACACGGCATCGGGTGATGCCTGGAACAGTGCGCTGAGTCGCTGGGAGGCGATTTGCAGCTTGTGCAGGGTTTCGTTGGAGGGATCGTTCACGGCATGCACAGCTGCGCTCTCTCCATCAGTGAAAGTGGGCCCCAGGGGCACTCTCATTATAGTGTTCCTGGCGCGAGGCGTGGCCGCGGGCCGGTGCGTGACGGTGGATTCCCGCCGACAGGTTCTTAGCGTTGGCAACGGGGGCAGTATACCGTGCCGCGCTGGCCCTGGCGGATTTCCTTGAGGGTCGTCTTGCACAGGGGGCAGGCTTGCCCCCCTTTGCCATAAACCCGCAGGTAGAGGCTGAAATATCCCGGCTCACCATCGCCGTTGACGAAATCGCGCAGGGTGGTGCCACCCTGGGCGAGGGACTCCTCCAGCACCTGCCGCACGCAGCTCGCCAGTCGTTCGTAGCGTGCCAGGCCGATGCGCCCGGCGGCACGGGCCGGGTGAATGCCGGCTAGGAACAGGGCCTCGTTGGCGTAGATGTTGCCTACCCCGGCGACGGTGTGGCTGTCCATCAGGAAGGACTTCACGGCCACCTTCCTGCCGCGCGCACGGCGGAACAGGTAGGCGCCATCGAATTCATCACCCAGGGGTTCCGGCCCCAGGTCTTTCAATAACGGGTGCTGCAGCGGATCATCGCGCGTCCACAGCAGGGCGCCGAAACGGCGCGGGTCGGTGAGGCGCAGGCAGTAGCCGTTGGCCAGCTCGATATCCACGTGATCGTGTTTTCCGGCGGGGCTGCCCAGGGGCACCAGGCGCAGGCTGCCGGACATGCCGAGGTGCAGGATGGCGATGCCGGCGCGTGTGCGCAGCAGCAGGTACTTGGCGCGTCGTTCCACCGCGGTGATTTCCTCACCCACCAGCTCGTGGCGCAGGGCGGCGGTCGGCACCGGCCAGCGCAGGCCAGCGTGGCGGACCTGCAGGCCGGTGACGCGCTGTCCCTCCACCAGGGGCGCGATACCGCGGCGGGTGGTTTCTACTTCCGGAAGTTCGGGCATGAGGACTCACAATAGGCTGGCGAGAGCCACTACTACGGGGTGGTTTCGTTCACTGCCGGCGACAGCCGCAGCAGCTGCCGGGTCGTGTGGTCGGCGACCCGGTATTCGAGGCCGAGGTCGGTACGCAGAAAACGCCAGTCGTCCCCCACCTGGCGCAGCTGGAACTCCACGGGGGTCTCCTGGCCCTCCAGGCGTACGCGGACCCACAGCCCCGGTTCCCGCACCTCGCTTCTTTCCACGCGCAGGGCATTGGCATGACGCCAGCGCTCCAGCAGGGCGATGATGGCATCGCTGCCGATGTCCGGTTGTTCCGGCTGCAGCTGCCAGCGGCCTTCGGCGTCGCGGTGCAGTTTCAGCTCCGGCAGCTCCAGGGCCACGATGGCCTGGCCCCCGGGCAGCAGGCGGCGGCTGACCCAATGCTCCGCGTTCGCCTCCACCAGGTGCTGGTAGAAATCGCGCACCAGGGATATCTCTCCGTCCCGCTGTACGTAGCGCAGCCCGTCCAGGGGGTCGGTGGTGCCGAAGCGCAGTTCCACCTCATCATTGAAGATGACCCGGTGCGCATCCGGCCCCAGGCCGATGCGTGCCAGGTCCAGGTTGGTGGCCGCGTAACGGCGCTGCGCCGGTTCCCGCGCCAGGCGCAACAGCTGGCGTACCTGGGCGGTTTCGGCCTCCAGCGGCGGATTGCCGTCCAGGTACCAGTGTTCCCCTTCGCGGTACAGCAGCCGTGGCGTCTCTTCGCCCCGCGCCAGTTGGATACGGTGGATGTCGGCGATGCCCAGTGCGGTGAGTGGGCTGGGCCCGGTGTCCGGTTCCCGGCCCGGTTCGAAGATCACCAACAGCACCAGCAATGCCAGTGCCAGCAGCAGGCCGAGATTGAGCAGCGTGCGGGAGCCCATGCTCAGCGGCCGCGCCGGCGCAGCCAGATGACCAGACCGCTGAGCAGCAACAGACCCGGCAGGATGAACAGGAAACCGAAGGCGATCACCGCCTGGGCGTTGCGGCTGAGCTGCAACTGGGTATCGGGCGCGCTGCGCGGGCGGATGGCGATGAAGGCATCGTCATGGCTCAACCAGCGGATCAGGTTGATGCCGAGGTCGAGGTTGGCGCCATTGCCCAGGTACTGGTTGGACAGAAAATCCCCGTCACCGATGACCACCAGTCGCTGCTGACGTGCCTGGCCTTGGACGTCCATGCGGTCCTCGCGGGTGAAGGCCATGGCGATGTCCAGGGGGCCGGGGCGCTCATCGGTGTCGGCATCGTACTGGATGTCACCTTCCAGCGGACCCAGCTCGGTCCAGGCCCGCTCCAGGGTGGTGAGCAGTGGATCGGCAACCCAGGGTGCTTCGCTGCGGGCCTCCAGGGCCAGGCTGCCCGGGAACAGGGTGATGCTGCGCAGTTCACGGGTGACCGGGTGGGGGAGATATTCGGGTATCAGTACGAACTCCGGATTCTGGATGCCAAGCAACGCGGTGGTGGCATCGACGATGCGCCCGGGCAGGAATTCCAGGCCCAGGTCTTCGGCAATGGGTGCCAGACCCATGTGCCCACCCGGCTCCGCCAGCCAGAGCAGGTTGCCGCCATGCTGTACGTGATCGCGGATCAGGCGCACTTCGCCCGGCAGGTAGTCCACCTGTGGACTGGCGATCACCAGTAGGCGGGCGTTATCGGGAATGCTGGCCTGCTGGGTCAGGTTGAGGCTCTGCACCTGCAGGCCCATGCGACGCAACTCCTGGCCGAACTGGCCCAGGTCGTGGTTGGCCGTGCCCAGGGGGTCGCGTTCGCCGTGACCGGCGAGGAACAGGATCCAGCGTTCGCCCTGCCCCGCCAGCCGCAGCAGGGCATTGCTGATCTGTTGTTCGTTGAGCTGTTGCACCTTCTCACTACGGCCCTGGTAGCGTAGCAACAGCTCGCCGTCGAAGCCGATGCCCAGTTCACGCACCTGTTCCGGATTCGTGTCCGGGTTGACGAACTCCAGCTGGATGTCGGGCTTCACACGCTGGTAACGGGCCACCAGTTCAGAGATGGATTTGCGCAGGGGGTTGTTGTCGCGCACGAAGGCAGTGATGCGTATCGGCTCCTTCAGCTCGGCGAGCAGCTTGCGGCTGTCCTCGGTGAGGGTGTTGCGGCCGCTGGCGGTCCAGTCGGACTGGTGCTCATAGCGAGTGCTGAGCCAGGCCAGGGTGCCGATCACGGCCAGGAACAACAGGGTGGAAGCAATGCCCTGGGCGCGCAACCAGAAGCGGGATTTGGGGGTGATTTCCATAGTCAGCCTAGTGCGAGAGCCGGTCGGCATCCAGGCGGCGGATGCTCAGGCCCAGGAAGATGATGATGAACAGCAGGTAATAGAGGACATCGGTGCTGTGTACCAGGCCGCGCAGCAGGGGTTCGTAATGGCGCAGCAGCGACAGGTAGTGCAGCAGGCCGCTGACCTCGTCGCCGCCCTTGCCCGCCCAGTCGATGATCCACAGCAGCAACAGCAGGCCGAAGGTACTGATGGCGGCCACGGTGGGTTGCTCCGTGAGCGAAGACATGTACAGCCCCGCCGCGCAGAAGGCGGCCAGCAGCAGGCCCAGGCCCAGCACGCCGGCAGTCAGCTTGCCCAGATCGAGAGGGGTACCGGCCAGCAGCGACACGGGCATGGCCACCAGCATGGCCAGCAGGATGAAGAAGAAACCGAGCAGACCGAGATACTTGCCCAGCACGATCTCGGTCATGGAAACGGGGGCCGAGAACAGCAGGCTCAAGGTGCCGTTGCGGCGTTCCTCGCTGAGGATGCGCATGGTAATGAGTGGCGTGACCAGCAACAGCACGATGGCGGCGTCGCCGAGCAGGGGGGCGGCGATGAGGTCGGTCACGCCGGGTGCGCCCTCCAGGCCGACGAGTTGTGGCTGCAGGGTCATGAAGTTGTCCACCTGGGCCAGGAACAGGTAGGCGAGGATGAACTGCACCACCGCCAGCACCGACCAGGCCAGCGGCGAGAGGAACAGGCTGCGCAGTTCGCGGGCGGCGATGGTGAAAATCATCATGCGGCCTCCGCGTCCGGTTCGCGGGTGGTCAGCTCCACGAAGATCTGTTCCAGGCTGCGTTGCTCGGGGCTGAGTTCCCGCAACCGCCAGCCCTCGGCGGCGGCCCGCGCGGCCAGGGCCTCGGCGGGGTTGTCGCCCGTGAAGGCGAGGCGGAAGCGGCCTGCGGCCAGCGGCGTGACGCGCTCGATGCCGGGCATGGCCTCCAGGGTGTGCAGGTCGGGCGGTGCCTGGCAACCCAGGATCAGGGATTGGGTGATCATTTGTTCCTGTAATTCCGCCAGGGTGGCGGAGAACACCAGCTGGCCGCGGTGCATGATCTGTACCCGGCTGCAGGTGGCCTGGACCTCCGGCAGGATATGCGTGGACAGGATGATGCCGTGGTTCTCGCCCAGTTCGCGGATCAGCGCCCGGATCTCGCGGATCTGGATGGGATCCAGGCCCACCGTGGGTTCGTCGAGGATGACCACCGCCGGGTTGTGCAGAATGGCCTGGGCGATACCGACACGTTGCTGGAAGCCCTTGGACAGGTTCCCGATCAGGCGTCGCCGTACCTCCGTCAGGCCGCAACGGGCCTGGGCCTGGTCCACCGCCCGGCCCAGCTCACGGCCCGGTACCCGGTTCAGGTGGGCGCAGTAGCGCAGGTATTCCTGCACCGTGAGTTCCCGGTACAGGGGGGGCTGCTCGGGCAGGTAGCCGATGCGTGCCTTGGCCTGCCTGGGACTGTCCAGCAGATCGATGCCGGCGACGCTGATGCGCCCGGCACTGGGAGCGAGGTTGCCGGTGAGCATGCGCATGGTGGTGGTCTTGCCGGCGCCGTTGGGGCCGAGAAAGCCCAGCACTTCGCCCTTGGCCAGGCGAAAGCTCACGCCCTTGACGGCGCAGGTGTGGCCGAAGAAGCGTGTCAAATGTTCCGCTGCAATCAGGACTTCCGTTGCCATCTGATTTATGATCCCCCCAACCGGACGGGCAGTCCGTGTTTATAATGACATGATACGCGCTTATCAACCCGCATTCCCGGAGCAGGCTATACCATGGGCCCGACGCCCGCCGAACCTTCCTACAGTCAGCGGTATGGTTTCGATGCCCAGTGGCGCCGACAGCAGCTGGAACTGCTGGGCCTGCCCGAATCCCCCGATGACTGCGCCGACCTGCTCCATGGCCGCGTACTGGCCGAGGGCGTGGCGGAACAGGTGGTCACGGCCTTCTTCGAGCGCCTGCTGAGCCACGAACCGGCCCGGCGCCTGCTGAGCAGCTTCGATGTGGAACGCCTGCGCCACACCCAGCTGGATTACCTCAACAGCTTCGGGGTGGACTATGCCAGTGAGGGCTATTTCGAGGAGCGCCTGCGGGTGGGCATTGCCCATGCCCGCGTGGGGGTGCCCCTCAGTCTCTATCTCACCGCCTACAGCCTGCTGCAATCCCTGGTCCTGGAGCGGGTCTCGCGTACCGAGCTGACCCCGGACCAGGGCCGCCGGGTGGCGGCCTTCGTGCTGCGCATCACCGCCCTGGACATCGCCCTGGCCACCGAGGTCTATCACCTCGCCGGTGTCAGCACGCTGGAGAAATCGGTACAGCGCATGCGCGGGGAGCGCGAAGAGCTGCGCCAGGCCATGCGCACCGACCACCTGACCGGCGTGCTGAACCGCGCCACGGTCATGGCCCAGTTGCAGCAAGCACTGGAGGCCGCCCGCCGTACCGGTCAGCCCCTGTGCGTCATCATGGCCGACCTGGACTTCTTCAAGGCGGTCAATGACCGGCACGGCCACCTGGTGGGAGACGAGGTGCTGCGCGGAGTGGCGTCGCGTATCAAGGCGGCGGTGCGCGAATTCGATTTCGTGGGCCGCTTCGGTGGCGAGGAGTTCCTGCTGGTCCTGGAAAATACCTCCCTGCACACCGCGCGCCAGGTGGCCGAGCGCGTGCGCCGGCGTGTCGGCGATAGCCCGTTGCGCGCTGAGGCCGCGGAGGTGGTCATGACCCTCAGCCAGGGGCTGACCGAGGCAGAGGCGGGGGATGCCCCGGAAGGCCTGATCGACCGGGCCGACCGCGCCATGTACCGGGCCAAGCAGAGCGGGCGCAACTGCGTCGTGGTGGAATGACGGGACGGGTCGCAGGGGCGTAAATAGCGGCTATGATAGAATGAGTGTCCCCGCAGTACCGAGACCTCCGCGCATGTTCGATATCCTTCTCACTACTCCCTGGCTCACCGGCCTGATTACGCTGCCCTGGTATGGCTATATCCTGGTTGCGCTGGCCCTGACCCATGTCACCATTGTCAGCGTCACCCTCTACCTGCATCGCTACCAGGCCCATCGCGCCCTGGAACTGCACCCCGTGGTGGCGCATCTGTTCCGCTTCTGGCTCTGGCTCACCACCGGCATGGTCACCCGCGAATGGGTGGCGGTGCACCGCAAACACCATGCCAAATGCGAGACCCCGGAGGATCCTCACAGTCCACAGGTGAAAGGCATTGGCACCGTGCTCTGGCAGGGCGCGGAGCTGTACCAGGTGGCCGCGGCGCAGTCGGAGCTGATTGCCCAGTACAGCCACGGCACACCCGACGACGGGCTCGAACGCCACCTGTACCGGCGCCATCCGGTTCTGGGGGTGTCGTTGCTGCTGGTGCTCCAGTTCCTGCTGTTCGGTTTTGCCGGCCTGGCCATCTGGGCCGTGCAGATGTTGTGGATCCCCTTCTGGGCCGCCGGGGTGATCAACGGCGTCGGCCATTGGGGCGGCTACCGCAATTTCGAGACCAGTGATGCCTCGCGCAACATCGTCCCCTGGGGCCTGCTGATCGGCGGTGAGGAACTGCACAACAATCATCACGCCTTCGCCAGTTCGGCGCGCTTTTCCAACCGCTGGTGGGAGCTGGACCTGGGCTGGGGCTATATCCGCCTGCTGAAGGTCCTGGGCCTGGCGCGGGTGAAGAAGCTGGCGCCCCGGCCGGTGTTGCTGAGCAAGGACCAGGTCGACCTGGACACGGTGCGGGCGGTGGTGCTCGGCCGTCTGCAGGTGATGGCCGACTACGCCCGGCGCGTGGTCTGGCCGGTGCTGCGCCAGGAAAGCCGGCCGCGCCTGGCCGGGCGCTTCGGTCTGCGCCAGGCGCGCCGCCTGCTGGTGCGCGACCCCGGTCTGCTGGATGCCCGGGCCCGCGGCCGGTTGGAACAGCTGCTGGCCTGCTGCCACAGCCTGCGCACCGTCTACCAGTTTCGCCAGCAGCTGCAGGCCGTGTGGGAGCGCCAGGTGGCCAGCCACGAACAGCTGCGTGCCGCCCTGCAGGACTGGTGTGCCCGGGCCGAGGCCACCGGTATCCAGGCCCTGGAACAGTTCGCCCGGCGCCTGCGCGGGTATGGGTTGCAGCCGGCAGCGGCTTGATCCTTCACTCCTTAGGAGCGGCCTCTGGCCGCGAACGGGCTTTGCCACACCGTTCGCGGCCAGAGGCCGCTCCTACAAGGCGGGTGACGCATCCACAAAAAAACCCGGCACTGCCGGGTTTTTTTGTGGATGTCCGCCGGGAGCCGGATTACTTGATCTTGGCTTCCTTGTACATCACGTGCTTGCGTACCACCGGGTCGAACTTCTTCAGTTCGAGCTTGTCGGGCATGGTGCGCTTGTTCTTGGTCGTGGTGTAGAAATGACCGGTGCCGGCGCTGGAGACGAGCTTGATCTTGTCACGCATGATGGATTACCTCAGACCTTTTCGCCGCGGGCGCGCATTTCGGACAGGACGGTGTCGATGCCCTTCTTGTCGATGATGCGCATGGCCTTGGAGGACAGACGCAGGCGCACCCAGCGATTTTCGCTTTCCACCCAGAACCGGTGGCTGTGCAGGTTGGGCAGAAACCGCCGCCGGGTCTTGTTGTGGGCGTGGGAGACATTATTGCCGGTGGTCGGCCGTTTCCCCGTCACCTGACATACTCTGGACATCGTTCCATCCTCGAAATCAATAAAATACCGCCACAGGGACGGTCAAGGGCCGCAATTTATACCAGAGACCGCGGCCCGGGGCAAGGTCGGCCGCGCGGAATCCCTATAAAAGACCGCGCTCGGCGAAAGAGACCGTTTCCCCGTCGCCGACCACCAGGTGGTCCAGCACCCGGATGTCCACCAGACGCAGGGCATCGGTGAGGCGGCGGGTGAGCTGCTGGTCGGCCTGGCTGGGCTCCGCCACCCCGGAGGGATGGTTATGGGCCAGGATCAGGGCCGCGGCGTTGAGCTGCAGGGCGCGTTTCACCACTTCGCGGGGGTGCACGCTGGCGCCGTCCAGGGTGCCCCGGAACAGCTCCTCGCAGGCGATGACCCGATGGCGGGTGTCCAGGAACAGGCAACTGAACACCTCGTAGGGCAGATCCCGGAGCCGGGCATGCAGGTAGCGGCGGGTGGTATCCGGGCTGGTAAGGGGATCGGCGCGCTGGAGCTGTTCCCCCAAATGGCGCCGCGCCATCTCCAGGCAGGCCTGCAGGAGGGCGTACTTGGCCTGGCCCAGGCCATGGCCGGAACAAAAGGTCTTTGCATCGGCATTGAGCAGGGCGCGCAGGCCGCCGAACTGGCCCAGCAGGTCGCGGGCCAGATCCACGGCACTGCACCCGACCACCCCGGTGCGCAGGAAAATGGCCAGCAGCTCGGCATCGGACAGGGCCTGGGGGCCGCGCGCCAACAGCTTTTCCCGTGGCCGCTCGGCCTCCGGCCAGTGACGGATGGACATGACAACCTCCTTGTTGTCCTGGTACGGGGCAAGTGTCGCCCAGCTGCGTGCAGGATTCCAGCGGCGGTGTGATTCGGCCTGGGGCCTGTAGGGGGTTGGAGGTTTGCCTCCTCAAAACCCCGAAAACCTTTCTGACGCCAAGTTCGCCAAGGTCACCAAGATATCGTTATGTATATCAATCATGTGGCACAGCCGGCCGCACTGTGATCAAGCAAGGCAATCCGCCATTACACGATTTCATCCCTGTTAATCTTGGCGTCCTTGCGGCGAGGAATTTCCCGATGATCCGCCCCGCCTTTTTGGTACACTTCCGCGATGAACTGCCTGACCTCCAAACGCATCCTGCTGGGCATCACCGGCGGCGTCGCGGCCTACAAGGCCGCCGAGCTGGTGCGGCGCCTGCGCGAGCGGGGCGCCGAAGTGCGCGTGGTCATGACCCAGGCCGCTCAGGCCTTCATCACCCCCCTGACCCTGCAGGCCCTGTCGGGCCAACGCGTGCATACGGACCTGCTCGACCCGGAGGCCGAAGCCGCCATGGGGCACATCGAGCTGGCGCGCTGGACCGACGCTGTGTTGGTGGCACCGGCCACGGCGGATTTCCTTGCCCGCCTGGCCCAGGGCCGGGCCGACGACCTGCTCGCCACCCTGTGCCTGGCCACCAGGGCCCCCCTGGCCGTGGCTCCGGCCATGAACCAGGCCATGTGGACCAACCCCGCGACCCGGGACAACCTGGCCCTGCTGGCGCGGCGCGGGGTCCGGGTCTGGGGACCGGCGGAGGGCGCCCAGGCCTGCGGCGAGACCGGTCCGGGCCGCCTGTTGGAGCCGGAGGCCTTGCTGGATCGGCTCGATGGCCTGTTTGCCGACGGTGCGCTGGCGGGGCGGCGGGTGCTGATCACCGCCGGACCCACCCGCGAGGCCATCGACCCGGTGCGTTTCCTCAGTAACCGCAGCTCCGGCAAGATGGGCTATGCGCTGGCCGCGGCCGCCGTGGAGGCCGGCGCCCTGGTGACCCTCGTGAGCGGTCCGGTGGCCCTGGACTGCCCGCCCGGCGTGACCCGCGTATGGGCCGAGGACGCCCTCTCCATGCACGCCCTGGTACAGGAACGGGCGGGTCAGGCCGATATCTTCATCGCCACCGCGGCGGTGGCCGATTACCGCCCACGTCAGGTGGCGACGGCCAAGCTCAAGAAGGATGCCGCCACCCTGAACCTGGAGCTGGAGCGCAATCCGGACATCCTGGCGGCCGTGGCGGCCATGCCCAACGCCCCCTTCTGCATGGGCTTTGCCGCCGAGACCGACAACCTGGTCGCCCATGCCCGGAAGAAGCGCCTGGCTAAGGGTCTGGACCTGGTGGCCGCCAACTGGGTTGGCGCGCCCGGACAGGGTTTCGACAGCGATGACAATGCCCTGGAGCTGTTCTGGGAAGGTGGGCAGGAGAGCCTGCCGGAGGCGCCGAAGACCCGGCTGGCCCGCGAGCTCATCGGGATCATTGCGCGGCTGTACCAGGAAAAATATCCGCAAGGGACACCACAGGATTTGCATGCACAGGATTCAGCTTAAGATTCTCGATCCCCGGATCGGCACCGATATCCCCCTGCCTGAATACGCCACCGCCGGTTCGGCGGGCATGGACCTGCGCGCCTGCGTGCCGGCACCCTTGTTACTGGCGCCGGGTGCCACGGAACTGATCCCCACCGGCATCGCCATTCACATCGGCGACCCGGAGCTGGCCGCGGTACTGCTGCCGCGCTCGGGCCTGGGCCACAAGCATGGCATCGTATTGGGCAACCTCACCGGCCTGATCGATTCCGATTACCAGGGGCAGCTGTTCGTGTCCTGCTGGAACCGCAGCACTACCCCCTTCACCATCGAGCCGGGGGAACGCATCGCCCAGATGGTGCTGGTGCCCGTGGCGCAGGCCCACTTCGATGTGGTGGATGAATTCACGGCCACCGAGCGGGGCACCGGCGGCTTCGGACACACGGGGCGCGGCTGAGCGCGGTTCAGGACTTGCAGGGCAGGGATTTCATGAAGTTCTCCATTCCCAGTTTCAAGAAAAAGACCGGGGCCGCGGCCCCGGAGCCTGGTCCCCGGGGTGGGGTCAGCGTCAAGGGTGTCGGCATCGGCCTGTTCCTGGTCCTGTTGCCACTGTTGTTGTTGCCGGTCGCGACCCTCTATTGGTCGGCCACCCACTCCCTGCAGCAGGCCGACCAGCGCGAAACACGTCTGGCGGCAGAGCATTTCGCAGACCGGGTGGCGGGCTGGGTGGCGGGTCAGTCGCGCACCCTGGAACGACTCGCTGCCGATGCGGATCTGGCACGCCTGCTGGATTCCGGTGATCGCGAGGCCTGGGCCGCCCGTGCCGGGGAACTGGAACGGTACTTCCCGCAGGCCATGCGGGTGCGCCTGATCGAGCCTGGTGTGCAGGAGGTGGACATGGAGGCCACCCCGCCACTGAGTTATGCCGCACTGGATCTCTTGCGCGAGTCCGAAACCCGCGAAACCCCTCCGGGCATGGAGGCGCACATGTCCGGCACGCCCCAGCAACACCTCAACCTGGTGCGCCGGGTGCTCGATCCCGGTGGCCGACGCATCGTCGGCCACATCCTGGTGAGCTATGCGGTGGAAGAACTGCAGGCCATCCTCGCCGGCCCCGGCGTGCCGGGGTACGTGGAGCTGCAGCAGACCGCCCAGGGCGCCCCCCTGACACTGGCCCGGCGCGGTGAGGCCGAGCTGCGCCAAGGCCCGGCGGTCGCCTCGGTCGCCATTGCCGGCAGCCGCTGGTCCCTGGCCCTGTGGCCCGGCGACCAGGCCGCCAGCGCGGCGCGTCAACTGGCCCTCACGGGCCTGGTGGCGAGCGCCGTGGCCGCACTGCTGCTGGCCCTGGTCCTGTTCCTGGGTTTCCGGCGCCTGTTGCAGGCACTGCGTACCGACCAGGTAAGCCTGATCAACCTGGTGAAGGACATGCGCGACGGCCGCGCACAGCCCGGTCGCCAGGCCCGGCTGCTGGAGTTGCGCGATGCCCTTGGCATCATGGCCCGTACCGCCGGTGCCGGGGCCGCCCGTGCATCCGCCGGGGCCGCCCGCAGCAAGCCGGCCGCCGCCGAGGCCACCAGCCCGGAACCGGCCGAGCCCGAATTGCTCTTCGACCACGATGTCCTGGACATTTCCCAGATCGGGGTCGATGACGTCAGCGTCGATCCGGCCATCTTCCGTGCCTATGACATTCGCGGCATCGTGGGGCAGTCCCTGACACCGGAAGCGGTGTACGAAATCGGCCGCGCCATCGGCAGCGAGGCCTTCGAGCGGGGCCAGCAGACGGTGGCCGTGGCCCGCGATGGCCGTCTTTCGGGGCCGGAACTCACCGATGCCCTGATCCGCGGCCTGGTGGCCACCGGGCGCGATGTAAAGGACCTGGGCATGGTGCCCACGCCGGTGCTGTATTTCGCGGCCCACTACCTCGATACCCTGTCGGGGGTGATGGTCACCGGCAGCCACAATCCCCCCGACTACAACGGCTTCAAGATCGTACTGGCGGGCGAGACCCTGTCCGGCAACGCCATCCAGGATCTGCGGCGGCGCATCCAGGACGGCGACCTGTTGAGCGGTGACGGGTCCGTGGAGCCGGTGGACGTGCTGCCCGATTATCTCGAGCGCATCAAGGCCGACGTGATCCTGCCGCGCCCCCTGAAGGTGGTGGTGGATTGCGGCAATGGTGTGGCCGGCGTGGCCGCGCCGCGCCTGCTGCGGGAGCTGGGCTGCGAGGTCATCGAGCTCTATTGCGACGTGGATGGCACCTTCCCCAATCACCATCCCGATCCCAGCCGGGCCGAGAATCTCGGCGCCCTGATCCGCGCCGTGGGCGAGCATGGCGCCGACCTGGGTTTTGCCTTCGACGGCGACGGCGACCGCATCGGGCTGGTGGCCTCCGGCGGCGAGATCATCTGGCCGGATCGGCTCATGATGCTCTACAGCATGGACCTGCTGAACCGCAATCCCGGCGGCCTCATCCTCTACGACGTGAAATGCTCGCGTAACCTGGCGCGCATCATCCGCGACTTCGGCGGCGATCCCGTGATGTCACAGACCGGCCATTCCCTGATCAAGGCACGCATGAAGGAGACCGGTGCCCTGCTGGCGGGCGAGATGAGCGGCCACATCTTCTTCCAGGAACGCTGGTACGGCTTCGATGATGCGCTCTATGCCGCCGCCCGCCTGCTGGAAATCCTGGCCAACGACCACCGCACCTCCAGCAGCGTGTTCGCCATGCTGCCGGACAGCGTCAACACCCCGGAGCTGCAGGTGCCCATGGCGGAGGGCGAGCCTCACCCCTTCATGGACCGCCTGCTGGCCAGCGCCCATTTCGAGAATGCCCACGTACATACCATCGATGGCATGCGGGTGGAATTCAGCGATGGCTGGGGACTGGTGCGGGCATCCAATACCACGCCGGTACTGGTGCTGCGTTTCGAGGCCGATGACGAGGACGCCTTGCGTCGTATCCAGGAGGACTTCCGCCGGGCGATGTTACAGGTGCAGCCGGAGTTGCAGCTGCCGTTCTAGTCCGGCTACCGGAGCCCTTGTAGGAGCGGCCTCTGGCCGCGAACGGATGTGCCGCTGCCCTTCGCGGCCAGAGGCCGCTCCTACAGGTGCCTTCCTCCGACCGCTCCCCCGGCAGAGGCGCCACCCACAGGCTCTCTTTCCCATCGCCCGAAAACCCTGCTTTGCGCGTCTGCCGGCTTGCGGGTAGGCTATGCGCTTTCCAAGCCCATAGACCGGATGCCATGAGCCTTTCCAACGACCAAGCCATGAACGTCGCCCACGTGCTGACCGAGGCGATGCCCTATATCCGCCGTTTCAGCGAAAAGACGGTGGTGATCAAGTACGGCGGCAACGCCATGGTGGATGAAAAGCTCAAGGAAGGCTTCGCCCGCGACATCGTGCTCATGAAGCTGGTGGGCATCAACCCCGTCATCGTCCATGGCGGGGGCCCGCAGATCGGCCAGCTGCTGGAGCGCATCGGCAAGAAATCGGAATTCGTTCAGGGCATGCGTGTCACCGACGAGGAAACCATGGACGTGGTGGAAATGGTCCTCGGTGGCCTGGTGAACAAGGAGATCGTCAGTCTCATCAACAGCCATGGCGGCCGCGCCGTCGGGCTCACCGGCAAGGATGGCGGCCTGATCCACGCGCGCAAGCTGAAGGTCTCGCGCCAATCCCCGGAGATGCAGGCCCCGGAGATCATCGATATCGGCCATGTGGGTGAGGTGGCCAGCATCGATGCCTCGGTGGTGGATATGCTGGTGCACAGCGATTTCATTCCGGTCATCGCCCCCATCGGCGTGGGCGAGGATGGCCAGGCCTACAACATCAACGCCGATCTGGTGGCGGGCCGCATGGCCGAGGTGCTGGGGGCGGAGAAGCTGATCCTGCTCACCAATACCCAGGGACTGCTCGACAAGGAGGGACGACTGTTGACGGGGCTGAACTCGGAGCAGGTGAACGCGTTGATCGCCGATGGCACCATCCACGGCGGCATGCTGCCCAAGATCGGCTGCGCCCTGTCAGCGGTGCAATCGGGAGTGCGGGCGGCCCACATCATCGATGGCCGGGTGGAACACGCGGTACTGGTTGAGCTGTTCACGGACGAGGGCATCGGCACCCTGATCCGTGGCTGATCGGCAGGATCGATGTTTATCGGTTAGTGACTAGGGAAGCCCTGATTTATTCGTCATTCCCGCGAAGGCGGGAATCCATGTTTTTGAAATACCTGGATTCCCGCCTTCGCGGGAATGACGGACAGGACATTAATCAGAGATTCCCTAGCGCGCTTCGGCCTTCTGACGCTCCTCTTCCCGCAGGCGCATCAGTTCGCGGAAGCGCTGGATGTCCGCCTCGTACTTGGCGCGGGTGTCCTGCTGCTCCTGTTCCTTCTGGATGATGTAGGATTCGTTGTTCGTGATCTGCTGGCGTGCGGAACGGATGTCCTCATGCAGGTTCGCGGGCACGGCCTTGCCGCTGCGCTCCAGGTTGGCGGCCCGGGTGGTCAGCTCCGCCAGCCGGCCGCGCAGGTTCTCGATGCGCCCCTGGGTGACGCGGATGATGGCGTCGATGGCGCTCACCTTGCCGTCGCGGGTCATGATGATTTCGTCTTCATTACTGAAGGTGTCGAGCAGGATGCGGTCCCGTTCCCGTTGCTGGCGACGCAGCTCGGCCTGTTCCGCTTCGATCTTCGCCAGGCGCTGCTCCTCGGCCAGCTCCTCGGGGGTCTTGGCGCGTTCCTTCACCTCCACGGTGATGCCCTGCTCGTTCAGTCGCCGTTGCTCCTTCTCGGCATACTGGGGCGGGATCCGATCACCATAATGTACATTGCCCTGTTCATCCGTCCACTTGTACAGCCCGGCCTGTGCCGCGCCGGACAGGCCGGCGCCCAGGGTGGTGGCGAGCAGCAGGGTGGCGGTGAGACTGGCTGGTAACTTCATGCTGTGGCGTTTCCTTGATGCTGGATGAATGACCCGACTGGGTACTGACATTGTAACGCGAACCGGAATGCGATGAATTCGCTCGAACAACTGCTGCTGTTCCTGATTTCCCTGGTGGCGAACCTGTTCTCGGCCTTTGCCGGGGGTGGCGCCGGCCTGATCCAGCTGCCGGCGCTGATCTTCCTGGGCCTGCCCTTTGCCGTTGCCCTGGCGACGCACAAAGTCGCCAGTGTTGCACTGGGTATCGGCGCCACCCTGCGCCACTTGAGGGAGGAGCCGCTGGAGCGTCGCTTCGCCCTGTACCTGCTGGCCACGGGCCTGCCCGGGGTGATGCTCGGGGCCCATCTCATCATCCACGTGCCGGACCGGGCGGCGGAAATCGCCCTGGGCCTGCTGACGGCCGGGCTGGGCGTCTACTCTGTGCTGCGGCCGGGGCTGGGCCAGGTGCAGGCGGTGTTGCACCGCGACCGCTGGGGCTACGGGGTGGGCGGCCTGGTGCTGTTCGGGATCGGGGTGCTGAACGGCTCCCTGACCTCGGGCACCGGGCTGTTCGTCACCCTCTGGCTGGTGCGCTGGTTCGGGCTCGACTACCGCCGCGCCGTGGCCTACACCCTGATCCTGGTGGGTCTGTTCTGGAACGGCGCCGGCGCGCTGGTGCTGGGGGTGCTGAGCGAGATCCGCTGGAGCTGGCTACCGGCCCTGCTGCTGGGCTCCCTGCTGGGCGGCTACCTGGGCGCTCACCTGGCCATCGTCAAGGGCAACCGCTGGATCAAGCGGGTCTACGAGGTCATCACCCTGGCGGTGGGGTTGAAGCTGATCCTGGGATAAAGCCTGCTCGACAGCCGGAAGACGTGCCAGCCGGTGTCCTGTTGCGGGACCGTCGGCCGCATGGACGCGGCCGTCGAGCGTACAGGGATGTATTCACAGCGGGTCCCGCAACAGGACACCGGTTGGCACGTGAACCACAGGTGCCTAAACGCCGTATTCCGCCCGGTAGGCGCGGATGCGTTCCAGGGTGTCGGTGGTGCCGGCGCCGCCTTCCAGCCAGGCCTGCAGGTCGGCGAGGGTGACGATGCTGGTGACCGGCAGGCCCAGGTCCTGTTCCACTTCCTGGATGGCCGAGCGCTCGCCGCGGCCGCGTTCCTGGCGGTCCAGTGCGATCACCACGCCGGCGGGGGTCGCGCCGGCGGCCTGGATGATGTCCACGGACTCGCGAATGGCGGTGCCGGCGGTGATGACATCGTCGACGATCAATACCCGACCCTCTAGCGGCGCGCCCACCAGGTTGCCGCCCTCGCCGTGGTCTTTGGCCTCCTTGCGGTTGAAGCACCAGGGCAGGTCGCGCTCGTGGTGGTCGGCCAGGGCGATGCCGGTGGCGGCGGCCAGTGGGATGCCCTTGTAGGCGGGGCCGAACAGCACGTCGAAGTCACGGCCGGAATCGACGATGGCCTGGGCGTAGAAGCGGCCCAGCCGCGCCAGGTGGCGGCCGGTGTTGAACAGGCCGGCGTTGAAGAAATAGGGGCTGACGCGCCCGGATTTCAGGGTGAACTCGCCGAAGCGCAGCACGCCGGCGTCGATGGCGAATTCCAGAAAGGCCTGCTGGTAATCCTGCATGGGAATGACTGCCTGGAGTGGGAAAGGCCGGTATGATACCCGCTTCCCCCGTCATGGAGAAAGCATGCGCATCATCACGGCCAACCTCAACGGCATCCGCTCCGCCGCCCGCAAGGGCTTTTTTCCCTGGATGCTGCGCCAGAAGGCCGATGTGGTCTGCATCCAGGAGACCAAGGCGCAGGCCCGCCAGCTGGAGGATCCCCTGTTCCACCCGCGTGGTTACCACGCCTTCTTTCACGATGCCGAGAAGAAGGGCTACAGTGGCGTGGCCATCTACAGCCGTCACAAGCCGGACCGGGTGATCGCGGGGCTGGGCTGGCCCGACGTGGATGCCGAGGGGCGCTACCTGGAGGTGCGCTTCGGCTCGCTCAGCATCGTGTCCCTGTACCTGCACTCCGGCTCTTCCAGCGAGGCACGCCAGCAGTGCAAGTTCTCCATGATGGAGCGTTTCCTGCCGCTGTTACAACGCATGCGCCGGCGGCGCCGCGAATACATCCTCTGCGGTGACTGGAACATCGCCCACAAGGAGATCGACCTGAAGAACTGGCGCGGCAACCAGAAGAACTCCGGCTTCCTGCCCGAGGAGCGTGCCTGGATGGAGGAGTTGTTCACCCGCGTGGGCTACGTGGATGCCTTTCGCGCGGTCGATCCGCGCCCGGACCAGTACACCTGGTGGTCCAACCGCGGCCAGGCCTGGGCGAAGAACGTGGGCTGGCGCATCGACTACCAGGTGACCACGCCGCGTATCGGCCAGCTGGCGCGGGCGGCGTACATCTACAAGGAACAGCGCTTCTCCGATCACGCGCCCCTGATCATGGATTACGACTATACACTCTGATGCAGCCGCACAAGGACAGGATACAGGCATGGTAAAACGCGGCACAGCCGAACTGCTGTGGACGGTGTTCTCGGGGCGCATGCTGGTGGCACTGTTGATGGGCTTCGTTTCCGGCCTGCCGTTGCTGCTCACCGGTTCGGTGCTGCAGGCCTGGATGACGAAAGAGGGGGTGGACCTCGGTACCATCGGCCTGTTCGCCCTGGTGGGATTGCCCTACACCCTCAAGTTCGTCTGGGCGCCGCTGGTGGACCGTTATACCCCGGCCATGCTGGGCCGCCGCCGCGGCTGGCTACTGATCATTCAACTGTTATTGATGCTGGCCATCGCGGGCCTCGGGCTTACCCAGCCCGCGCAGGCCCCGTTGGTGGTGGCCCTGGCGGCCCTGCTGGTGACCTTCTTTTCCGCCAGCCAGGATATCGTCATCGATGCCTACCGGCGCGAGGCCCTGGCCGAGGACGAGCAGGGGCTGGGCGCGGCGCTGTATGTGAACGGCTATCGTTTCGGCATGCTGCTGGCCTCCGGTGGCGGTTTGATACTGGCCGACATCATGGCCTTTTCCACCGTCTACCTGCTGATGGCGGGTTTCATGCTGGTGGGGGTGCTGACCACCCTGCTGGCGCCGGAACCGGATACCCCCGGTGGCGTGCCGGGTACCCTGCGGGCTGCCGTGGTGGAACCCTTCCGCGAATACTTCCAGCGCAATGGTGCCTGGGGGATCCTGCTGTTCATCCTGTTGTACAAGGTGGGGGACATCATGGCCGCGCACATGACCACACCCCTCTACCTCGATATCGGTTTCAGCCTGACCGAGATCGGCGCGGTGGTGAAGTTGTTCGGCTTCTGGGCCACCATTGCCGGCGGCCTGCTGGGCGGGGTGTTGATCCTGCGCCTGGGTATCTACCACGCGTTGTGGAGTTTCGGCATCCTGCAGGCCGCTTCCACCGCCGGTTTCGCTCTGCTGGCCATGGTCGGCGACCAGTTGCCCATGCTGGCTGCCGTGGTGGCCTTCGAGAACCTCAGCGCCGGGATGGGTACGGCGGCCTTCATCGGCTTCATGGCCAGCCTGACCGACAAGCGCTTCACCGCCACCCAGTACGCCCTGCTCACCAGCCTGATGGGCATCCCGCGGGTGTTCATTGCCGCACCCACCGGCTACATGGCGGACGCCATGGGCTGGGTGGGCTTCTTTTCCTTCTGCGCCCTGATCGCCTTGCCGGGCTTGCTCATGCTGCTGCGTTTCCGTACCTGGCTGGAGGTGAAATAGCCGTGCCGATGGACGTGTCCTACCTGGCCGCTTTCCTGGTCGGCCTGCTCGGCGGTGTGCACTGCGTGGGCATGTGCGGCGGTATCGTCGGTGCCCTGGCGCTGGGCCTGCCGCGGGAGGTGCGCGATTCGGCGCGCATGCTGCCCTATCTGCTGGCCTACAACCTGGCGCGTATCGCCAGCTATACCCTGGCCGGTGCCCTGCTGGGCGGCGTGGGTTACCTGGCGGCCCATTGGAGTGGCCTGCGCCACGCCCAGCTGGGGCTGCAGGTGCTGGCGGCCCTGTTCATGATCGCCCTGGGCCTGTATCTGGCCGGCTGGTGGTTGGGCCTGGCCCGGCTGGAGCGGGTCGGCGGCCGGGTATGGCAGCGGATCGAACCCCTGGGGCGACGCTTCCTGCCCGTGCGCACGCCGGCACAGGCCTTTCTGCTGGGACTGCTGTGGGGTTGGCTGCCCTGTGGGCTGGTCTACAGCGTGCTGGTCTGGTCCATCAGCCGGGGTGACGCCATCGAGGGGGGCATGCTGATGTTGAGCTTCGGTCTTGGCACCCTGCCCACGCTGTTGTTGATGGGGATGGCGGCCACGCGCCTGAGTGCCTTCGTGCGGCACATCTGGGTGCGGCGCGTGGCCGGCATGCTGGTGATGGGTTTCGGGCTGTGGACCCTGTATCCGCTGCTCAGCGGGTGAAGAAACGCTGCTGGAACTGTACCCGCAAGGGACGGTCATGGTCCTCGGGGTTGGCCACGATGCTGAAGTCCAGGTTTTCCTCGTGGTTCACGCCGAATTCGCCGATGTAGTAAATGGCGCTGCCCTCACGGATCTCGCGCAGTTCGATCTCACGCTGTTGCCCGGTAAGGTTGGTGACGGTGGCACTGATCCTGGCGGCGACCGGTTGGTTGGTGGTGCCGAGGACCTTTCTCAGGATCGCCACATTGAGCAGGGCGCGATTCTTGCTGCGGGTGATACCGTATTCCCGGGTGACGGTCGGCGGCAGATTGTCCGTGGTCAGGGCGTTGAAGTGCACCACGTGGTCACCGAAATCCTGGGAGTTTTCTGCCTGTGCGGGCAGGCTGAGCAGAAGGGAGAGACCGGCCAGAATGGCCGCGAACAGCGTTTTCGAACCCATGGCGATTCTCCTTATTGGCTATGCCGATACCACAACTATAGTCCAGGATCGGGGCCTGTGGGGAGCGCGGGGCCCGACCGAAGGTGGGGCTCGCGGCAGCCGCGAAGAATAGGGATTCAGCCCTGGGCGGCGGTTGCCTGGGGTGTGCTACCCGTGCCGGGCAATGGCCGATGCAGCGTCTCGCGCATGGCACCCAGGGTCTTCAGCTGGGCATCGATGTCCTGAAGCTGTTTTTCCAGTTCCTTGATCCGGGCCTCCAGGGTGTCGCGGGACTCGCTGATGCGGCGCAGGGTCTCCAGACGTTTTTCCATGGCCACCTTGTGGTCCTTGATCTGCTTCACCAGCGGGTTCATGACCTCCTTGAGCCAGGCGTCCGCTTCCTGGTTGGCCTTGAAGAAGAGATTGCGGGCATGACTGACCAGGGACACGAAGAACTTCTTGATGACGAAGGTCTGCTCCGTCATGGTGGTGACCGGGCTCTTGCGGAAGGTCTCGGCCTCTTCGTAGAGACGATCCAGCTCTGCTGAATAGGAGCCGACCGAGAAGACCTTCGGTGTCAGCGCCGGGAGACCGTGTTCCTCGTGGAATTTCCGGTAGGTGGCGCGGATCAGCATGCGCGTCTGCTCCGCCTGGGCGCTGACCTGATCCATGACCTCGCGCGCTCCGTCGAAGAAGGTCTTCATGCCGCGTTTCATGCCATTGGTCGTCCAGCTGCCGGTCATGTCCTTGCGGGTCCTGCCGATGAGCTGGTCCAGGCGTTCCAGGCTCAGGGTATCGAGCATGACCTTCGCCTGGTTTTGCAGCAGGCGGCGGCTGGACTGGAAGCTTTCCACGTTCTTGAGATAGGCGGCCTGTTCCTCGCGGGACTTGCTCATCAGGTGCATGATGACGTCGGCATTCTTGCCGCGCAGGGAACGCAGCTCGGTACACTGCTTGTCGGCGCCCTTGCGCTTCGCTTCCAGGATGCTGCGGTTTTCATCCAGCAGGCCACCGATCTCCTGCAGGATACTGTCACGCACGATGTTCTGTTTTTGCGGCAGAATCTCCGTCGCCAGGAACTGTTCCAGCACGGGCAGGCGGCTGCGCTCCAGCAATTCCGGGTCGTTGCGCACCTTGGCGAGCAAGGCCTTCTGGGCGGACAGGGGAAATACCTGTTCGATGGGTACGTGCAACTGTTCGGCGCTGGCGCGGCGCTGGCTTTCGATGGTGGTATCGATGGTGGCGACATCCTTGAGGTCGTCCCACAGGGTGTCGATCTTGTTCAGCACCACCACCAGGCCCTTGCCCCCCTTGGAGCGCACGCCGCTGACATGGTGCTGCCACATGTCCAGGTCGCTGCGGGTCACGCCGGTATCGGCACCCAGCAGGAACAGCACCGCCTGGGCGGCGGGCAGCATGCTGATGGTCAGCTCCGGTTCGTTACCCAGGGCGTTGAGACCGGGGGTATCCAGTACCACCAGGCCTTCCTTGAGCAGCGGGTGGGGAAAGCTGATCATGGCGTGACGCCAGACGGGGATCTCCACCTGCTCCGGCGGCTTGCCATGGCGCTTCTGGTAGTTGTCGTGGTCGGGATGGTAGAGGCCCAGTTCGGCGGCCTTTTCCAGCGGCACCAGCTTGGTCTTTACCACTTCGTGCAGGGCGCCGGCGATCTGGTCGGGGTTCTTTGTATCCAGCGGGATATGGGTCCAGTGGATGGGGTCGAGCTTGAAATCACCGATGCTGCGCTCATGGCTGCGGCTTTCGATGGGTAGCAGGCGGATGTAGGCGCTGCCTTCATGGTGATCGTAGAACAGTTCCGTCGGGCACATGGTGGTGCGGCCGGCCTCGGAGGGCAGCAGGCGGCGCCCGTACTCGGCAAAGAACAGGG
This sequence comes from Gammaproteobacteria bacterium, assembly GCA_026197075.1. Lineage (GTDB taxonomy): Bacteria > Pseudomonadota > Gammaproteobacteria > DSM-19610 > DSM-19610 > JAIVHA01. The sequence goes on along the minus strand of JAPHQV010000004.1, from coordinate 35,326 downwards.
CGTTGATGAGTTCGGTCTTGCCACGGGAGAATTCCGCCACGAAAGCCACGGTGAGGCGGTCCTTGCGCAGGGCATCGACGGTCTCGTATACCCGGAGATCGTTTTCCGGCGAGATCATGTCATGGCTCGTCAGCCAGCCCTGGAAATCCTGGATCGTCTGGATCAGTTCCTGCTTCCAGATCTCATAGGCCTGCATGCGCTGCCCGAAATCGTCTTGCTTCATTGCCTTCCCCTTGCGGCAGTTGGGTGGTTCTGTGGCATACCAGCCTTATAGCGGCCAGTATCCTGAAAGCCTTGAGAAAAGGGTGTGACAGGGGAATCGCCGGTCAATCCGCAGCATAGCTGCCCAGTGCCAGGCCGGGCGTGACGGCCGTCACATCCTCTGCCCGCGGGGAGGATCTGCGGTAACCGGTTGTTTTACAAAAGCTTCAGATTCGCACCAGGTGGTAGAGCGGGGGCATGACCAGCATCTTGCCGATGTACAGGGCCAGCAGTGCCGCCAGTGGGGACAGGTCCATTCCGGACATGGGTGGCAGCAGGCGGCGGAAGGGTGCCAGGACCGGCGCGGTCAGGCTGTGCAGCAGGCCGGTGACGGGGTTGTGCAGACCCGGGTTCACCCAGCTCAGGATGGCCAGCACGATAATGGCGATGATGTAGATGTTGAACAGCAGGTTGATCAGTTCGGCGACGGACAGCAGCAGCAGGGAACCGAAGGGGATGCCGCCGCCGCGCAGCAGCAGGATCAGCAGGATGGCCAGCATCTGCACCACCAGCATGAGCAGGATGGCGCTGGTGTCGATGCGGCCGATGCTGGGTACCAGGCGGCGCAGCGGAATGAGCGGCGGGTTGGTGATGCGTACCAGGAACTGGCTCAGGGGGTTGTAGAAATCCGCCCGCACCGCGGCCAGCAGGGTGCGCAGCATGATGGCCAGCACGTAGAGGCCGAACAGGGTGTTGATGAGGAATTCGACGGGATTGGTGAAATAGCTGCTGCCCATCATTGTGCTCCGAATTGATCCGCCAGCTCACGCGAACGGCGTGCCGCCGCGGTCAGGGCCTGCTCCATGAGGTTCCGCAATCCGCCTTCCTCCAGCACCCGCAGGGCCTGCTCCGTGGTGCCGCCGGGGGAGGTGACGCGCTGGCGCAGGGCGGCGGCGTCCTCGTCGCTTTCCAGTGCCATGCGACTGGCGCCGAAGGCCGTCTGCAGGGCCAGCAGGCGCGCCGTTTCGGCGGGCAGGCCGAGCTTGGCGGCGGCCTCCTGCAGGGCCTCCATGACCAGGAAGAAATACGCCGGACCGCTGCCGGACAGGGCGGTGACCAGGTCCAGCTGGTCTTCCTGCTCCACCCACAGGGTCAGGCCCACGGCGCGCAGGATGGTTTCGGCCAGGTCGCGCTGCTCGTCGCGTACATGGGCATTGGCGAACAGGCCGGTGGCGCCGCTCTGCACCAGGGCCGGGGTGTTGGGCATGGCGCGCACGATGGCGGTGTCCGCGCCCAGCCAGCGGGCCAGGTCGGGGGTGCGGATGCCGGCGGCGATGGAGATCACCAGCGGTTGCTGCTCCTGCACCCGGTCGGCGATCTCCCGGGCCACCGCGGGCAGCACCTGGGGTTTCACGGCCAGCACCACCAGGTCAGCGTCCTCGATCACACTGCGATTGTCCTGGAGGATTTGCACCCCGAGGCGATGGGCCAGGTCCTGGAGGCGATCGGCCTCGGGATCGGACAGGCGGATCAGGGACGGATCGCAACCGTCGGCGATCAGGCCGCCAACCAGGCTGCGCGTCATGTTGCCGGCGCCGATGAAAGAGAGCTTGCGGGTCTTCATGTCCGGCACGATACCACGCACCACGGGTGAAACAAGCCTGGGTTATGTGTCGGGTTTCAGCCCGCCAGTTGCCGCGGGCCGAAGAGCGCCGTGCCGACCCGCACCAGGGTACTGCCCTCGGCGATGGCGGCCTCCAAGTCGTCGGACATGCCCATGGACAGGGTGTCGAGGTCGTGACCGAGCCGGCGCAGCTCCTCGCTGGCGACGCGCAGCCGGCGGAAGGCGTCCCGCTGGGCGGCGTTGTTGTCGGTGGGGCGGGGGATGGTCATCAGGCCGCGCAGGCGCAGGCCGGGCAGGGTGGCCACCTGCTCGGCAAGGACCGGCAGGTCCGCCACCTCCACACCGGACTTGCTGGTCTCGCCGCTGATGTTCACCTGCAGGCAGACCTGCAGAGGCGGGGCATCCGGGGTGCGGTGGCGGGACAGTGCCATGGCGATCTTGACGCGGTCGATACTGTGAACCCAGTCGAAGTTTTCCGCCACCAGGGCTGCTTTATTGGACTGCAGGGGACCGATGAAATGCCATTCACAGTCGGGACAGTCCAGCGCCCGGATCTTGACCATGGCCTCCTGGACGTAGGATTCCCCGAAGCGGCGCTGGCCGGCGGCGGCCAGCGCGCGCAGGGCCTCGAGGGGCTGGCCCTTGCTTACCGCCAGCAGCCGTACCGCATCGGGGTCCCGGCCGCTGTCCCGGCACGCCCTGGCGATACGTTCCCGCACCTGCGTCAGGCGCTCGGCATGGGTTGAAGTGATCTTGGCGGCGGACACTATACTTCCCGGGATAATCTTTTAATAATGCGCTTTCACGCGGGATCGACACTATCAAGGAATTGTTGCTGCTGTCGATACTGGAGTCCAGAGCTTCATCAAGTCAGGGAATAGCATGGATATCGCTGAACTACTCGCCTTTGGCGTCAAGAACAATGCCTCCGACCTTCATCTGTCCGCCGGCCTGCCTCCCATGATCCGGGTGGACGGGGACATCCGTCGTATCAATGTCCCGGCGCTGGATCACAAGACCGTGCACCAGCTCACCTACGACATCATGAACGACAAGCAGCGCAAGGATTACGAGGAATTCCTGGAGACGGACTTTTCCTTCGAAATCCCCAACCTGGCACGTTTCCGTGTCAACGCCTTCAACCACAACCGGGGCGCCGGAGCGGTATTCCGTACCATCCCCTCCCAGATCCTGAGCCTGGAGGAACTGGGCGCGCCGGCCAGTTTCAAGGATATCGCCGACCAGCCACGCGGCATCGTGCTGGTGACCGGGCCCACGGGCTCCGGCAAGTCCACCACCCTGGCGGCCATGATCGACCACGTGAACAACAGCCGCTTCGAGCACATCCTGACGGTGGAAGACCCCATCGAGTTCGTGCACGAAAGCAAGAAGTGCCTGATCAACCAGCGCGAGGTGCATCGCGACACCCTCGGTTTCAACGAGGCCCTGCGCTCGGCCCTGCGCGAGGACCCGGACATCGTCCTGGTGGGGGAAATGCGTGACCTGGAAACCATTCGGCTGGCACTGACGGCGGCCGAGACCGGGCACCTGGTGTTCGGCACCCTGCATACCAGCTCCGCGGCCAAGACCATCGACCGTATCATCGACGTGTTCCCGGCGGCGGAGAAGACCATGGTACGTTCCATGCTGTCGGAATCCCTGCGCGCGGTCATTTCCCAGACCCTGCTCAAGAAGACCGGCGGTGGGCGCATCGCGGCCCACGAAATCATGATCGGCACCCCGGCCATCCGCAACCTGATCCGCGAGGACAAGGTGGCGCAGATGTACTCTGCCATCCAGACCGGTCAGTCCGTGGGCATGCAGACCCTGGACCAGAACCTGCAGGAGCTGGTGCAGAAGGGCCTGGTCAGCCGCCTGGATGCCCGCAGCAAGGCATCCAACAAAGAGACGTTCCGTTGATTGAATGCCGCGGGGCGGATGAGGGTGCGGGTTCCTGGCAGGCAGGTTGAAGGGCGGGCAAGGAAGATTGGGATGCAATCCTTAACAGGAGTACGACATGGACTTTAATCAGCTGCTCAAACTCATGGTGCACAAGGGCGGCTCCGACCTGTTCATCACCACCGGCATGCCGCCGAGTATGAAGGTGAACGGCAAGATCGCACCCGTGACCCAGAGTAGTCTTACCCCGGACCAGGCGCGCGAGGTGGTGCTCAGCGTCATGACGCCGCAGCAGCGCGAGGAATTCGAACAGCAACACGAATGCAACTTCGCCATCAGTGCCACCGGTGTAGGCCGTTTCCGTGTCAGCGCCTTCTACCAGCGCAACCATGTGGGCATGGTGCTGCGCCGTATCGAGACACATATCCCCAGTGTCGACGAGCTGAAGCTGCCGCCCATCATCAAGACCCTGGCCATGACCAAGCGCGGCCTGATCATCTTCGTGGGCGGCACCGGCACCGGTAAATCCACTTCGCTGGCCGCCATGATCGGCTACCGTAACCAGAACAGCACCGGCCATATCATCACCATCGAGGATCCCATCGAATTCGTACACCAGCATTCGGGCTGCATCGTCACCCAGCGCGAGGTGGGCGTGGATACCGAATCCTTTGAAACCGCCCTCAAGAACACCCTGCGCCAGGCCCCCGATGTGATCCTGATCGGCGAGATCCGTACCCGTGAAACCATGGACTATGCCGTCGCCTTTGCCGAAACCGGCCACCTGTGCCTGGCGACCCTGCATGCCAACAACGCCAACCAGGCGCTGGACCGTATCATCAACTTCTTCCCGGAAGACCGCCGCGACCAGCTGCTCATGGACCTGTCCCTGAACCTCAAGGCACTGCTGGCCCAGCAGTTGATCCCCACCCCCGACGGCAAGGGTCGGCGCTGCGCCGTGGAAGTGCTGATCAATACCCCGCTGGCCTCCGACCTGATCCGCAAGGGCGAGATCCACGAGCTGAAGCAACTGATGAAGAAGTCCGGCCAGCAGGGTATGAAGACCTTCGACCAGGCCCTCTACGAGCTGTACAAGGCCGGTGAGATCACCTATGACGATGCCCTGCATCACGCCGATTCCGCCAACGAAGTGCGCCTCATGGTCAAGCTCAAGGATGGCGAGGTGGACGCGGATACCGCCCTCAGCGGCATATCACTGGTGGACACCGAGTAAGGCGTCGCCCTCCCCGGCGGGTTCCGGTATGATCCGGAACCATGCCGATGATCCTCACGATCAATGCCGGCAGTTCCTCCCTCCGCCTCGCGGCCTTCGAGGCCGGGCCCGACCGCCTGCGCCGTATTGCCTCCCGCCACCATACGCGCGACGAGGGCGAGCCGCGTGACCTGCTCCAGGGTTTCCTTCAGGAACACGGGTTAGCTGTACCGGACCGGGTGGTCCACCGGGTGGTGCATGGCGGGGATGCCTTCGTGGCGCCCTGTCGCATCGATGCCGCCGTGGAGGCGGGTATCGAGCGGCTGGCGACCCTGGCCCCCCTGCATAACCCCGCCGCCCTGGAGCTGATCCGGGCCTGCCGTGCCCTGCTGGGCCAGGACTCGTTCCAGGTCGCGGTATTCGACACCGCCTTTTTCCACGATCTGCCCGCCCTGGCCAGCCGCTATGCCCTGCCCGCGGAGCTGGCTGCCCGCCACGGGCTGCGCCGCTATGGCTTTCATGGCCTGGCTCACCAGGCCCTGTGGCAATCCTGGCGGGATCGCCAGGCACCGGCAGCGCAATCTGCGCGCATCATCAGCCTGCAGCTGGGCTCCGGCTGCTCCATCAGTGCCATTCGTGACGGGCGACCGCTGGATACCTCCATGGGTTTCACACCCCTGGAAGGCCTGGTCATGGCCACCCGCAGCGGCGATCTGGATCCGGGTTTGCTGTTGTACCTGCAGCAGCATGCGGGTCTCGATGCGCGGCAACTCGAGGAGATACTCAACCACCGCAGCGGCCTGCTGGGCCTGTCGGGGTCGAGCGGCGACATGCGGGAGCTGCTGGCCAGCGACAGCCCGACGGCGGCCCAGGCCATCGGTCTATACTGTTATCGGGCGGCCAAGTACATCGGCGCCTATCTCACGGTGCTCGGCGGCGCGGAGGCGATCGTCTTCGGTGGTGGTGTCGGCGAGCATGCACCCGTGATCCGCGCCCGTATCCTGGAAAACCTGCACTGGGCGGGCATTCATCTCGACCCGGCGGCCAATGACACCGCCATCGGCCAGCCCGGCTGTATCAGCGCCAGCGCCAGCCCGGTGTCCGTGTGGGTATTGCCCGTGGACGAGGCCGCCATCATGGCACAACAAGCCCTCGCGCTTGGGGAGTAAGCAATGAAGAGTACAACCAGTGTCACCCCCCTGAATTCCCGGGAGCTTCAACAGCTTCATGCCTTCTGGCGTGCCTGCAACTACCTGGCCGCGGGCATGATCTATCTGCGTGACAATCCGCTGCTGCGTGAACCCCTGCGGCCGGAGCACATCAAGGAGCGCCTGCTGGGCCACTGGGGCTCCAGCCCGGGGCTGAGCTTTCTCTATGTGCACCTCAACCGCCTGATCCGGAAGCATGACCTGGACGCCATCTTCCTCGCCGGGCCGGGCCACGGCGCGCCCGGCGTGTTGGCGCCGGTCTACCTGGAGGGGGCCTACTCCGAGGTCTATCCCAACAAGGCCGAGGACGAGGACGGCCTGCGGCGTTTCTTCCGCGAGTTTTCCTTCCCCGGCGGCATCGGCAGTCATTGCACCCCGGAGACGCCCGGTTCCATCCACGAGGGTGGTGAGCTGGGCTACAGCCTGTCCCATGCCTTCGGCGCCGCCTTCGACAATCCCGACCTGCTGGTGACCGTCATGGTGGGGGACGGTGAGGCGGAGACCGGTCCGCTGGCCACCGCCTGGCATGGCAACAAGTTCCTCAACCCCGCGCGTGACGGTGCCGTGCTGCCGGTGCTGCACCTCAACGGCTACAAGATCAACAATCCCACCGTGCTGGCGCGCATCCCGCACGAGGAACTGGAGGCCCTGTTCCGGGGCTATGGCTGGACGCCCTACTTCGTGGAGGGCGACGACCCGGACCACATGCACCAGGCCATGGCCGCGACCCTGGACCAATGCATGCAGGAGATCCACGCGATCCAGGCACGTGCGCGCGGTGGCCAGGAGACCGTGCGCCCGCGCTGGCCCATGATCGTGCTGCGCAGTCCCAAGGGCTGGACCGGACCGGAGGAAATAGACGGCCACGCCATCGAAGGCAGCTGGCGCGCCCACCAGGTGCCGCTGCCCAAGGCGCGCGACGATGAGCGTCAGCGCCAGGCGCTGGAAAGCTGGCTGCGCGGTTACCGCCCCGAGGAGCTTTTCGACGAACGCGGGCGACTGGTTCCCGAGCTGCGCGCCCTGGCGCCGCAGGGTCCGCGGCGCATGGGCGCCAACCCTCACACCAACGGCGGTGTGCTGCGCAAGACCCTGCGCATGCCGGACTTTCACGACTATGCCGTGACGGTGGAACGCCCCGGTGCCGGCCTGGCCGGCAACACCTTCCCCCTCGGCGAGATGCTGCGCGACATCCTGCGCGCCAACCCGGATAACTTCCGGGTGTTCGGTCCCGACGAGACCAGCTCCAACAAGCTGCAGGCCGTGTACGAGGCCAGCAAGAAGACCTGGATGGCCGAGTATCTGCCCCAGGACGCCGATGGCGGTGAACTGTCACCGGACGGCCGGGTCATGGAGGTGTTGTCGGAGCACACCCTGGAGGGCTGGCTGGAGGGCTACCTGCTGACCGGTCGGCACGGCTTCTTCTCCACCTACGAGGCCTTCGTGCATGTGATCGACTCCATGTTCAACCAGCATGCCAAGTGGCTTGCCATCTGCGAGGACATCCCCTGGCGGGCGCCGGTGTCTTCGCTGAACCTGCTCATCACCTCCACCGTATGGCGCCAGGATCACAATGGTTTCACCCACCAGGACCCCGGCTTCCTGGACCTGGTGGTGAACAAGGATCCCGCTGTTACCCGCATCTACCTGCCGCCCGATGCCAACTGCCTGCTCAGCGTCGCCGATCACTGCCTGCGCAGCCGCAACGACATCAATGTCATCGTGGCCGACAAGCAGCAGCATCTGCAGTACCTGGACATGGATGCGGCCATCCGTCACTGCACCAAGGGGCTGGGCATCTGGGACTGGGCCAGCAACGACCAGGGCAGCGAGCCCGATGTGGTGATGGCCTCTTGCGGAGATATTCCCACCCAGGAGGCGCTGGCTGCCGTGCAACTGCTGCGCGGGTATTTCCCGGAGCTGAAAATCCGCTTCATCAATGTGGTGGACCTGTTCACCCTGGCCGGTGCCGGCGAGCATCCCCATGGACTCCCCGATCGGGATTTCGACAGCCTGTTCACCCTCGACAAACCGATCATTTTCAACTTCCACGGCTACCCCTGGCTGATCCACCGCCTCGCCTACCGGCGCACCAACCACAACCACCTGCATGTGCGCGGCTACAAGGAGAAGGGCAATATCAACACGCCGCTGGACCTGGCCATGGAAAACGAGATCGACCGCTTCAGCCTGGTCATCGATGTCATCAATCGAGTGCCCGGCCTGCTGGTGGCCGGTGCCCATGTGAAGCAGGAGATGCGCGACCGGCAGATCGACTGCCGGCGCTACGCCTACGAACACGGTATCGACAAGCCGGAGATCCGGGACTGGCGCTGGTCCGCTCCGTGAAGGCATGTTCAGGGTGATCCGCAGGGCTTGCGTCGCGACACTGCTGTTACTGTTGCTGACCGGCTGCGGCACCACGCGGATCGTGCCGCCGCCGGATCCGCGGGACCCGGTAGCGGTGTTCGTGCTCGATCACGGCCGTCATACCAGCCTGGTGCTGCCGGCGCCGGACGGCAGTCTGCGCCGCTATGCCTATGGCGATTGGCGCTACTACGCCGAGCGGGATACCAGTACCGCCAGCGGTCTGGCGGCCTTGCTCTGGTCCACGCAAGGTGCGCTGGGTTATCGGGTCCTGCCTGGGCCCGCCACGGCGGAGGCGGTGCGCTCCCAGGTACGGGTGGTGATCGTCGAGCTGCACAGCCTGAACGTCGAACGGGAGCGGGTGGAGAGGCTGCGCAGGCGGCTGGATGCCCGGATTGCCGAGGCGGAGCACCACCTGAAAACGCCCGAGGTCGACCTGACATTCATTCCCTACCCCACTGGTTACCATCTGGGTCACAATTCCAACCAGCTGCTGGCCGACTGGCTGGTCGAGCTTGGCTGTGAGGTGTCGCGCCGGCCCGTGCGGGCGGGTTGGCGGGTGGAAACCGCGCGCTAAAAATGACGACGCCCCGCGCGGGGCGGGGCGTCGCCGGGCCTCCCTGGCCCTGTTCCGGTCCTGTAGCAGACTTATTTGTCGTGCTTGTCGTGCTTGCTGCGCTTCTCGTGCTTCTGTCCCTTCACCTTGAAGCCGGTGACCTTGATGAGGTCGTCGGTACGACCATTGACCGGGTTCGATGCGTAATCCAGCAGTTCGGCCGGCTGTTCGCCGTGCTGCACGATCACGTAGGCCGTTTCGCCCGTGGCGTCAAAGATGAAGCCGGTGGGTTCTGCCGCCGGGTCCGTCACGGAAGCCATGCGCACACAGCCGTCGCTCTTGATATCGCGGTCTTCACCATCAGACAGGCAGCCGATGATGTCGCCGTACTTATGGTCCTCGATCACGTACAGGTTGCCGGTCATGGGCTGGAAGCCCAGGTTGTCGAAGCTGTTGAACTCCATGTCGCCTTCCACGAAGCGGTTTACCACCACCGAGCGGATGTCGTTGTCGGCCAGCAGCGGATCGCTGTCCACTCCGCACAGGACCTCGGCATAGTTCTTCGCGCCTTCATTGCCGGTGTTCGCCACGCAGAAGCGGATGGCGGCGGGGTTTTCCTCGTCATGGAAGAGCGGATCCATTTCCAGGTCCTCGGGGCGGTAGTAGCCGGTGGCGCCGTTGCGGTTGGCATCCATGCGCGCATCCAGGGCATTCACGCCCACCCAGGCGGCATTGCCGATTTCGCAGCCCTGGCCGAACTGCTGGCGGTTGTCGCGGCAGGAGACCTGCATGGCATAGGTGGCGCCGGAGGCCAGCGGGGAATCGTCCAGGTGATTGATCATGCTGTCGTCCATTCGCGGCATGGCCGGCACGAACTTGAAGATGGCGCCGCCATCGGTGTCGCGAGTGCCGAAGTCATTGTCGTAGGAACCGGGACGCAGCTCGTCGCCGGCGATCACCACGCCGCTGGGCAGCACGATCAGGCCTTCCCAGGACATGGTCGGCAGGGCCTGGCGCTGGACGATGTTCTGGCTCGGATTCAGGGAGTCGATGGCATCGCGCACGTCGCCCGTGCTGCGGTCGGCGATCCAGTGGCCGGTGGTGTTGAGCGGGTCGATGATCTCGTAGGCGCGGCCGTCGGTGGTTTCCTCGGTGGCCAGCACGGTGCCCCAGTCGGTGGTGCGGATGCCGTCGCAGCGGCTCATGCCGTAGACGATGGTCTCCACGGCGCCGGTGGCTACGTCGACACGCTGCACGCCGGCATTGCGGCCATCGGCGGCGCGGCCCTGCTCGATGCAGACGATCAGGTGGCTGTACTGCTCGGCGCTGGGCCAGAAGGCGATGAAGTCACCGGAGGTGCCGAGGCTACGGGTGATGAACTCGGCCTTCAGGCCCTTGGCCAGCAGGATACGCTGGTGGGCGCTGGCCAGCTCGCGCGGCACGTAGTCATATTCAGTGGCGGACTGTTCCAGCGGCTTCTTGAAACCGAACAGACGATCGGACTGGGCATGCAGCAGGTCCTGCACCATCATGCCGAAGTCACGGGGGGTATCGTCATCGGCCTGTACCAGGCCGGTTCCGCTGGCTAGGGCGAGGCCGACGGCCAGCGCCAGTTTATTGGCTTGCGGGAAATTCATGGGGGTGCTCCTCTAAACATTCTGAATCGCCGAATTGGCAGTGAGGAGGTTACCGGTGGATCATGACGGGGGCGTGAAGGCTGTGTGACAGATCAACCTCATGGTTCCCTTTCCGATGATCCGCAGAGGCTGCTATCTTTGAATCCATGGGGAGAATAATCCGATCACTCCTATGTGCGGCGGTGGGGCTGCTTCCTGCAGAGTTGCTTGCGCAACCCCTGTTCGATGCCCATCTCCACTACAGTGTGGAGGACGCGGCACGTTATGCGCCCGCCGACATCCTCACCATCCTGGACCGCAACGGCATCCGCCGGGCGCTGGTCTCCGGTACCCCGAACGTCCACACCGAGGCCCTGTACCGCCACGCACAGGAGCGCATCGTGCCCTTCCTGGGCCTGTACCGTGACCATGACGACAAGCTTTCCTGGCCCGGGGACGAGACCCTGCCGGCCCGCGTGGAGGCCGCGCTGGAGCAGGGTATCTGGCGCGGGATCGGCGAGTTGCACATCTTCGCCGGACAGCGCCACAGCCCGGTGTTCCGCCGCATCGTGGAGATCGCCGCGCGGGAGGGGCTGCCGCTGCAGGTGCATGGCGACCCGGCGGTGATCGACACCCTCTACGACATCGCCCCGCAACAACCGGTCATCTGGGCCCATGCCGGTGCCTATCCCTGCCCGGCACTGCTCGCCGACTACCTGCGTCGCTACCCGGCCCTGCGGGTGGACCTGTCGGTGCGCGACGGGCGCATCGCGCCTGAGGGGGTGCTGGCGGAGGAGTGGCGCCTGCTGTTCCTGGACTTTCCCAGGCGCTTTCTGGTGGGGGTGGATACCTTCAGTGTGAAGCGCTGGGAACGCTTCGACGGGGTGGTGGAGACGATGCGCGCCTGGCTGGCGCAGCTGCCGCCGGATCTGGCGCGGCGCCTGGCCCACGACAACGCGGCGGAACTGTTTGCGGCGGATGACCCCTAGCGGAACACCTGTTGCGCATCGAACACGGGACCGTCGACACAGACCCGCTTCATGGCGGGGCCATCCGGGGTCTGGATCTCCACCGTGCAGCCGGCGCACCCCCCCACGGCACAGGCCATGAATTCCTCCAGGGACACCTGGCAGGGCAGATCGAACTCCCGTGCCAGGTGTGCGACCGCTTCCAGCATGGGGTGCGGGCCGCAGGAGAACACCTCCACCTCGGTGCGTTCCGCGTCCGTCAGCCCCTGCAGCCAGGCGCGCGCCAGGTCGGTGACATAGCCCTCGAACACGCCGGGATAGCCCTGCAGGCTCGCCAGGCGACTGGGGATGCCCCAGTCCTCCAGCAGTGGCATGGCGGCGATCACCCCCTCGGGCAGACCGGGGACCAGGAACTGCGAGGGGCGGGCCTGGAAGGGGAAGGGTACTTCCGAACCCATCACCACGAAGGGTTGCCAGGCAGTGTCAGCGCGCAGGCTGTCCGCCAGGAAAACCATGGGCGGGATGCCCACGCCGCCACCCAGCAGCAGGGGCCGCGGCCGTTCCGGATGGACCTGGAAGGGCACGCCGATGGGGCCGAGCAGGCTCAGGGTCTCGCCCGGCTGACGGCGGGCCAGCAGTCGCGTGCCTTCGCCCACGGCCTTGTAGAGGAATTCCACCCAGCCCTGTTGTGGATCCACGCGCATGATGGACAGCGGCCGGCGCATGGCCAGCAGGGGATCGCACTGCAGGTGGGCAAAGCTGCCGGGCAGGGCCTTCGCGGCACAGGCGGGGGCCTGCACGCGCAGCACGTACTGGTCGCCGGGGTAGGCCTGGTGGGTGAGGATCGCGGCCTCTTCCAGGTGGATGGTGCCGCGATGGGGCTTGGTGGCTGGGTTCGTCATGGCGGCTATTGTAGCGTGGCAGGTGTGTGGCGTCGCGGTTGGGGCTGCCTACCCGGTTGCCTCCGGCGGGTCGCCGTGAATACATCCCTGTAGGCTTGACGGCCGCATCCCTGCGGCCGACACCCGCCGGGGACAACCATCGGGAAGGCGGGTCTACGGGAAGGCGGGCCTACGGGAAGGCGGGCCTAGTGTCTACAGCGACTCGCGTGAATACACCACCCGACCGTTCAGCAGGGTATGGCTGGCGCGGCCCTTCATCTCCCAGTCCCGGAAGGGGCTGTTGTGGCCCTCGCTCTCCATGCTGCGGTCATTCAGTATCCAGGTGTGTTCCGGGTCGAAGATGCAGACATCGGCAGGCGCCCCAATGGCGAGCTGTCCCTGTTCCAGGCCGAGGATGGCGGCCGGACCGGCGGTGAGCCGGTGCAGTACATCGCCAAGCGCCATGACGCGCTGTTCCACCAGCCGCAGGGCCATGGGCAGCAGGGTGTCGAGACCGGAGATGCCCGGCGCCGTGCTGGGAAAGGGCGCGCGCTTGGCGTCGTCCTCGTGGGGCTGATGGTCGGAGCACAGGGCGGTGAGGCTGCCCCTGGCCAGGCCGGCACGCAGGGCATCGCGGTCCTCCTGGGCGCGCAGGGGTGGCAGCACATGGCACTGGCTGTCGAACTCGGCGATATCCACTTCGGTGAGAAACAGGTAGGGCACGGCCACGTCCGCACTGACGGGCAGGCCATCGTGGCGGGCGCGACCGATCATGCCCAGGGCCCGGCCGCTGGTGATGCGGCAGAAGTGGGCGCGTACCCCGGTCTGTTCGATCAGTGCCAGCAGGCGCGCCACGCTGGCGGTCTCGGTGGCGGCGGGAATGCCGGGTAATCCCAGCCGGGTGGCGACCGCGCCCTCGTGGGCGCAGCCGCCGTTGGACAGGGACTCGTCGTTGGCGTGCAGGTGTACCGTCAGGTCGAAGGTGGCGGCATATTCGAAGGCACGGCGTTCCACCAGGGAGTTGGCCAGGGGGCGCAGAATGTTGGTGACACCCACGCAACCGGCCAGTTGCAGGGCGCGCATCTCGCTCAGCAGCTGGCCGTCCAGGTTGCGGGTGAGTGCGCCCAGGGTGAGCACCCGGGTAGTGTTGGTCTGGCGCGCGCGGTGGTGAATCAGTTCCACCACGGCCGGGGTGTCGATCACCGGGGCGGTGTCCGGTGGGCAACACAGGGTGGTGATGCCGGCACTGGCGGCGGCGCGGCATTCGGAATCGATAGTGGCCTTGTGCTCTTGGCCCGGCTCGCGCAGGCGCACGGCAAGATCGATCAGGCCCGGGCAGACGATCTGGCCACGGGCGTTGATCTCCTGTTCCACCTGGAAACCATCCGGTGCCGTGCCGATCCCCACTACCTTGCGGTCGGCGAGATACAGGTCCTGCTCGCCATCGACCCCATTGGCCGGGTCGACCAGTCGACCCCCCTTGATGCGGATGCGGGGCGGGGACTCGCTGCAGGGGTTCATGCGCCATCCTCCACCGTGCGGTCCTGCTGGCGCATGGCCATGGACATGACCGCCATGCGCACGGCGATGCCATGGGTGACCTGTTCGAGGATGACGGAATGGGGGCCGTCGGCCACCCGGGAATCCATTTCCACGCCGCGGTTGATGGGGCCTGGGTGCATGACCGTGACATCGGGCTTGGCCACCGACAGCCGGTCTTCGGTGAGGCCAAACAGGCGGTAGTATTCATGTTCGCTGGGCAGCAGGGCGCCCTGCATGCGCTCGCGCTGCAGGCGTAGCATGATCACCACGTCACAGTCGCGGATTCCCTCGCACAAATCGTGATAGGGTCGCACCCCCAGTGCCTCCACGTGGATCGGGGTGAGGGTCTTGGGCGCCACCACCCGCACCTCGCCGGTATTGAGCAGGTTGAGGGCGTGGATCTGCGAGCGCGCCACCCGCGAATGCAGGATGTCACCGACGATGGCCACCCGCAGCCGGCCGAAGTCCGGTCCCTTGACGCGGCGGATGGTGAACATGTCCAGCATGGCCTGGGTGGGATGGGCATGACGGCCATCGCCGGCGTTGATTACGCTCACGTGGGGTTCCACGTTGCGGGCGATGAAGTGGGCGGCACCGCTTTCCGCGTGACGCACCACGAACATGTCCACGTGCATGGCCTCCAGGTTGCGCAGGGTGTCGAGCAGGGTCTCGCCCTTGGTGGCGCTGGAGGCATCGACATTGATGTTGAGCACGTCGGCGGACAGGCGCTTGGCGGCCAGTTCGAAGGTGGTGCGGGTGCGGGTGCTGGCCTCGAAGAACAGGTTGACGATGGTCTTGCCGCGCAGCAACGGCACCTTCTTCACCGTCTGCGCGGTGACCCCGGCAAAGGATTCCGCGGTATCGAGGATTTCGGTGAGCAGGCCCCGGTTGAGGCCCTCGATGCTGAGGAAGTGGCGCAGGCGCCCATCCTCACCGACTTGCAGGTTCGCGCCGCTCATGCCAGTTGCTGGATCTCCAGGGTCAGCGGGTCGGGCCCGGTGAGTTTCACATGCTCATTCTCGCGCAGGTCCATGGACTGGCCCACCACGTTGGCCTCGATGGGCAGCTCGCGTCCGCCGCGTTCCACCAGGGCGGCGAGGATTATGGACGCCGGGCGACCATAGTCAAACAGTTCATTGAGGGCGGCGCGGATGGTGCGCCCGGTGTGGAGCACATCGTCCACCAGGATGATGTGGCGGTCGTCCACGTTGAAGGGCAGGTCCGAGGGCCGTACCTGGGGGTTCATGCCGATGCGGGTGAAGTCGTCGCGGTAGAAGGAGATGTCCAGGCTGCCCAGCTCCTCCGCGATCTCCATGCGCCGGTGCAGTTCGCGCGCCACCCAGACCCCGCCGGTGTGGATGCCGACCATGGCGGCATCCGTGATACCGCGTTGCTGCAGCAGCGTGCGCAGTTCCCGCACCATGCCATCCAGCAGTGTTTCAACCTCGATCGTACCCGTCATGGGGTTTCTCCGAAAAGTTCGAACCAGTCCTGCAGGATGACCTGCGCCGCCAGCGCATCCAGGCCCTGCCGGGCGCCGCCTCGGGTGCGGGTCTGTTCCGCGGTCCGCGAGCTGAGCCGTTCGTCCATCAAATGGACGGGGCGTTTATACCGTCCTTCCAGCCGGCGCGCAAAGCGTTGTGCCGCGCGGCTGAGTTCACTTTCGGTGCCATCCAGCCGCAGGGGCAGGCCCACCACCAGGGCGTCGGGTCGCCACTGCTCGATGAGGGCCGTCACCTCCGCCCAGTCGGGCTGGCCATCCCGGGCCGCCAGGGTGGCCAGGGCGGTGGCGGTGGCGGTGATGGTCTGGCCCACGGCCACCCCGATACGGCGCTGGCCGTAGTCGAAGCCGAGCAGTACCTGGCTGGTCACGGGCAGGCTCAGCCGTGTCCCGCCTCGCCGCTGAGCAGGTTCAGGTCCACGCCGAGCCGGGCGGCGGCGGCCTCCCAGCGCTGTTCATGGGGCAGGTCGAAGATGATGCGCTGGTCCGCGGGGCCGGACAGCCAGGCATTGGCGACGAGTTCCTGCTCCAGCTGACCGGCGCCCCAGCCGGCATACCCGAGGGCGATGAGGCACTGATCCGGCCCCTGGCCCGCGGCAATGGCTGTGAGGATGTCCCGCGAGGAGGTGACGCCGATCTCCTCGGACACGGGCAGGGTGGCCTCCCAGTCGCCGAGAGGGCGGTGCAGGACGAAGCCGCGCTCCTGCTGCACCGGACCGCCCAGGTAGATGGGCTGGTCTCCGATGGCCTCGGTGACCGGTTCCAGGTCCATGTGCTGGAGGATCTCGCGCAGGGTGAGGTGCAGTGGCCGGTTGATGACGATGCCCAGTGCGCCCTCGGGGTTGTGCTCACACAGGTAGGTGACGGTGTGAAAGAAGTTCGGATCCGCCAGCTTGGGCATGGCGATGAGGAAGTGATTGCCGAGAAAATCCGTGTCGTGCATGAGGCTAGTATCGGGTACCGGGCGGCGGGGCTCAAGGGGCGCAAGGGGGTGCCGGGCCTGTTACTGCGTATTCAACCGGTTGCCGCTGGTGAATTCCCAGGTGCGGGTGATGTGCATGATGTCGACGTCCTGGCGGATCTCCTTCGGGAAGGGCGCGTAGGGGGCGGCCAGGCGCACGATGCGCAGGGCGGCCTCGTCCAGCACCCGGTGGCCCGAGGGGCGGGTGATGATGGCGTCGCGCACGGTGCCATCGGCATTCAGGGTCACCTGCACGCGCAGGGTGCCGGAGATGCCGCTGCGGCGTGCCTCGTCGGGGTAGTTCAGGTCCCCCACCCGTTCCACCTTGTTCACCCACTCGCGCATGTAGTTGGCGTACTTGTATTCGGCGGTGCGGGCGGAGATGAAGGTCTCCCGCGGGCGCTGGGAATAGGCCTGGGACAATTGGGTGATTTCGCGGTTGAGGCTGAGCATTTCCAGGCTGCGGTCCACCAGTTCCGCGGCACTGAGGGGTTTTGGCTCGGGGGGTGTCTTCTCGACCGGTTGCGGTGTGGGCCGGGTGGCCTCCCGGGTGGTGATCAGCTGCGCCTGTTCCGGCTCGGGTTCGGCGGCGGTGGGCGGCGGCGGGGCCGATTCCCGGCTTTCTTCGCGGGGACGTACCCGTTCCTCGATATTGCCCGCCCCCTCCTGGCTGGCGGCGGCCAGGTAGTCGGCTTCCTCGACCGGCTTGCTGGGGCGCTGTACCACGGTGATCTCCAGGGTCGGCAGGTCGTCCTTGCGGTCGCGCTCCTCGAGGCTGAAGCCCAGGCCCAGGATCAGCACGGCATGCAGGGCCGCGGCGATGAACAGGGTCACCACCAGCCGGTCCGGACCGGCGTGAGGTGCTGGCGCCAATGCCGCGTCCGTCATGCGGGTTCCCGTGTAACTCCCTGGAGCATCATGCGGGCGATTATACCGCTGAGCAGGCCGAACAACAGGGCCGCCGTCAGCAACAGCGGCAACAGGGTCCAGAGTCCCGGGTGGGGGATGAACAGCTGCCAGGCGATGAGGAACTGGCCCAGCATGTGGGCCTGGGCGGCGAGCAGGCTGTAGCCGACCGGCCCGAAGCCCCGCCCGGGCAGGCGCGCGGCCAGTGCCAGCACCGCCAGGCTGGCGAGGGCGCCACCCAGGCTGAGGAAGAAGGTGGGCGACAGCAGGGTGCCCAGCAGCAGGCTGCCGCACAGTACCCGCAGCAGGCTGACCCAGGCCGCCATGCGCCAGCCGAACTGCACCAGCACTACGATGGTGATGACATTGGCGAGCCCCGGCTTGACCCCCGGCAGGGGGCTGGGCAGGGCGGCCTCCAGCACGTGGATGGCGATGGCCAGGGCGGCCAGCCAGGCGATGCGATGGTCTTCCCGGGTGGTCTGGATCTGCATGTTCAGAAATTCACCGCGTCATAGCGGGCATCGCGCCCCAGCACCTGGATGCTCACCCGGTTGGGCAGACAGGCGCTGCTCTCCCCGCTGGCGTCGATCCAGCCGCGCTGGATGCATACCTTGTTGCTGCAGGCGGAGGCGATGAAGCGTGCCCGTCCCTGTTCGATGCGGATGACACTGTCGCCCAGCGCGCCCGCGATGCGTACCTCCTGGTCCGGATACAGGGGCAGGATGCGCGGCGGGCCTTCCGCCGTGAGGATGGCCAGCTGCTGGCCGGGTGCGCTGCTCCAGACCTGAAGGTACAGCCAGGGCAAGCCGACCAGCAGGGCAAGCAGCAGGACCCAGTCGGCGCGCGTCATGGCAGGGGCTCGCTGAGCCGCAGTGGCGGCGGAGGGTCTGTTTCGAAGTGGATGCGCTCGGCCATGGCCGGGCTCAGGTGGGCGACACCGGCGGCATCGATGAGCAGGACATGGCGCAAGCCCATGGACCGGGCCACCTCTTGCCAGTGCTCCGGTCCGGCCACGAACAGGGCCGTGGCGGCGGCGTCGGCGGTGGTGGCATCCGTATGCAGGACGGTGACCGAGGTGGTCCCTGTCGCGGGCTGGCCGCTGAAGGGATCCAGTATATGGTGATAACGCCGGCCTTCGTGCTCGAAATAGCGTTCGTAGTCGCCGGAGGTGAACAGGCTCTCGTCGCCCTCGATGGCGATGGAGGCGAGCACCTCCGGAGCGCGAGGATGGCGGATGCCGATGCGCCAGGGCCGGTCGGCACGCCGGCCGATGGCGCGCAGGTCACCGCCGGCATTGACGATGGCGTTTTCGATACCCAGGGCACGCAAGCGGGCGATGGCCTGGTCCACGGCATAGCCTTTGGCGAAGGCGCCGAAATCCAGTTGCAGGGCGGGGTTGCGGCTGAAGACCTGATCCTCGTCCCAGTACAGGTCGGCGAGGGAGGGCTTGTGTTCGCGCCAATCCCGCAGGGCAGCCGCACCCGGTGGCGGGCCTTCGGGCGGGGTGTCCGCATGGAAGCCCCACAGGCGCACCAGCCCGCCGACGGCGGGATCGAAGCGGTAGCCGCTGCGCTCGGCCAGCGGGGCGGCCCGTTCCAGCAGGTAGTGGATGGAGGGATGGGGTCGGGCGCCTCGCCCCGCCGCGAGGGCGCGATTCAGGTCCAGCAAGGGACCGGGATGCCAGGCGTGCCAAAGCTGGTGATCCTCGCGAAAGATCCCTTCCACCGCCTCCGCAGCCCGCGACGCCCGCTGCGGGTCGGGGTCTGCCACGGACACCTCGACCAGGGTGCCGAGGGCGAAGAAGGCGTGCTGGTGGACCTCTGGCGCGCGCTCACAGCCCGCCAGGGCGAGCAGCAGCAGGCCGGCCAGCAGTGCGCGGGTCATGGCCGGGCCGGGAGCCGGGTCGCGATGGTGTCCATGAGCTGGCCGGCGATGTCCAGGCCGTACTGCTTGTCCAGCTCGCGGATGCAGGTGGGGCTGGTGACATTGATCTCGGTAAGGTAGTCACCGATCACGTCCAGGCCCACGAATAGCAGGCCTTTCTCACGCAGCACCGGCGCCACTTGCGCGCAGATCCAATAGTCCCGCTCCGTCAGGGCCACCCCCTCGCCACGACCGCCGGCGGCCAGGTTGCCTCGGGTCTCCCCGGCGGCGGGGATGCGCGCCAGGGCGTACGGCACGGGCTCGCCATCGATGAGCAGGATCCGCTTGTCGCCGGCGCGGATCTCGGGGATGAAGCGCTGGGCCATGGCCATGCGCCGGCCATGATCGGTGAGGGTCTCGAGGATCACGGCGATATTGGGGTCGTCCTGCCGTACCCGGAATATGGAGGCGCCACCCATGCCATCCAGGGGCTTGAGGATGATATCCCGCTGTTCGGCCAGGAAGGCCCGGAAACGCGCCGCCTCGCGGCTTACCAGGGTGGGCGCGCAGCACTGGGGGAACCAGGCGGTGAAGAGCTTTTCGTTGGCATCGCGCAGGCTGGCGCAGCGGTTCACGATCAGGGTGCCCTGTGCCTCGGCCTGTTCCAGCAGGTAGGTGCTGTAGAGGAGCTCCAGGTCCAGGGGGGGGTCCTTGCGCATCAAAATTGCATGCAGCGCATGGAGGGGCATTTCCCTGGCGGTGTCCTCCCAGGTAAACCAGTCCCGGTCCTGGTCGATGACCCGCAGGGGACGCATGCGCCCGTGGCTGACACCGTCGCGCAGGAACAGGTCCTGCTGTTCCATATAGAAGAGTTCCCAGCCGCGGGCCTGGGCGGCCAGCAACATGGCGAAGGTACTGTCCTTGTAGGGCTTGATAGTGCCTATGGGGTCCATCACCACGCCAAGGCGTGTGCTCATGGGGCTCGGTTCCTGTGTGTGGTCTGGTTTGCAAGTATCCGCGGGCCATAAAGTTTGCGGGCGGGCGGACGATAGACAGGGGTAGCTCCCGGACATGGTAATGGAATTCCGCCATGGGGGTAAGCCGGCCAGGCGCCTGTCGCGCCGGCCGCAGGGGGATCCAGGCCTGCCAGGGAGTCGGTACCGGGGCGATTTATGGAATTATTTTATTGAATGTGTTAGGAAAGCAGGCGGCATGTCCAATGCAAAATCATAACGATACAACGACCATGTCCGACTCCGGTCGGGATGGCGGGAAGCAGGAAGCTACTTCTATGGATACAGGATTATCTGGACTGAAGGTCATGGTCATCGATGACAGCAAGACCATCCGCCGTACGGCGGAGACCTTGCTGAAAAAGGAAGGCTGCGAGGTCATCACGGCCACCGACGGCTTCGAGGCCCTGGCCAAGATCGCGGATACCCACCCCGATATCATCTTCGTCGACATCATGATGCCGCGCCTGGATGGCTACCAGACCTGCGCACTCATCAAGCACAACCAGGTATTCCGGGAGACCCCCGTCATCATGTTGTCCAGCAAGGACGGCCTGTTCGACCGCGCCCGGGGACGTATCGTGGGTTCGGACCAGTACCTGACCAAACCCTTTACTAAAGAGGAGCTGTTGGGCGCGATCAAGGACCACGTGACCGTGAATGCCTGACACCGGGGACCGCCCCGCAAGTAACCGTACGGAAACAATATCGAGTAATACAGAGGATATGAATATGGCACAGATCCTGATTGTGGACGATTCCCCCACCGAGGCTCATGTACTGAAGGGAATGCTGGAAAAGAATGGACATCAGACCTTCACGGCGGAAAACGGCACGGAGGGGATCGAGCGGGCTAAGGAACTGAAGCCCGATGTCATCCTGATGGATGTGGTCATGCCGGGCTTGAACGGTTTTCAGGCCACCCGGCAGCTGACACGGGACGCGGCGACGTCCAGTATCCCGGTCATCATCGTCACCACCAAGGATCAGGAGACCGACCGGGTGTGGGGGATGCGCCAGGGCGCGAAGGACTACATCACCAAGCCCGTTTCGGAGGCAGACCTGCTGGCCAAGATCAACAGCGTGATGGCTGGCTGAGGGGAGGATTCATGGCGCAGGGAACCGCACAGGGACCGCTGGAAATACTGCGCGAGATCGAGCGCAGTTGCATGACCCATGCACGCGAGCTGCCTCAGCAGGTCGAGCTCGCCGAGGAATGGAGCGGAATCGGGTTTCGTCTCGGGGATGTGCGCCTGCTGGCGCCCCTGGGGGAAGTGGTCGAGGTGCTGACCTA
Organism: Gammaproteobacteria bacterium; assembly: GCA_026197075.1. GTDB lineage: Bacteria > Pseudomonadota > Gammaproteobacteria > DSM-19610 > DSM-19610 > JAIVHA01. The sequence goes on along the minus strand of JAPHQV010000004.1, from coordinate 13,716 downwards.
TCCCGGCCTGTCCCGGGTCCCGCGTACCCGCTCCTGGGTGCGCGGTATCGCCAACGTGCGCGGCAATCTTCTGCCCGTCATGGATCTGCGGGGTTACCTGGAGGGCCGTGCCACCACCATGACCCGTACCACCCGGGTGCTGGTGGTGAATCATAACGGCGTCTTTTCGGGGTTGGTGGTGGACGAGGTCCTGGGCCTCAGGCACTTCCTCAACGAGGAGCAGGTGGCGGAACCACCGGTACAGGACGGCGCCATTGCCGAATATCTGCGCCATGGCTTTCGACGCAAGGATGAACACTGGGGGGTGTTCAGTATGCATTCGCTAGCGGAGTCTCCCCAGTTTTTACAGGCCGCCATCTAGGTGGCGCGGCGCCCGGAGGGGCATGGCATGGAATAGCGGACTCATGAGACGGATTTCGACGACTGAATTATAACGAATGCATATCAACCCCAAAGGACAGATTCGATTCTGGTCAGGAGACAGAGCATGAAAGCAACCACAGACTCTCTGGCGAAGCTTGGTTCCCACAAGCGCATCATGTACCTCATCACGGCCCTGTTGCTGTCACTGGCAATCATGGTGGTGGTGTTCTGGTACGTGGGAGTGCAGGCCGAGTTCGACAAGGAATACATAGGCTATACCAGCGAGCAGCAGGTGCTCTCGCAGCGTATCGCGAAGCATGCCCTGGAGGCTTCCGCCGGAAGTGGTCCGGCCTTCTCCCAGTTGCAGCGTACGCGTGACCGTTTCCAGCAGACCCTGAAATTACAGCGCAACGGCAACGTGGCCACCGGACTGCCACCGACCCCGGACAGCCTCAATAAGGAGCTGAGCGAGTTGGAGCGGAAGTGGGAAGGCTTCAGCGCGGGTGTGACCCGTGTGCTGGAAGGCGAGGAAATCATCCAGGCAGTGAATGAGGCCGGTGAAGTCATCAACGAGTTCATGCCTCAACTGCTGGAATACTCCGATGATGTGGTACGGATCCTGGTGGAAAACCGTGCAACACAGGAACAGGTCCGCATCGCCAGCCGCCAGCTCATGTTGTCCCAGCGTATCGTCAACAACGTCAACAAGGTGCTGGCAGGTGACGATGCCGAAGCCGCGGCCGAGGCCTTTGCCCTCGATACCGAGGAATTCGGCAGCGTCCTGGAAGGCATGATCCGCGGGGGTGATGGTATCCGCGCCGTGGGCGACGAGGAGGCGTTGGCCAAGTTACGCGAAGTGGCCATGCTGTTCAGTTCGGTGGCCGACCACGTGGCTGAGCTGCTGGATATTTCCGAAGAATTGCTGGCCTTGCAGGCTACCGCCCGCAGCGCCGGTGCTGATTCCGATGCCCTGTTTGCCGCTGCCTTGCAGCTGCAAAACGGCTATGCGCGGGCCGCGGAAGAACGTCTCGTACAGCCGCAGATGGCTTACGCCTTCGGCGCCGTGGCACTGCTGATCCTGGCCTGGCTTGGCGTACAGGTGTTTTCCGACCAGCGGCGCCGTGTACAGGCCGCCGAACACCAGAACGAGCAGAACCAGGAAGCCATCCTGCGACTGCTGGACGAAATGGCCAACCTCGCCGACGGTGACCTCACCAACTACACCACGGTAACCGAGGATTTCACAGGCGCCATCGCGGACTCCGTGAATTTCACCATTGACGCTATTCGTGACCTGGTAACGACCATCAACGAAACTTCGTCGCAGGTTTCCTCCTCCGCGCAGCAGTCCCAGGATACCGCGCGTCACCTGGCCGAGGCGTCCGAACGGCAGGCACAGGAGATTACCTCGGTAAGTACCGCCATCAACGAAATGGCCGTTTCCATCAACGAGGTATCCAGTAACTCCAAGGAATCGGCGGAAATGGCGTCCCGTTCTGTGGAAATCGCCAAGAAAGGTGGCGTGGCGGTACGTCGCACCATCGAAGGCATGGATAGTATCCGTGAAACCATCCAGGAGACCTCCAAGCGCATCAAGCGCCTGGGCGAGTCCTCCCAGGAAATCGGCGACATCGTGGAGCTGATCGACGACATTGCCGAGCAGACCAACATCCTCGCCCTCAACGCCGCCATCCAGGCCGCCATGGCCGGCGAGGCCGGGCGCGGCTTCGCAGTGGTTGCCGACGAAGTTCAGCGACTCGCGGAACGTTCGTCCAGTGCCACCAAGCAGATCGAGGCCCTGGTCAAGACCATCCAGACCGATACCAACGAGGCGGTCATTTCCATGGAGCAAAGTACCTCCGGGGTGGTGAACGGTGCGCATCTTGCCGAGGATGCCGGCTCGTCACTGGAGGAAATCGTGTCGGAAACGGAAAAACTGGCCGACCGCGTTTCCAATATCTCCAGCCTGGCGCAGCAGCAGTCCGCGGCGGCCAGCAACGTTTCGCAGGTTATGCACGTAATCCAGGAAATCACCACCCAGACCTCCGCCGGCACCAGTGAGACAGCCGCTTCCATCGGTAATCTCGCTGAGCTGGCCCAGGATCTGTCCCGCTCCGTGGCCGGGTTCAAGCTGCCGGGCTGAGTCGGAAACAGGTGAGGCGAGAAGGTGCTGAATCCGCAAATGCATAGCAATGATGTGCCGAACTGGGTCCTGACCTTGCCGGACCTGGATGACCAGCAGTTCACCCAGTGGGCCACACTGCTCGAAGAACGGGTTGGTGTGGTGGTGCCGGTGGAACGCAAGTCATTCCTGGTCACGGGATTGAAGCTGCGCATGCAGGAGATCGGCTGTGCCGATTACCAGGAGTACTACCAGCGTATGCGCCACAGCAGCGGGGCCCAGGAATGGTCCATGCTGGTGGATCGGCTTACGGTGCACGAGACACGGTTCTTTCGCCACAAACCATCACTGCGCCTGGTCAGCGAGCAGGTGCTGCCGGCCGCTCCCGCGGCCGGTGACGATGCCCATACCCTGCAGGCCTGGAGCGTGGGTTGTGCCACGGGCGAGGAAGCATACAGTCTTGCCATGCTCATCGATGCGCATTTCCGTGCCCTGGGTGGCCGGTATTTCTTCGGCATCACGGGTACCGATATCAGTCGACCGGCATTGGAAAAAGCCCGGAATGGAATCTATGCCCGGCGACGCCTGGCGGATATTCCTCTGGATCTGCAGGCGAGCTACTGCGTCGAGCTGGATAGCGATCGTTTCCAGGTTCACCCGGAACTTCGTAATCGGGTGTGCTTCACCCAACTGAATGCGTTGCTGGCCGGCGCGGCACCCTACGCAAAAATGGACCTGATTTTCTGCCAGAACCTGCTGATCTATTTCGAGCGGGAGCGGCGCGAACACATTGCACGCCAGTTGGCGGAACAGCTGCGTCCTGGCGGAGTCCTGGTGCTCGGTCCCGGTGAATTGGTGGGCTGGCAGCACCCTCAACTGGAACGTGTGCGTCATCCAGACACACTCGCGTACCGCCGGCTGGCGGCGGCGCAGGCAAAGGAAGCATCATGAACGAGGCGATTGATTACAGCACGCTGCGCTGGGTCAAGCAGGAGCTGGATGACACCCTGAACCAGGCGCGACAGGCCCTGGAGGCCTATGTCCAGAATCCGGATGACCAGGCGCAAATGAGTTTCTGTGCCGCACACCTGCACCAGGTATTCGGTACCCTGCAGATGGTAGAGCTCTATGGCGCTTCTCTGCTTGCGGAAGAAATGGAGCAAGTGGCCAAGGCCTTGCTCGAAGGCGGTATCCGCCAGCCGGAAGATGCCTATGACGTGCTCATGCGTTCCATGCTGCAACTTCCGGATTACCTCGAGCGGCTCATGCGGGGTGGGCGCGATATCCCGTTGGTGTTGCTGCCGTTGCTGAACGATTTGCGCGCCGTGCGCGGCGAGAACCTGCTGTCCGAGAATGCCATGTTCTCGCCGGATCTGTCGCGACCTGTCCCGGATGATGTGCGGGATTACACAGGCGAGGATGTGCGGCAGTTGGCGAAATCCCTGCGTCATCAATACCAGGTGGGCCTCCTGGCCTGGTATCGGGAGCAGAACACCAGCGAAGCACTGCAGAAAATCGGCGCGGTATTGCAGCGCCTGCAGCGAGCCAGTGGAAGCGACGCCACCGCCCGCCTCTGGTGGCTGGCCGGCGGCCTCGTGGAGGCGATGCGTGATGGTGCCCTGGAGGTAAGTCTCTCCACCAAGCTGCTCATGGGGCAGATCGACCGTCAGCTCAAGAAGCTCATCGATAGCGGCGAGCAGGATTTCGAAAAGCAGCTGCCCACCGATCTGCAGAAAAACCTGTTGTTTTATATTGCCCACGCCGAAGGCCCGGGACCGGGCATCGAGGCGATCCAGAAAACCTATCAGCTGAAAAGCCTGCTGCCCGACCATGATGAGGTGACGGAGGCACAGGACAGCATGTCCGGCCATAACCTCGATCTGTTGCAGACGGTCGCGGTGGCGGTCAAGGAGAACCTTGCGCGGGTCAAGGATGGCCTGGACCTGTTCCAACGTAGTGGCTGTGAGCAGCTCACGTCCTTGCAGCCTGTCGCGGATACCCTCAAATCGCTGGGCGATACCCTGGGTATGCTTGGCCTGGGTGCACCGCGCAAGGCCATCATGGAAAAGGCGGAACTTACCCGCGACATCATCGCAGGCAAGTACGAGGCTAATGAATCCACCCTGATGGATATCGCCTCTGCGCTACTGTTCGTGGAGAATTCCCTCGACGGAGTCAGTGGTGGACGGCGTGTCGATGCCGCCAGCGCCGAGGATGCGGAGTTCGACCAGGTCATGGTTGTGGTTCTGCAGGAAGCCATCAGTGACATGGCGCGCGCGAAGGATGCCATTACCGGTTTCATGGATGAGCAGGATGTCGGGCTGCTCAAGGAAGTCCCGCAACTGTTCAACCAGGTGAAGGGCGGATTGCTGCTGCTGGGTCGGGAGAAGGCCGCGGCACTCGTGGATGCGGTGGGGCGTTATGTCGCCCGCGACCTGATCGAGCGACGGCAGGAACCCGATACCGATACCCTGGACGCACTGGCCGATGCCATCTGTGGTGTCGAGTACTACCTGGAAGGGCAAAAGGAAAAACGCCTGTTCGGTGCCAGTGTGATCGATGTGGCGGTCCAGGCCGTGGCCCGTCTCGGCTACCCGCTGCCCGGAGAATTGCTGGAAGGTGCGCCGGAAGCGGATCAGCCCGTCGCACCGATAATGCCCCCGCCTGGAGATGCGTCGATGGATGCCGGGCAAGGCCCGGATAGCGCTGAATATGAAAGCGTCGAGCTGGAGGAGCTGAGTTTCAGCGAGGACGCTGAGTCCGAGCTTGGTCTCGAGGTCGAGGAGATCGACCTGGGTGCCGTGACGGAAGAAGATGCGTTGCCCGGCAACGTGGTGGTCTCCGATCGTTTCATCAAGGCAGCCACACCCCAGGCAACCATAACGTCCGCTGCCCAGTCCGTACCCGTGGTAAACGAGGATATCGATGAAGAGATCATGGAGATCTTCATCGAAGAGGCGGAAGAGGAAGTCGCAACCATTGGTGAATTACTGCCACGCTGGCTGGCGAATGCCGAGGATCAGGAGGCCCTGATTACGGTACGTCGCTCCTTTCATACCCTCAAAGGTAGCGGGCGGCTCGTGGGTGCACTGCTGATCGGTGAGTTTTCCTGGGCTTTCGAGAACCTGCTCAACCGGCTGATCGATGGTACCCGCGAGCTCAATGCCGATATGATCGCGGCCTTCGAAACATGCTTGCAGGCGCTTCCGCAGCTGGTTGAACAGGTCAAGGGTGGTCCTGCGCCGAGCCTGGATATCGCCCTGCTACAGGCGCAGGCCGATGCCTTGGCGCGTACCGGCTCCCTGGATGACCTGAAGCTTCCCGAGTTGGAGGAGTCGCCGGTATATGAGGAACCCACGCCGGTAGACACCGCCTTGCCCGCCGAGGATGTCGTCATTGCAACCCAGACCAATGATGATGTCGAGCCTGTCGCGGCTTCCATCATGGATCCGGTGCTCTACGAGATTTTCTACAGCGAGACGGAAACTCACCTTGCCACCATCCGCGACTTCATCACAGACTGCCATGGCGAGACACAGGCATGCCAGGTCAGCGAGGCACTGGTACGCGCCCTGCATACCCTGCATGGTAGCGCGCGCATGGCCGAGGCGGGCAGTATCGCGGCGATTGCCAGTGGACTGGAGCGTTACGCCAAGATCATGATGGCCGAGCAGAGACCGATGCCGGAGCAGGGTATCGCCGCACTGGAGGAAGGCGTCGAACTGGTGTCCCGGATGCTCGCGCTGTTCAAGGAAGCCGATCCTTCGGTGCCCGATACGACAAGCTTCCTGGCGCGTGTGGCGGAACTGTCCGAATCATCCATGCACGAGAGGGACGCCGCACCGCCTTTCCCCGCCCTGGTCGAGATGGGGCTTGGCTTTCACCCCTCGGACGAAGAGGTGCAGACGCGCGAGTCTTCCGAAGGAATGGATCGTGCAGCACAAGCGACGACAGAGTCGGCCGTGGATCCGGAAATCCTCGAGGTCTTTGCGGAAGAGGTCCAGGAGGAATTGCAAACCCTGCAGGAACACCTGCCACGCTGGTTGCGCAACCAGGAGGACCAGGAGGCGCTGACGACCGCACGACGTTCCTTCCACACCCTCAAGGGTAGTGGCCGACTAGTGGGAGCGCAGGTCATTGGAGAGTTTTCCTGGGCGCTCGAAAACCTGCTCAACCGGGTGATCGAGGGAACGGCCGCAGCGGATGAGCACCTTCTCGATCTTCTGCAGGATGTCCTCGAGCAGCTCCCGGATCTGCCCCGTTATCTCCATGAAACCGTGAGTGCGCCGGAAATGGCACGCCTGCAGGAGCGGGCCGAGGCGCTCGCCCGCGGCGAATTGCCTGCCGCGGAGCTGTCGGGCGCATCCGTCGAGACGATGGAAGAATTGCCGGTGGTAGAGGTCGAGGAGGATCTGGCCGGGTCGGATCTGGAAGAAGCGCTCGTGGTGACCGCGCCCGTGCAGGAGCCGGAACCGGTACGGGAGGAAGAACAGGAAACGGCGCAGGAACCAATCCCGGAACCCCTGTCACAGGCTGCGGGTAGCGCCGACGATCCCTATGCGGACGTGGATCCCGAACTGTTGGACATCTTTCTGGAAGAGGCCGACGAGATCCTGCACAGCTGCGAGATCACCTTGCAGGAATGGCTGGAGCGCCCCGAGGACGGTGAGCTCATGGCCCAGTATCAACGCCACCTGCATACCCTCAAGGGTGGCGCGCGCATGGCGGATATCAGTGCCATCGGTGATCTCAGTCATGGACTGGAGACCATGTTGACCGCGGTGGTGGAAGGACAGGCGCCCGTGGGTAAGCGCATGTTCGACCTGCTGCAATTGGCCCAGGATCGCCTGAACGGAATGGTCGAACAGGTCCGCGACCACAGGCCCCTGAAGTCCGCCATGGGCCTAATCGCCGAACTGGAGTCCCTGCTGCATGACACGGCCGAGGATGAAGGCCTGCAGCATGTGCACTTGCAGACCGAGGCAGAGGAGTCGGAGCCAGCTGGATCGGCGGCTGAAGCAGAAGCCGAGCCGGAAGCCGTCACCCGTGATATCTACGCCGAGGCGGACGCCGAGCTGCTGGGGATCTTCCTGGAAGAAGGTGAGGAAATCCTGCAGGCCAGCGAAGCGACCTTGCACCGCTGGTCGGAAGCCCCGGAGAATTTCGATCTCATGGCCCAGTTCCAGCGTGAGCTGCACACCCTCAAGGGTGGCGCGCGCATGGCCGGTATCAATCTCATCGGTGACCTGGCCCACGGGGTCGAGGCATTGGTGACCGGGTATGCGGATACCAAGAAGATTCCGCCCCGGCAGGCGTTCAGTGCCCTGCATGTGGCCCAGGATCGCCTGGTTTCCATGTTGCAGCATGTGCGTGAGCGCAAGCCCATCGAGGCCGCCAACGGCCTGATTCGCGAGCTGATCGCCCTCATTCCCGGGGCCGCATCCCAGGTAGTGGCGGAAACCAGCCTGGAGCGGGACGTGGCCAGCAGCGATTCGCTGCCGGTGGATGATCGCCGTACCGCCAACCGCACTGCCCAGGAGCTGGTGCGCGTGCGCGCCGACCTGCTCGACAACCTGGTGAACTACGCGGGCGAGATCAGCATCTATCGCGCCCGTCTGGAACAGCAGGTGGGATCCTACCGCTTCAACCTGGCGGAAATGGACCAGACCATCGTGCGCTTGCGCCAGCAGTTGCGCCAGTTGGAAATCGAGACCGAGGCCCAGATTCTGTCCGGCTACCAGGACGAGATGGACCAGTACGGCGCCGATTTTGACCCGCTGGAAATGGACCGCTATTCCACCCTGCAACAACTTTCCCGCTCACTGGCGGAATCAGTCGGTGACCTTAGCAGTATCCAGGCGCTGCTCGACAACGTTACTCGTGAGTCGGAAACCCTGCTGCTACAGCAGTCCCGGGTCAACACCGAGTTGCAGGAAGGCCTCATGCGCACGCGTATGGTGCCCTTCCTTGGGCTTGCGCCGCGCATGCGACGCATCGTTCGCCAGACCTGCCAGGAATTGAACCGGCAGGCGGAGTTGAAGCTCGAAGGTGCCGAAGGCGAAATGGATCGTACGGTCATCGACCGTATCATCGCGCCCATCGAGCATATGCTGCGTAATGCCCTGGCCCACGGCATCGAGGCGCCGGAAGAGCGCATCGCAGCGGGCAAGGCGGCAGACGGCGCTATCCGTGTGAGTCTGTCCCGCGAGGCTTCCGAGGTCGTTATCCGTATCGATGACGATGGTCGTGGCATCGATATCGCCCGGGTTCGCGCCAAGGCCATCGAGCGTGGCCTGATGCGCGAAGACCTGCCACTCACCGATAATGAAATCCTGCAGTTCATTCTCGAGACCGGCTTCAGTACGGCCCAGGAGGTTACCCAGGTATCCGGGCGCGGTGTCGGCATGGATGTGGTGAACAGCGAAGTCAAGCAGTTGGGCGGCTCGCTGCACATCGATTCCACCCCGGGCAAGGGTACATGTTTCACCATACGCCTGCCCTTCACCCTGGCCATCAACCATGCACTTCTGGTCCAGGTGGGCGAGGAAAGCTATGCCATTCCCCTGTCCAGCATCGGGGGTATCGTACGCATGCGCCGCGAGGATCTGATACGGCATTACAATGATCCCGAGGCAAGATACGAGTACGCCGGCTATCGTTACGAGGTTCAGCACCTTGGCAGTCTGCTCGGAGAAAGTGCGCCCAATCTGGAAGCGCTGCCTGCACGGGTACCGCTACTGCTTGCCCGTTCGGGCGAGCACTGCGTGGCCTTGCATGTGGATCACCTGCTTGGCAGCCGGGAAATCGTGGTGAAATCCGTGGGTCGCCAGATCAGCACCGTGGCCGGTGTGTCCGGCGCCACCATCCTTGGCGATGGCAGCGTGGTCCTCATCCTGGATCTGGCGCCGCTGGTACGTCTCGGCAGTCTCGCCCAGTTGGTGCCGGCGGCTCCCGCGGAGGCGGTCGCCGCGAACGATAAAGGTGTCACGGTCATGGTGGTGGATGACTCCATTACCGTGCGCAAGGTCACTACCCGCTTGCTGGAACGAAACGATATGGAGGTGGTCTCCGCCAAGGACGGAGTCGATGCGCTGGCCAAATTGCAGGAATTGGTGCCCGACGTCATGTTGCTGGATATCGAGATGCCGCGCATGGATGGTTTCGAGCTTGCCACCCACATACGTAATGACAGCCGCCTGCGCAATATTCCGATCATTATGATTACTTCACGTACCGGTGAAAAACACCGCAATCGTGCCATGGAGATCGGTGTGAACCGTTACCTGGGCAAGCCTTTCGTGGAAGCCGAGCTGCTGGAAAACATCGGCAGCCTGCTGGCGGAAACCAGGCAGCATGGTTGAACAGGCCGGACAAGTCGGCCTGCAGGTGCTGCTGGTGGCCGAGGAGGGCGTACAGCGTGATCGCTTGCGCGACCTGCTGCGACGCCATGGCATGGAGCCGGTATGCGAAACTTCCTTGTCCGAACTTGGGAAATGTGGTTTGGACAAGTACGCACTCGATGTGATTCTGATCGATCTCATCGAGGAACCGGATGTGCTGAATCTGGAGAATCTGATCGAATCGGCACCCGCGCCCATACTGTTCAGCGAAAGCAGCATGGCCACCGGACGTACCTGGGGCGAGAAACTGGTTCACAAGCTGCGGACCCTGGCCGTTCGTGACCGGGTCGAGGAGCCGGCAGGATCCATGCAGACGACGGCCGAGCCGGGTATGTCACGGCCAGCTCTCAAGGTGGTGAGTGAAACCAGCACGGACACACAGGGTGCCGTTTCCCTGTGCGTGCTGGGCGCATCCATCGGCGGACCGGAAGCCGTGAAGAAGTTCCTGGCGGCTCTGCCCGCGGAGCTGCCGATGGCCTTCCTGCTGGCACAGCATATCGGCCATGGCTTCGATCATCGCCTGGCCACACAACTGAATCGTGTTACCGGTCTGTGTGTACGCATGGCCACCCAAGGGGATACGCCCCGGCCTGGTGAGGTGCTGGTGGTACCCACGGGTGGCCGTCTGGAGCTGGATGAACACGGACGGATCCTGCTCACGGAAGAACCCTGGAGCGGGCCCTATAATCCCACCATCAATGATGTGATGGTGGCGGTGGCCAGGTACTACGGCGCGTATGCCGGCGCCATCCTGTTCTCTGGCATGGGCAATGACGGTGCCATGGGCGCGCTTGCCATCCACGAGGCCGGCGGTTACGTCTGGGCCCAGGATGAAGACAGTTGCGTGATCAGCAGCATTCCTGATTCCGCGCGCCGTACCGGTGTGGTCGACTTCAGTGGCCCGCCGGGTGAATTGGCGCAGCATTTGCTGGATTCATGCGTGCAGCGTGTGGCGAATGGAGCATAGATGCGGATGAATGGAATATCCGCCTGGAGAGTGATGCAATGAGTGCGGTAATCGACAAGGTGCGCAGTCTGTGGATTCCCCTGCGGGGTATGAACCTGTTACTCCCCAATGTTGCGGTGGCGGAAGTCGTCCCGTACCGGGAGCCCGAGACAGTGGAGGCCGGTCCCGACTGGCTGCTGGGAGTGCTCAACTGGCGTGACCAGCGCATTCCCCTGGTTTCCTACGAGATCTTCTGCAAGCAGGATGCGCCGGAATCCGCCGACCGTGCCCGCATCCTGGTATTGAATACCACCCAGGCGGATACGCGTCTTCCCTTTATTGCCATGGTGACCTCGGGCATACCACGCCTGTTCCTGGCCGACGAGGAAGGCCTGGACGATGTCCTGGGAAGCGACGAGTTCGCCAGCGATCACACCCTTGCCGCCGTGCGCATCGGCAGCGAGCAGGCGGACCTGCCCGACTTGGCGCGTGTACACCGTGAGGTGGAGCAGGCGTGGTGGGAGCTGCAGGGCGACAGATAGCTTCCGCAAAGCCGGGCGTTACCCCTGCCTATCTGCGGGACGCCGTAAATACATCCATGTAGGCTTGACGGCCGCATCCCTGCGGCCGACACCCGCCGATAGGCAGGGGTAACGCCCGGCCAAGTCAGCAGTCTCAGCGGAAATCACCCCACAGGGCCTGCAGTGCCGCCAGCGTGGCCAGGGCGGCGGTTTCGGTGCGCAGGATCCGCGGTCCCAGTCTTATGCCCACAAAGCCGGCCTCCCGCGCGCAGTGCACTTCGCTGTCGCTCAGGCCGCCTTCCGGCCCGATGAGCAGCCGCACCACCCCAACGGGCGCGGACAGTTCCGCCAGGCTGGCGGACTGCAGTGGATCCAGTAACAACCCCAACTCATCACCGTCCAGTTCCGCCACCCACTCCGTCAGACTGACCGGCGCGGCCAGCTCCGGCAGCATATTGCGCCCGCTTTGCTCGCAGGCGCTGATGATCACACCGCGCCAGTGTTCCATGCGTTTTTCCAGGCGGCTGCCGTCGAGCTGAACCTGGCTGTGCCCGGTCCACAGGGGTACGATGCGGGTCACACCCAGTTCCACGGATTTCTGCAGGGTGAAATCCATGCGCTCACCGCGGGAGATACCCTGGCCCAGCACCAGCCGCAGGGGGGACTCCACCTTCCGGTCCAACAGGGTTTCGATGCGCGCGCTCACACGGCGCTTTTCCACGCTCGCCAGGCATGCGTCGGCCTCGTTCCCGCGGCCATCGAACAATTGCAGGCGGGCGCCAGGTTTCATGCGCAATACGCGCGCCACGTGGTGGGCGCCGCGTTCGTCCAGTTCCACTTCCGTGTCGGGAACCAGCCGGGTGTCCAGGTAGAGGCGGGTGCTGCGCATGGTTTCAGTCCCGGGTGGCGATGTCGATGCCATCCCAGGCAGTCCGGGCCAGGAACTCGATCTGTTCCTCGTCGATGACATAGGGCGGCATGAAATACACTACGTTCCCCAGCGGGCGCAGCAGGGCGCCCTGCTGCAGTGCGTGCTGGTAGACGCGCAGACCACGGCGTTCCTCCCAGGGATAGGGGGTGCGCTTCTTGCGGTCCTTGACCATCTCCATGGCGACGATCATGCCCTGTTGGCGTACCTCGCCGACATGAGGATGTTCGGTAAAGGGTTCGGTGACGCGGGCCAGGTGGCGGGCCAGTTCGCGGTTGTGTTCGACCACGCGATCCTGTTCGAAGATATCGAGGGTGGCCAGTGCCGCGCGGCAGCACAGGGCATTTCCGGTGTAGCTGTGGGAATGCAGGAAGGCCTTCAGACTTGCATAGTCATCGTAGAAAGCCGCGTAGATCTCCTCGCGAGTGAGGGTGACGGACAAGGGCAGATATCCACCCGTCAGCCCCTTGGAAAGGCACAGGAAATCCGGTGTGATGTCGGCCTGTTCGCATGCGAACAGCGTACCGGTGCGGCCGAAACCCACGGCGATCTCGTCCGCGATCAAGTGAACCTGGTGGCGATCGCAGGCCTCGCGCAGGAGCTTGAGATACACCGGGTCATGCATGCGCATACCGCCGGCGCATTGTACCAGGGGCTCGATGATGACGGCGCAGACTTCGTGAGCGTGCTTGACCAGGGCCGCTTCCATGGGGGCAAACAGGCGTTCGCTGTATTCGGCGCAGGTCTCGCCCGGCTCTCGTTGCGAACAGTCCGGCGCGGCCACGGGGATGGTCTCCAGCAGCAACGGACCATAGGTCTCGCGGTACAGGGGGACGTTGCCCAGGGACAAGGCGCCCAGGGTTTCGCCATGGTAGCTGTTTTCCAGGGTGATGAAGCGGGTGCGGCGTGCTTCACCCCGGTTGCGCCAGTAGTGGAAGCTCATCTTCAGGGCCACTTCGATGGCCGAGGACCCGTTGTCCGCATAGAAGCAGCGCGCGAGTCCGGGCGGTGCCAACGCGACCAGGCGTTCGGACAGCTCGACGACGGCCTCGTGTGTGAAGCCCGCGAGGATGACATGCTCCAGCGTATCCAGCTGTTCGCGCAGGGCGGCATTGATGCGCGGGTTGTTATGACCGAACAGGTTTACCCACCAGGAACTGATGGCATCCAGGTAGCGCTTGCCTTCGAAATCCTCCAGCCACACCCCGTCGCCACGGCGAATGGGGACCATGGGCAGCCATTCATGGTCCTTCATCTGGGTGCAGGGATGCCAGAGCACGGAGAGGTCGCGTTGGATGAGATCGGAGTTTTTCATGGAGGTGTTTTCATAGTGGCGAATTGTCAGGTTGGCAAAGCCGGATGTCCGGTGCGGGCACACGGGACCGTCGGCCGCATGGACGCGGCCGTCGAGCGTACAGGGATGTATTCACAGCGAG
>JAPHQV010000031.1 GCA_026197075.1 Gammaproteobacteria bacterium | reverse complement strand
GCGAACGGGGTTGCCAGCATCCGTTCGCGGGCAGAGCCCGCTCCTACAACACCGCCACCAGTCGAGTTTTACGAGCAGGATGATTCACAAGTGACCACCATCAGTAAGTCGGCCCTGGTGCCCTATACACCGGCGGAAATGTTCGCCCTGGTGAGTGACATCCCCAGCTATCCGGAATTCCTGCCCTGGTGCAGCGGGGCACGGATCCTGTCGCGGGGCGAGGACGAGGTACGCGCCAGCCTGGAACTGTCCAAGAGCGGGGTGCACAAGTCCTTCACCACCCTCAACCGTCACCAGCGCAATAAAATGATCGAGATGCGTCTGCTGGAAGGCCCGTTCCGCAGACTGGAGGGATACTGGCGCTTCGATCCACTGGGCGACCATGGTTGCAAGGTGAGCCTGGATCTGGAGTTCGAGTTCTCCAGCCGCATGCTGGACCTGGTGGTGGGGCCGGTGTTTCACCAGGCGGTCAATACCCTGGTGGATTCCTTCCAGCAACGGGCGGTGAGCGTATATGGCAAGCGTTGATACCCTGAAGGTGGAGGTGGCCTACGCCCTGCCCGAGCAGCAGCACATCTTTTCCCTGGAGGTGCCGCAGGGCACCACGGCGGGGCAAGCCATCGAGCGTTCCGGTGTGCTGGAGCGCTTCCCCGGCATCGACCTGGCGACCCAGAAGATCGGGATCTTCGGCAAGCTCAACAAGCCCGATTATGTGCTGCGCCCCGGTGACCGGGTGGAGATCTACCGGCCACTGATCGCCGATCCCAAGGAGGTGCGCAAGCAGCGTGCCGCCGAGGGCAAGCGTATGAAGAAGGGCGGGGGAGAACTGGAGGACGAGGCCTAGCGGCTCGCGCTCATTCGGGATTCACCGCAAAGGCGCAAAGCACGCCGAGAATCCCAGGGTTATTACAGGGAATGTCGCCGTTACCGGGGTTCCTTCACAGAGATCGGGTGCGCGTCATAGTGGAAGGGGTTTCCTTCGCGTGCTTTGCGTCTTTGCGGTGAAACAGCTGTTATTTGTCTTGCCGAGTGATCCAGCGCCACAGACGCGGGATCAGGCCCTGACTCTGGTGTTCCTGTTCCGGTACCGTCACCGTCATCTGTCGTGACACGGGATCCACGGGGGCCGCATCGGGACGGGGATGCAGGTGGCCCTCGGTGCGTTGCAGGCGGCCATCCTCGAAAAAGACGGTGAAGCGGGTGGTTTCCGCTTCCTTGCCGCCGGGCTTGAACTGGTAGGGATAGTCCCAGCGCTGCGGATGGAAGGGGTCGGTGACCAGGGGGGTGCCGAGGATGTGTTGCACCTGGCGCTGCTCCATTCCCGGCTGCAGCAGGTCCACCTGTTCCTGGGTGATCACATTTCCCTGTTGCACGTCTATCTTATAGACCCAGGGCAG
Source organism: Gammaproteobacteria bacterium (assembly GCA_026197075.1). Classification (GTDB taxonomy): domain Bacteria; phylum Pseudomonadota; class Gammaproteobacteria; order DSM-19610; family DSM-19610; genus JAIVHA01. Next base: position 39,513 of record JAPHQV010000031.1, on the reverse strand, counting down.
GCGCTCCGAAATGTGGTCCGCGATCCGGTCCGAGGCACAGCCTGTGAAAATCAGGGTTGAAAAACCAAGGATAATAATGAGAAGCTTTTGCATCCGTAGTTGAAGCGCAATTAAGTGGTCGGCCGGCGGCATCATACCCCAGATGGTGGCGAATGACACGAGAGTCGGAGTCCCTATGAGTACAGAGTCCAATCACTTACGCAAGGCCGGCCTGAAGGTCACCCTGCCCAGGATGAAGATCCTGGAAATGCTGGAAAACAGTGAAACCCGCCACCTGAGTGCCGAGGATGTCTACAAATCCTTGCTGGAATCGGGCGAGGAGATCGGTCTGGCCACGGTATACCGGGTACTGACCCAGTTCGAGACCGCGGGTCTGGTGGCACGCCACCACTTCGAGGGCGGGCACTCCATGTTCGAGCTCAACGAAGGGGATCATCACGACCACATCCTGTGCGTGAAATGCGGTCGGGTGGATGAGTTCATGGATGAAACCATCGAAAAACGCCAGCGCCAGATCGCCCAGGATGCCGGTTACGAAATCACCGATCACTCCCTGTACATCTACGGCATCTGCCCGGACTGCCGCGGCAAGGCGTAGCTCCGAAAAGGGGACAGACCCAAGGAAGTTCCCATTAATGTCCTGTACGTCATTCCCGCAAAGGCGGGAATCCATGATTTTGAAATACTTGGATTCCCGCCTTTGCGGGAATGACGAGGAAATCAGAGCTTCTTTAAGTCTGTCCCCCTTGTTTCTTCGAGCGCTTCTTCTTTTTGTCACCGGCCCCAACCCGCTCCAGCATCTCCCCCGCATGACGCAGCGTCGACTCGGTGATCTCAATGCCGCCCAGCATGCGGGCGATCTCGTCCACCCGTTCCGTTTTCCCCAGCCCGCGGATACTGGTGCGGGTGCTGTTGGGTCCCGCCAGCTTGCTCACCTGCAGGTGCTGGTGGGCCTGGGCGGCCACCTGGGGAAGATGGGTGACACACAGCACCTGGCGCTGTTCCCCCAGGGCGCGCAACAGCCGGCCTACGGTTTCCGCCACCCCACCGCCGATGCCCGTATCCACTTCGTCGAAGATCAGGGTGGGGATGGCCGCGCTGTCGGTGGCGATGACCTGGATGGCCAGGCTGATACGGGACAGTTCGCCGCCGGAGGCCACCTTGCCCAGGGCCATGGGCGGCTGGCCGGGGTTGGCGCTGACCCGGAACTCGATGCGGTCGCTGCCCCGGGCCGTGAAGCGCCCGTCCTCGCGCGCCGTCACCTCCACCGTGAAGACCCCGCCCGGCATGCCCAGGTCCTGCATGGCCGCGCTCACCCGCGTACCGAATTCGCGGGCCGCCTTGGCACGGGCCTGGTGTAGGCGCGCGGCCGCCTCGCGGTACTGCCCGGCGGATTCCCGCACCTGGGTTTCCAGCTGATCCAGGCGCTGGTCCGCCTGTTCCAGGGTGGCCAGTTCCTCTGCCAGGCGTTCGAACAATGCCGGCAGTGCGTCGGGCTCCACGCGGTGTTTACGGGCAAGATCGTGCAGGGTGCCGAGGCGCAGTTCCACATCCTGCAGCCGCTGTGGATCCTGTTCCACCCGGTCCGTATAGCGGCGCAGGGTGTCGGCCGCTTCCTGTACCTGGATCCGGGCCTCGGTGAGCAGTTCGCGCACCGGCTGCAGGCTCGCATCCAGACCCGCCAGTTCCTCCACTTCCCGCAGGGCCAGGCTGATCTGGTCGTGGGCGGAGCCGTCATCGGCCTCGTAGAGTCGTTGCAGGCTGGAGGCGCAGCTCTCCAGCAACTGCCCGGCGTTGGCCAGCCGGGCATGTTCCTCTTCCAGTTCACCGAGTTCGCCCGCGCGCAGTTGCAGGCCTTCCATTTCCCCCACCTGGAAGCGCACGAACTCGAGTCGGGAATCCCGTTCCGCGGTAATGGCCCGCAGCCCTTCCAGCTCCTCCTGCAGGGCGCGCCAGCGGCCATGGGCCGCGCCCACGGCGGCGAGCGCCTCCCCATGCGCGCCAAAGCCGTCCAGCAGGTCGCGCTGTACGTCCTGGCGTATCAGGGACTGGTGCTCGTGCTGGCCGTGGATGTCCACCAGGCGGTCGCCGAGTTCGCGCAGGGACTGCAGGGGTACGGGGCTGGCATTGATGAAGGCGCGGGAACGTCCCTCGCGGGAGATGACGCGGCGCAGCTGGCATTCTTCCTCGCCGCTGTCGAGCTCCTGTTCCGCCAGCCAGTCCCGGGCCTGGTCGAGGCCATCGAGGCGGAAGCTCGCGCTGATCTCGGCCCGTTCGCTGCCGTGGCGGACCCAGCTGACCTCGGCGCGATCGCCGAGCAGCAGCCCGAGGGCATCGACGAGGATGGACTTGCCGGCGCCGGTCTCACCGGTGAGCGCGGTCATGCCGCCATCGAGTTCGAGTTCCAGTTCGTCGACGAGGACAAAGTCACGGATGTGGATGTGGGTGAGCATAGGGGTGGATTTAACGCCAAGGCGCGATGGGCTGCAATAAAAAGTCGAGGTCGAATCAGAGTATTCAAGCCAGCCGAACAATACCCCGTCATTCCCGCGAATGCGGGACAAAAGCGCGTGAAGCGCGTTGAACGCCCGCAGGGGCGGCCCGAAGGGCGAGCGTAGCGAGTCATCCATTGCCCACTGCCCAGTCAATCATGGATCCCCGCATTCGCGGGGACGACGGGTTCTTTACCCCCAGCGCAATTTTTCCCGCAGCACTTCGTAATGATCGTGGCCGGGCGGATGCAACAGACGGATGGTCTTTTCCTTCCTGCACACCCGCACCCGGTCGCCACGGTCGAGGGGGAACTTCACCTGGCCATCGCAGGTCACCTGGGCCTCGGTGGTGCTGCCCCCATGCAGGATCACTTCGATGGTGGCGTGGTCGTTGATCACGATGGGGCGGTTGGTGAGGGTGTGCGGGCAGATGGGCACCAGCACGATGGCGCTGAGAGTGGGATGCAGGATCGGGCCGCCGCCGGACAGGGCATAGGCGGTGGAGCCGGTGGGCGTGGCCATCACCAGGCCGTCGGAACGCTGGGTGTTGAGGAAGCGGCCGTCGATATGGGTCTCCAGCTCGATCATGCGCGCGATGTCGTACTTGTGAACGACCACGTCATTGAGGGCATCGCTGCGGTGCAGGCATTCGCCATTGCGCAGCACCTCGGCGTGCAACAGGGTACGTTCCTCTTCCTGGTACTCGCCGGCCAATACCCGGTCCAGACAGCCGGTCATGTCCGCGGGCAACACATCCGCCAGGAAGCCCAGTCGGCCGCGGTTGATGCCCAGCAGCGGTACCCCGGCATCCGCCAGGCTGCGGGCGGCATTGAGCAGGGTGCCGTCGCCGCCCACGGCGATGGCCAGGTCGCAACGGGCCGCCAGTTCCTCCCGGCTCACCACCGGGGCGGTGGGGTTGGGCACCGAGGCGGCGGCACTCTCGTCCAGCAGCGCCGGGATGCCGCGCTGTTCCAGGAAGGAAAGCAGGGTCGCCAGGGTTTCGGCCACGCTGGGATCGGCGGATTTGCTGATGATCCCGATATTCTGAAAATGTGCCGTCATGGGGTCCGCTTCCGGGTGATGCTGGCAACGCTATCATGGCGCGGAGTTGGCGCCAAGCCTTTAAGCTTTTGGCTGTACAGCCTTTTCGGCCGCAATCCCGGCCAAGGGGCTGGATCGGGAGACGCTGGCACTCCATAATGACGAGTGCCAGCAAACCGCCAGGATCCAGATCGGGCGGCGGATGGCCTCCAAGTGGGTACGTTGTCATCATGAATGCGAACAAGCCAGACATATCGGAACGGGCCCTGCAGCTCCTCAAGGCGCTGACGGAGCGCTATATCCGCGAGGGGCAGCCGGTGGGCTCACGCACCCTGTCGCGGGAGTCGGGCCTGAACTTCAGCCCGGCCACCATCCGTAACGTGATGGCGGACCTGGAGGACCTGGGCCTGATCCGTTCCCCCCACACCTCCGCGGGCCGCATCCCCACGGTGCAGGGTTACCGCATGTTTGTGGATACCCTGCTGACGGTGAAGCCCCTGGATGAATCCACCGTCGATCGCATGCGCACCGAACTGGATACGGATCACGATTCCAAGAGTCTCGTGACCACGGCCTCGTCGCTGTTGTCGGGCATCACCCACCTGGCGGGCATCGTGACCCTGCCGCGACGGGAACATGCCTCCCTGAAACGGGTGGAGTTCCTGCCCCTGTCGGAACACCGGGTGCTGGCCGTACTGGTGATCAGTGACCGCGAGGTGCAGAACCGGATCCTGAATGTGGAGCGCCCCTACACGGCATCCGAACTGCAGCAGGCGTCCAATTATCTCAACGCGCAGTTTGCCGGCCGCAATCTCGAGGAGGTGCGCCGCAGCCTGATCCGGGACATGAAAAGCGATCGTGCGGATATGGATCGCATGATGCGCACGGCCGTGGAGATGGCCGACTCGGCCCTCAACGCCGCCGAGGAGGGCGATGATTTCGTGATGGCCGGGGAAACCAACCTCATGGAGTTCGAGGAACTGTGCAACCCGGCCACCCTGCGCCAGCTGTTCGAGGGTTTCAATCGCAAGCGTGACATCCTGCATCTCCTCGACCAGTGTGTGAACGGCGCGGGCATGCAGATCTTCATCGGCGAGGAATCCGGCTACCAGATGCTGGATGAATGCAGCGTGGTGACCGCGCCCTATACCGTAGACGGCCGGGTGGTGGGGGTATTGGGGGTGATCGGCCCCACCCGCATGGCCTACGAGCGGGTGATCCCCATCGTCGACGCCACCGCCCGCATCATGGGCGCGGCCTTGAATCCGCGGGAATGAGCCCCAAATAGATCGACGAGCCATAGGCGGCGCGAAGCCTGCCACCGGCTTGCAAGACCCTGCCCCATACCCTAGGACGGGTGTCGGCCGCAGGGATGCGGCCGTCAAGCCTACAGGGATGTATTCACGGCGTCCCGTCGTAGGGTATGGGGCAGGGTCGTGCTTCACCCCCGGGGTAGTTGTTAACTAATTGAAAATTTGGAGTATTGCATGGCGGAAGAACAGAAGCCGGTGACCGAGGCCGTGAACGACGCGGAACTCGACATGGATGAGGATGTGGACGGTGAGGGCGCCACCACCGGAGATCCGGTCCAGATGGGGGCGCTGCTCGAGGATGCCCGCGCCAAGGCCGACGAGCACTGGAACCAGTGCCTGCGCCTGCAGGCGGAGATCGAGAATCTGCGCAAGCGCGGTGAGCGTGACCTCGCCAATGCCCACAAGTACGCCCTGGACCGCTTCGTGCAGGAGCTGCTGCCGGTGAAGGACAGCCTGGAAATGGGCATTTCCGCCGCCGCCGAAGGCGAGAAGGTGGACCCCGTCAAGCTGCGTGAGGGCAGCGAGCTGACCCTGAAGATGCTGGCAGCGGCGCTGGAGAAGTTTGGCGTCCAGGAAGTCGATCCGGCCGGCGAGCGCTTCAACCCGGAGTTCCACGAGGCCATGTCCATGCAGGAGCGCACCGATGTCGAGCCCAATACCGTGGTGGCGGTGATCCAGAAAGGGTACCGGCTCAACGACCGCCTGGTGCGCCCGGCCATGGTCATGGTCTCCAAGGCGGCTTCCTGAACCCGGGGCCTTGAATTGTAAATACCTGCCCCCATACAGGGGATCAGACGATTAATGTAAGGAAACCCTGATCCATTCATGGATTTCGGCATACGCCGGAATGACGAATGATTCGACGGTTCCTTGATCGAATTCATCAGATTTAACGTACGGAGATTCAGCATTATGGGCAAAATCATCGGCATCGACCTGGGCACCACCAACTCCTGCGTGGCCGTTATGGAAGGCGGCAAGCCGCGGGTCATCGAAAACAGCGAGGGTGATCGCACCACGCCGTCCATTGTCGCCTTTGCCGACGATGACGAAGTGCTGGTAGGCCAGGCGGCCAAGCGCCAGGCGGTCACCAACCCTGCCAACACCCTGTTTGCGGTCAAACGCCTGGTTGGCCGTCGCTTCGAGGACAAGGAAGTACAAAAGGACATCGGCCTGGTCTCCTACAAGATCATCAAGGCCGACAACGGCGATGCCTGGGTGGAAGCCCGTGGCAAGAAGATGGCCCCGCCGGAAATCTCTGCGCGCGTACTCCAGAAGATGAAGAAGACCGCCGAGGACTACCTGGGCGAGAAGGTCACCGAGGCGGTCATCACCGTGCCGGCCTATTTCAATGATTCCCAGCGCCAGGCCACCAAGGACGCCGGCAAGATCGCCGGCCTGGAAGTGAAGCGCATCATCAACGAGCCCACTGCCGCGGCCCTGGCCTACGGCATGGACAAGAAGCGTGGCGATGTGAAGATCGCCGTGTACGACCTGGGTGGCGGTACCTTCGATATCTCCATCATCGAGATCGCCGACGTGGACGGCGAACACCAGTTCGAGGTGCTGTCCACCAATGGTGACACCTTCCTGGGTGGCGAGGACTTCGACAAGCGCATCATCGACTACCTGGCCGATGGCTTCAAGAAGGACCAGGGCATCGACCTGCGCGGTGACCCGCTGGCCATGCAGCGTCTGAAGGAAGCGGCCGAAAAGGCCAAGATCGAGCTGTCTTCCAGCCAGCAGACCGATGTGAATCTGCCCTATATCACCGCCGATGCCAGCGGTCCCAAGCACCTCAACATCAAGCTGACCCGCGCCAAGCTGGAGTCGCTGGTGGAGGAGCTGATCACCCGCACCATCGAGCCCTGCAAGATGGCCATGAAGGATGCCGGCGTGTCCACCAATGACATCGATGATGTCATCCTGGTGGGCGGCCAGACCCGCATGCCCAAGGTGGCGGAAGCGGTACAGGACTTCTTCGGCAAGGAACCGCGCCGGGACGTGAACCCCGACGAGGCCGTCGCCATCGGCGCCGCCATCCAGGGTGGCGTGCTGGGTGGCGAAGTGAAGGACGTGCTGCTGCTCGACGTCACCCCGCTGTCCCTGGGTATCGAAACCCTGGGCGGCGTGATGACCAAGCTGATCGAGAAGAACACCACCATCCCGACCAATGCCTCGCAGGTGTTCTCCACGGCGGACGACAACCAGACCGCTGTCACCGTGCACGTGCTGCAGGGTGAGCGTGAAATCGCCTCGGCCAACAAGTCGCTGGGACGCTTCGACCTGTCCGACATCCCGCCGTCACCGCGCGGCATGCCGCAGATCGAGGTCAGTTTCGACCTCGACGCCAACGGCATCCTGAACGTGTCCGCCAAGGACAAGGCTACCGGCAAGGCGCAGTCCATCGTCATCAAGGCCTCCAGCGGCCTGACCGACGAAGAGATCGAGAAGATGGTCAAGGACGCCGAGGCCCACGCGGACGAGGACAAGAAGTTCCACGCCCTGGCCGATGCCCGCAACCAGGCCGACAACCTGATCCATGCCACCAACAAGTCCCTCAAGGAACTGGGTGACAAGGTGGAAGCGGACGAGAAGGAAAAGATCGAGGCCGCCATCAAGGATCTGGAAACGGTCATGCGCTCCGACGACAAGGACGAGATCGAGGCCAAGACGGCCGCCCTGGGCGAGGCCTCCGGCAAGCTGGCGGAACGCCTCTATGCCCAGAAGGCCGAGCAGGGAGGCGCCGCAGGCGGTGGCGAAGGCGCCCAGCAGGCGGGTGGCGAGTCCGCCCAGTCCGGCGACGACGTGGTGGATGCCGAGTTCGAAGAGGTCAAGGAAGACAACAAGTAGAGGCTCGGACACCCTCGGGTAATGCAGGTCCGGGATCGGCGTAACTGATCCCGGACTTTTTGCTGTAAGCAGTTTACAGGCGGGATAGAACAAGACACATGGCGAAGCGCGACTATTACGAAGTCCTGGGCGTGGCGAAGAATGCCAGCGAGGCGGAACTGAAGAAGGCCTACCGCAGGGCGGCCCAGAAATTCCATCCGGACCGCAATCCCGACGACAAGGAATCCGAGGTGAAGTTCAAGGAGGCCAAGGAGGCCTACGAGGTGCTCACCGATGCGCGCAAGCGCGCCGCCTATGACCAGTTCGGTCATGCCGGGGTGGATCCCTCCATGGGCGGCGGTCCGGGCGGGGGTGGTTTCGGGGCGGGCGCCGCCGGTGCCAGTTTCAGCGATATCTTCGGGGACGTGTTCGGCGACATCTTTGGTGGCGGCGGGGGCGGTGCGCGCGGTGCCAACCGCGTCTATCGTGGCGCCGACCTGCGCTACAACCTGGAACTGAGCCTGGAGGATGCCGTACGCGGCACCACGGTGAAGATCCGGGTACCGACCATGGTGAAGTGCGAGACCTGTGGTGGCAGCGGTGCGAAGGAGGGCTCCAAGCCCGTCACCTGCACCACCTGCGGCGGCCACGGCCAGGTGCGCATGCAACAGGGCTTCTTCTCCATCCAGCAGACCTGCCCCAACTGCCGCGGTGCCGGCACCATCATTGCCGATCCCTGTGGCACCTGTCATGGCCAGGGGCGCGTCAAGGAATCCAAGACCCTGTCCGTGAAGGTGCCGCCGGGTGTCGACAGCGGTGACCGCATCCGCCTGGCCGGCGAGGGCGAGGCGGGCGAAAACGGCGGGCCACCCGGGGACCTGTATGTGCAGATCCGGGTCAAGGAGCATCCAATCTTCGTGCGCCAGGACCAGGACCTGTATTGCGAGGTGCCCATCAGCTTTACCGCCGCCGCCCTGGGCGGTGAGCTGGAGGTGCCCACCCTCGACGGCCGGGTCAAGCTCAAGATCCCCGAGGAGACCCAGACCGGCAAGTTGTTCCGGCTGCGCGGCAAGGGCGTGTCCCCGGTTCGCGGCGGCCCTACCGGAGACCTGCTGTGCCGGGTGCTGGTGGAGACGCCGGCCAATCTCAATGCCGAGCAGAAGGAATTGCTGCGCAACTTCGAACAGACCCTGCATGAGGGTGGTTCCCGTCATCGTCCCCAGGAGTCCTCCTGGCTGGACGGGGTGAAGAAGTTCTTTGAAGGGATGAAGTTCTAAAAAGATAAAAAGGGGTTAGACCCCTTTTTAGACCTCGCCATGCCGTTCGCGGCCAAGGCCGCTCCTACAGGTGCCGGCCCGACCTCCTGTAGGAGCGGCCTTGGCCGCGAAGCGGTCGACCGGTCTGGTGCATACGGTGGAAAAACGGCTCCGACCCCTGTCGTGGCAGGATCGCCGAGCTGTGGTAGTCTCCCGCCTTTGACATACCGTACACGGACGCCATCATGACCCGAATCGCCATCACCGGAGCCGCCGGCCGCATGGGCCGCCACCTGATCGAGGCCTGCCACGCCCACGAGGATTTGCAGGTGGGTGTGGCGCTCGAGCATCCGCAAAGCTCCTTGCTGGGCAGCGACGCCGGGGAGATGGCCGGTATCGGCAGGCTGGGGGTGACCATCGGCGCCGATCTCGAGGCGGTCAGTGACGATTTCGATGTGCTCATCGACTTCACCCGCCCCGACGTCACCCTGGCCAACCTGGCCCGCTGCCGTGCGGCGGGGCGGGCCATGGTGATTGGCACCACCGGATTCAGCGCGGAGCAGAAGGGGCAGATCGCGGCCGCGGCCGCGGACATCCCCGTGGTTTTTGCTCCCAACATGAGTGTTGGCGTGAACCTGTGCCTCAAGCTGCTGGACATGGCGGCGCGGGTGCTGGGCGAGGACTATGACATCGAGGTGATCGAGGCCCATCACCGCCACAAGGTGGACGCGCCTTCCGGCACCGCCCTGGCCATGGGCGAGGTGGTCGCGCACGCCCTGGGTCGTGACCTCGAGACCTGCGCCGTGTATGGCCGCGAGGGCATCACCGGTGAACGGAAAGCCGGTACCATCGGTTTCGAGACCATTCGTGCCGGCGACATCGTCGGCGACCATACGGTCCTGTTCGCCGGTACCGGTGAGCGGTTGGAGATCACCCACAAGGCCTCCAGCCGCATGACCTTTGCCCGCGGCGCTGCCCGTGCCGCCGCCTGGTTGCGGGATCGCCCCGCCGGTTTGTACGACATGCAGGATGTGCTGGGGATAAAGGGATAAAGCGCTGTTTTACCTGTATTCCGGGACGCCTTGAGGGGGCGGGTCGCGTAGACAGTGCGGGCCCCATGCGCTAGAATGCTGATCCAGCATGGCACACCGTTCTGGTGTCCACACCCAAATCCAGGCGGGAAGTCCAAAAGGCTTCCCGCTTTGCACATCTAGCTGTGGAGGTTCCCTTGAGGAAAGCGGCCCTGTTGGCCCTCGAAGACGGCAGCCTGTTTCGAGGCGAGTCGATCGGGATGGACGGACAGACCACCGGAGAGGTGGTGTTCAATACCGCCCTTACCGGTTACCAGGAAATCCTCACCGATCCTTCCTATTCCCGCCAGATCGTCACCCTGACCTACCCGCACATCGGTAACACCGGCGTCAATGTGGAGGATGCCGAGTCGTCCCACGTGCAGGCCGCCGGCCTGGTGGTGCGCGACGTCCCCTATCTCGCCAGCAGCTGGCGCTCCGAGGGTGACCTGGAAAGCCACCTGCGTGAACACAGGATCGTGGGTATCGCCGGCATCGACACCCGGCGTCTGACGCGCATCCTGCGCGAAAAGGGTGCCCAGGGCGGCTGCATCATGGCCGGCGACGACCTGGACGCCGACGCCGCCATCGCCGCGGCCCGCGCCTTCCCCGGCCTGAAGGGCCTGGACCTGGCCAAGGAAGTGACCACCCACGAACCCTACGAATGGGCCCAGGGCAGCTGGACCCTGGCCGGCGGCCTGCCCGAGGCTCCCCATCCCGTCGTGGAGAAACTCCCCCACCACGTGGTGGCCTACGACTATGGCGTCAAGCGCAACATCCTGCGCATGCTGGTGGATCGCGGCTGCCGCCTGACCGTGGTGCCGGCCCGGACGCCCGCCGCGGAAGTGCGCAAGCTCAAGCCCGACGGCCTGTTCCTGTCCAACGGCCCGGGCGACCCGGAACCCTGCGACTACGCCATCGATGCCATCCAGGACCTGCTGGGTGACGGCATCCCCACCTTTGGCATCTGCCTGGGTCACCAGTTGCTGGGCCTGGCCAGTGGCGCGCGCACGGTGAAGATGAAGTTCGGCCACCACGGCGCCAACCACCCGGTGCAGGACCTCGACACCGGCATGGTGATGATCACCAGTCAGAACCATGGCTTCGCCGTGGACGAGCAGACCCTGCCGGCGAACCTGCGCGCCACCCATCGTTCCCTGTTCGATGGCACCCTGCAGGGCATGGAACGCACCGACGTGCCGGCCTTCAGTTTCCAGGGACACCCCGAGGCGAGTCCCGGTCCCCATGACGTGGCACCGCTGTTCGACCGCTTCGTTGAAATGATCAAAGCCAGGTAAAAATGCCAAAACGCACTGACATCAGCAGTATTCTCATCATCGGCGCCGGGCCCATCGTCATTGGCCAGGCCTGCGAGTTCGATTATTCCGGGGCCCAGGCCTGCAAGGCGCTCAAGGAGGAGGGCTACCGGGTCATCCTGGTCAACTCCAACCCGGCCACCATCATGACCGATCCGGAGATGGCCGATGCCACCTACATCGAGCCCATCAACTGGAAGACCGTGGCGCGCATCATCGAACAGGAGCGTCCCGATGTGCTGCTGCCCACCATGGGTGGCCAGACGGCGCTGAACTGCGCCCTGGACCTGGCCCGCGAGGGTGTGTTGGAACAATTTGGCGTGGAGATGATCGGCGCCAAGCGCGAGGCCATCGACAAAGCGGAAGACCGCGACAAGTTCCGCAAGGCCATGCGCAAGATCGGCCTGGATCTGCCGCGCTCCGCCATGGCCCACAGCATGGAAGAGGCAATGCAGGTGCAGGCGCAGATCGGCTTCCCCACCATCATCCGCCCGTCCTTCACCATGGGTGGCAGTGGTGGTGGCATCGCCTACAACAAGGAAGAATTCGTCGAGATCTGCGAGCGCGGGCTTGACCTGTCGCCCACCAACGAGCTGCTGATCGAGGAATCGGTACTTGGCTGGAAAGAATATGAAATGGAGGTGGTGCGCGACAAGAAGGACAACTGCATCATCATCTGTTCCATCGAGAACTTCGATCCCATGGGCGTGCACACCGGCGACTCCATCACCGTCGCGCCGGCGCAGACCCTGACGGACAAGGAATACCAGATCATGCGCGACGCCTCCCTGGCAGTGTTGCGCGAGATCGGCGTGGAGACCGGCGGTTCCAACGTGCAGTTCGCCATCAATCCCGAGAACGGTCGCATGATCATCATCGAGATGAACCCGCGCGTGTCCCGTTCCTCGGCCCTGGCCTCCAAGGCCACCGGATTCCCTATCGCCAAGGTGGCGGCCAAGCTGGCCGTCGGCTACACCCTGGATGAACTGCAGAACGAGATCACCGGCGGTGCCACCCCGGCCTCTTTCGAACCCTCCATCGATTACGTGGTCACCAAGATCCCGCGTTTCACCTTCGAGAAATTCCCGCGCGCCAACGACCGCCTCACTACCCAGATGAAATCCGTGGGCGAGGTGATGGCCATCGGCCGCACCTTCCAGGAGTCGTTGCAGAAGGCCCTGCGTGGCCTGGAGACGGGCATCGATGGCCTGGACGAGATCCTGGATCTCAAGCGGGACGATGCCAAGGATGTGCTGCGCCGCGAGTTGCGCGCCCCCGGCGCCGATCGTATCCGCTACCTGGCCGATGCCTTCCGCTTCGGCTGGTCCCTGAAGAAGATCCACGAGACCAGTTTCATCGACCCCTGGTTTCTGATGCAGATCCAGGAACTCATGGAGCTGGAGGCGAAGGTGCGCGAATGGGGCGTCGACGTCCTGGACCGGGATCGCCTGTACATGCTCAAGCGCAAGGGGTTCTCCGATCGGCGCCTGGCAAAACTGCTGGATACCAACGAACGCACGGTGCGCAAGATGCGCCGCCTGCTGGAGGTGCACCCCGTGTTCAAGCGGGTGGACACCTGCGCGGCGGAATTCGCCACCAGCACCGCCTACATGTACTCCACCTACGAGGAGGAGTGCGAGGCGCAGCCCACCGACCGGGAGAAGATCATGGTGTTGGGCGGCGGCCCCAACCGTATCGGCCAGGGGATCGAGTTCGACTACTGCTGCGTGCATGCGGCACTGGCCCTGCGTGATGATGGCTATGAGACCATCATGGTCAACTGCAACCCGGAAACCGTGTCCACCGATTACGACACCTCCGACCGTTTGTATTTCGAGCCGCTGACCCTGGAAGACGTGCTGGAAGTGGTCGAGAAGGAAAAACCCAAGGGCGTGATCGTGCAGTATGGCGGCCAGACGCCGCTGAAGCTGGCGCGCGACCTGGAGGCCGCCGGCGTGCCCATCATCGGCACCTCGCCCGATTCCATCGACCTGGCCGAGGACCGCGAACGCTTCCAGCAGCTGATCAACAAGCTGGGGCTGCGCCAGCCGCCCAACCGTACGGCCCGCACCGCCGACCAGGCCATGGCACTGGCCAACGAAATCGGTTACCCGCTGGTGGTGCGTCCGTCCTATGTGCTGGGCGGCCGTGCCATGGAGATCGTGCGCAGTGAAGAGGACCTGATGCGCTACATGCGCGAGGCCGTGAGTGTTTCCAATGACTCCCCGGTACTGCTGGACCGCTTCCTGGACGATGCGGTGGAAGTGGACGTGGATGCCATCTGCGACGGCAAGGACGTGCTCATCGGCGGTATCATGGAACATATCGAACAGGCCGGCGTGCATTCCGGGGATTCCGCCTGTTCACTGCCGCCCTATACCCTCGGCAAGGAAATGCAGGATCGCCTGCGCGAGCAGATGACGGCCATGGCTCACGAGCTCAAGGTGGTGGGCCTCATGAACGCCCAGTTCGCCATCCAGGGCGAGGACATCTACGTGCTGGAAGTGAACCCGCGCGCATCCCGGACTGTACCCTTCGTATCCAAGGCGACCGGGCGCCCCCTGGCCAAGATTGCCGCGCGCTGCATGGCGGGCCGCAGCCTGGTGGAGCAGGGCGTGACGGAGGAGGTCGTTCCTCGCTATTATTCCGTCAAGGAAGCCGTGTTCCCCTTCGTGAAGTTCCCGGGTGTGGACCCGATCCTGGGCCCGGAGATGAAGTCCACCGGCGAGGTCATGGGCGTGGGCCGCAACTTCGCCGAGGCCTTCGCCAAGGCCCAGGTGGGCGGCGGAGAACGCCTGCCGCGCTCCGGCCGGGTGTTCATCAGCGTGCGCGAAGTGGATCGCGCCGAAGCCCTGAAGCTGGCCCGCGACCTGGCCGAACAGGGTTTCCAGGTGGTGGCCACCAGTGGCACCGGTGGCGTGATCCGTGCGGCCGGCATAGACTGCCAGATCGTCAACAAGGTTACCGAGGGGCGGCCGCATATCGTGGACATGATCAAGAATGACCAGATCAATCTGATCATCAATACCACCGAAGGCAAACAGGCCATGGCGGATTCCTTTACCATTCGGGGTGCCGCCCTGCAACACAAGGTCAGCTACAGCACCACCATGGCCCATGCCAGTGCCACCTGCATGGCACTGCGCTACCTGGATGTCGGCACCGTGAATCGCTTGCAGGATCTGCACAAGGAGCCCATGCAATGAGCAAAGTTCCTTTGACCGTGCGCGGAGCCGACAAGCTCCGTGCTGAGTTACAGCGCCTGAAAACGGTTGATCGCCCCAAGGTCATTGAGGCCATCGCCGAGGCGCGCGCCCATGGCGATCTCAAGGAAAATGCGGAATACCACGCTGCCCGCGAGCAGCAGAGCTTCATCGAGGGCCGCATCAAGGAGATCGACGGCAAACTCTCCAATGCCCAGATCATCGACCTGTCCACCGTGGATGCTGGTGGCAAGGTGATTTTCGGTGCCACCGTCGAGTTGATGGATGAGGATACCGAGGAAGAGATCACCTACCAGATCGTCGGCGAGGACGAAGCGGACATCAAGGCCGGACTGATCTCGGTGAATTCGCCCATCGCCCGTGCCCTGATCGGCAAGATGGAGGGAGACCCGGTGCAGGTACAGGTGCCCAACGGCGCCAAGAACTTCGAAATCATCGCGGTGCGCTACGAGTAGCGTGTGAGTCCTTCCATTCCGGTCGGCGAACGAATCCTGCTCACCCTCTGGGTGGGCGGCCTGTGGGCCATCGGGTTCATTGCCGCCCCCATCCTCTTTGCCGTCCTCGAGGACCGCACCCTGGCCGGTACCCTGGCCGGCGAGATGTTCCGTGCCCTGGCCTGGCTCGGGCTGGTGTGCGGCAGCCTCCTGTTGTTATTCCACAAGCTCAGTCCCGGGCGCCCTTCCTGGCGCCTGTGGGTCCTGGCGGGGATGCTGCTGGTCATCCTGGTCGACCGGCTGTGGCTGGCGCCCATGATCGCCGACCTGCGCGGCGAGGGTCTGGCCGGGAGCGCGCAATTCGCCCGCCTGCACGGCGTCGCCTCGACCCTGTATCTCTTCAACAGCCTGGCCGGGCTGGCCCTGGTGGCCTTCGCGCCTTCAGGGGGACGGAGTGCCTGAACCCCTGTAGGAGCGGCCTCCGGCCGCGAACGGGGTTGTGCGATCATCCCGGTCGGGTCACTGCCGCCCGCGCCACCGCTGGTAGTCGGGCTGTTCCCGGTAGTCACCGCTGAGAATGTAATCGAGTACCGAGCGCAGCCGCAGCAGGTGAGTAACGGAATCCACGCGGATGATTTCCCGGCCCCGTTCGTCGAAGAACAACAGGGTCGGGGCGTAGAACAGCCCCAGTTCCGTTGCCCAGGCGCCGTCGGTGGTGCGTTGCCCACCCGGTGTAACCACGGGTGTATTCCCCCACAGGTCGAGTTGTACCGTGTCCATGCGCCGCAACTGCTCACGGATGGCGGCCTGTTCCAGTGGGCCGGTATGCAGGATGTCACAGGCGTGGCAGTCACCCTGCTCGAAGAACACCACCAGAGGGCGGCTGGCGGGCCAGCGACTGCGGTCCAGTGCGTGCGGCGGCGGGCTGAAGAAATCCTGATGATTCAGTCCGCCGGCCTCGAACACCAGGGGGACCTCGGCGCGGGCCAGGTAGCTGCGGAAATCCTCTCGCCGGTAATGGCCGTCGGCCACGTATTCCAGGGCGGCACGAAAGGTGTAGGGCGGGTAGTAGCCCGGCAGGCGCAGGACCTCATGACCCTCCGTGTCCAGGAACAGCAGGGTGGGGGTGAACACGGTGCCGAGTTCGCTGGAAAAGCTGCGCTCGGTCCATTCCCGGCCTTCCAGGTCCGTGACGCCCCGGTCACCATGGATGTCGATGCCCAGGACATCGAAATGTTCGCGGGTGTAGCGGCGGATGTCCGCCTTGCCGAAATTGTGTTCCAGCAGCGCCTTGCAGTACGCACAGTATTTCTGGCCGAAGTAGAGGATCACGCCCCGCTTGCCTGCCCGTGCGGCGTCCTGCAGGTCCTCTTGCAGGTCGAGGAAGCTGAGCTTGAACCAGTCGGGGTGGGTGAGGGGTTCGTCGAGAGGGCGGTCGTCGAAATTCAGGTCCTGGCCCTGGTCGGCCTGGACACCCTGGGCCAGGAGCAGCAGGCTGAGCAGGACGAGGGACAGCAGTCGAATTGTGGACAGGATGGTGAACGGCACTGGCGCGACCTCTGCAGGTAGGAGCGGGCTCTGCCCGCGAAGGGGCGGTGGCGGAGCGTTCGCGGGCAGAGCCCGCTCCTACGGGCCTATCTGAACATCAGAGGTTCAATACTACTGCCTTGAGGCCAAGGGTGTGCTGACCTAGGGCAGGACAATGGCGGAATTCTTCTTCCGCGCCCGGAACAGCAGGGCGATATTGCCGATACGCTGCACCAGCTCGGCGCCAGTGCGCTCGCAGGCCTCGGCGATGACGGCGTCACGCGTGTCCCGGTCGCCGACGCTGACCCGGATTTTCATTAATTCATGGTGTTCGATAGACTGGTCCAGTTCCTGCAGCACCGATTCGGTCAGGCCCTTGGCACCGATCATGACCACCGGTTTGAGGGTATGGCCCTGGGTGCGGAGGTGTTTGCGTTGTTTTTCCGAGAGTGTCATGGCAGATCCTGAATTCAGCGAGCGCAGCAGTATACCCGTAGCGGCCACGCACTTCCCCTTTTCCCGTGCCTCCCGGCCGGTGCCGGAGGCCGCCCATGGCCCGTAGCAAGAGCAGCCGCCGCTGGTTGCAGGAACATTTCGCCGACGAGTATGTCAAAAAGGCCCAGCGGGAAGGATATCGTTCGCGGGCGGTCTACAAGCTGGAGGAAATCCAGCTGAAGGACCGCCTGATCCGGCCGGGCATGACCATTGTAGACCTGGGCGCGGCCCCGGGCGGCTGGTCCCAGTATGCCACCCGGCTGCTCGATGGCCGGGGTCGCATCATTGCCACCGATATCCTGCCCATGGACAGCCTGCCCGATGTGGAATTCATCCAGGGGGATTTCCGCGAGGAATCGGTGTTCGCGGCCCTGCTGGAGGCCATCGGGGAAAAGCCGGTGGACCTTGTAATGTCCGACATCGCCCCCAATATCAGCGGTGTGGAAGCGGTGGACCAGCCGAGTTCCATGTACCTGGCGGAGCTGGCGGTGGACCTGGCGAGCCGGGTGCTGGCCCCTGGAGGCGACCTGTTGTTCAAGGCCTTTCAGGGCGAAGGTTTCGATGAATTGATCAAGGGCCTGCGGGGCCGGTTCACCAAGCTGGTGATCCGCAAGCCAAAAGCTTCCCGTCCCCGCAGCCGTGAGGTATACGTGCTGGCGAGGGGGTATAAACTGTAGTAAGGTTTCATCATTGAATTCCGAAAATGCCCTTATGATTCAGGTGTTTTCGGATGTCCGGCCGCTGGGCTTATCGAGGTGCGCGTTTTGAACGACATGGCAAAAAATCTGATTCTCTGGGTGATCATCGCGGTCGTCCTGATGTCCGTATTCAACAGCTTCGGTCCGCCCGCTCCGCGCGCCCAGGCCATGGCCTATTCCGACTTCATTGCTGCCGTGAAGGCCGGCAACGTGGACCGGGTGGTGATCGATGGCCGCACCGTTCAGGGCGAACTGGCCAGTGGCGAGAAATTCTCCACCTATACCCCCAACGACCCCAAGATGATCGATGACCTGCTGGGCAGTGGGGTGCAGGTCAAGGCACAGGCACCGGAGCAGGATTCCGTGCTGATGCAGATCTTCATCTCCTGGTTCCCCATGCTGCTGCTGATCGGCGTGTGGATCTTCTTCATGCGCCAGATGCAGGGCGGTGCCGGCGGTCGCGGTGCCATGTCCTTCGGCAAGAGCAAGGCCCGCATGCTGGGCGAGGATCAGATCAAGGTCACCTTCAACGATGTGGCCGGCGTCGAGGAGGCCAAGGACGAGGTGGCCGAGCTGGTGGAATTCCTGCGCGACCCCGGCAAGTTCCAGAAGCTGGGCGGCAAGATCCCGCGTGGCGTGCTGATGGTGGGCTCGCCCGGTACCGGCAAGACCCTGCTGGCGCGCGCCATCGCCGGCGAGGCCAAGGTGCCCTTCTTCACCATCTCTGGTTCCGACTTCGTGGAAATGTTCGTCGGTGTCGGTGCCTCGCGCGTGCGTGACATGTTCGAACAGGCCAAGAAGCACGCTCCCTGCATCATCTTCATCGATGAAATCGACGCCGTGGGTCGCCATCGTGGCGCCGGCCTGGGCGGTGGTCACGACGAGCGCGAACAGACCCTCAACCAGCTGCTGGTGGAGATGGACGGCTTCGAGGGCAACGAAGGCGTGATCGTAATTGCCGCCACCAACCGCCCCGACGTGCTCGACCCGGCCCTGTTGCGTCCCGGCCGCTTCGACCGCCAGGTAGTGGTGCCGCTGCCTGACGTGCGCGGCCGCGAGCAGATCCTCAAGGTGCACCTGCGCAAGGTGCCCTTGAGCGACAACGTCAAGGCCAGCATCATCGCGCGCGGCACGCCGGGCTTTTCCGGCGCCGATCTCGCCAACCTGGTGAACGAGGCCTCGCTGTTCGCCGCCCGCGGCAACAAGCGCCTGGTGGAAATGGAGGATCTCGAGAAGGCCAAGGACAAGATCATGATGGGCGCCGAGCGCCGGTCCATGGTTATGAGCGAGGACGAGAAGAAGCTGACCGCCTACCACGAGGCCGGTCACGCCATCGTCGGCCGCTCGGTGCCGTCCCACGACCCGGTCTACAAGGTCAGCATCATCCCCCGTGGCCGTGCCCTGGGTGTGACCATGTTCCTGCCCGAGGAAGACCGCTACAGCTACAGCAAGCAGCGCCTGGAAAGCCAGATCTCCAGCCTGTTCGGGGGCCGTATCGCCGAGGTGATCATCTTCGGCGAGGACATGGTGACCACCGGCGCCTCCAACGACATCCAGCGTTCCACCGAACTGGCCCGCAACATGGTGACCAAGTGGGGCCTGTCGGAGAAACTCGGCCCGCTCACCTACAGCGAGGATGAAGGCGAGGTGTTCCTGGGCCACAGTGTGTCGCAGCACAAGAATGTGTCCGACATGACGGCCCATGCCATCGATGACGAGATCCGCAACATCATCAACCGCAACTATGCCCGCGCCGAGCAGATCCTGCGCGAGAAGATCGATATCCTGCATGCCATGGCGGCGGCCCTGATGAAGTACGAAACCATCGATTCGGACCAGATCAGCGACCTCATGGAGGGCAGGACACCGCGTCCGCCCCAGGATTGGGACGAAGGCCAGAGTTCCGGTGGCGCCCGACCCGCGGGTGGCCGCGAGGAAGGCCCCGTCGACGGTGCCATCGGCGGGCCCGCCAGCCAGCATTGATCGCAGGTTCTGCCTTGTTGCAGGAAAACGCCCCGCGATGCGGGGCGTTTTGATTTTGTTCGCTGCTTGATCCAACCTTATGTATCCACCGCAAAGACGCAGAGTACGCAAAACAATGAAAAGATTGTGTCGGCTGGCTACTCAGGAAAGTCGATCAGATTCATCCATATTGATTTTCTTTGCGCCCCCTGCGCCTTTGCGGTGAAAAGGTTCTGAAAATGATCCTCGACTGCGGCGGCAAGCCTCTCGACCTTTCCCGTCCCGCGGTGATGGGGGTGCTGAACGTCACCCCGGATTCCTTCTCCGATGGTGGACGATTCGTCGGTCGCGAGGCGGCGGTGGAACATGCCCTGAGCATGGTGGAGGAGGGCGCCGCCATCCTCGACATCGGTGGCGAGTCCACCCGTCCCGGTGCCCCCGAGGTGCCGGTGGAGGAAGAACTGGCGCGGGTGATCCCGGTGCTGGAGGCGCTCTGCCCCTATCTGTCCGTGCCCGTGTCCATCGATACCCGCAAGCCGGAGGTGATGGCGGCGGCCGTGGCGGCCGGTGCCGGCCTGATCAACGACGTCAACGCCCTGCGCGCCCCGGGTGCCCTGGCGGCGGCGGTGGCGGCCGGAGTGCCGGTCTGCCTCATGCACATGCAGGGCGAGCCCCGCACCATGCAGGAGGCCCCGGAATACGATGACGTGGTGGAAGAGGTGCGTGATTTCCTGCTGGCCCGCGCGGGGGCCTGCGAGGCGGCCGGTATCCCGTCCCACCGTATCCTCTTCGATCCCGGCTTTGGTTTTGGCAAGGCACTGGGTCATAATCTGCGTTTGCTTCGGGAATTGGAGCGGCTGACCGCTACCGGGTATCCCGTACTGGTGGGCCTTTCGCGCAAGTCCATGATTGGTAAGGTGCTGGGCCTGGAGACCGGTGAACGCCTGCATCCGAGCCTGGCGCTCGCGGTCCTGGCGGTCTGGCAGGGGGCGCGCATCGTGCGTGCCCATGACGTGCGCGCCACCGTCGAGGCCATTGGCATGTGCGCAGCGGTACTGAACGCGGAAACAGGGGATTGGGAGTAGTCATGGCACGCAAGTATTTCGGTACCGACGGCATTCGCGGCCGGGTGGGGGAGGGTCCCATCACCGCGGAATTCATGCTCAAGCTGGGCTGGGCGGCCGGCCAGGTGCTGGGTTGCGGGCGCCGCAACTCGGTGGTGATCGGCAAGGACACGCGCATTTCCGGCTATATGTTTGAATCGGCGCTGGAGGCCGGGCTGTCCGCCTCCGGGGTGGACATCCGCCTGCTGGGGCCCATGCCGACCCCGGCCATCGCCTATCTCACCCGTACCCTGCATGCCTGCGCCGGCATCGTCATCAGTGCTTCCCACAATCCCCACTATGACAACGGCATCAAGTTCTTTTCCGCCCAGGGCGCCAAGCTGCCCGACGAAGTGGAGCAGGCCATCGAGGATGCCCTGGACCAGCCCATCAAGACCGTGGACTCCTCCCGCCTCGGCAAGGCCGAGCGGGTGGTGGATGCCCGCGGACGCTACATCGAGTACTGCAAGAGCACCGTACCCGCCAGCCTCAACCTGAGCGGACTGAAGATCGTGGTGGACTGTGCCAATGGTGCCACCTACCACGTGGCCCCCAACGTGCTCGACGAACTGGGCGCCGACGTGGTGGCCATCGGCGTGGACCCGGATGGCCTCAACATCAACCACGAGTGCGGCTCCACCGAGCCGGCCCGGTTGCAGGCCCTGGTGCGGGAGCAGCAGGCCGACCTGGGCATCGCGCTGGATGGTGACGGTGACCGCCTCATCATGGTGGACCACATGGGCGAACTCGTCGACGGTGATGAACTGCTGTTCATCATTGCCCGTTCCCGCCACCAGGCCGGCCAGCTGCGCGGCGCCGTGGTGGGCACCCTGATGAGCAATCTCGGCCTGGAGGTAGCCCTGCGCGAGCAGGCCATCCCCTTCGTGCGTGCCAAGGTGGGCGACCGCTACGTGATGGAGTTGCTGCAACAGGAGGGTGGCGTCATCGGCGGTGAATCCTCCGGCCATATCATCTGCCTGGACCGCACCACCACCGGTGACGGCATCATCTCCGCCCTGCAGGTGTTGGCGGAAATGATGCAGTCGGGCCGCTCCCTGCACGAGCTCAAGCAGGGTATGCGCAAATATCCCATGCACATGATCAATGTGCCGGTCTCCAGCCGGGTGGATCTGGGCACTGTCGCCCTGGTTCAGGAAGCGGTCAAGGCCGCCGAGGCGCGCATGCAGGGCCGGGGTCGGGTGCTGTTGCGTCCCTCGGGCACCGAGCCCGTGGTGCGGGTGATGGTGGAAGGCGAAGACGACGTGCTGGTGCGCGAGCAGGTGGCGGTCCTGGCCGCGGTGGTGGCCAGCAGTTTCTGATTCCGGGCCCCGGATCCGGGGTCTTGCTCATTGATTTTTGCCGGTCCGGCGGCTAAGCTTGCGGGCTGTTTTTTCAAGAATAACGGGAGAGTGGCATGCGGCGGATACTGGTGGCGGGAAACTGGAAACTGAACGGCTCCCTGCAGAGCGTCCGGCAACTGGTGGCCGACATCAAGGCCGGCCTCGGTGACCTGAAGGCCGATGTGGCGGTATGCCCCCCCTATGTGTACATCCCCGAGGTGGCACAGCTCCTCAAGGGCTCCTCGCTGGGCTATGGCGCCCAGGACGTGAGCGACCAGACCGCCGGTGCCTTCACCGGCGAGGTATCCGCCCCGATGCTCAATGACTTCGGCTGCAAGTATGCCATCGTCGGTCATTCGGAGCGCCGCAGCCTGTATGGAGAGGGCGACGAGTTCACGGCGCGCAAGTTCGCCGCTGCCCGCAAGGCCGGCCTGATCCCCATCCTGTGCGTGGGAGAGCTGCTGGAAGAACGCGAGCAGGGTATCACCGAGCAGGTGGTATCCCGGCAGCTGGATGCCGTGATTCAGCTGGAAGGCGTGGCGGCCCTGGCCGACGCGGTGATCGCCTACGAACCGGTATGGGCCATCGGTACCGGCAAGACCGCCAGTCCGCAGCAGGCCCAGGATGTACACGCCTACATCCGCGGCAAGATCGCCGCGCTGGATGCCGCGGTCGCCGAGAAGGTGCAGATCCTCTACGGTGGCAGCGTCAAGGGAAGCAATGCCGCGGAACTGTTCGCCATGGCGGATATCGATGGCGGCCTGATCGGCGGCGCCTCGCTGGCGGCCGAGGAATTTTTGACCATCTGTCGTGCCGGCTAGGGACCAGGGGGTTCCAGGGGCAGGACGGAGCAGACGCGACCCGCAAGGGCGCTGGGAAGTGTGATGTTTACCTTTTTTCTCGTGATTCAGTTGGTGCTGGGTATCGCGCTCATCGTGCTGATCCTGCTCCAGCAGGGCAAGGGCGCGGACATGGGTGCTGCCTTTGGTAGTGGTTCCTCCTCTACCGTGTTCGGCGCGCGCGGCAGTGGCAATTTCTTCAGCCGTACCACCGGAATCCTGGCTACGGCCTTTTTCATCAACAGCCTGCTGCTCTCCAGCCCCCTGGTGCGGGATACCACCGGCAGCACGGCGAGTGTCACGGAACGCGTGCAGACGTCACCCGCGCAACCGGTTCGACCCGGCCCGGATACGGACCTGCCGGACCTGCCGGATGTCCCGGGCGCGCCCGCGCAAGAGGCACCGGCCGGGCAGGATGACCTACCCCGCTAGTACGGAGACAAGTTTCAGCCGACGTGGTGGAATTGGTAGACACGCTATCTTGAGGGGGTAGTGGCGTAAGCTGTGCGAGTTCGAGTCTCGCCGTCGGCACCAAATCGACATCAAAGCCGCAGGAGCGAACCGCGCCCGCGGCTTTTTTGTGCCTGGTCTGTTTTCGGGAAAGGCCCGGCTTTCTCCGGCTCCCCGGATGACGGTTGCAATTGCCGGCCATTCGCGTGATTCTTGTTCGGCATGACAGCAAACGGGGCGGAGGACCAAGACCCTGTACGTCTGTGCATTGATATCCGTGCTCCGCGATTCGCAGGGCCTCGGCTAGCCACCAGGACACCCCATGTTGACCCGATACCTGTTACCACTGCTATGCCTGTTTGTCCTGGGTCTGCCGGCCAGTCTGCCGGCGGAAGACGATGCGACGGTCTTCTCGCGTTATGAGCAGGCCAATGGCCTGTATCACCAGAAGGCATTTCCAGAAGCGATCATCCATCTCAAGAACATCCTGCAGATCGCGCCTGAACACCTGCCTGCCCACGTGCTGTTGGGCAAGTGTTATCTGGAGACCGGCGATGGGGCCGGTGCGGAAAAGCAATTCCTGAGGGCGCGCAAGCTGGGTGCCGATCCGGTCCTGGTGACAGTGCCCCTGGCGCGCGCGCTGATGATGCAACACGAATATCAGAAGGTGGTCGAGGAATTTCCGCCCGTCGCCTATCCAGTCTCCACACGACTGGATCTGCATCTGCTGCGCGGACAGGCCTACCTGGAACTCTCCCACCTGGATCTGGCGGATAAGGAGTTCGTGGCCGCGCGTGACCTGGATAGCGCGCGGCCGGAACCCCTGGTCGGTCTGGCCACGATCCTGCTGCGGCGCAATGAGCTCGAAGAGGCTGAACCACTCGCCCGGCAGGCCCGCGAACGGGCGCCCGAGAATCCCGAAGTCTGGTACCTGGCCGGGGCCATCGAACATGCCCGTGGCCGCTCCTGGCAGGCGCTGGAACAGTACGCCCGTGCCCTGGAACTGGAACCGCGCCACCTGGCCGTGCGCATTGCCCGTGCCGGGGTGTACATGGATCTGGGGCAACTGGATAAATCGCGGGAGGACCTGGATTTCCTGCGTGAAGAGTACCCGCGGGATCCCCGTGCCGCGTATCTGCAAGGTGTGGTCCTGGCCCGTGGCGGTGACGAAGAGGGGGCCCACGAGGCATTGTCGGAGGCTGCCGCCATTCTCGACGATGTCCCCCGCGAACTGCTCTACCAACATACCCCGAGCCTGCTGCTGGGCGGTTTGGTGAACTACAGCCTGAACCGCAACGAGCAGGCCATTACCTTGCTCCAGATCTATGTACAGCAGATACCGGGCCAGGTGGGGGCGCGCAAGTTGCTTGGCTCCCTGCTGGTACGCGACGATGAACTGGAAAAGGCGGTGCAAGTGCTGGAACCGGCCCTGGCGATGGCACCCGAGGACGAGGCACTGCTGACCATGCTCGGCTCGGTGCAGGCCCGGCTCGGCCGGCATGGCAAGGCAGCCGAATTACTGGGACGCGCCCTGGACCTGAATCCGCTCAGTAGCGAGGCACGCCTGCAGCAGGCCACCCTGGACCTGGTGCGGGGACGCCAGGACGCGGCCATGACGGGGCTGGCCGGGATCTTCGAGCAGGGTCAGGAAAATGAGCAGGCGGGTATCATGCTCGGGGTGCTGTATTTGCAGAACGGTGAACTGGAACAGGGGCTGGAGGTGGCGCAGAGGCTGGTGGCGCGGGACCCCGGGAACGAAACCCTGCAGACGCTGCACGCCACGGCCCTGACGGCCAATGGCCAGCTGGAAGCCGCGCGCGGGATCTACCTGGCCATGCTGTCACGCGACGCCGATTTCCTGCCGGCGCGCCTCAACCTGGCCAAGCTGGACCGGGCCCAGGGTCGCCCCGATGCCGCGCGCGCGGCATTGGAGGCCCTCCTGCAACAGCATCCCCGGCATGTCGAGGCAATGGTGGAGATGGCGCGCCTCGCCGAGGGGCTGGAGGACCTCGAGGGAGCCCTGCGCTGGCTGCGCAAGGCCCATGACCTCGAGCCCGATTCGGCCTATGTCGGGGCGTACTTGTCCGACTTGTTGCTGCGGTCAGATCGGGCGGAGGATGCCTTGAAGGTGGCGCACCGGGTGTTGCGGGACGATCCTGACAACCAGCGGATGCTGGAACGCCAGGGTCTGGCCGAACTGGGTCTTGCCCAGACCCTGGCGGCGCGCGTGAGCTTCAAGAAACTTTCCCAGCTGGCCGGCTTCGATGCGCCGCGGTTGCTGCGCGTCGCCCGGTTGCAGGTGGACGCAGAGGACCTCGATGGTGCAGCCTGGTCGTTACAGAAGGCCGTGAATGTCGCGCCGGATTCCCTGCGTGCCCGGGTCATGATGGCGGAAATCGAATTGGCGCGCGGCAAGCTCAAGCAGGCCGAAGACCTTGCGCTCGCCATCCAGGAACAGTGGCCCGATGCCGGCGAGGGTTATTACCTGCTGGGCATGCGCCATGTCCGCGAGGGTGAACCTGACAAGGCCGCGGAGCAGTTTCGGCGCGCCCTGGCGCGTGCACCCAGCATGGAAATCGCCCTGCAGCTGGCCAGTACCTACCGGCAATCGGGGCGCGTGCAAGAAGCCATCGATTTCCTGTCCCGCTGGGAGCGGGATTACCCCGGCCAGGTGCCGGTACGCCTGGCGCTTGCCGAGGCGCATCTGCAGAAGGGCGACCTGGCCGCGGCCGCGGCCGGCTATGGGGATCTGCTGGCAAGCCAGGGGGAAGATCCGCGGGTGCTGAACAACCTGGCTTACATCGCCTTGCGCCAGGACCAGTTCGAAGAGGCCCTGGCGCTCGCACGGCGTGCCCATGCCCTGGATCCCGGCAATCCCTTCGTGAACGACACGCTGGGCTGGTCCCTGGTGCGCATGGAGCGGGCCGAAGAGGGCCTGCGCTTTCTGCGCGAAGCCCAGTTACGTATCTCCGATCACCCGGAGATACGTTACCATCTGGGCGCGGCCCTGGCGGCCCTGGGCCGGGATGCCGAGGCACGCACGGAGCTGCGGCAGGCCCTTGCGGATGGGCAGGCATTCGAGGGGCGCGCCCAGGCCAAGGCCTTGCTGGAGCGCCTTGGGCCCTAGGGTCCGTGGGGCCGGCTGTCAATAAAATTTACAGGTCCAAAGCTGCGGGGAAGACCTGCACGACTAATCGAATGTTATTCAATAAGAAATTCTTATTGGAATGAAATTTGCTATGTAAATGAACAATGAAGGTGTCAAAGGGCGGGAAAGGCCCTGGTAGTGACCCAACAAAAACGAAGCATGCCGGGAAGGGATCGCCTGGGTTGCCAGAAAAACAGTAAGCACACAGGTGATCCATGATGAAAATAACGAATCGGTTCTTCTCCGTCGGGATGCTCGGTGCGTTGCTGTCCGGTATCTCTGTCAACTCCCATGCCGCCATTGACTGGGTGTTCAGCAGTGGTTGCGTGAGTGGTTGCGGCAGCGCCTTTAACGGCAACGTCCGTGAATATTCCTCGGCGGGTAACAGCGTGTTCGCGTCCGCCTGGTCCAATACGGGCTCCAGCAGCGTGCTCCAGACGCAAAAATTGCACGAGTACAGCGGCAGCGGGCTGGGTGTGCAGAATCGCGGCGAAAGCACCAGCTCTCCCAACCATTCCACCGATAACAGCGGCTATATCGATTCCGTGCTGTTCGATTTCGACGGCAAGGCGGTGACCCTGGAACAGGTCAGGATCGGGTGGAAGTACGAGGATGCCGACATCACGCTGCTGGCCTACACGGGTGTCGGCGCCCCGAACCTGGCTGGCGGGTACAGCTATTCCAGCCTGGCCAGCAACGGCTGGACCCATGTGGGTGACTACACCAACCTCAGCACGGGCAGCAACAAGGATGTCAGTTCCGTATACACCTCCAGTTACTGGCTGATCAGCGCCTTCAATCCCCAGGTCAGCAGTGCCAACATCTCCTCCGGGAACGACTATTTCAAGATCAAGTCCATTTCGGGCTCCATGCCTGAACCCCCGGGCTCCGTGCCGGAGCCGGGCAGCCTGCTCCTGTTGGGCCTGACCCTGCCCTTGCTGGCCTGGAGCCGCCGTCGCGCCAGGGCCTGATCCCAAAAAAGCGGGGTGGGCCCAGGCTCACTCCAGACCTACCGAAGCCGCAGGAGCAAAGCGCCCCCGCGGCTTTTTCATGTGCGCCAAACCCTTTCGAGCGATGGTTTTATTTATACCCCCAGTAATTGGTATAACATATTAATAATAAAGGTAATTACAGATGTCTCTCAACTTGACACCCGTCAAGACTCTGCCCTAGACTGGCGCGGGTTCAGGGTTTCTCTGAACCAGGGTAGTGCATAACGGCGGGTTCCTTACCCAGCCCGATAACAAGACGGCGGAAGCGGGAGAATGCTGGATAACTATCTACCCATCCTGATTTTTATCACCATCGGCCTGCTGGTCGGGGTGGTGCCCATCCTGCTGGGCTTCGTCCTGGGCCCCCACAAGCCCGACAGCGAAAAGAATTCCCCCTACGAATGCGGCTTCGAGGCCTTCGAGGACACGCGCATGCGCTTTGACGTGCGCTACTACCTGGTGGCCATCCTGTTCATCATCTTCGATCTGGAAATCGCCTTCCTGTTCCCCTGGGCCGTGGTGCTGGAGGAGATCGGCCTGTTCGGTTACCTGGCCATGACCCTGTTCCTGGGCATCCTGGTGGTCGGCTTCATCTATGAATGGAAGAAGGGGGCCCTGGAATGGGAGTGATGTCATGAGTATCGAGGGCATTCTGGAAGAGGGTTTCGTCACCACCAACGCCGACAAGCTCATCAACTGGGCGCGTACCGGCTCCATGTGGCCCATGACCTTCGGCCTGGCCTGTTGCGCCGTGGAGATGATGCAGGCCGGCGCCTCGCGCTACGACCTGGACCGTTTCGGTATCGTGTTCCGTCCCAGTCCGCGTCAGTCCGACGTGATGATCGTGGCCGGTACGCTGGTCAACAAGATGGCCCCGGCCCTGCGCAAGGTATACGACCAGATGGCCGAGCCGCGCTGGGTGATCTCCATGGGCTCCTGTGCCAATGGCGGGGGGTATTACCATTATTCCTATGCCGTGGTGCGTGGCTGCGACCGCATCGTGCCCGTGGATATCTATGTACCCGGCTGTCCGCCCACCGCCGAGGCGCTGCTGTATGGCATCATCCAGCTGCAGAACAAGATCCGTCGCACCAACACCATTGCCCGCTGAAGACACTAGCCAATGACCGACGCCATCCACCATTTCGCCACTGACCTGCAGTCCCGCCTCGGGTCGCGGCTGGCGGCCTGCATCGTCGACGTGGGAGAGGTGACGATCGAGGTGACCGTGACGGAACTGCTGGAGGTCATGCGGTCGCTGCGTGATGACTGGGGTTTCGAGCAACTCATCGATGTGTGCGGAGTGGATTATTCCCAGTACGGTCTGACCGAATGGGGTACCAGCGAGGCCAGCGGGCAGGGTTTCAGCCGTGGTGTGAATGTCGGTACGGCCGGGTACCTGGATGCGGTCCATGACGAACTGTCGACGGCGCGACCCACCGCGGCCCGCCGTTTCGCGGCCGTCTATCACCTGCTGTCGGTGCAACACAACCGCCGCCTGCGGGTGCGTGCGTATGCGCCCGACGATGAACTGCCGGTGATCCCCTCGGTGATCGAGATCTGGAACGGAGCCGACTGGTACGAGCGTGAGGCCTTCGACCTGTTCGGCATCCTCTTCGAGGGTCACCCGGATCTGCGCCGCATCCTCACCGACTACGGCTTCGTCGGCCATCCCTTCCGCAAGGATTTTCCCCTCAGCGGCAACGTGGAAGTGCGCTACGATCCGGAGAAGCAGCGGGTGATATACCAGCCGGTCAGCATCCAACCGCGCGTGCTGGTGCCCAAGGTGATCCGCGACGACGTGCAACGACACGGCGCGGGCGCCCCCGCCGTACAGGACGCTGAAGATGCCTGAGATCAGAAACTACACCCTGAATTTCGGTCCCCAGCACCCGGCGGCGCACGGTGTGCTGCGCCTGGTGCTGGAGATGGATGGCGAAGTGGTGCAGCGCGCCGACCCGCACATCGGGCTGCTGCATCGCGCCACGGAGAAGCTGGCCGAGAGCAAGCCCTATAACCAGAGCATTGGCTACATGGACCGCCTCGATTACGTGTCCATGATGTGCAACGAACACGGCTATGTGCTGGCCATGGAAAAGCTGCTCGGCATCGAGGCACCGCTGCGCGCCCAGTACATTCGCGTGTTGTTCGACGAGATCACCCGCATCCTCAATCACCTGCTGTGGATCGGGGCCCATGGACTCGACATCGGCGCCATGACGATTTTCCTCTACGCCTTCCGCGAGCGGGAAGATCTCATGGACTGCTACGAGGCGGTGTCGGGCGCGCGCCTGCATGCCACCTATTACCGGCCGGGCGGCGTGTACCGCGACCTGCCCGGGCGCATGCCCCAGTACGCGCCCTCCAAGTGGCACGATGCGAATGCGGTGCGCCGGCTCAATGAAAACCGCCAGGGTTCGCTGCTGGATTTCCTCGAGGATTTCACCAATCGATTCCCTGCCTGCGTGGACGAATACGAAACCCTGCTGACCGAGAATCGCATCTGGAAGCAGCGTACCGTGGGTATCGGCGTGGTGTCGCCGGAGCGCGCCCTGCAGTTGGGTATGACCGGGCCCATGCTGCGTGGCTCGGGCGTTGAATGGGACCTGCGCAAGAAGCAACCCTACGAGGTCTACGACCGCATGGATTTCGATATCCCGGTGGGCGTAAACGGCGATTGTTACGACCGCTACCTGGTGCGCATGGAAGAAATGCGCCAGTCCAACCGTATTATCAGGCAGTGCGTGGACTGGCTGCGCACCAATCCCGGCCCGGTGATGATCGAGGACTACAAGATCGCGCCGCCGCCCCGGGAAGAGATGAAGGCCGACATGGAAGCGCTGATCCACCACTTCAAGCTGTTCACCGAGGGTTTCATCATCCCCAAGGGCGAGGCCTACGCGGCCGTGGAGCATCCCAAGGGTGAATTCGGCGTCTACCTGGTATCCGATGGCGCCAACAAACCCTACCGCCTGAAGGTGCGCGCCCCGGGTTTCCCCCACCTGGCGGCACTGGACGAGATGTCCCGTGGTCACATGCTGGCCGACGTGGTGGCCATCATCGGCACCCAGGACATCGTGTTTGGCGAGATCGACCGGTGATGTTTTTTAACCGCAATGACGCAAAGGACGCAAAGAAAACCCTTGTAGGGCAAAGTCCTGTCAATAGGGATCGATCATCATGGCCAATCCTTGCAGTATGGTTGACACCGTGCATCGTGAAAAATGATTACTTTGCGCCCTTTGCGTCTTTGCGGTGAATAAAGGTTTTCCATGACCGAACTGAATCAAAAAAGTGATGCCCTCAAGCTCTCGGGCAAGGTCCGCGAGGAGATCGACCACTGGGTGGCGAAGTATCCGCCGGACCAGAAGAACTCCGCGGTGCTGTCGGCCCTGCATGCCGTGCAGCACGAGCAGGGCTGGGTCAGCACCGAGATGATGGATGCCGTCGCGGAATACCTGGAAATGCCGCGGGTGGCGGTCTACGAGGTGGCCAGCTTCTATTCCATGATCGAAACGAAACCGGTGGGCCGCAATACCGTGTCCATCTGCACCAACATCTCCTGCATGCTTTGTGGAGCGGACGATATCGTCGCCCACGTGGAGAAGAAGCTGGGCGCGAAGCTGGGCGAGACCACCAGCGACGGGCGCATCTTCCTCAAGCTGGAAGAGGAATGCCTGGCCGCCTGTGCCGGCGGGCCCATGATGGCGGTGAACGGCCACTACCACGAGAACCTGACCATCGAGAAGGTGGACCGGTTGCTGGATGAATTGTCATGACCGACCACGTCTGTTTCGGCACCCTGCAGTACGACCAGCCCTGGACCCTGGAGAGCTATCTCAAGACCGGGGGCTACCAGGCGTGGAAGAAGATCCTGCAGGAGAAGACCAGCCAGGAAGCGGTCATCGACGAGATCAAGAAATCCGCCCTGCGCGGTCGTGGCGGCGCCGGCTTCCCCACCGGCCTGAAGTGGAGCTTCATGCCGCGCAGCGCACCGGTGCAGAAATACCTGGTGTGCAATTCCGATGAATCGGAGCCGGGCACCTGCAAGGACCGCGACATCCTCCGTTTCAACCCCCACGCCCTGATCGAGGGCATGGCCATCGGCTGTTACGCCATGGGTGCCACGGTGGGTTACAACTACATGCGCGGTGAATTTCACCACGAGCCCTTCGAGCGTTTCGAGGGCGCACTCAAGGAGGCCTATGAAGCCGGCCTGCTGGGCAAGGACATCCTCGGTTCCGGCGTGGACGTGGACCTGTACAGTCACCTGGGCGCCGGCGCCTATATCTGCGGGGAGGAGACGGCGCTGCTCAACTCCCTGGAGGGCAAGAAGGGTCAGCCGCGCTTCAAGCCGCCGTTCCCGGCCAACTTCGGCCTCTACGGCCGGCCCACCACCATCAACAACACCGAGAGCCTGGCCTCCATCCCCGCCATCATGCGCAACGGCGGCGACTGGTTCCTGAACCTGGGCAAGCCCAACAACGGCGGCATGAAGGTCATGTCCGTCTCCGGCCACGTGAACCGGCCGGGCAATTACGAGATTCCCATGGGCACGCCCTTCGCCGAGTTGCTGGAGATGGCCGGCGGGGTGCGCGAAGGTCACAAGCTCAAGGCGGTGATTCCCGGCGGCTGTTCCATGCCGGTGATGCCCGCCGACGTCATCATGGACTGCACCATCGATTATGACTCCCTGTCCAAGGCGGGTTCAGCGCTGGGCTCCGGCGGCCTGATCGTCATGGACGACTCCACCTGCATGGTCAAGGCGTTGATGCGCATCTCGCGCTTCTACTACGCCGAATCCTGCGGTCAGTGCACACCCTGTCGCGAGGGCACCGGCTGGATGTACCGGGTCATCAAGCGCATCGAGGAAGGTCAGGGCCGTCCCGAGGACCTGGACCTGCTGGTCAGTGCGGCGGGCCAGATCGAGGGCCATACCATCTGCGCCTTCGGCGATGCCGCCGCCTGGCCGGTACAGAGCTTCCTCAAGCATTTCCGCCATGAATTCGAATACCACGTGGAACACAAGCGCTGCATGGTGGGTCCCGGCGCACGCAAGTCAGGGGAGGCCGCATGAGTGCCACGCCCAACGTGCCGGCCGATGATCTGATCACCATCGAGATCGATGGTCGCGAATACCGCACCGAGAAGGGGCGCATGATCATCGAGGTCACCGATGCCCACGGCATCGATGTGCCGCGTTTCTGTTATCACAAGAAACTGCCCATTGCCGCCAACTGCCGCATGTGCCTGGTGGAGGTGGAGAAGGCGCCCAAGCCCCTGCCTGCCTGCGCTACACCGGTAATGGACGGCATGAAGATCCGCACCGAATCGGACTATGCGCGCAATGCCCAGAAAGCGGTGATGGAATTCCTGCTCATCAATCATCCGCTGGACTGCCCCATCTGCGACCAGGGCGGTGAATGCGAGCTGCAGGACCTGGCTCTGGGCTACGGCCGCGACGTGTCGCGCTTCGCCGAGAAGAAGCGCGTGGTGGCGGACAAGAACTTCGGCTCGCTGATCGCCAGCGACATGACCCGCTGCATCCACTGCACCCGCTGCGTGCGTTTCATGGAGCACATCGCGGGACAGCCGGAGCTGGGCGGCATGGGGCGCGGTGAACGGGTGGAGATCGGCACCTACATCGAACGCAACCTGGAATCGGAACTGTCGGGCAACATCATCGACGTGTGCCCGGTGGGCGCGCTTACCTCCAAGCCATTCCGCTTCCGTGCTCGTGCCTGGGAAATGGGCCAATGCCCGAGCGTCTCTCCCCATGATTGCATCGGTTCCAATCTCCAGTTGCACAGCCGGCGCGGCCAGTTGATGCGCGTGGTGCCGCGCGAGAACGAAGCGGTGAACGAGGTCTGGATCTCCGATCGTGACCGTTTCAGCTACCAGGGACTGTATGCGCCGGACCGGGTGCAGGTTCCCATGTTGAAGAGCCAGGGCCAGTGGCGCGAGGCGAGCTGGGACGAGGCACTGCAGTTCGCCGCCGGTGGCCTGCGCAAACTGGGTGGTGACGACCTGGGCGTATTGGCTTCGCCGAGCGCCACCCTGGAGGAATTGCACCTGCTGGCCCGCCTGTGCGAGGCCCAGGGTTGGCACAATCGCGATCACCGACTGCGCCAGCAGGATTTCACCAACCAGGAAGGGGCGCCCCTGTATCCCGGCCTCGGTTCGTCGGTGGAGGCACTGGAACAGCACGATGCCTTCCTCGTCATCGGTTCCAATCCGCGCAAGGACCAACCCATCGCCGGGTTGCGTATCCGCAAGGCGGCCCAGCAGGGCGCGCGGGTGATGTTCCTCAACCCGGTGGACTACGACGTTACCTTCCCGGTGGCCCACAAGCGCATCGTGCCACCGGGCCAGATGGTCCGGGAACTGGCCGGCGTGGCCCGCTGCCTCAATGGCACCGTACCCGCCGCCCTGCAGGGGCTGGTGGAGGGTGTGCAGTGCGCCACTCACCACCAGGCCATGGTCAATGTGCTGAAGGAGGCCAAGCGGCCGCGCCTGCTGCTGGGCCTGACCGCCCTGCATCACCCCGCCTTTTCCGCACTGCAGGCCCTGGCCCAGTACATCGCCGGGGAAACCGATGCCGAGCTGGGCTACCTCACCGATGGTGCCAACAGCGCCGGCGCCTGGCTGGCGGGCCTGGTGCCCCATCGCACGGCCGGTGCCGCGCAGGCTGGCAAGGTCGGCCTGCACGCCCGCGCCATGCTGGAACAGGCGCGGCGTGCCTACCTGTTGCTGAACGTGGAACCGGAATTCGATTGTGCCGACTCCCATGCGGCGCTGAAGGCCATGGAGCAGGCGGACTTCGTCATCGCCCTGGGTCTCTATGCCAATGAAAACACCCTGCACTATGCCGATGTGATCCTGCCCATCGCCGGCTTTGCCGAAACCTCCGGCACCTATGTCAATGCCGCCGGCGACTGGCAGAGTTTCCCCGGCGCCAGCACGCCGCCGGGCGAGGCCCGGCCGGCCTGGAAGGTCCTGCGTGTACTGGGTAATCTGCTGGAGTGCGAGGGCTTCGACTACCAGTCCTCGGAACAGGTACGTGACGAATTGCGCGCACGCCTTGGTGATTACAAGGCAAGCACCCATTGGCAGTCGGGCGCCGTTGCCGAGGCGGCCAATCCATCCCTGGAACGGATCGGTGATCTGTCCCCCTATGGCGTGGATGCCCTGGTGCGCCGTGCCAGCGCCCTGCAGCAGACCGCCGATGGCGCCGATGCCCGGGCACGGCTGGCACCGGAACAGGCGCGGGCCCTGGGACTGGCGGAAGACGATACCGCCCTGGTATCCCAGGGCAAGGCACATGTGCTCATCAAGGTGGCGCTGGACGAGCGGGTGCCCATGGGCGCCGTCTGGCTGCCCGCGGCACGACCGGCGAGCGTCGGGCTGGGACTGTCCTTCGGGGCGCTGGAAATGGAGAAGGCCTGAGCCCATGGATACCCTGCTGGAACTCGCCTGGACCCTTACCAAGATCACGGCCATCGTGGGTCCGCTGATGCTGGCCGTGGCCTACCTCACCTTCGCCGAACGCAAGATCATCGGCTACATGCAGGTGCGCATCGGCCCCAACCGGGTCGGGCCGCGCGGCTGGCTGCAGCCCATCGCCGATGCCCTGAAGCTGTTGATGAAAGAGGTGATCATCCCCACCAATTCCAACCGCTTCCTGTTCGTGATCGCGCCGGTGCTGTCCATCGCGCCGGCCTTGGCGGCCTGGGCGGTGATCCCCTTCAGTGACACCATGGTGCTGGCCAACATCGACGCCGGCCTGCTGTACATCCTGGCGCTCAGTTCCGTGGGCGTGTACGGGGTGATCATCGCCGGCTGGGCGGCCAACTCCAAGTATGCATTCCTCGGCGCCATGCGCTCCGCGGCGCAGATCGTCTCCTATGAAATCGCCATGGGCTTCGCCCTGGTCGGCGTGCTCATCGCCGGCGGCAGCCTCAACCTGGTGGAGATCGTCGAGGCCCAGCGCGGCAGCCTGGTGCACTGGTTCTGGCTGCCCCTGCTGCCGCTGTTCGTGATCTTCTTCATCTCCGGCGTGGCCGAGACCAACCGCGCGCCCTTCGACGTGGCGGAAGGGGAGTCGGAGATCGTGGCCGGTTTCCACGTGGAATATTCGGGCATGACCTTCGCCATCTTCTTCCTGGCCGAATACGCCAACATGATCCTGATCTCCGTACTGACGGCGGTCATGTTCCTGGGCGGCTACCTGTCGCCCTTCGAGGGCATCCCCGTCCTGGAAGGACTGTTCGCCTGGGTACCGGGCATGGTCTGGCTGCTGGCCAAGACCTGCCTGTTCCTGCTGTTCTTCCTCTGGTTCCGCGCCACCTTCCCGCGTTATCGCTATGACCAGATCATGCGCCTGGGCTGGAAGGTGTTCATTCCCATCACCATCGTCTGGCTGCTGGTGGAAGGCGCCGCGGTGGTGCTCGGCATCGGTCCCTGGTTCAGCGGGACAGCGGGGTAGGCCATGAACGCGATCGCCCAATACATTAAAAGCCTGTTTCTCTGGGAATTGCTCCTGGGGTTGCGCCTGACCGGTCGGCATTTCTTCCGCCGCAAGATCACGGTGCAGTACCCGGAGGAGAAGACTCCGCAGTCGGCGCGCTTCCGCGGTCTGCATGCCCTGCGCCGCTACCCCAACGGCGAGGAACGCTGCATCGCCTGCAAGCTGTGCGAGGCGGTGTGCCCGGCCCTGGCCATCACCATCGAGGCGGAGCCGCGCGCGGATGGCACACGGCGCACCACCCGCTACGACATCGACCTGTTCAAGTGCATCTACTGCGGCTTCTGTGAGGAATCCTGCCCGGTGGACTCCATCGTCGAGACACGTATTTTCGAATACCACTTCGAGAATCGCGGTGAACAGATCATGACCAAGGACAAGCTGCTGGCCATTGGCGACAAATACGAAGCCCAGATCGCGGCGGACAGGACCGAAGATGCGGCATACCGGTGATTATTCTGACAGGCGTACCACATGAGTTTTGAACGTATCATTTTCTATGCCTTCGCCGCGATCCTGGTCTATGCCGCCGGGCGGGTGGTGACCGCGCGCAATCCCGTGCATGCCGCCCTGCACCTGGTGCTGGCCTTCTTTACCTGCGCGGGCCTGTGGCTGCTGCTGGAGGCGGAGTTCCTGGCCATCGTGCTGGTGCTGGTCTACGTGGGCGCGGTCATGGTGCTGTTCCTGTTCGTGGTGATGATGCTGGACATCAACAGCGCACCGCTGCGTGAGGGTTTCATCCGCTACCTGCCCGTGGGCCTGGCGGTCGCCGCCCTGATGCTGTTCGAGATGGTCGCCATCGTCGGTGTGCGTTATTTCGGTCCGGACCAGGTGGCCATTCCCGCGCGTCATCCCGAGGGCTACAGCAACACCGCGGAGCTGGGGCGCGTGCTCTATACCGATTACGTGTACCCCTTCGAAATCGCCGCGGTCATCCTGCTGGTGGCCATCATCGCCGCCATCGTGCTGACCATGCGGCGCCGGCCCGAGACCCGTTACCAGGATCCTGCCAAACAGGTGCAGGCCAAAAAGGCGGATCGCCTGCGGGTGGTGAAGATGTCCGCGGAAAAGAAGCAATAGGATAACAAGAATGATCGCACTCTCGGATTACCTGATCATCGGCGCCATCCTGTTTGCCATCAGCGTGGCGGGCATCTTCCTCAACCGGAAGAACATCATCATCCTGCTCATGGCCATCGAGCTCATGCTACTGGCCGTGAACATGAATTTCGTCGCCTTTTCCTATTTCCTCGATGATATCGCCGGCCAGGTGTTCGTGTTCTTCATCCTCACCGTGGCGGCGGCCGAGGCTGCCATCGGTCTGGCCATCCTGGTGGTGTTGTTCCGCAACCGCCAGACCATCAATGTCGAAGACCTGGACAGCATGAAAGGATGAGCATGGATACCATTTACCTCCTCATCGTCCTGGCACCGCTACTGGGGGCCATCATCGCCGGCCTGTTCGGTGGCTGGATCGGCCGCGTCGGGGCCCACTCGGTCACCATCCTCGGTGTGGGTATTTCCTGCCTGCTGTCCCTGTTCGTGTTCAAGCACCATGCCCTGGACGGGGCCGCGGTCTACAACGAGTCGGTCTACACCTGGATGGTGTCCGACGGCATCCGTTTCGAGATCGGCTTCCTGGTGGACAACCTCACCGCCCTGATGATGGTGGTGGTGACCTTCGTGTCCCTGATGGTGCACATCTACACCATCGGTTACATGAAGGACGACCTGCACAACTGGCCCGCCGACAGCAAGGCCGGCCGCAACGGTTACCAGCGCTTCTTCAGCTACATCGCCCTGTTCACCTTCTCCATGCTCATGCTGGTGATGGCCAACAACTTCCTGCAGCTGTTCTTCGGCTGGGAGGCGGTGGGCCTGGTGTCCTACCTGCTGATCGGCTTCTGGCTCAACCGTCCCACGGCGGTATTCGCCAACATGAAGGCCTTCCTGGTCAACCGGGTGGGGGACTTCGGCTTCCTGCTGGGGATCGCGGCGGTAGTGATGTATTTCGGCAGCCTGGACTACGCCGACGTGTTCGCCGCCGCGCCCCACCTGGCCCACCTGAAGATCAGCATCTTCCCGGACGTGGATTGGTCGCTCATGACGCTGATCTGCATCCTGCTGTTCATCGGCGCCATGGGCAAGTCGGCCCAGGTGCCGCTGCACGTGTGGCTGCCCGATTCCATGGAAGGCCCGACGCCGATCTCGGCGCTGATCCACGCCGCCACCATGGTCACTGCCGGCATCTTCATGGTGGCGCGCATGTCGCCCCTGTTCGAACTGTCCGTCACGGCACTGAGTTTCGTGCTGGTGATCGGCGCCACCACGGCCCTGTTCATGGGCTTCCTCGGCCTGGTGCAGCACGATATCAAGCGGGTGGTGGCCTATTCCACCCTGTCCCAGCTCGGCTACATGACCGTGGCCCTGGGCGCATCCGCCTACGCCGCGGGTATCTTCCACCTCATGACCCATGCCTTCTTCAAGGCGCTGCTGTTCCTGGCGGCAGGCTCGGTCATCATCGCCATGCACCACGAACAGGACATGCGCAAGATGGGCGGCCTGCGCAAGTACATGCCCATCACCTGGATCACCTCCCTGATCGGCTCCCTGGCGCTGATCGGCACACCCTTCTTCTCCGGATTCTTCTCCAAGGACAGCATCATCGAGGCGGTGCACGCCTCGCAGATCCCGGGTTCCGGCTACGCCTACGCGGCGGTGCTGATCGGCGTGTTCGTCACCGCCCTGTACAGCTTCCGCATGTACTTCCTGGTGTTCCACGGCAAACCGCGCATGGACCACCACACCCGCGAGCACCTGCGTGAAAGCCCCTGGGTGGTCACCGTGCCGCTGATCCTGCTGGCCATCCCCTCGGTGATCGCCGGTTACGCCATCGGTCCGGTGCTGTTCGGTGATTTCTTCGACGGTGTACTGCATGTGAACCCCGAGCGCGACGTGCTGGCCCAACTCGGCGCCGGTTACCACGGCATCCTTGGTTTCGTGTTGCACGGCGTCATGGTGCCGCCCTTCTGGCTGGCGGCGGCAGGCGTGTTCACCGCCTGGTACATCTATATGAAGAACCCCGCCATCGCCACGACACTGGCGCAGCGCTTCAGCGGTATCCACCGTCTGCTGGAAAACAAGTACGGGGCCGATGATTTCAACCAGGCGGTGTTTGCAGGAGGCGCCAAGCGCCTGGGCAATCGCCTGTGGAAGACCGGTGATGCACTGCTGATCGACGGCCTGCTGGTCAATGGCAGTGCGCGCCTGGTAGGCGCGGTGGCCGGGATCGTGCGCCATATCCAGACCGGCCACCTCTATACCTATGCCTTCAGCATGATCATCGGTCTGCTGCTGTTGCTGTCCTGGTTCGTGTGGCCGGGGAGATGATGACTATTCACCGTGACAGCGCGAGGGTGGCCTGGCTGCCGGCGGGTGTCGGCCGCATGGACGCGGC
>JAPHQV010000048.1 GCA_026197075.1 Gammaproteobacteria bacterium | reverse complement strand
GGTAGTGGAAGCCGGCGTCACCGACGGCTGGTACAAGTACGCCGGGCTCAAGGGCAAGATCGTGGGCATCGATCGGTTCGGTGAA
This sequence comes from Gammaproteobacteria bacterium, assembly GCA_026197075.1. Classification (GTDB taxonomy): domain Bacteria; phylum Pseudomonadota; class Gammaproteobacteria; order DSM-19610; family DSM-19610; genus JAIVHA01. The sequence goes on along the minus strand of JAPHQV010000048.1, from coordinate 58,068 downwards.
TCCGCGCCGGCCGGTGAGCTGTTCAAGTATTTCGGCTTCACCGTGGAGAACGTGGTCAAGGCCGTGGAGTCTGTGCTCTAGGAAAATCGATTTAAAAAGGGCTCTGACCCCTTTTTACAAGTTCATATCTGGAAAGACGGAGAGAAAACAATGGCAATAAAAGTCGGTATCAATGGTTTTGGCCGCATCGGTCGCATGGCCTTCCGCGCAATCAGCAAAGAGTTCAAGGACATCGAAGTGGTCGGTATCAACGACCTGCTGGATGCCGATTACCTGGCCTACATGCTCAAGTATGATTCCGTGCACGGTAACTTCCAGGGCGACATCAAGGTCGACGGCAACAATCTGGTGGTCAACGGCAAGAAGATCCGCCTGACCGCCGAGCGCGATCCCGCCAACCTGAAGTGGGGCGATATCGGTGCCGACATCGTCATCGAGTGCACCGGTTTCTTCCTGACCGAAGAAACCTGCCAGAAGCACATCGAAGCCGGCGCCAAGAAGGTGGTCATGTCCGCACCTTCCAAGGATGGCACCCCCATGTTCGTCACCGGTGTGAACCACGACAGCTACGCCGGCCAGACGATCGTTTCTGCCGCTTCCTGCACCACCAATGCCCTGGCACCTGTCGCCAAGGTGCTGAATGACAACTGGGGCATCAAGCGCGGCCTGATGACCACCGTGCACGCCGCCACCGCCACCCAGAAGACCGTCGACGGTCCTTCCCAGAAGGACTGGCGTGGAGGCCGCGGCATCCTGGAAAACATCATCCCGTCCTCCACCGGTGCGGCCAAGGCCGTAGGCGTGGTGCTGCCCGAGCTGAACGGCAAGCTGACCGGCATGGCCTTCCGCGTGCCCACCTCCGATGTATCCGTGGTCGACCTGACCTGCGAGCTGAACAAGGGCGCCAAGTACGCGGACATCTGTGCCGCCATGAAGGCCGCTTCCGAGTCCGGCCCGCTCAGCGTGACCCTGGGCTACACCGACGAAAAGGTGGTCTCCACCGATTTCCGCGGGTGCAACATGTCTTCCATCTTCGATGCCGAGGCCGGCATCGCCCTGGATGACACTTTTGTAAAGGTCGTGGCCTGGTACGACAACGAGTATGGCTACACCTGCAACATGCTGCGCTTCGTGCAGCACGTGGCGGCGAACTAAGCGACAGAACGGGGGTGGATTTGAAAGCCTCCCCCGTTTTTCGTTCGGAGCTGTAAACGCAAAATAAGGATGGGGGACAGACTTAAGTCTGTCCCCGTCTCTTAGATACGAGAGTCATTGGCTAAGCGGCCCGTTTAGCCAATCACTTTGAAAAATGCCAGGAGTTACCGCATGTCCTTCATAAAACTCACCGACCTGGATCTCGCCGGCAAGCGAGTGTTGATCCGCGCCGACCTGAACGTGCCCGTCAAGGACGGCAAGGTCACCTCCGATGCCCGCATCACCGCCTCCATGCCTACCATCGAGCACTGTGCCAAGGCCGGTGCCAAGGTAATGGTCATGTCCCATCGCGGCCGTCCCGAGGAGGGCGTGGCCGATGAAGAGAATTCCCTGGCGCCCATCGCCGACAGCATGTCCGCCAAGCTGGGCAAGACCGTGCGCCTGGTGAAGGACTACCTGGACCAGGCTCCGAGCCTGGGTTCCGGTGAAGTGGTGCTGCTGGAGAACGTGCGCTTCAACGCGGGTGAAAAGAAGGACAACGAGGAACTGGCGAAGAAGTACGCCGCCCTCTGTGATGTGTTCGTCATGGACGCCTTCGGCACCGCCCACCGTGCCCAGGCCTCCACCCATGGCGCCGGCAAGTTCGCGCCCGTGGCCTGCGCCGGCCTGCTGCTGTCCGAGGAACTGGACGCCCTGCACAAGGCCCTGGCCAACCCGGCCCGCCCCATGGTCGCCATCGTCGGTGGCTCCAAGGTGTCCACCAAGCTGACGGTGCTGGAAGCACTGTCAGAAAAAGTGGACCAGATGGTGGTGGGCGGCGGCATTGCCAACACCTTCCTCAAGGCGACCGGCAAGAACGTCGGCAAGTCCCTGTGCGAAGACGACCTGGTGCCCACTGCCCAGATGCTGATCGAGAAGATGAAGAAGCGCGGTGCCAACATCCCCATCGCTGTCGACGTGGTGTGCGGCAAGAAATTCGACGAGAACGAGCCGGCTGTGCTGAAGGATGCCGGTGATGTGAGCGATGACGACATGATCTTCGACATCGGTCCCAAGTCGGCACAGGAGCTGGCGGACATCATCGCCAAGGCCGGCACCATCGTTTGGAACGGCCCGGTGGGCGTGTTCGAATTCGACCAGTTTGGCGAAGGCACCAAGACGATCGCCATGGCCATCGCCAATGCGAAGGGCTTTTCGCTGGCCGGAGGTGGTGACACCATTGCCGCCATCCAGAAGTACGACATCTATGACAAGGTGTCCTATATCTCCACCGCCGGTGGTGCCTTCCTGGAGTTTCTGGAAGGAAAGACCCTCCCGGCCGTGGCGATGCTGGAAGAACGGGCCAAAAAATAATCAGGCACTAGGCGGGCGGCACCAGAAGGTGCCGCTTCGCGTTCAGAGGTAGTATGCAAAGAAGAACCAAGATTGTTGCAACCCTGGGTCCGGCTACTGATGATCCCAAGGTGTTGGATGCCATGCTGCAGGCCGGTGTGGATGTGGTACGCCTCAATTTTTCCCACGGCAGTCACGAAGAACACATCCTCCGGGCGGAGAATGTCCGCAACCGCGCGCGCGCCCATGGGCGCCAGGTGGGGGTGTTCGTGGACCTGCAGGGCCCCAAGATCCGTATCGAGCGTTTCAAGGAAGGCAAGGTTCGCCTGGACGAGGGCGCCCGTTTTACCCTGGATGCCGCCCTGGGCGTCAACGACGGTGATGTAACCCGGGTGGGGTTGACCTACAAGTCATTGCCCGATGATGTGAATCGCGGTGACACCCTGTTGCTGGATGACGGTGCGCTGGTGCTGTGGGTCGAGGAAGTACGCGGCAGCGAGATCGAATGTCGGGTGGTCATCGGTGGTGAGCTGTCCAACAACAAGGGCATCAACCGCCAGGGCGGTGGCCTGTCTGCCAAGGCGCTCACCGACAAGGACCGGGCCGATATCAAGGCGGCCGCGAAGATGCAGGCGGATTATCTCGCCGTCTCCTTCCCCCGCAGTGCCGCGGATGTGAACGAGGCGCGCGAACTGCTGCGCCAGGCCGGCGGCCACGGTGGCATCATCGCCAAGATCGAGCGTGCCGAGGCGCTGACGGCCCTGGAAGAAATCATCGGCGCCAGCGATGCCATCATGATCGCCCGTGGCGACCTGGGCGTGGAGATCGGTGACGCCGAATTGCCCGCGGTGCAGAAGCGCATCATCCAGGCGGCCCGTAGTATGGACCGGGTGGTCATCACCGCCACCCAGATGATGCAGTCCATGATCGAGAACCCCATGCCCACCCGCGCCGAGGTGTTCGATGTGGCCAATGCGGTCATCGATGGTACCGACGCCGTCATGCTGTCGGCCGAAACCGCCGCCGGCAAGCATGTGGCAAAGGTGGTGGAAGCCATGGATCGCATCTGCCGGGGCGCCGAGCGCCAGCGCAGTGGCCTGGATTCCGAGCGTCGCCAGCACATCCAGTTCAACCGCATCGACGAGGCCATCGCCAAGGCCACCATGTACACGGCCAACAAGCTCGGCGTGAAGGCCATCGCCGCCCTGACCGAGTCCGGCGCCACCCCGTTGTGGATGTCGCGAATCAGTTCCGGCATCCCCATCTATGCCTTGACCCGGCATGTGGAGACGCGTAGAAAGGTAACCCTTTACCGCGGGGTCTACCCGGTCAGTTTCGACGTCACCAGCCAGGACCACAAGCAGGTGAACCGCGAGGCGGTGGATGAGCTGATGCGACGTGGCGCGGTGCGGGACGGGGATCTGGTCATCATCACCAAGGGTGATCTCATGGGCGAGTTGGGTGGTACCAACGCCATGAAGATCATCCGTGTCGGTGAGCACGGTGTGGATCCGTACTGAGCCCATATACCCTATGTAATGTAATGGTGAATTCTGGAAGGCGCGGGTTCTACAATGGACCCATATTCCGGGTACTCCCGCTCCGGCGGAAGTGCCGGCGGATCAAAGCCCGCCAGTGTTCCGGTAACATTTTCACAATCTGATACGTTAAGGAGACCACCATGGCCCTGATTTCCATGCGCCAGCTGCTCGATTACGCAGCCGAACACAACTTTGGCATGCCTGCTTTCAACGTCAACAACATGGAGCAGGTGCATGCCATCATGCAGGCCGCGCAGGAATGCGACAGCCCGGTGATCATGCAGGGTTCCGCGGGTGCCCGTTCCTATGCCGGCGAGCCCTTTCTGCGCCACCTGATCACCGCTGCCACGGAAATGTACCCGAACATTCCCATCGTCATGCACCAGGATCATGGTTCCGAACCCGCCGTGTGCCTGCGCTCCATCCAGTCCGGTTTCAGCTCCGTCATGATGGACGGTTCCCTGATGTCCGACATGAAGACCCCGTCCAGCTACGAGTACAATGTGGCCGTGACTTCCGAAGTGGTGAAGATGGCCCACGCCGGCGGCGTGTCCGTGGAAGGCGAGCTGGGCTGCCTGGGTTCCCTGGAAACCGGCATGATGGGCGAGGAAGACGGCCATGGTTCCGATGACCAGCTCGACCACTCCCAGCTGCTGACCGACCCGGAAGAAGCCGCTGACTTCGTCAAGAAGACCGGTGTGGATGCCCTGGCCATCGCCATCGGCACCAGCCACGGTGCCTACAAGTTCACCCGTCCGCCGACAGGAGATATCCTGGCCATCAGCCGCATCAAGGAAATCCACACCCGCATCCCCAACACCCACCTGGTGATGCACGGTTCCTCCTCGGTGCCGCAGGACTGGCTGGAAATCATCAACAACTTCGGCGGCGATATGGGCACCACCTATGGTGTGCCGGTCGAGGAAATCCAGGAAGGCATCAAGCACGGCGTACGCAAGGTCAACATCGACACCGACCTGCGCATGGCCTCCACCGGTGCCATCCGCAAGCACCTGGCGGAGAACAAGTCCAACTTCGACCCGCGCAAGTTCCTGAAGGCCTCCACGGCGGCCATGAAGGAAATCTGCAAGGCCCGCTACGAAGCCTTCGGTTGTGCTGGTCACGCCAGCAAGATCAAGGCCATCGGCCTGGACGACATGCGCAAGCGCTATGAGTCCGGCGAACTGGATCCCAAGGTCAACTAGGATCCGGGGATTCTGCCCGAAATGGAAAAGGCGGCCTCCGGGCCGCCTTTTTCGTTTATCGCCTATCACCGTCCATCGCCCTGTAGGAGCCGCCTCCGGCCGCTCCTACAGGGGGCTCAACACCGGTTCGTCCAGCGCTGCCGCCTGTTCCCGCAGCGACAGGATATGTTCCTCCCAGTAGCGCGGCCCATAGAACCAGGGAAAGGCCTGCTGGAAAGCGGGATCATCGGCGCGACTGGCCAGCCAGCCGGCGTAATGGATGATGCGCAGGGTACGCAGGGGTTCTATCAGGCTCAGCTGGTGGTAATCGAAGTCGCAGAAGTCCTCGTAGCCCTCGAGCAGGGCACCCAGCTGCAGGCCCATCTCCTCGCGGTCACCGGAGAGCAACATCCACAGATCCTGAACGGCGGGCCCCATGCGGCAGTCATCGAGGTCGACGAAGTGGGGGCCGTTGTCCGTCCAGAGGATGTTGCCGGGATGACAGTCCCCGTGCAGGCGAATGTTGCGCACGGGGCCGCATTCGGCGAAGCGCCGGGTGATGGTCTGCAACAGTTCGTCCACCAGGCTGCGGTAGGCCGCCTCCAGGTAATCGGGCAGGATGCCCTTGTCCAGGAGATAATCCCGTGGCGTCTGACCGAAGCTGTGCACATCGAGAGTAGGGCGGTGGGAAAAGGGCCGGGTTCTGCCCACCGCATGCAGGCGACCCAGGAAGCGGCCCATCCAGACCCGGTGTTCGCGTTGGTCCAGGTCGGGCCAGCGGCCCCCCTGGCGGGGATAGACCGCGAAGGCAAAGCCACCGTGTTCATGCAGGCTGCGGCCGGCGACATCCCGCTGCGGTGCCACCACCGGGATGTCCCGTTCCACCAGCTCCCAGGCGAAATCATGTTCCTCCTGCAAGGCGGCCCGCGACCAGCGTCCGGGACGATAGAACTTGGCAATCACGGGCGTGGCATCCTCGATGCCCACCTGGTAGACCCGGTTCTCGTAGCTGTTCAGCGCCAGCAGGCGGCCGTCACAGCGCAGGCCGGTGGTTTCCAGTGCGTCCAGCAGCAGGTCGGGGGTGAGGGCGTCGTAGGGGTGGAGCTCGGAAGGGGGTGCGGACATCAGGGCATTGTACCCCAAAAAGAAAAACGGCCCGGAAGGGCCGTAGCATTGCGTGTGAAGGCTGATCCGGTTGCCCGGTAGGCATCCCTTGCCCGCCTTCCTTATGGTTTATCATTGTTTTTTAACCCTGGTCCTCCAGTTTGCCTTGCGGCACCCCCCTGTAGGCCAAGTCACGGTGCTTCCCCCAGCACTTGAGGTGAAATTATAGGCCGCGACCCCGGGGTGGTATGTAGGGTGGCTCCGGGAGCTCATGTAAGCAAATTCCTACAAACTTGCCACCTGGCCAGCGGCATCGGACCAGGGGCACTGCTCCAAAACCAACGGCTTGTCGGGTTGCGGTCGGAAAATTTTCCTTGCGAGAGCGGGTCTGGGTCATTCGTCATGCCCGCGAATACCCATCCATGTGTCACCGATGATTCGTCCATCCTTCCGATTTCCATCATCGGACCCTTACATCTGGATTTAGTCTAAACTCAGTCCAGGGATGCGCCGCAAGGGAGCGCGGTGGATACCTGTCGAAGATGGAAACCAGAAGACGGAAACCAATGGAGGATAGACGATGGCGAGCAAAGGCAGTAAGCCTACGACCACTGATGCCGGGATCCCGGTATCAAGTGATGAGCATTCCCTGACGATCGGCCCTGATGGCCCCATACTCTTGCAGGATCACTACCTGATCGAACAGATGGCACAGTTCAACCGGGAGCGGATCCCGGAACGCCAGCCCCACGCCAAGGGTAGTGGTGCCTTCGGGCATTTCAAGGTCACCAAGGACGTCAGCCGCTACACCAAGGCAGCGCTTTTCCAGCCGAACACCAAGACCGAGGTGCTGGCGCGATTCTCCACCGTCGCCGGTGAGCGCGGCAGCCCCGATACCTGGCGTGACCCGCGCGGGTTCGCGCTGAAGTTCTATACCACCGAAGGCAATTACGACCTGGTCGGCAACAACACGCCGGTGTTCTTTATCCGCGACCCCATGAAGTTCCAGCACTTCATCCGCTCCCAGAAACGTCGTGCGGACTCCAACCTGCGTGACCACGATATGCAGTGGGACTTCTGGACCCTGTCACCGGAGTCGGCACACCAGGTGACCTGGCTCATGGGCGATCGCGGCATTCCCAGGACCTGGCGGAACATGAATGGCTATGGCAGCCATACCTACATGTGGGTGAATGCCAAGGGCAAGAAGTTCTGGGTGAAATATCATTTCAAGACCGACCAGGGCATCGAGTTTCTTACCCAGGAGGAGGCCGACCATCTGGCCGGCGCCGACGGTGACTATCATGTGCGTGACCTGTTCAATGCGATCCAGCGTGGTGACCATCCCAGCTGGACCCTGCACGTGCAGATCATGCCCTTCGCCGACGCGGATACCTACCGGTTCAATCCCTTCGACCTGACCAAGGTGTGGCCGCATGGTGACTACCCCTTGATCGAGGTGGGCAAGCTGACCCTGAACCGTAATCCCACTGATAACCACACCGAGATCGAGCAGGCCGCCTTCGAGCCCAACAATCTCGTGCCCGGTATCGGCGTGAGTCCCGACAAGATGCTGCTGGGCCGGATCTTCTCCTACGCGGACGCCCATCGTGCCCGCATCGGTGCCAACTACAAGCAGATCCCGGTCAATAGGCCCAAGAGCCCCGTGCACAGTTACAGCAAGGACGGGGCGATGCGCGTGGAGAACGTTTCCGACCCCGTGTACGCACCGAACTCCAAGGGTGGCCCGCAGGCCGACGGCAAGCGCTACCCCGGCGTGGAGATCTGGGCGGCCGATGGCGACATGGTCCGTGCCGCCTACAGCTTGCGCAAGGATGACGATGATTTCGGCCAACCCGGCACGCTGGTGCGTGAGGTGATGGACGACGATGCGCGCACGCGGCTGGTATCCAACGTCGTCGGTCACCTCAAGGCCGGGGTCTCGAAGCCCGTGTTGAAGCGTGCACTCGAGTACTGGCGCAATATCGACAAGGACATCGGAGACCGCATCGCCAAGGGTGTTGCCGGCAAGTGAGTCCGTCCCCGGCATCCAATAAAAGCCCCTCCGAGGAGGGGCTCTCCACTGTAACGTCCGTACCTCTTTCCCGGCTCCGGGAAGGCCGGGGTACCTTCCTCTCGTAGTCGTTGCAGGCCTCGGCGCCCATGGTCTCCGACATCTACCGGCGCCTGACCTCCAGGCAAACCCCGCAGATGCGTATCTGCTAGACTCGACCGGGAAAGCTTTAATCATGTTCTCATACCGGCGTATATCGGTATCCAGGTGGTTTAAACCCGGGTTCCATTCGTAGAACGACGGCAATGGGCTTGATCAGGGCTTCCCTGCTTATCCACCTTTTCCACAACCTGGCCTTTCGCTATGTGGTTACACACCAGTTATGACCTGGCATTCGATATCGAAGTGCATACACCCTTTGTGCTGATGCTGCGGCCACGCAGCGGAGCGCACCAGTGGATTGCACGCGAGGAATACAAGATCGTTCCCAATGTACCGGTGTTCGAGTTCACGGATGGCTATGGCAACCTCTGCCAGCGTTTGATCGCTCCGCCGGGCCACTTTGCGGTGCATACCGCGGCCGAGGTGATGACCGCGGACGAAGTGGATCGTGCCCCGGGCGCGCCCTTTATCGAGGTTCAGTTCCTGCCCGACGAGGTGCTGCGTTACCTGTTGCCGAGCCGCTACTGCGAGTCGGATCGCTTCGGCCTGATGGCAGCCGAAATCACGGCGGGACAGCTCCTGGGTTACGATCAGGTTGCCGCCATCGAAAGCTGGCTGCGCGAGCGGATCCGCTTCGTCCCGGGCAGTAGTGATATCCCCGTTTCCGCGGTGGAGGTCAACCTGAGGCAGTCAGGCGTATGTCGTGATCTTGCCCACCTGGGCATTGCCTTGTGCCGCGGTCTGACGATCCCGGCACGAATGGTCGTGGGATACCTGCATGGACTGGAGCCCATCGACATGCATGCCTGGTTCGAGGCCTATCTGGGAGGGCGCTGGTATACCTTCGATGCCACGCAGGACGAACTGAGGGGTGGCTACGTGGCCATAGGCTATGGCCGTGATGCCGCGGATGTTGCCGTCTACAACCAGTTTGGCCCAGCGGTCTATCCACTGATACAAAAGGTCGAAGTGAGCCGGATCCAGGGCTGATCGCCGGCCCGGTCAGGAACAAAAAACGGGGCCTTGCGGCCCCGTTTTCGTTTCCCGGTGTGGGATTTCCATTCCTGCCGGATCAGGCGGCGTTGTACTTTTCCTTGGCTTCCTTGGCGGCCTTCGCCTCTTCATCGCTGTAGGCCTTGCCGGACCACAGCATTTCGTAGGCGATTTCCTCGTTGCCGTTTTCGCACAGGTCCAGCACTTGCTGGAACAGCGGTTGGAAGGTTTCGCTGCGGTGGGAGGCCTCGTGCTGCTCGAAGGTGTCCCAGAAGGTGACGATCAGTGCCTCCTTGCCCTTCAGCTCGCTGTCCACGGCCTGGCCGATGCTGGAGCCCTCGTTGGAAACATTACCCTTGTTCAGGCAGACAAAGCCGCCGACGAAACCGGTTTCCGAGTGATAGGTCTTGACGTTCTCGCAGAGGATGGCGACGCGCTCCTGCAAGTCGTCCACGGTGTAGTCAGGCTTCAGAATGACGCGGTTTACCGTGACCACGCCATCATGGGGGAAGTTTGCAATCAGTCCGCTCATAGCTGTGCCTCCGTTGGCAGATGGTTCATTAACGGTTGCTAATGTATAGAATCCTACTAAAACAGTCAACCTTTTGGGCTGCCATCAAAAAATACTATGCAATATTAACAAATTAAATATCAAAGCAATTTTCCGGCCAACCTGGAATCAGACTCCGTTTACCTCGATACGCCGCGCCACGGCGGCGGGACTCTTGGGCAGGCTGAGGTGCAGTACCCCGTCACGGTAACGGGCCCGGGCACCGGCTTCGTCCACTTCCGCGGGCAGCGGGATGGCCCGTTCAAACTGGCCATAGGCGCATTCCATGATGTGGTAGCGGCCTGCTTTTTGTTCCTGCCGCACCTGCTTTTCGCCTCGAATCACGGCCACGTTGCCATCCTGAATCTGGATATCAAAGCCATCGGCGCTCATGCCCGGTACTTCCAGCTTGATGTGTACAGTGTCGCTGGTTTCCTGCACCTCCGCCGCCAGCAATCCCCAGCGGGCACTATGGCGCAGGAATTGTTCATCGGCAGTCTCCAGTGCGCCGTCGCGGTAGCCGGGCTGGAAACGGGTCAGGGCCTGGGAGGCGCGCTCGCGCAGGTGGCTCCAGCCCTCGGCCAGCGAGTCCCAGGTGCGTTCCAGGCCTTCACGAAGTTGCTGTAGTGTCGACATGGGGGTTCCTCCTGTATGCAAAGTGCGGCAGTCATTGCCGTGGATCAAAGTCGAAGTGTTCCGCCATGCGACGGTAGAAGTCCTTGTCGGCCGCGGTGCGCGTCGGCGGAGTGATGATCTGCAGGGTCACGTACTGGTCCCCCGGCGGCGTGCCCGGCAGACCGCGTCCCGCCAGGCGCAAGCGCTGGCCGCTACGGGCGCCGGCCGGGATTCTGAGTTCCACCGGGCCGCCGAGGGTCGGCACCTTGACCTTGCCACCAAGGGCTGCCTCCCAGGGGGTAACGGGAAGATCCTGGTGCAGGTCGCGGCCTTCGGGACGAAAGCGGGGATGGGGTTCGAACTCCACGTCCAGGTAGAGATCCCCCGGTTGGCCGCCTGCCTGGCCTGGCCCGCCCTGACCCGCCAGGCGGATCTGCTGGCCTGCGATGATCCCCTTCGGAATGCGTACCGTGAGGGCGTGGGGTGAAACCCTTACGTGACCTTGCGCATCCACCAGCGGGGCCTGTAGCTGGATGGTGCGCCTGGCTCCCTGGAAGGAGTCTTCCAGGGAAATGCGGATCCTGGCGCGATGGTCCTCGCCCTGGTGTTGGAAGCCCCGTCGCCGCTGGCCGGTCGTGAAGCCGGCCTGGGCACCGAAGGGACTGCGTCCGCCGAACAGGGATTCGAAGAATTCGCTGAAGTCGTGCCCGCCAGCGCCCTCGGCACGGAACTCGAATCCCGTATCCCAGCCGGGTGGCGGGGTGAAATCCTGCCCACCATGCCACTGACTGCCGAGCTGGTCATAGGCGGCGCGCCGGCCCGGGTCCTTGAGGACTTCGTTGGCCTCGTTGATCTCCTTGAAACGGGCCTCGGCATCGGCCTCCTGGCTGACGTCCGGGTGATACTTGCGCGCCAGCTTGCGGTAGGCGCGCTTGATTTCACCCTGGGTGGCGTCCTTCGCCACACCCAGGATCTTGTAATAATCCTTGTACTGCATGCGAACTTCCTCGTGGGCACCCTCTACGAGGCCTGCAGCTGCGATCGGTCATTCCTCTACCTGGATCTTGCGCCGCTGCACCTTCTCCTGCTTGGGGATCGTCACCTCCAGCACGCCATTCTTCGACTTGGCGCTGATGCTATTGGCATCGGCGGTGTCGGGCATGCTGAAACGGCGGAAGAAGGTGCCGCGAGAGCGTTCGATGCGCTTGTAGCCTTCACGTTCTTCCTTGGACTCACTCTGGCGTTCCCCCTTGATGGTCAGGATGCCATTTTCCATGTGAACCTCGATGTCCTTGGGTTCGACGCCGGGGATATCGGCATGGATCAGGTAGCGGTCTTCCAGTTCCTGGATATCCACGGCCGGGGCCCAGTCACTGGTCGTGATGTTCGCATCATCCTCGGTTCCACGCGTGCTCAGCTGTCGGTTCAGGTCTTGCTGCAATTGGTCCAGCAAGCGCCAGGGGTTGGTATGGGTCAGTGCCATGGTGTGGTGCTCCTCTTGTCCGGTTGATACCCGCTAGATTGGGTCGGCCGGGAGGCTTTCAAGGGCCCGGTTTGTGATCCCTGGCAGTGGGGGCTACCCTTGTGTGGTGAGCGCTATGGATGCAGAAGTCCATGGGGGGCTGGAATATTAGAAACACTATATATTGTGTTTGTCTATTTTCGGCCCGGTTTTGAAAGGCAAACTTTTTTATCCCGATCGCAGACTGTAGAAATAGTGTAATTACATGTTATTTAAAATAATTATGTCAGAACCTTTAACGTGCCAGGAGGCTTGACAGGTTTTTGCCTTATGCCTACTCTTCCCGGGTCGAACACAAGATGTTGTGTCGGGCCATCAGCCTGGATTGACGCCCCTGGAGGCGTCCCGGAGGGCTGATCCGGGGTTCCACCTGGCCCGCAATCAAGAATCAGAATTCAGGGAGCCAGCAGACCCAATGAAATCCGCCCAGTTGAAAGCCGTGCCCACCAGTGTCGCCGCCATCCCCATGCAATCCGCCTCCCTGGACATCTGGGACAAGAAGTATCGTCTCAAGACCAAGGACGGTTCGGTCATCGACGAGACCATCGACGATACCTACCAGCGCGTGGCCCGGGCCCTGTCCGAGGTGGAGACCAGCGACGAACTGCGCGAGCATTGGTATGAACAGTTCCTGTGGGCCCTGCGTCGTGGCGCCATCCCTGCCGGTCGCATCACCTCCAATGCCGGTGCCCTGGCCCACAAGCCCGCCACCTCCACCATCAACTGCACCGTGTCCGGCATCATCCAGGACTCCATGGACAATATCCTGCAGCGGGTGCACGAGGCCGGCCTGACCCTCAAGGCGGGTTGCGGAATCGGCTATGAGTTTTCCACCCTGCGGCCGCGCGGCGCCTATGTCTCCGGTGCTGGCGCCTATACCTCCGGGCCGCTGTCCTTCATGGATATCTACGACAAGATGTGTTTCACCGTGTCCAGCGCCGGTGGTCGCCGCGGCGCCCAGATGGCCACCTTCGACGTGGGTCATCCCGATGTCACCGATTTCATCCGTGCCAAGCGCGAGGACGGCCGCCTGCGCCAGTTCAACCTGTCGCTGCTGATCACCCGCGAGTTCATGGAAGCGGTGCAGGCCAATGGCGACTGGAAGCTGGCCTTCCCGGTGACGGAGAAGGAAGTGGAACAGGATGGCATCGACCTGCACAATCCCGAGCAGGTGGTGTGGCGCGAGTGGCCATACAAGAACAAGTATGTCGCCAACGAAGCCGGCCTGGTGGCCTGCAAGGTCTACCGCACCATCCGCGCCCAGCGCCTTTGGGACGTGATCATGGCCTCCACCTATGATTTCGCAGAACCGGGCTTCATCCTCATCGACAAGGTCAATGAGATGAACAACAACTGGTTCTGCGAAAGCATCCGCGCCACCAATCCCTGTGGTGAGCAGCCATTGCCGCCCTACGGTTCCTGCCTGCTGGGTTCCATCAATCTCACCAAGTTCCTGCGCGAGCCCTTCACCGAAAAGGCCTGGTTCGATTGGGACGAATACCGCAAGGTGGTGGGCATCTTCACCCGCATGCTCGACAATGTGGTGGAGATCAACGGTCTGCCCCTGGAACAGCAACGCAAGGAGATCTTCAGCAAGCGTCGCCACGGCATGGGCTTCCTGGGACTGGGTTCCTCCATCACCATGCTGCGCATGAAGTACGGCAGCCCGGAATCCCTGGAATTCACCGAACGGGTCAGCCGCGAACTGGCCATGGCCGGCTGGGAGATGGCGCTGGAACTGGCACGTGAAAAAGGCCCGGCGCCCATCATGGAAGAGGAGTTCGAGGTCACCGCCGAGATGTTGCGCAAGCGCCCGGAAATGAAGAAGGACGGCTATTCCCTGGGTGACCGGGTCAAGGGCAAGGTGCTGCATGCCCGTTACAGCCGCTACATGCAGCAGGTGGCCATGGAGAACCCGGGGCTGGTGAGTGAGCTGGCGGAGGTGGGCGCGCGCTTTACCCACCACAGCTCCATCGCGCCCACCGGCACCATATCCCTGTCCCTGGCCAACAATGCCAGCAATGGCATCGAACCCAGCTTCGCCCATCATTACTTCCGCAACGTGATCCGCGAAGGAAAGAAGTCCAAGGAAAAGGTCGACGTGTATTCCTTCGAGTTGCTGGCGTACCGGGAGCTGGTGAACGCCGAGGCACTGCCCGGTTCCGAGGAGGAAAGCGAGAAGCTGCCGGACTACTTCATTTCCGCCGACGACATCTCACCCAAGGAGCACGTGGACATCCAGGCCGCCGCCCAGAAATGGATCGATTCCTCCATTTCCAAGACCGCCAATGTGCCCACGGAATATCCCTACGAGGATTTCAAGAGCATCTATCACTACGCCTACCAGCAGGGCCTCAAGGGCTGCACCACCTTCCGCTTCAACCCCGAGGCCTTCCAGGGTGTGCTGGTCAAGGAATCCGATCTGGCCGGTACCACCTATCGCTTCACCCTCGAGGACGGTTCCACGGTGGAACTGAAGGGCAACGAGGAAATCGAGTATGACGGCGAGACCCATAGCGCCGCCAATCTGTATGACGCGCTCAAGGAAGGCTATTACGGCAAGTTCTAGTCGTAAACCGGCAAGGGAGACCAGGAGAGAGACATGACTATCAAGATCGCCAAGAAAATCGTGGGTTACAGCGTGGTACGGGAGGCGGAAGCAGACGAGGCGGCGGTAACCGCGGCGCCTGTCGTCCAGGAAGACAATGTAGTACACCTGCACGAGAAGCTGGAACGACCGGACATGCTGGTGGGGTCCACGTACAAGATCAAGACCCCGCTTTCAGAGCATGCCCTCTATGTCACCATCAATGACATCATACTGAACCCGGCTACCCAGCATGAACTGCGCCGCCCCTTCGAGATCTTCATTAACTCGAAGAATATGGATCATTTCCAGTGGATCGTCGCCTTGACGCGGATTATCTCCGCCGTCTTCCGCAAGGGCGGTGATGTGACCTTCCTGGTGGAAGAGTTGCGCTCGGTGTTCGATCCCCGTGGCGGCTATTTCAAGAAGGGTGGAAAATACATGCCTTCCCTGGTGGCGGAGATCGGCGATGCCATTGAGTGTCACCTGCGCATGATCGGCATGATCAAGGATGACAACCTGGACGAACACCAGAAAAAACTCATCCAGGAAAAGCGTGCTCAGTACGAGGCCTCCGCCAAGACCGCCGAGGCGAGCGAAGCCGGGGATTTTCCCACGGGTTCCCAGTTGTGCAATAAATGCAATGTCAAGGCTGCCATTGTGATGGATGGTTGTTTAACATGCCTGAACTGCGGCGAGTCCAAGTGTGGATAGTGATCACCGGCATCAGTCGGCGTGATACTTGCAGCGAAGAACCTGGCGATTTGCAGTCTACGAAATCGGTGAGCCGCCAAGTTCTTGATGGGATGGGTGCTCGAGGTGCGGTCAAACGCCCAGACCCATATGTCCGGAAATGGTGTCCTATAAAATTGTAAAAATTGCTGACGGATTGAATCCGCGTCGGTGGAGATTATGCTGCTGCAACACAGACCCATACCCGGATACTGGTACGCCAATATCGTCGGTCAGCTGGTGCAGGTGAGGGCGGTGCTGTACAACAACGCGCTGCCCAGCCGCATCGCCCTGGAATACCTCAATGGCCGGCGCCAGTACGTGGACCCCGCGGGCTGGCGTTATCTGGACCTGGCCCTGCATTCCCCCGGCACGGAGCGCCGCGGACGGGCCCGGGATCTTTGAGCCTGTTCATCCCCGGCCCCGCCGGCCGGCTGGAAGCCCTCATCGAGGAACCTGCCCCTGACCACCCCCCTGCCGGGGTGGCCGTCCTCTGTCATCCCCATCCGCTCCACGGCGGAACCCTGCAGAACAAGGTGGTGCATACCCTGGCGCGTACCTGTAATGCCCTGGGGCAAGTGGCTGTGCGCTTCAATTTTCGCGGGGTAGGTGCCAGCGAGGGTGCGTACGGGGAAACCCTCGGTGAGACCGAGGACCTGCTCGCGGTGCTGGAGTGGGTGCAACAACAATGGCCCGACCTGCCCTTGTGGCTGGGTGGCTTTTCCTTTGGCGCCTACGTCGCCCTGCGCGCCGTCGCCCGCTGCCCTGTGCAACAGCTGATTACCGTGGCACCGGCGGTGAACCTGTTCGCCAAGGATCCGCTGCCCGAAGTGCAGTGCGACTGGCTGCTGGTGCAGGGTGACCAGGACGAGATCGTGCCATACGCGCAAGTCATGGAATGGGTCGCCAGCCTGGAGCGCCCCCCGCGAATCCTGGAATTGCCCGGCGCCGGTCATTTTTTCCATGGCCGTCTCAATGAGTTGCGTGAGCGCCTGCTGGTCATGCTGGGTTGACGCCCGTCGACCCTTTCCATCCTTCTTGCCTGCACCGGCACCCTGCCGGTACATACTTCACTACCCTGTAAGGACCCGTCCAGGTCCGATTGCAAAATCCCCTCGTGGCCCCCCGGGAAGGTGGCCGTTTGCAGAATGAAGACGGCCTCAAGGTGGATGAATTTGCCAACGCTTTGTTAGAAATGGAGAAATGTATATGGCACAAGTGTTGCTATTCCATGGTTGTGAATACGACTCATACCCGGCTGCCGGACGGTGTAGGAGTGCTCGGCCAGTATGGCGGCGATACGGGACAAGTGGATGGTGCAGTGGCAATTCCAGAAGGATTGGCACCCGGCCTCGGAAGAGGAACCGGGCGTGATGTGGTGGTTTGGCAAGCGCAAGCGGCCCCAGTCTTCCGGCCTCAGTCGCACGGACCGATCACTCGAGCTGCCCGGCATCGGCATGGTCCGGCTCCAGGTGCAGATCGACTGCTTAGGGGCGGTCTGTCCGCGTCCGCAATTGCTGACCATGCGGGCCCTGGACCACATGCAGGAAGGGGAAATCCTGGAACTGCTGGTGGACAACCCGGGTTCCTCGGAAGCCATACCGGCCATGTGCATGACCCTGGGCAGTACCCACCTGACCACGGTGCGGGATGACCAGGGCTGGCGCATCTATGTGCGCAAGGGTGAGCCCGGAACCGGATGATGTAAGAGGAGATTTTTGTATGGCTTGTAACTCCATGGGGGCGATCGATGTCCGAGCAGAGTAATGCAATCACGATGGATGGGCCGGAGAGCCTGTGGTACGGCCACAAGGGCAATCTCTACGCCATGTTGATCCTGGGTGTGGTGGCGATAGGTTCCGTCTGGGCCCTGTCGCTGGATACCCGCTGGATCTACCTGCTCGTCTATGTCTGGTTCGGCGTCGGTTACGGGGTTCTGCTCCAGTACGGGCGCTTCTGCATGGCCTCGGCGGTGCGGGACCTGTTCGCGGTGGGTGTTCCGCGCATGGCCGTGGGCATGCTGATCGCGGTGGTGCTGTTTTCCCTTACCGCCGCGATTGTGAAAGTCATGGGCGTAAACACCTTCCATCCCCATCCCATCGGCTGGCATGTCATCATCGGCGGTGCCATCTTCGGTTTCGGCATCGTGTTCACCGGCGGTTGCGCGTCCGGTTCCCTCTACAAGAGCGGCGAGGGCAACCTGGGTGCCTTGCTGGTGGTGCTGTCCATCTCCTTCTCCCAGGCCATCTATGTCACCCTTGGTGGCTGGTTCGATCGCCTGGTGCCCGCTTCCTGGACCGAGTCCGCGGCCACCAAGGGCATGCCCGAGGAACTCACGGTCACAGAAGGCTGGTTCGACCAGTTCACGGCCGGTTACATCTGGGATCTGAAGGGCACTACCCTGGCGGAAAGCCTGGAATTCGAGGGCGAGGTCGCGGGTGCCTTCGTGGGCAATGCCTTCCTCGGCGCCATCCTGCCATCCCTGGTGCTGCTGGTGTACCTGTACATGTTCGCCTACCGCAAGGGCTACCTGCGGCGCTACAAGATCGAGATGCCGAAGCTGGGTGACCACCTGCGCGGTATCTGGTCCATGGTGAGTTCCTCCCGCAACACCGCCATCGCCGGTCTTGGCCTGGGTCTGCTGGCGGGCCTGCACATGTGGGCCACTGGCGCGTTGCGCGACCATTACCAGATCTTCAATTTCGGCGA
Organism: Gammaproteobacteria bacterium; assembly: GCA_026197075.1. GTDB lineage: Bacteria > Pseudomonadota > Gammaproteobacteria > DSM-19610 > DSM-19610 > JAIVHA01. The sequence continues at coordinate 39,868 of JAPHQV010000048.1, read as the reverse complement.
ACTGCTGGCGGACATGGGGCATACCGCGGGCCTCTCCCTGCAGGACACGGTATTCGATCCCGGCTACTGGTACATCACCACCCAGGAAGCCCAGTGGGGTGCCTGGGTGATGGAGAAGGCCGGCATGATGAGCCGGGACAATATCTTCTTCGGCCTGGAGAACGGCATCCCCAATCCGATCATCAATGCGCCAGGCTGGATGTCCATCGGTATCATCTTCGGTGCGGCGGTCATTGCCCTGTCGCGGCGTGAATTCAAGTGGAAGGTGCCGAACCTGGAAACCGCCATGTTCGCGCTCATCGGTGGTGCGCTCATGGGCCTGGGTGCGCGCCTGGCCATGGGTTGCAATATCGGTGCCTTCTTCGCAACGGTAACCAATGGTGACCTGTCCGGCTGGGTATTCCTGGCAGGGATGACCCTGGGTGGATATCTCGGCGTGAAGGGCTTCAGTCGCTGGATGGAATGGCGCGCCGGCAAGGATGAATTTGATATTTGATTCGTCAGGGTTCGTTTGGCCGCGCCAGTAATCAAATTTGGTATGCAGTAAACAGGAGAACGAAATGGCAGTGAAGTTCGAAAAGGTCGCGGATGGTGATTACCTCCTGGATGTGACCGGTTATGTCTGTCCTCATCCGCAGATGTACACCAAGAAGGTCATGGGCAAGTTGGAGAGCGGCGATGTGCTGACATTGTTGTTCGATAACCCCTCTTCCGGAGAATCCATTATCGCCATGTGTGATTCGGACGGTAATGATCTCTTCGAACGCACCGAGGAGGGCGGGACCTCCCAATGGAAAATCCGCAAGGCCTGAATATGCGGTTTGGACTGGTAGTCACCAATGAGCGCAACGGGGATTCGGCCAGGGCCTTGCTGGAAGCGGCGCTGGAGCGAGGCTGGGAATGCCGTTGTTTTCTTACCGATCGCGGCGCCTTGCTGTTGAAGGACGCGTCATTCCTCGCATCCCCGGCTTTCGCGAAAACCAATATCGCGGTCTGCGAACTCAGCGTGGAACGCTTCGAGGATCTTGGTCTCCATGCGCGGAATATCGATGCGCATGTGGTCGTCGGCGGCCAGTACCAGGACGCCGAGCTGGTGCGTAACAGCGACCGGGTGCTGGTGTTGTAGGAGAAACCATGAGTGACGAAAAAAAAGTGATCCTGGTGATTGCTCGCCAGGACAAGGTCGAGGCCTTGCGCATGGCCAGTGGCCTGACCCTGCTCGATGACCAGGTATTGGTTGACGTGGTGGGCGAACTGGCGGACAACGACGAGACGGCCCTGCAGCTGGAAGCACTTGAGTTTGCCGAAGTGCCTGTGACCAATGTGGATCCCGTTACCGAGGTCGGTCTGGAGCGTCTCGCGGACGATATCCTGCGTTCCGATGTGGTGTACCTGATATGAGCGGAAAGAAAAAGATCCTGATGTTGTTTCTCGGCGAAGACGCACGCGATTCGGGCGATGGCCTGGACGTGCGGCGACTGGCCGAGGTGTTGCGAGCCCGTGGTGGCGAGGTCGAGGAGCAGGTGCTGGGGGCGGACCCGACGACTGTACTGGATTGCCTGCAGGATGGCGTGTTGCCGTTGGTCTTTGACCGTGACCGGGCGGGGCCAGGGTGATTGCAATTTCCACGGCGGTTCGGCCTCGCATTTGATCTGCAATGGGCCATACATCTCAAAATTTGTTTAACTTATTGTATTTGTTTTTGTTTGTTAGGTGGCACGAAGCCTGCTTATCAATCAAGCGTAACCCGTACACATGTATCCAGGCATGACTCCGATAACGATGGCCCAAGGGCCGGCAGGGGTCATCAAGGTCGAGTGGCGGATTCTGGATCAGCTCGCGGAGGAGAGTAGATGAATACATGGTTGAAAGTTTCACATCGCCCGCGATCCGGCGGCATGGTGGGATCGCTGCTGTTGGCGGGAGTGTTGTTGGCGGGTTGCGGTGGCGAAGATACCACGACCGGATTTGTTGATGTGCCAGGCAGTGACCCGGTTCCAATTGTCATCAATAGCCCTGCCCAGATCGCCCAGGTGTCCGCCGATGATTACGATGATAACGTCAACGGCCTGATCACCGGTGCCACGCTGAAGCGCTGGAAGGATGACTGGATCAATGAGCGCCCAGCCGGAATCACAGGCAAGCTGGTGATCCTGCAGGTTTCCGAGGGCCCTGGAGGTGCCGAATACCTGGGTTCGAGCGGTTTGAACGTGTTTACCTACCTGTCGCCATCTTCTGAATGGACCCAGACGCGTTCCAATGGCGTGATCAATACCCAGAGCATGGTTCCCGAGGGCGCCGCGATGGACGCGCTGCTGAAAAAATACAATATCGATCCAATCAACGACATGATCGTGGTGGCGATGGGTAACGGGAGCGCTGGCAATGCCATGGGCCAGGGACGAATCTGGTATGCACTGCGTTACTGGGGTGTCGAAGCGAAGAATCTGGCCATCCTCAATGGAGGTAACCAGTGGCTGGTCACTGACAGCATGACGGCGGGCGACTTCATGGCCACGGCGGATAGCGCGCCCGAAAACGGCATCGCCACGGTGAAGAGCCTGGCCTCCGACAATACCGCGCTGCAGGCGACCTTCGCGGACCTGCTGAGCGTGCTCCCCGGGAGTGATTCCAATGTGTTGGACGACGGCGTATTCATCTGGGATGCACGCGGCATGAACCAGTACAGTGCCGGCGAGAAACTCGAGCTTGGCCAGAGCGGATGCGCAACCGCCTACTGTGATCCGGCCGGTGGCTTCGATTACATGACCACCTTCCAGAACAGTGGCTCCCGCCAGGGGCACCCCTGGGGTACCTTGCAGCTGCAGTTTACGCGCATGCTGGATAGTACCAAGGGGTACGCCTACAAGCCGAAGGCCGAACTCGCTGCCTATCTGAACGGGGAGACGGATGCCAGTGGTCTCGGCATGGTGGATGCCACTTACCAGCTGGTCGGGGCAGGCAATGCCTACCAGGATGGCGATACCATCTATACCTACTGTGAAACGACCTTCCGCGCCATGATTACCGGCGTCACAAGTGCGGTGATCCTGGGCAAGCCGACCCGTTTCTACGATGGTGCCATGGTGGAATGGCATTCCCTGTCCTACCTGCAGGACGCCACGGGCAATTACATCCTGCCCATGGATTCGCCCTGGCGTACGGACGTGAAGTCCTTCTTCCGTCCGGCCGACGACATCAGCAAGGTGGCGCAGCGTCAGATCGACGATCCCTATGCGCCGAATGCCAATGCCATTATCAAGGCAGACAAGGCCTACAAGACCGGCAGCAGCTCCACGGGTGGTGGCAGTGCCGGTGGTGGTGGCCTGCCGTCCAATCCCTGTGGTGGCTAATCCCCTCCTCCTGGCCCGGTACTGTTCGGGCCAACCTTGACGTTGACGCACAACAACGTCCCCGGCCGCACCCCCCTTGCGGCCGGGTTTTTTTATGGGGGCGTGAGTGGGATTGCGATACAGTAACCTTGTCGGGCACCTTTCGTGCCCGGCGTCAGGTTTGTCGGCTTGTGGGAGACGGGATGTTCAGGTGGATGACGGCCGCGCTGGTACTGGTGGCGGTGGTGGTGGGATTGGCCATGACCTGGATCTGGCGCGAACCGGCACCTGATCCAGTGGCGCGTTTTCTGGAGCAGCACTGGGACAAGCCACTGGTGGCGCAGGGTGCTCCACCGGAGGGTTTTTCCGCGCTTGAAGCCTCCCTGAGTCCCGGTGACTGCGCCGAGTGCCACGCGCAGCAACACCAGGATTGGAGTGAAAGCCTGCACAGTCACACCATGGGTCCCGGCATGCTTTGGCAGACCCGCGCTTTGGCGCCGGCGGAGATCGCCAAGTGCCTCGATTGCCATGCCCCCCTGGCGGAGCAGAAGGCCCTGCTGGCCATGGAACTGGATTGGCCGGGGGCGCCAACCACTCCGCCTCCTGATTACGTGGCGCCAGACCTGCATCGCCAGGGCCTGGTATGTGCCGCCTGTCATGTGCGTGCCCACGAGCGTTTCGGTCCCCCTGCCGCGGAAGAGAAACCGGCCGGGGATACGCCGGGCCTTCCCCATGGCGGCTTTGTGGAGTCGACCGCCTTCAGTGACAGTCGTTTCTGCGCCACGTGCCATCAATTCCCCGAGGACGGACCGGCACTCAACGGTAAACTCCTGGAAAACACCCTGCAGGAATGGCGGGACAGCCGTCATGCCGCCGAGGGCCGCCAGTGTCAGTCCTGTCATATGCCCGGGCGCCGCCACCTGTGGCGCGGTATCCATGACCCTGAGATGGTGCGCAGCGCCCTGACCACGGAGCTGACGCTCGAGGCGACGAGCCGGGGTCGGCTACAGGTACGGGCGGAGATTCGCAACAGCGGTGCCGGCCATTATTTTCCCACCTACCTGGTAGCCCGCGTCTGGTTGCGCCTGGTCTTGCTGGATCCCGATGGCAAGGATCGCACCCTGCTGATGGAACAGGTGGTGGCACGAGACGTGGACGTCTGGCTCAAGGAGGAGCGTAGCGATACTCGCATGGCACCTGATGAAAGCAGGGTGCTCGAGCTTGAGATCGGCCCCCCGCCTGGTCCCGGGTGGCAGGTGGAGCTGCGCATCGATGTGGCGCCCCGGGAGCATTACGAGCGGATGTTTGCCACCGTACTGCGGAATAATGCGGCGGATCTGGGTGCCGAGACCCTGCGCCTCCTGGAACAGGCATTCGTGGAGGCGCGCGAAAGCCGGTTCACGGCACTGCGCACCCGGCAGCCGGTACCCGTGGTGATTGCAAATTGAGATGCCACATCACCGACGCTCGCATATGCAATCCATGGCGCAGGGGTTATTCCAGATTACCTATTGTTTTTGAATGAATTTCAAGACTGGCGCGTAACCTGCATAGGGTATGCGGGTCAGGAGGTGTGACAGTGGTCAAGGCTTATGCAAGTACGGTGGTGATCACGATGGCCCTATGGGCCTCCGGCGTACCGGAGGCGCGGGCAGATGCAGGGCCTGGGGCCGTGCGCAAGGCGACCGAGCAACCAGGGGAGCCCGCGCGCTCCTCGCGGCTGCGTTTTCGCTCCGGCCCGGTCTGCATGTGTTCCACCGGCTTGGGTGAGAAAGAAATCCAGGCAGCGGAACGCAAGCGCCTGGAGTCCATTGTCGAGCCGCAAGAGAGTAAGTGACGCTAACTCAGTGATGGTAAACGAGGAGAAGGTTATGGTGAGAAAATGGTTGAGCGCCTTTGCCAGGCAGGTGCGCCTGCTCGCGGTACTGGCGGTCGTCACGGTGGCGGGCGGGGCCTCCTGGTCCTGGTTGGTGGGCTTTGATGGACCTGACAGCGACATGACGGCCGAAGCCCGGAAGACGGAAGCCATCCATGGCTGGGGTAACGAGTTCCTGGCGGATGTGCATGAACATGTCCTGGCGGGTCTCCCTATCCAGGTAGCCAATGCCTGTGGCCTCGGTGCCTCCTCCTGTTTCCGTTGTCACAATGGTAAGCGCGCCGAGGAGCCGGGGATGGATCCTGACCAGGATCCCTGGCACGTGCAGCACAAGTCCGTCAACAATTCCTGCGCCGGCTGCCACCAGGGTAACCCGCGCCTGATGAAGCAGGACATCGCCCATGCCGGCTTGATCGGCGATCCGCGCCAGCAGCCCGCCACGAGCTGCTTCAGCTGCCACACGGGAGCGGATGACCAGGGTCTGGTGGATATCTATCTCAAGCTGACGAATAACCAGGGGGAGTAGGAGAATGACAATGTTCAAGACAGTACGCCAGCAGATGGCATTTCGCGCGGCCCTTGGCCTTGCCCTTGCGGGTGCCGGCGGCGCCACCCAGGCCGGTCCCACCTTCGAGTACGGCGACGAGGGTTTCGTGACTCTGGGCTACTCGGTACAGATGTGGGCCCAGGCCAGGGATTTCACCTCGAACAACGATTCGGGCAGCAGCACGGATTTCTTCCTGCGCCGCAACCGCATCACCCTGTCCGGCCAGTACAACGACTACATCGGATTCTATGCGCAGCTGGAGGCCGGCAGTGACAGCCGCGCCGGGCAGGACAATCGCAGCGTGTATTACCGTGACGCCTATCTGACCCTTGACTGGACCGACAGCATGCGGTTCATCATCGGTCGCTTCAAGAACACCTTCACCCGTGAAAACCTGGAGGCCTGCCTGGAGCCGCTGACCCTGGACCGCGGCGAGGTGCTCGCCTATACACCCTTTGGTGGCACCCGGGACACGGGCGCCGCCATGTGGGGCAACCTGGCGGACGGTCAGTTCCAGTACCGGTTGATGCTGTCCGACGGCCGGGAGTCGGACGAGGTGGCGAAGGACTCTCCGCGCATGACCGCCCGTGCCCACTGGTCCTTCTGGGATCCGGAATTCGACTACGGTTATCGCGGCACCTACCTGGGTACACGCAAGGTGCTGACCGTGGGCGCTGCCTATGACACCCAACGGGATGTGACCTATGCCGACTGGGGCAACCGCCAGGATATCCGCGACTACGAGGCCTGGACCGCCGATGTATTCATGGAGTACCCGACCGCGAGTGGCACCGTAACGGCCTCCGCGGCCTACATGGATTACAGCACGGATGATGCCATCAACGGGCCTGATCCTAGTACGCTCCCCGTCACCAGCGAGCTCAAGGGGCATTACGCCAAGCTGGGCTACCTGTTGCCCGGCAAGGTGGGCATGGGCCGCCTGCAGTTCTTCCTCCGCCACGAGGATCTCGACTACGGCGTATCCAACGGCTACTATGACAACAGGTGGCTCAGCGTCGGTGCCAACTACTATATCCACGGTCAGCAGCTGAAGGTGACCTTCGAATATGCCACCGTGGATTATGACCGACAGCACCCAACCATCCAGTCCCTGCGCGATTATGACCAGGCGACCCTGGGTCTGCAGTTGATCTTCTGACGCCGGAGCCGGTCATCCAGGGAAGGTAATCCATACGGGTGGCCGTCCATCGGGCGGCCACCCGCCCTGCTGTAGAGGGGTGTGCGATTTCCAGCGTAATGCAAAGTGGTCATGCGGCGGACGCGCACGCGGCGCGGCCGCGTTGCGTGGTGGGCTGGCTGGTGGCGGCGACCGGCATGCTGGTCGCCGCGCTGCTGTTGCTGCATTCCGGGGGAGGTGCGCAGCTGCCCCTGTCCCTGGTCGTGTGGCCGGCGCTCCTTTTGCTCCTGGGAGTGGCTTTCCTGTTGTATCGCATGCTGCGTTACCGCCAGGTCCTGGAGGCGCTACACGCAGGCATGCTCGACGCCCAGGAGGGCACCTTGCAACCCGTGGACCTGGGTAACCTCCCAGGGCCCTACATGCGTCATTTCGTCGGTGACTACAATCTCATGATGGCCACGCTGCGACGGGTATTCGCCACCGTGGAGGAATGTCAGAATCGGGTATTGACGGAGCGAAACCGGATCAATGCGGTATTGCAGAGCCTGCCCGGTGCCTTGCTCAGTGTCGACGATGATCTTTGTATCAATGCCACCAATTCCCAGGTTGAGGCCATGTTTGGCCTGCCAGAGGAAGATCTTGCCGGACGCAGTCTGTTTGATCTGCTGGAATTGAGGGAGATCGACCGAGACCTGTTGCGTGATGCCTTCCTGTACAAGCGAAGTATCAGCAGCCAGGAGATTCAGACCACGCTCAAAGGCTCACTCCGGCATCTTTCCCTTAACCTGGCCTTTGTCAGCCAGACGAGTTCCGATATGGGTGCCGTGATCACTTTGCAGGACATCAGTGACTACAAGCGCCTGCAGGAAAATGTCTACAACCAGGAAAAGCTGGTGGCCATGGGCGAGCTGGCCGCTGGCGTGGCTCACGAACTGAATACTCCGCTGGGCAGTATCCTGGGTTATGCACAACTGTTGCGGGATTCCATTGGCGAGGACCGCAAGCTTCACGAGTGGACACGGGTCATCTGCGACGAGGCACGACGTTGCTCGCGCATCATCGATGATCTGCTCCATTATGCCCGCAGCAAGGACAAGTGCTCCCGGGAGGTTTGCGATATCAATAGTGTCGCCTTGAGTGTCAGCGAGACATTCGTCAGCTGCCGCATGAAGCGCTACAGCATCGAGGTCGAGCTGGATCTGGTTCCGGGGGAGCTGCAGGTTGAAGGCGCCTGTGGCCAGCTGGAGATTGTGCTGGTGAACCTGATTTCCAATTCCATACAGGCACTGTCTGGCGGCAAGGATGGCAGGATCCGTGTATGCACACGGCTTGACGAACGTGGCCGTGCGATCATGAGTGTGGAAGACAACGGTCCTGGTATCCCGGCGGATATCCGCGGGCGTATTTTCGATCCCTTCTTCACTACCAAGGATGTCGGTAGCGGGACCGGCCTGGGCCTTGCAATCTGCCAGGCCATGCTCAACCGGCGCGGGGCATCCATTCGCTATGATGCGGAATTCGAGGGTGGTGCGCGCTTCATCGTCGAGCTCCCCCATATAAGACCCGAGGTGGAAGTACAGTGAGTGTGGCAGTGGCAGAGAAGTTGATTAGTGAAACGGCTGGTCGTCCGCTGGTCCTGGTATGCGAGGACGATGCAGTGATGCGCGAACTGGTGGCAAGCGTAATATCCACCCTCGATGTAGCGGTGGTGCAGGCCGAGAGTTCCCAGCATGCCCTGGACTTCCTGGAAAACCACGATGTTGCCCTGCTGCTCACGGATCTGCGTATGCCGCGTGTCGATGGCATGGAGTTGCTGCGTTTCGCGCGTGCCCGAAACGCCATGACCCAGGTGGCCATGATTACCGGTTATGCCACCGTCGAGTCGGCCGTGGAAGCGCTCAAGAGTGGCGCCTTCGATTATATTCGCAAGCCGTTCGACAATGAGGAATTGCGCTGCATGGCCCAGCGTGCGCTGGAGCATTACCAGTTGCGACGGGAAAACCATGATCTTCGGGAGCAGAATCGTCTGTTCCAGGAAAGCGATGGTTTTATCGGGCGTTCCCAGTCCGTGGGCAAGATGCGCAAACTGATCGATGCAGCGTCAGCCTATGATTGCGCGGTACTGATTACCGGTGAGAGCGGTTGTGGAAAGGAGTTGATTGCCAAGCAGATTCACGCACAAAGCAAGCGTGCGGACAAGCGTTTCGTGGCTATAAATTGTGCGGCGATACCCGAGAATATCATTGAAAGTGAGTTGTTTGGCTATGTGAAAGGCGCTTTCACGGGCGCGGACAAGAACAAGCCCGGGCTTTTCGAGGCGGCGGATGGTGGCGTGCTGTTTCTGGATGAAATCAACAATTCCTCTCTCTCCCTGCAGGCGAAGTTATTGCGCGTGCTACAGGATGGTGCTTTTTATCGCATGGGCGATACCACGCCGCGCAGTGTCGATGTGCGGGTGCTGGCGGCCAGCAACCGTTCGATTCATGATTTGATTGCAAGCGGTGATTTTCGCGAGGATCTCTATTACCGACTCAAGGTGATCGAGATCCATATTCCACCCCTGCATGAGCGTCGCGATGACATTCCCTTGCTGGTGAATTATTTCGTGGCGCGGATATCCGCTCGTATCGGGAAGCAGGTTAAAGGGGTTACGACCCGGGTGCTCGGTGCGCTCATGCGCTATGAATGGCCGGGCAATGTTCGTGAGCTGGAGAACCTTCTGGAACGCATGATCATCCTGTCCGATGGGGACATGATGGACGAGGATCTCTTGCCCCCGGAGATCTCCGCGGAGCGAGAACATACGGCCAAGGCCCTGGATCATATCCCGCCGCAGAGTCTGGAAGAGATCGAGGCCTATTTCATCCAGAAGACTTTGCGTGAAACCGATGGTGACCGTGGTTTGACGGCGGAGATACTGGGTATCGATAAATCCACCCTGTGGCGCAAGATCAAACGTTATCAACTGGATGGCTGAGGAAAACGAATGAGCATGAATGGGCATCGCCTGCGTCTCTGGCTGCTTGCCAGCCTGCTGTTGCCCCTGTCCGGACTGTCGTCGGTTCAGGCCGAGACGGCGGATGAACGACTGCAGCGGTTGGAAACCGAGCTGCGGGAGTTGCGGCAGATGTTGCAGGAGCAGCAGCAGGAGCGGCGGGAAACGGTGCCGGCCGCCGTCGCGCCGCGGTCACTGCAACCCGCACCTGTGGTAACGGCCCCGGTTGCACAGCCAGGGGTGCATATCCGCTATTACCTCCAGAATGAACCACTGGACAGCGCCTCCCCCGCGGCAGCCCGGCCCCTGGTGGAGGGTCGCATCACCGAGACGGATACCCTGTCCTTCGATCCCTCCGCCTACGATGTGCCTGGCGCCGGATTGATGTCACCCTACCGCGACCCGGCCAGCTACCGTTACGTGGGCTTGCTGCTGGAGGGGCGGCTCCCCATTACCCACCCCGGAGAATACGAGCTGGTGATTTACCCACAGCCGGCCCGGGAGGGAGGTTCCACCGTTTCGGTACGCATGAGTATCCAGGCCAGCCTGGGAGATGTGATGGTGGTGGATTACCAGGATGAAACGGGACGCAGCGCGCGCCGGGGGCAGGTACGCCTGGAGGCCGGTCTGCACCCGGTGCGTATCTGGGCGCTGGCTGTTTCCGACGGCTTCGGACCCAGTCCGACGAGTTCGGGGATGCGTCTCGCCCTCAAGGGACCTCGGGATGCCTCGCCACGCCCCCTGCGGGAGCTGCTGATGCCCGCCAGACTGGACTAGGCGCTGGTCAGGTACGCAGCATTCCCGCCCTCAGGCGGGTAACGAACTGAAACACTTCCGGGGCACTGGGAAAACGTGGTTCGAGGGCGTGTTCATTGATTGCGCCCAGCCAGTAGGCCGGGGTCGGTTCGCCTTTGAACACCGGTTGGGCAACCACGGAAAGGCCATGGATGGTTTTCTGAACTTTGGCGTTCATGTTGCCTCCTGTTCTTTTTCTTGGTTTTGTACTCAATCAGCAGCAAGTACTGTGCCGGATCCCATTTGTTTGTTTATGAAGGGGTTTATTTTTCTCCGTCGCAAAATCGTAAATAATTCTGACAGGATATTCCCTGAGACGAAGAGGGCTGTTTCCTGTAAGGGATTGATTTGACTTCGGCGTCGGGTGGTATCCGAATGCCGGTTTTATTGACAGTCGTTCACCTGAGGTTCAGCGCGCGGGTCCTGTGTCCATCAGGCGCTTTGTTGTACCATCCAGCAGCAAGGGGCTGGGTTGGCGTAGGATGCTCTCCTCGTTTCGCTCCATTCCATCCAGTGGAAGCACCTTGCCCGTTGTGAGCCCCTGACAATATGTACGAAAAGCATTTTCACCTGGACGAGCGGCCCTTTTCCATCGCCCCGGATCCGCGCTTCCTGTTCATGAGTGCGCGTCATCGCGAGGCCCTGGCCCATTTGCTCTATGGCGTGGGGGAGGGAGGTGGCTTCGTGCAGCTCACCGGCGAGGTGGGTACCGGCAAGACCACCCTGTGCCGCGCCCTGCTGGAGCAGCTGCCGGACAATGTGGATGTGGCCCTGATCCTCAATCCCAAGGTCACGGCCCTGGAGCTGATCGCCACCCTGTGCGATGAACTGCGGGTTCCCTATCCCGCGGGGACCGACAGCATCAAGACCCTTACCGATGCCCTCAATCGTTACCTGCTGCAGGCCCATGCGGCCGGGCGCCGGACCGTGCTTCTCATCGACGAGGCCCAGAACCTCAGTCCCGAGGTGCTGGAGCAGGTGCGCCTGCTGACCAACCTGGAAACGCAGCGGGAAAAACTCCTGCAGGTGATCCTGATCGGCCAGCCGGAGCTGCGTGACCTGCTGGCCCGGGACGACCTGCGCCAGCTGGCGCAGCGGATCACCGCCCGTTATCACCTGGAGCCCATGAACCGGACCGAGACCGAGGCCTATGTCCTGCATCGCCTGCAGGTCGGTGGCGCCGGCGGTTCGTTGTTCGGCCGGGGCGCCCTCGATGCCCTGCAACGCCTGTCCGGGGGCGTACCGCGCCTGATCAATGTCCTGGCCGACCGCGCCCTGCTGGGTGCCTATGTGGAAAACCGTGCGCAGGTCACCACCCCCGTGCTGCGCCGCGCCGCGCGTGAGGTACTGCCGGCCGCCGCGCCAGCCAGTCCGGCCCCCTGGGGCTGGGCATTGGCCGCCTCCCTTGTGGCAGGCCTGGCGCTGGCCGCCTGGTGGTGGCAGCCCTGGAACGGGGAAGGGGCTGCGCCACGCCCGGCGATCGCGGCCGACCTCGAACCACGGCCCGACCCGCCGGCCACCGCGCCGGCCGCGCCGGCTCAGCCTCAACCCACACCAGTGGTGCAGCAAGAGGTGGAGGCGGATTGGACGCAGCTGGTGGCCGCGGCCACCCGGGCCGGTGAGGACGCGGCCTGGCACGCCCTGCTGGCACGTTGGGGAGTGGAGGCCCAGGGTGGCACTGGCGCGCAACTGTGCCAGCAGCTGCCGGAACATGAGCTGCATTGCCTGAGTCGCAGCGGTTCCTGGCAGGCCCTGCGCAACGCGGGCCACCCGGCACTGCTCTACCTGGTGGGACCGGAGGGACGCCGCCTCGCGGTGGTGCTCCACAGCCTGGATGGCGAGCATGCCACGCTGGGCGCGGGCGACCAGACCTGGCGGCTGCCCGCCAGCCGTGTCCAGCAAGCCTGGTTCGGCGACTATGCCCTGGTATGGCGGGCCTTGCCGGGGGGCGTGACCCTGTTGCGTGCCGCTGATACGGGCGTCGCCGTGCGCTGGGTGCGGGAGCAGCTGGACGTGCCGGCGCAGACCACGGCTGAATATTTCGACGACGGCCTGCAGGCCGCCTTGCAGGACTTCCAGCGCTACCACCAGCTGGAGGCCGACGGGGTGGTGGGGCCGCGTACCATCATGCAATTGAACAAGCTGTCACAGGAGCTGGGCATGCCCCGGCTGGTGCGGGACGCGGACTGACGAGGCTTTATGTCCTACATACTCGAGGCGTTGAAAAAGGCGGACCAGGAACGCAGCCGTGGCGCGGTACCCGACCTGCGTGCCAGCCACCGGGTGGCGGGCGGGCGGCGGGACTATCGCCGCCTGGCCCTGGTGCTGGTCCTGCTGTTCCTGGGGGTACAGGCCCTGTTGCTGTTCCTGTACCTGCGCGAATCTCCTTCCATACCGCCCGCCCCGGTGGCGCTGGAAGACCCCCCGTCCACCAGGGATGTGGCACCCCCGATCAGGCCCGCGCTGCTTCCCGCCCGGGATGCGCCCGAACCGGACCCGAGCCCGGCCATCGTGCTGGCACCGCCTTCCGCGTCGACACCGCACGAGAAGCAGGTTCCGTTGCCGGCAGGCCGGGAGTCCGTCGCGCAGGAAACGCCGGTCTATTCCATCGATCCCTGGCAGCGGGGATCCGCAGCGGTGCAGCAGCTGGCCGCGGGACTCAGCCTGGATGTCCATGTCTATGCGGAGCAGCCCGCGCAACGCTTCGTGCTCATCAATATGAACCGTTACCGCGAGGGGGACCGTCTCAAGGAAGGTGCGATGCTGGAACGCATCACCCCACAAGGGGTGGTGCTTTCGTACCAGGGAGAACAATTCCGTTATGACCGGCCTTGATTTGAACCTGGTGCGCGGGATATGGCGCGGACACCGTTTGCTGTTGCTGTGCCTGCTGCTGTGGGTGCCGACGCTCTATGCGGAGGGGCGTGTAATGGTGCTTTGGGCGGAGGCCGTGACCACGCCGCCCGGCCCGGGGCTGCTGGCGGAAGTGGGCAGCGCGACTGGTTTGGAATTGACCTGGATTCGCGAGGTGGCGGGGCGCTTTTCCTTGCTAGAATGGCGCGCCGGGGCAGGCATGGAGGAAGCAGAGGCGTTGGAACGCCTGGTGGCGGACCCGCGCATCAAGGCCGTGCAGGCAGACCGGCGGCGACGCCTGCAATACGTGCCTAATGACAGCCTGTACGCCGATCAGTGGTATCTGTTCGATGCCGCGGGCATCAATGCTCAGGCTGCCTGGGATCTGCAGCGAGGCTCCACCTCGGTGGTGGTCGCGGTGCTGGATACCGGCATTCTGCCCCACGAGGACATCAATGCTGCGCGAGTCCTGCCTGGATACGATTTCCACGACTGGAACGCTGACCCCACCGATCCCGGTGATACGGTCACTGACGATGTCTGTGGTGACGGCACCTACCGGGAAAACAGCAGCTGGCATGGGCTCAAGGTGGCCGGTGTGCTCATGGCAACGGCGGACAATGGCATCGGCATCGCCGGCGTGGATCATAGGACGCGCCTCTTGCCGGTGCGGGTCTCCGGCCAGTGCGGGGCCTTGCTTTCCGATATCCTCGATGCCATGCGCTGGGCAGTGGGCCTGTCAGTGCCAGGGGTGCCGACGAATCCTCATCCTGCTCAGGTGATCAATCTCAGTCTGGGCGCCGATGCGAAATGCAATCCATCCTTCGAGCAGCCGGTGATAGATGAGGTGATTGCCCACGGTGCCGTGGTGGTGGTAGCCGCGGGCAACGAGGCCACCGACGCGGCCAATGCGAGTCCGGCCAGCTGCAGGGGGGTGATCACGGTGGCGGCGGTCACCCGTGCCGGCAAGCTGGCCTCCTACAGCAATTATGGATCCGCGGTGGATATCTCGGCCCCGGGGGGGCAGATGTTCGGGATCATGACCACCACCAACCTGGGTGCCACGGCCGCCGACGGTGACGGCTATACGGATAAGTTTGTGGGCACCAGCTTCAGCACCCCCCAGGTCGCCGGGGTGCTCGCCCTGCTGCGCGCCGACCGGCCGACCGCTACGGTCAGCCAGCTGCGCCAGGCCCTGCTGGCGGGGGCGAAACCTTTCCCCGACAGCAGCTGCAACACCAGCCTCTGTGGTGCCGGTCTGCTGGATGCGCAAGGCGCTATCCTGGCCCTGCGCGCCTTGCCGGAACCGACCAGCGGCGGCGGCGGTGGTGGCGGTTGCGTCCAGGCGGGTGACAGCCGACCGGAAGCGCTCTGGTGGCTGGGGCTGGCCTGGGTGCTCTATCGGTTTGCGAGACGGAACGATTGCGCCGCGCGACGGGTCTGAAACGCGAGCGCAGCAATTCGGATACGCCATGCTACACGCGATCAAGACGTTTTTTCAGCAGCACATCGATGCCGAGGTGCATCGTCCGGAGACCCGCGAGCACGGCCTGCGCCTGGCCACCGCAGCCCTGTTGATGGAGATGACCCGGGCGGATTTCACCCGTCGCCCCGAGGAACTGCGGATGGTGGCCTCGCTGGTACAGGGGGAATTCGGACTCACCGGAGAGGAAACCCGCGAGCTGGCGGAGCTGGCCGAGGCGGAGGCCCATGAGGCCGTTTCCCTCTACCAGTTCACCGGACTCATCAATGAGCATTTTTCTCCGGAGGAAAAGGTGCGGGTGGTGGAGATGCTCTGGCAGGTGGCCTATGCCGACCGGGAATTGGACAAGTACGAGGAATCCCTGGTGCGCAAGGTGGCTGAACTGCTCTACGTGTCGCACCGCGACTTCATCCGCGCCAAGCACCGCGTCCAGGAAGCCCTGGGTCTTACCTAGCTCGCGCTGCAAGCCTGGGCCGGCTCACAAAAAAGCCCCGGATCACGGATCCGGGGCTTTTCGGGAAGGCGGGCCTTCCAGGCCGTGGCGGCAGGGTACTGCTTAGCCAGCCATGTCCTTCAGTGCCTTCAGCGGCAGAACCTTCACGACGGTACGGGCCGGCTTGGCCTTGAACATCATTTCTTCGCCCGTGAAGGGATTGGTGCCCTTGCGGG
The DNA here is from genome assembly GCA_026197075.1 of Gammaproteobacteria bacterium. Classification (GTDB taxonomy): domain Bacteria; phylum Pseudomonadota; class Gammaproteobacteria; order DSM-19610; family DSM-19610; genus JAIVHA01. The sequence continues at coordinate 24,180 of JAPHQV010000048.1, read as the reverse complement.
CCTTGGTGGCGGGCTTGCGGACGGTCTTGATCTTCATCAGACCGGGTACGGTGCAGGTGCCGGCGCCGCCCTTCTTGATATGACCGTTGATAATGTTGCTGAGGGAGTCGAATACTGCGGAAACATCCTTTTTCGCCAGGCCGGTATCATCGGCAATGGCACCCATCATCGCGGACTTCGTCATTGCTTCCTTGACCGTGCTGATGCGCTTGGCCGGAGCTGCGGCCTTCTTTGCTGCTACCTTCTTCTTCGTCGCCTTTTTCTTGGCTGCCATGGGGTGGAGCCCTCCTTACAGTCGTCCAGTGGTACGGGAAAAGTTCGCAAGTTGAACCGCGAAATACATATATATATGCAGTTTGCCGCTCAGCCCGTCGTTTTATAGCACAATTGCACCATAAGGCAAAGGCTTTTTATGCCTTTTTTTATAGGCTCAAATGCATGTGCGATTCACATCGACGATATCGGTTTCACAGTGTGGTTGCGCACAAGCGCGGGGCATGGATACGACGCTTCGCGGGCACCGGGCATGAGGTGATCCATGCTCTCCTCGATCGGCATCGGATCCGGGCGGCAAGAGCGTGTGACAGAGACCACGGAACGCCTCGTCCCATGACGATATAACCAGCATTCGGCCGCGGGTTTCGGGGCGTGGAGGCTTCCTTCGGGGCCTGGTATGCGCCACCCATTCCACGGTTAAGAATTGTCGCTCTCCGGCCGATAGCAGGGGTGCGGCGAAAACCCGTGCGGGGCCCTTTTTGGGCATGAAAGTTCAGTTCTGACAAGGATATAGGAAGCAGGCACAAGGGCATGGGAGCGGCGAAGAAGCTAGTCGACAAAAAAGCGCTACGGGACCTGGTGCCCCTGAATGCCCTGTCACCCATGCATGTGGACGAGGTGGCCGCGAAGGCCATCATCGAGGAAGTCCGTGCCGGCCGCTTCATCTTCCGGCAGGGTGACCGCGACAACCAGTCCATCTACGTGCTGAATGGTGAAGTCAGCATCATCGGCGACGACAACGAGGTGCTGGGCAGCGTCCATGGTGGTGCCGACAATGCGCGCCATCCCATTGGTCACCAGCAGCCGCGCCAGGTCTCGGCGCGCGCCAAATCCAATGTCATCGTGGCCCGTATCGACTCCAGCCTGCTCGATATCCTGCTGACCTGGGACGAATCCTCGGGTTACGAAGTCAGCGAAATCGACAGCGACGACGAAGACGACTGGATGACCCGAATGCTCCAGTCGCCGGCCTTCATGCAGTTGCCGCCGGCCAATATCCAGCAGTTGTTGATGAAAATGGAGTCGCTGCCCGTCACATCTGGCGAGGTGATCGTTCGCCAGGGTGACGAGGGCGATTATTTCTATGTAATCACCAGTGGTCGCTGCGTGGTAACCCGCAAGGCCACGGCCCAGGGCAAGGAAGTGAAGCTGGCGGAGCTCGGTGATGGTGCCAGCTTCGGCGAGGATGCTCTGGTCTCCAACAACAAGCGCAATGCCACCATCACCATGTTGACCGATGGCACGCTGATGCGCCTGGCCAAAAAGGACTTCCAGGAGCTGCTGCAGGCACCCCTGGTGCACCAGGTCAGCTACGAACAGGCCGCTACACTCGCCGAAGATGGTGCGATCTGGTTGGATGTGCGCCTGCCGGGTGAGTTCGAAAACGGCGCTATCCCGGGCGCCCGCAATATCCCCCTGTCCGGTCTGCGCGACCCTTCCACCCGCCTGGAGGAAGACAGTCGTTACATTCTTTGTTGCGATACCGGACGCCGCAGCGCCTCTGGTGCCTTCGTACTCAGCCAGCGCGGGCTGGATGTCTATGTATTGGAAGGCGGTTTGCACGCTGTACCCGCCTCGGTGCTGGTGCAGGCCGATGGGTCACCGGCCCATGCCGCACCCGCTGCCAGTGCGGAGGTGATCCCGCTTGATACCTCCAGTGAGCCGGCCAGCGCAGCGGATTCGGATGCGGATGCACGGCTGCAAGAGCTGAAGGCCCGTTACGATCGGGAAATGGAACGCATCAAGGAGTTCCAGGAAACGGCCCGGCAGACCATCCAGTCTGCCCAACAGGCGCGCAAGGCCGCAGAGGAAAAGACCAACGGCCTGCAGGCGCAACTGCAAGAGGCGCAGGCCGCCCTGGCCCGCGCCGAGGCGGGCGGTGGCGCCGATGACACCCGTATACAGGAGCTGGAAAAAAGCCTGGAACAGGCCGCACTGGCCCAGGAGCAGTTGCGCGGCGAACTGAGCGATGCCCAGGAGACCCAGGCCGAGGCCGAGGCCCGTCTCAAGCAGTATGAACAACAGTTGAACGAGGCCCGCGAGGCGGGCCGTCGCGAGCTGGTCGAGGCCCAGGCGGAACTGGAGGCCAGCCGCCAACAGATCGCCGAGCTGGAACAGGAACAGTCGCAATCGGAAGCCCGGTTGCAACAATTGCACAAGGAACTCGAGGCCGGGCAGGGTGACCGTACCCGGCAGCTGGAGCAGTTGTCCGGAGAACTGGAGACCGTGCGCGCCGAGGTGGTTCAGGCGCGGACTACCCTGGAGACGGCGGAACAAGCACGTACGGATCTGGAGAAGCAGCGTCAGGACGTACAGCGCGAGCGTGACGAACTGCAGGCGCGCTTGGACGCGGCGCGCCAGGAAGTGCGGGGCGAACTGGGTGAGCGCCAGCAGCAGATCGACGGCCTGCAGTCGGAGTTGGTGCAGCTGCGCCGTAGTCACGAAGAGCTGGGCTCCCGCGCCAGTCAATTGGCGGCCGAGCGGGACGCCTCCCGTGAGCAGCTTGTGGTGTTGCGGCAGGAACAGGCCGGCCTGCAACAGCGGCTGGACGAACAGCACAACAGCGCCGGACAGGAACAAGAGAGCCTGCGCGCGGAACGCGACGCCGCCAGGGCCGAAGCCGAACAGGCCCGGGCCCGGGTGGTGGAGCTGGAACAATCCCTGCAGGGAGGCAGCCAGGAGCTGTCCGAGCTGCAAACGCAGGTCAGCCGATACGAGGAACAGCTGCGGGAGCGGCAGGAAGCCGCGGCCAGCGCGGCACAAGAGGCCGCGGCCCGCGAAACGGAAGCACTCGCCAGCCTGCGGGAGGCCCAGGAGCAGCTGCAGGCTTTACAGAAGGAACTGGAGGAGCGGGACAATCGACTCACGGCGCTGGACAGCGCACTGCAGGAACAGGGTGCCCTGCAGGAAAGCCGGCAACAGGAAATGGAAGCGCTGCGGGTGCAGCTGGACGAACGCGGGACCGAGCTGGACCGGCTGCGCCAGGAGGTGGAGGCCGCCAGCGGTCGGGAAGGCGGCCTGCAGGCGCAGCTCGATACCCTGCGCCAGGAGAGCGAGGCTGCCCTGACGGAGGCGCGCACCCAGGTGGAGAGCGCCCAGCAGGCCCTAGGCGAGGAAAAGGAAACCCTGCAACAGGAGTTGGAGCGCGCGCGCGCGGACCTGGCCGCCAGCAGCCGGGCATTGGAACAACGCGAGGCAGAGCAGCAGGATCTGACTCGTGCCCGCCAGGAGGCAGAAGCGGCCCTGGCCGAACGTGCCGCCCTGGAGGCCGGCCTGCGCGAGGAACTGGGCCGTCTGAAACAATCTCTCGAGGAAGCGCATAGCGCGGCGGCGGCGGCCGTGGCGGCACACGCCAGCGAGCTTGCCGGGCGGGAGCAGGACCTCGGGCAACAAATCACAGCACTGCAGGAAGAACTGGCCAGCCGCGGGGCCGGGGTGGCGGAACTCGAAAGCGACCAGCAGCAGTTGCAGGCCGAACTGGCGACGGCGCGGGAGGCGCGTCAGGAGCTGGAACAGGAGCTGGTGGCGCTACGGGAGCAGGACACCGTTCGCCAGGCGCAACAGGAAGCGGAACTCCAGGCGCAGCAGCAGGAGATCACACGGCTGGAGAGCGAACTGGCTTCCCTCAAGGGCGGCGAAGCGGATCTGGATGCGGAACGCCAGCGTTTGCAGCAGGAACTGGAAACGGCCCAGGCGGAGCTGGTCAAGGCGCGGGAGCAGGATGCGGAGCGCCAGGCGCAACAGGAAGCGGAGCTCCAGGCGCGGCAGCAGGAGATCACGCGGCTGGAGAGCGAGCTGGCTTCCCTCAAGGGCGGCGAAGCGGACCTGGATGCGGAACGCCAGCACCTGCAGCAGGAACTGGAAACGGCCCAGGTGGAGCTGGTCAAGGCACGGGAGCAGGAGACCGAGCGTCAGCAGCTGCAGCAGGAGCTGGAGGCCGCGCGTGCCGAGCTGGCCAGCGCACAGGAACAGGAAAATGCCGCTGCCGCCGAGCGCGAGCAGCAACGCCAGGGTCTGGCGGAACAGGAAGCCCTGGTAGCGAGTGTTCGAGCGGAACTGGTGGAGGCCACGCAAGCGCGCGAGCAGGAGCGTGGGCGTTTGCAGGAACAACTGGATGAAGCACGCCAGGCTCTGGAGAAGGCCCGGGAGGAATTGACCCGCTTGCGGACGGAACAGGCCGATGCCACTGCCCGTTCAATGCCTTCCCCCGGTCTGGAGTCCCGCATCGCCACCCTGGAGGAACAGCTCGAACAGGCGCAGAGCGAGGCCCAGGAGCTGCGTACCCGGGAACAGGTGATGTTCGAGGAAATCGACAAGTTGCGCGCCGAGGCTGAGGTGGCCCAGGGCCTGGCGGAGCTCCATGGCGAAGGAAGCGGCGGAAAGGCCAGCAGTGCGCTGGAGCAGGAACTGGCCCAGGCCCGTCAGAATGTACAGATCGCGGTGCGCTTGCGCGGCGAGGCCGAGGAAGGCCGCAACCGGGCGGAGATGGAGCTGCGCCGCCTGCAAGAATCCCTTGCCACCCAGGATACCGACCAGGCCTTGCGCACATCGGTGGTGGAGGTGCCGTCCCTGGACGAGCCGGAGGAAATACCCGAGGCGACGCCCGCCACACCTGCCGCCGCGGTTACCCCACCTCCCCCGGCACCGGTCCCAGAGCCGTCGCGGGCCGGGGGCGGGCCCTGGATGGGCGTGCTGCTGGGTCTGGTAATGGGCCTGGCGGGGGCGGCGGGTGGTTTCTACCTGTTCCAGTCCGGCCCGAATGAACAGAATGACGAGCACGCCTCCACCGAACGAGCGGCCCCGGTGGCCGAGACCAAGCCCGCCGAGACGGTGCAGGCTTCTCCACCTGCGTCCGTGCCGCCGAAAACTCCGGCCCGGGAGCCCGAATTGCCCGCTCCGGTCCAGGAGCCCGTATCGCCTGCACCGGCCCCGGTGATGGAACCGGAGTGGGAGCCGGTGGTGCGCCGTTTCTCGGATCCGCTCTCCGATGATGGACGCGGTCCCCGGATGGTGGAGCTGCGCGCCACGGAATTCCAGATGGGCAGTGGCCCGGGTTCGCCTAATTTCGAGGAGCGGCCACGCCACTCAGTCCAGCTCAAGGCCTTTGCCATCGCCGCCCGGGAAGTCAGTTTTGCGGAATATGATCGCTTTGCCGAGGCCACCGGGCGTTCCCTGCCCGATGACATGGGCTGGGGGCGGGGCGACCGACCGGTGATGCAGGTCAGCTGGGAGGATGCGCGGGCCTATGCCGAGTGGCTTTCCGCCCAGACCGGCCGCCGCTATCGCCTGCCCACCGAGGCGGAATGGGAATATGCCGCCCGGGGTGGCAAGGATACGCGCTATTGGTGGGGCAACGACATGGCCCCGGGGCAGGCCAATTGTCATGATTGCGGCAGCGACTGGGATGGCCTCCGCACCGCCCCGGCGGGCAGTTTCGCGGCCAACCCCTTCGGTTTGCACGATATGCACGGCAATGTGCAGGAGTGGGTCCAGGATTGTTACCAGGACGACTACCAGGACGCGCCCGGCGATGGCCGGGCGGTCGAGACCGCTGGTTGCTCACGGCGGGTGGTGCGTGGTGGCGGCTACGCCAGCGTTGCTGACAGCCTGCGCAGCACCGCGCGCGCCCAGCTGGCGCCGGACAGCCGGCTGGATCACGTGGGCTTTCGGGTGGCGCGCGATCGCTAGGAGTCTGTCGGACTTGAGCGATCGTAGCGAGCAAGTCCGACAGGCTCCTGGTTGACTTCGTCACCCCGCCCGGTACCCTGCGGCCCCCATGGCCCACATACTCGCCATCGGCATCGCCACCCTCGACATCGTCAACACCCTGGACGGTTATCCTGCCGAGGACAGCGAGGTGCGCGCTCGGGCCCAACGGGTCAGTCGCGGCGGCAATGCCACCAATACCCTGGCGGTGCTGAGCCAGTTGGGACACCGGACGAGCTGGGCCGGGGTGTGGGTGGAGGAACCCGATGCCCAGCGCATTCGCGCGGACCTGGAACACCATGGTATCGACACCCGCCACTGCCGCTGCCTGGAGTCCGGCAAGGTACCCACCTCCTATATCACCCTCAATACCCGCAACGGCTCCCGGACCATCATTCACTACCGCGACTTGCCCGAGTTCAGCGCCGAGGATTTTCGCCGCATCGAACTGGCGGGCATTGACTGGCTGCATTTCGAGGGCCGCAATGTGACCGAGACGGCGGCCATGCTGGCCCATGCCCGTGCCATCGCACCCCACATTCCCTGTTCCCTGGAAGTGGAGAAGCCCCGTCCCGGCATCGAGACCCTGTTCGGCCTCGCGGACGTACTGTTGTTCTCGCCGGTCTATGCCCGTTCCCGGGCGGATACGCCGGAGACCCTGTTGCGCGCCGTGCGCGCCACCCACCCGGACGCGGAGCTCTACTGTACCGCCGGTGCCGCCGGTGCCCTGGCCCTGGAGCGTGGCGGGGCCTTGCACCGCAGTCGTGCCTTTGCCCCGGAGCGGGTGGTGGATACGCTTGGCGCCGGCGATACCTTCAATGCCGCCGTTATCGACGGCTACCTGCGGCGCCTGCCCGTGGCCAGCCTGCTGGGCCGTGCCTGCCGTGTGGCCGGGCTGAAGGTGGGCCAGGAGGGTCTGCGCGACCTGCCCCTGGCCGCCCTGCAAGCCGAGGACGCGCAGCATGGATGATCGCCTTTGTCGCCTTGAGGATTTGCCCGATCCGGGCAGCAAGGCCTTCGCGATCGAGGGCCCTGCCGGCCCGGAGGAGATCTTCCTGGTGCGCCAGGGCGATGAGGTATTCGCCTACCGCAACCAGTGTCCCCATACGGGGGGACCGCTGGACTGGATGCCGGACCAGTTTCTCGATCTCGATAAACGCCATATCCAGTGTGCCACCCACGATGCCCGCTTCCGCATCGAGGACGGATTCTGTCTTGTCGGCCCCTGCGCGGGTCAGGCCCTGCAAGCGGTGGCGGTGCGACTGGAGTCGGGTTGGATACGGTTGGTGTCCGCGACAGGAAAATGAAAAACGCCGGCTCACCGGCCGGCGTTTCCGGGTGTTGTGCCCGCTACGGGCAGGCGTCAGCGCATGCTATCGAGGAAGAGTTCCAGGTCGCCGGTTGGCAGCGATGCCGGCATGCCGGAACAGGGGGTGGCGGTGGTATCGGTGTGCAGGCCGACTTCCACCTGCGGGGCTGGTGCCTGCAGCCGGTTGGTGGACCCGTCCTCGCCAGCAGGGGAAGGGAGGATTTCGTCGCAGCGCGTGCCGGATGCCATGTCGATGATGAGGGTCATGATGTTCCTCCTTGCCGGGGGATGGGGATGGCCTTCAATCAGAGTAGCGGCGCGCGCGCGAGGAAATTGAGCCTTCCCCTAATGCGGCCGGTTAATGCCCAATCTACAGGGAGTTGGCGGAAATGAAAAGCGCGAAAGCGGGGCGGATTCAGTCTTCGTAGTCGATCCGGTCCAGGGGGTTGGCCCACAGGGCGCCACCGCTTCCCTGATCCAGGTCCACGCCATAGTCCTCGCGGTCGATATCCAGGGAACCGGACCAGTCCTCGGGCGGCTCGGCGGGCTCCACCGGCAGTTCCTGCCAGGTATCCAGCTCCAGTTCCTCGATGGTGCCATCGAAGTACTGGATTTCCAGCGTGCCATCATCCCGATCGATGGCTACGATTTCGAAAGTATCGCCGTGGACATTCTTGTACCAGTCGCCGATACGCGGATCATATTCAGTCGCCATTGCGGTACCTCCGTGATGGCTGTGCTGTTACCCTGTAGCGAACGAGGGTTCGATCTCCGGAATACCGGACCTGAACCCTCTACCAACATATAGCTCCCATGGGCAGGATGGCAAGCTTGCGCAGGGAGGCCCGGTGGATATCGTGGTAGTGGATGGCGCGGAACTGGCGCCAACCAGCGAAGGGAGCATCCGTAATGGAATTCGTTGAAGAGTATATCGCCCAGGTGGAATGGCGGGACCTGATCTTCGGCACCCTGCGTATCCTGTTGATCCTGGTACTGGCCTGGGTTGCCATCCACGCCGCCAAGGTGGGACTGCAGCGCCTGGAACAGCGCCTGATCGCCAGCGGTCGCCAGCAGGGCGATATGGCCGGCGAGGCCGCCAAGCGTGCCGAGACCCTGGTGCGGCTGCTGCGCCAGGCCATCATCATCGTCATCTGGGTGATGGCACTGCTGATCGTGCTCAACGAGCTGGGTGTGGCGGTTGCGCCCATCCTCGCCAGTGCCGGTGTGGTGGGCCTGGCGGTGGGCTTCGGTGCCCAGAACCTGGTGCGCGATGTCATCAGCGGCTTTTTCATGATCCTGGAAAACCAGGTGCGCATCGGCGACGTGGCCGTGGTCAATGGCACCGGTGGCCTGGTGGAGCAGATCAATTTCCGCACCCTGGTGTTGCGCGACCTGTCAGGGGTTGTGCATATCTTCCCCAATGGCACGATCACCACCCTCGCCAATCTCACCAAGCAGTGGTCCGCTTATGTGTTCGATATCGGTGTGGCCTACAAGGAAGATACCGACCGGGTGGTGGAGATTCTCAAACAGGTGGGCACGGAGCTGCGTGCCGACGAGTATTTCGGCCCCCTGATGGTGGATGACGTGGAAGTGTTCGGTGTGGATGCTTTCGCCGATTCGGCGGTGATGATCAAGGGCCGGTTGCGCACCTTGCCCATCAAGCAGTGGGAGGTGGGGCGCCAGTTCCTGCGTCGCGTCAAGCAGGCCTTCGACCGCGAGGGTGTGGAGATTCCCTTTCCGCACCGTTCGCTCTATTTCGGCGAGGCCAGCAAGCCGATCCTGGCACGGCTGGTGGAAGAGGCGGGTATGCGCGCGGACAACCGGCCGGCGGAGTAAGTCCGGGAAATCGGTACTAGAGGTACCGTCCCCCCGTCGCCACCGCCACCACCACCAGCCCGATCACCAGGTTGACCCCCACCATGACACGAATCTGGTTGAGCTGTGCGCCCGCCAGGGCCCATTCCTGGGTGATCACGTAGTTCTTCAGTCGCTTGAAGGGCGCGAAGAACAGGTGCAGGTAGATCAGCACCATGACGATGCCCAGGGCCTGCATGATGTGGATGTGCAGGCGCGCGCCGCCGAAGCCCCCGAACGCCAGGAACAGCATGCCGTAACCCGTGAGCAGCAACAGCACCACGGAGATCCAGACCCAGGGAAAGAAGCGGCTGAAGGTGTGGGCCCAGAGGGTGAGCCGTTCCGGCGGCTCCAGCACCTTGGCGGCGGCGGGCCGCAGGGCCATGTAGGCGAAGAACATGCCGCCCACCCAGACCACGGCGGACAGGGTGTGCAGGACGATCATCAAGGGCATCAGCAGGGACATGGAGACTCCGGGTATGGGTTTTTGGTTTGGCGGGCAGTTTCCGGCGCTGGGACGCTCCTGTCAAAGCCAGACCGTAATTGGCCATGCAATCCACTGAAATCCACGCGGTCATTCTCGAGCAGCGGATATGGCGAATAAATTCGGCGCTTACTCCACTGATTTGGTTCCGGGCAGTTCCGTGGATGCCGCGACGACAATCGGTTTTTCCGCATAATTAACAAACACCTGGTGGCAGATCGCCGCCTCCGTGGGGCATCGGAGGGTGTCCCTTCCCGCCACAGGGCTGAAAATCGGCGGCGCTTGGGGTAAAGTTCGCCCCTTGTTGCCTGTTTTGGCTCGATTTACTCCGGAGCGTCCTTGCGCACCGTCGGCTCCTTCCCCGGTCGACGATGGCACGGGACGTTGATTCGTAACGATATACAAGAGGTTTAGATCATGGCGGATTATGCAATTGCGCCCTCCATTCTGTCGGCGGATTTTGCCCGCCTGGGTGAGGAAGTGGACCGTGTCCTCAAGGCCGGTGCCGACATCGTGCATTTCGATGTCATGGATAACCACTATGTGCCGAACCTGACCATCGGCCCGCTGGTGTGCGAGGCCCTGCGCAAGCACGGCGTCACCGCGCCGATCGATGTGCACCTCATGGTCAAGCCCGTGGACCGCATCATTCCCGATTTCGCCGCCGCCGGCGCCAGCTACATCACCTTCCACCCGGAGGCTTCCGAGCACGTCGACCGCACCCTGCAGCTGATCAAGGGCGAGGGCTGCAAGGCCGGCCTGGTGTTCAATCCGGCCACCCCCCTGGACGTGCTCCAGTACGTCATGGACAAGGTGGACATGATCCTGCTGATGTCGGTGAACCCCGGCTTCGGCGGCCAGAGCTTCATCCCCTCCGCCCTGGACAAGTTGCGTGAAGTGCGCAAGCTCATCGAGGCCTCCGGTCGTGACATCCGCCTGGAGATCGATGGCGGCGTGAAGGCCGATAACATCGCCGAGATCGCCGCCGCGGGCGCCGACACCTTCGTGTCCGGCTCCGGCATCTTCGGCAAGGGCAAGGATTCCGATCCCAATCGCTATGACAGCATCATCAAGGAGATGCGCGCGGAACTGGCGAAGGCGGGCTGAGTAACCTCCGTCATGCCGGCGTATGCTGGCATCCATGCCTCCGATTCTCATGGATTCCGGCATGCGCCGGAATGACGAAACCAGTATTCATTTGGGTTTTCTGACGATATCTGGTTTTCCTTTGCGTACTTTGCGCCTCTGCGGTGATTAATTGCATTTGAGTCTTGAGAAGAAATGATGTTGCGGAAACCCGAAATGGTCTTGATCGACGTGGACGGCACCCTGGTGGACAGCGTGCCGGACCTGGCCTATTGCGTCGATGAAATGATGAAGGCGCTGGATCTCCCGGTGCACGGCGAGGCCAGGGTGCGCAACTGGGTGGGCAATGGCGTGGAGCGACTGGTGCGCCGCGCCCTGGTCGGCCAGCTGGAGGGCGAGCCCGACGAGGCCCTGTTCCAGCGCGCCTATCCCATCTTCCTCGATCTCTATGCCGACAACACCTCCAAGCGCAGTGCCCTCTACCCGGGAGTGGCGGAAGGCGTGGCCTGGCTGAAGGCCCAGGGCTACCGGCTGGGTTGTGTCACCAACAAGGCCGCCCAGTTCACCCTGCCGCTGCTCAAGGACCTGGGCGTGCATGATGATTTTGAAATCATCATCAGCGGTGATACGCTGCCGCAGAAGAAGCCGGACCCGGCGCCGCTGCTGCATGCGGCGCGCTTTTTCGGCCTCGAGCCGGAGCAGGCGCTGATGATCGGCGACTCGGTCAGCGATGTGAAGGCGGCCCGCGCCGCCGGTTTCCAGATCGTCTGCATGAGCTACGGCTACAACCACGGGGCCGACATCCGCGATTTCCATCCGGACGCGGTGATCGACTCCATGGTGGAAATCCGCGAACTGCTACAAGAACAAGCGGCCTGAAGAATGCGCAACGTCCATGAATGCCGGATCGAGAATGCCCGATGGCGCGGCTGATGCGCTGATACCGGGCCTTTTTGCATTCGATTCCTGATGATTTCCAGGGTGCCTTCATGGACGCCACACAATTCAAGCAACTCGCGGACCAGGGCTACAACCGCATCCCCCTGAGCCGCACGGTCCTCGCGGACCTCGACACTCCCCTGAGTGCCTACCTCAAGCTGGCCAGCGGCCCGTACAGCTACCTGTTCGAGTCGGTGCAGGGCGGCGAGAAGTGGGGTCGTTACTCCATCATCGGCCTGCCCTGCCGCACCCTGCTCAAGGTGAGCGGCCACCGTGTCACCCTGATCAGCGACGGCCAGGTGGTGGAAGAGCAGGAGGTCGCGGATCCGCTGGCCCATATCGAGGCCTTCCAGCAGGGCTTCCGGGTGGCGCAGCGCGACGGCCTGCCGCGTTTCACCGGCGGCCTGGTGGGCTACTTCGGCTACGACACCGTGCGCTACGTGGAGCCGAAACTGGCCCGCTGCGAAAAGCCCGATCCCCTGGGTACCCCGGATATCCTGCTCATGGTGTCCGACGAGGTGGTGGTGTTCGATAACCTGAGTGGCACCCTGCACGTGGTGGTGCAGGCGGATCCCTCCATTCCCGATGCCCATGCCGTGGCCGAGGCGCGTCTCGACGAGCTGGTGACGCGCCTGCGTCGCGAGCTGCCCGCCCAGGTGAGCGGTGCGCCGGTGCGGGTGCGCGAGGAGGATTTCGTCTCCGGCTTCACCCGGGAAGGCTTCGAGCAGGCGGTGTTGCGCTGCAAGGACTATATCGTCGAGGGCGATGTCATGCAGGTGGTGCTGTCCCAGCGCCTGTCCATTCCCTTCGCCGCCCAGCCCCTGGATCTGTACCGGGCGCTGCGCAGCCTCAATCCCTCGCCCTACATGTATTTCCTGGATCTCGACGACTTCCATATCGTGGGGTCCTCGCCGGAGATCCTCACCCGTGCCGAGGATGGCGTGGTGACGGTGCGGCCCATCGCCGGTACCCGCCCGCGCGGCCGCAGCGAGGAGGAGGACCATGCCCTGGAGCAGGACCTGCTGGCCGATCCCAAGGAACTGGCGGAACATCTCATGCTCATCGACCTGGGCCGCAACGACGTGGGCCGCATCGCCGAGACCGGCTCGGTGGAGTTGACCGAAAAGATGGAGATCGAGCGCTATTCCCACGTGATGCACATCGTCTCCAACGTGCAGGGCCGACTGCGTCCCGGGCTGTCGGCCATGGACGTGCTGCGCGCCACCTTTCCCGCCGGCACCGTGAGCGGCGCCCCCAAGATCCGCGCCATGGAGATCATCGACGAACTGGAGCCGGTCAAGCGCGGCGTCTATGCCGGCGCCGTGGGCTACCTGGCCTGGAACGGCAACATGGATACCGCCATCGCCATTCGCACTGCCGTCATCAAGGACGGCACCCTGCACATCCAGGCCGGCGCCGGCATCGTCCACGACTCCATCCCGCGCAACGAATGGGACGAGACCATGAACAAGGGGCGCGCCATCTTCCGCGCCGTGGCCCGCGCGGAAGCCGGGCTGGACGCGGTGCACCGGTGAGGGGACTGTCATGCTGCTGATGATCGACAACTACGATTCCTTCACCTACAACCTGGTGCAGTATTTCGGCGAACTGGGGGCCGAGGTGCAGGTGTTTCGCAATGACCAGATCAGCGTGGAGGAGATCGGCCGCCTCGCGCCTGACCACCTGGTGATCTCCCCCGGTCCCTGCACGCCCAACGAGGCGGGGGTGTCGGTGGATGCCATCCGGACCTACGCAGGCAAGATCCCCATCCTCGGCGTCTGCCTCGGCCACCAGGGCATCGGCCAGGCCTTCGGGGGCAGGATCGTGCATGCCGGCGCCATCATGCACGGCAAGACCTCCCTGATCCGTCACAAGGACGTGGGCGTCTTTCACGGCCTGCCCGATCCCCTGGAAGCGACGCGCTATCACTCCCTGGTGATCGAACAGGCCAGCCTGCCCGACTGCCTGGAGGTTACCGCCTGGACCGAAAATCCCGATGGCAGCCTGGACGAGATCATGGGTGTGCGTCATAAGGAACTGGCGGTCGAGGGGGTGCAGTTTCACCCTGAATCCATCCTGACCCAGCACGGGCATGACATGCTGCGCAATTTTTTGCGCACCACTACGAGGGGAAGCTGAACATGGACATGCAGGCAGCCATCCGCGCCGTCACCGAGCGGCGTGATCTCAGCGGCGAGCAGATGACCGAGGTCATGCGCGGCATCATGACCGGCAATGCCACGCCGGCGCAGATCGGTGGCTTCCTCATCGGCCTGCGCATGAAGGGCGAGACCGTGGACGAGATCGCGGCGGCGGCGCGGGTGATGCGCGAGCTGGCCAGTGGCGTGACGGTGAAAGGCGATCACGTGGTGGATACCTGCGGCACCGGCGGCGACGGCGCCCACACCTTCAACATCTCCACCGCCAGCGCCTTCGTCACCGCCGCCGCCGGCGGCCGGGTGGCCAAGCACGGCAACCGTTCCGTCTCCAGCAGTTGCGGCAGTGCCGATGTGCTGGAGGCCGCCGGCGTCAACCTGGAGCTGACACCGGAACAGGTGGCCCGCTGCGTGGACGAGTTGGGAGTCGGCTTCCTGTTCGCCCCAAAACACCACAGCGCCATGCGCCACGCCATCGGCCCGCGCCGCGAGATGGGCGTGCGCACTTTGTTCAACCTGCTCGGCCCCCTGACCAATCCCGCCGGCGCGCCCAACCAGGTGCTGGGTGTGTTCGGTGCCGACTGGGTACGGCCACTGGCCGAGGTGCTGAATCAGCTCGGCAGCCGCCACGTGCTGGTGGTGCATGCCTACGACGGCCTCGACGAGATCAGCATCGGCTCGCCGACCCTGGTGGCGGAGTTGAAGGACGGTCAGGTGCATGACTACCAGATCAGCCCGGAACAGTTCGGCATGCAGCGTGTCGAGGTTTCCGTACTCGCGGTGAAGGATGCCGAGCAGAGCCTGGCGGTGATCCAGGGCGTGTTTGCGGGCGAGCCCGGCCCCGCTCGCGACATCGTGGCGCTGAATGCCGGCGCGGCCATCTATGTGGCGGGTCTTGCCGATAATCTGGAGACGGGTGTGGCGAAGGCGCAGGAGGTCTTGGACAATGGCGCGGCGCAGCAGAAGCTGGATGCCCTGGTACAGTTGACGCAGACGATGGCGCCCCAGTAAGGGGTTGACCCCTTTTCCAGCAACTGATGTGTTGAGCATGGATATGAACAGTCACTCGGACATCCTGCAGAAGATCCTCGCCCGCAAGCGGGAGGAGGTTGCCGAACGCAGCCGGCATGTCTCCATTGACGCATTGCGGGAACAGGCCATCAAGGCCGATGCCCCGCGCGGCTTTGTCGCGGCGCTGCGCGCGCGGATCGCGGCCGGCCAGGCGGCGGTCATCGCCGAGATCAAGAAGGCCTCGCCGAGCAAGGGCCTGCTGCGCGCCGACTTCGACCCTCCCGCCATTGCGCGCAGCTACGAACGTGGTGGTGCCGCCTGCCTGTCGGTGCTGACCGACCTGGACTTCTTCCAGGGCGCTGACGCCTACCTGCAACAGGCGCGCGTCGCCTGCGCGCTGCCGGTGCTGCGCAAGGACTTCACCCTCGATCCCTATCAGGTGGTGGAAGCGCGCGCCCTGGGGGCCGACTGTATCCTGCTGATCGTTTCCGCCCTGGACGACGCGCAGCTGGCCCGCTTGCTGGGCCTCGCCCATGAGTTGGGCATGGATGTGCTGGTGGAGGTGCATGACAGGGAGGAACTGGACCGTGCCCTGCGCCTGCCGGCGCCGCTCATCGGCATCAACAACCGCAACCTGCGCACCTTCGAGACGCGCCTGGAAACGACCCTGGACCTGCTGGAACGCATCCCCGCCGATCGGCTGGTGGTGACCGAGAGCGGGATCCATACTCCGGAGGACGTGGCCCTGATGCGCCGCCACCAGGTGCATACCTTCCTGGTGGGCGAGGCCTTCATGCGGGCCGATGATCCGGGGGTGAGGCTGGCGGAGTTGTTCGGGAATTCTTGAACCGCCAAGGCGCCAAGACGCCAAGGAAATTCAGGAACCCATAAGAGTACCCCCGTCATTCCCGCGAAGGCGGGAATCCAGGTATTTCAAAAACATGGATTCCCGCCTTCGCGGGAATGACGGACAAGACATTCATCAGAGATTCCCTAAGTATTTTTGATTTTCTTGGCGTCTTGGCGTCTTGGCGTCTTGGTGGTTAAAACAAGATTTTCAGCGCGTCCCGAACACCACGATGGTCTTGCCGCGTGCCGTGATCAGGCCCTGTTCCTCCAGGGACTTCAGTACCCGTCCCACCATTTCCCGTGAACAACCGACGATGCGACCGATCTCCTGGCGGGTGATGCGGATCTGCATGCCGTCCGGATGGGTCATGGCGTCGGGCTGCTTGCACAGGTCCAGCAGGGTGCGGGCCACGCGCCCGGTGACATCCACGAAGGCCAGGTCACTGACCTTGCGGCTGGTGAGGCGCAGGCGGGCGGCCATCTGCGAGGACAGGGCGAAGAGGATATCGGCATCCTCGGTGGCCAGCTGGCGGAAGCGGCTGTAGCTGATCTCGGCCAGCTCGCATTCGGTCTTGGTGCGTACCCAGGCGCTGCGGGTATCGTCGCTGAACAGGCCCATCTCGCCGAAGAAATCCCCCTTGTTGAGGTAGGCGAGCACGATTTCGTGGCCATCCTCGTCCTCGATCAGGACCGTGACCGAGCCTTCCAGGATGTAATAGAGCACGTCGGGCTTGTCGCCGGCGTGGATGATGGCCGTCTTGGAGGGGTAGCGGCGCCGGTGGCAGTGCTCAAGGAACCGGTCGATGGAAAGATTGCCGGTGGTCAGCGATTTTGTAATGGCCATGCGTGCCGTGCCCCTTGCTGAAAAGAACGCCCCTGGCGCCGTACGGCGTCCGGAATGCGCGCCGTACGGGATCCTTCGGCCAGTGTAGGCAAGCCTGAAGGCCCTGTCGAATCCTGGTCGCAGACAATTGTGATAGGCTTCGCAAAAATCCTCCTGGGGAGCCTTTCATGAAAGCACGGATCAAATGGGTCGAGGACGCCACCTTCCTGGGGGAGGCCGGCAGCGGCCATGCCCTGGTGATGGACGGGCCACCTGAAAGCGGCGGGCGCAACCTCGGCCCCCGTCCCATGGAGATGCTGTTGCTGGGCATGGGCGGTTGCACGGCCTTCGACGTCATCATGATTCTCAAAAAGGCCCGCCAGCCGGTGACCGACTGCGTGGTGGAACTCAGCGCCGAGCGAGCCGAACAGGCGCCCAAGGTCTTTACCCGTATCCATGTCCACTTCGTGGTGACCGGCCAGGGCCTGGCGGAAAAGCAGGTGGAACGGGCCGTGCAACTGTCGGCGGAGAAGTACTGTTCCGCCTCCATCATGCTGGGCAAGGCGGCCGAGATCAGCCACGACTTCGAAATCCGCGAGGAGGGAGCGGCATGAAACGACCGGATCCCACCCTGGGCATGCGCCACGTGGCCCTGCACTGCCGGGACCTGGCCGCGTCCGAATATTTCTACGTGGACCTGATGGGCATGGCGGTGGAGTGGCGCCCCGACCCGGACAATGTCTACCTGACCTCCGGCAACGACAACCTGGCCCTGCACCGCGCCGCGCCGGGCTTCGACCCCGGTACGGACCAGCAACTCGACCATATCGGTTTCTTCATCGCGACCCCCGAGGCGGTGGATGAATGGTATGCCTTCCTGGACGCCAACGGGGTGGAGTTCAAATCCGCGCCACGCACCCACCGCGACGGCGCGCGCAGCTTCTACTGCAAGGATCCGGAAGGGGTGTCGGTGCAGGTGATCTACCACCCGCCCATCGCCAGCAGCTAGGGAAGCCCTGATCAACGTCCTGTCCGTCATTCCCGCCTTCGCGGGAATGACGGGATTGGTGTTAGATTCGGTACGCCGTGGTCGTCATCACCTTCGAGATGAGCTGCATCAGCCCGCGCACCGGCGCGGGCAGTTCGGCGCCGCCGGCGGCCTTCGCCGTGGCGCCATGGTGGGCCTCGTCTTCCTTCATCTGTTCCAGGATGGCGCGACTCTTGTCGTCGCGGGGCGAGATGCGCTGCAGGTGTTCGTCGAGATGGCGGATGACCTGGTCTTCCGTCTCGGCCACGAAGCCCAGGCTCCACTTGTCGCCGAGGACGCCGGCGGTGGCGCCGATGGCGAAGGAGCCCAGGTACCAGAAGGGGTTGAGGAGACTGGTGCGCCCGCCCAGTTCACGCACGCGCTGTTCGCACCATTCCAGGTGATCGTTCTCCTCGCGGGCCGCGCGTTCCATGCGTTCGCGCACCTGTTCCAGGCGCGCCGTCAGGGCCTGGCCCTGGTACAGGGCCTGGGCGGCCACCTCGCCGGCATGGTTAACGCGCATCAGGCGCGCCGATTCCTCGCGCTCAGTCGCGTCCAGCTCCGCTTCCGCCGCGGCCGCGCCCGGGTTGGGCCGTTCGGTCACCAGGGGGCGGCCGGCCACGGTGCGCAGGGCCTGGTCGAAATTCAGGATCAGCTGGTCGAGGGGGCTGTAGTGGCGCTCGTTCATGTCTTGCACCTTAGCCGGTGGAAGACGGGGATGGCAAGGTGGTTCGTTTGGATTTTTTGGGGAAACGCTCAGGGTGCCAGGGTTGCCAGGAAAACCTTACTTGAACCGCCAAGGCGCCAAGAGCCAAGAAAAGCAAATCAACCGCCAAGGCGCCAAGACGCCAAGAAAAGCAAATCAATATATGGGTTTCTTGGCGTCTTGGCGCCTTGGCGGTTAAACGACATTTTCACACGCCTTCACGAAGCTGCCGCGCCAGCAAGGTCACCGGGTGCAGCACCTCGATCTCCAGCCCCGCCTCGCGGATACCCGCCGCCAGGTGCAGGGCGCAGCCGATATTGCTGCTCACCAGCGTCCGCACCCCCAGCGCGCGCAGTTGTTCGATATGGGGTCGGCGCAGGGCCTCCGCCTGGGCCGGCTGGGTGAGCACATGGCTGCCGGCGGCACCGCAGCAGGCGCCGGTGGTATTGAGGGTGACGGTCTTCAGCCCTGGCACCCTCGCCAGCAGCGGGTATACCGCGCGATGCTGCTTCAGACCGTGGCGCAGGGTGCAGGGGTCGTGCACGGCAATGGTCTCCGGCCGGGCCTGCAGCAAGCCCTGCGGCCAGTCCCGAGCCGCCAGGAAACTGCTGATGTCGAGTACCTTGTCGGCAAAGTCCGCGGCGCGCGGGTAATCCGCTTCATAGAGTGCCCCATAGGCCGCCAGCTGGACGCCACAACCGCTGGCGGTGGAGACGATGGCCTCCAGCCCGGTGGCATCGAAGGCGGCGAGATTGGCGCGGGCCAGCTCCGCCGCTGTCGCGGGATCGCCATTGTGTTGCGCCAGGGCGCCGCAGCAGCCCTGGTTTTTGGGGATGACCACCTCGTACCCCAGCCGGGTCAGCAGACGCAGGGCATCGCGCTGGGTGTCCGCCCCGGCCACCGACTCGACACAGCCGGTGAACAGCGCCACCCGACCCCGCATAGGGCCGACGGCGGAATGGTGGCCGGCTGCCAGCGGCCGCTGCAGGCGGGGCAGGCGCGCTTCCAGCGGGGCCAGTCTCAGCAGCCGCAGCAGGCCGCTGTGCCGCACCAGCCACTGCAGGCCGCTGCGCTGGTAGTAGCGCAGCACGCGCGCCAGGGTGCGCAGCCGGCGGGGACGACGGAGCAGTCCGAAACCCCACCGGCGCAGCCGGCGGCTGCCCGGGCGGCGTGGCCGGTGCGGTTCCACCCGGGCGCGGGCGGCGTCCATCAGCCGGCCGAAGGGTACTTCCGAGGGGCACATGGCCTCGCAGGCCCGGCATTCCAGGCAGCGGTCCAGGTGCCCCAGCAGCCGCTCACCGACTGGCAGGGCGCCGCTGTCCAGGCCCTGCATCAGGGCGATGCGCCCGCGTGGGGAATCGCCCTCGTCGCGGCTCAGGCCATAGGTGGGGCAGTGGGGCAGGCACAGGCCGCACATGACGCAGCGGTCGGTATCCTTGAGATCTGCTTCCGGTGCCAAGGCGGGCCTCGAAGTCGGTCGGGTGATGGATGCGGGGACGGGTATAATAGCGGAATTGCCAACCAGCGGCCGGGTGCCTTATGTCCTATTACCAGTACCACGTGTTTTTCTGCACCAACCTGCGCGAGGACGGCAGCGCCTGCTGCCAACGCTTCGATGCCCAGGGTATGCGTGATTACGCCAAGCAGCGCACCAAGGAACTGGGCCTTGCCGGGCCCGGCAAGGTGCGCATCAACAACGCCGGCTGCCTGGACCGCTGCAGCGAGGGGCCGGTGCTGGTGGTCTACCCAGAAGGCACCTGGTACAGCTATGTGGATCAAGAGGACATCGACGAAATCATCGACGAACACCTGGTCCACGGTCGGGTGGTGGAGCGGCTGAAGATCTGAGTCGCCTTATGGTGCGGCCCGCGCAGGCGGGAATCCATGCCTGGGCGCCGACATAAAAAAATATCTCAACAGGCGTTGACAAACAGGTTAGCGTATTAGACAATTCTTACATACTGATTGGCCCAACCCCCCCCAACCTCCGGGTCGGTCAGTACTCCTCCAATCCTCCTTTTGGTGGTATTTATGCGCAACCTCCTCCAGGTTGCGCTTTTTTTTGTCCGCGATCCGGAAATTCCGGATGCCGGGGTGCTTGTATCCGGGCACCCCATTATGTACCATTCCCGCTCTTTGACGAGAGCAGTTAGGATCTGGAGCCATCCGATGAAGACCTTTAGTGCAAAGCCGGAAACCGTAAAGCGTGACTGGTACCTGGTGAATGCCGAGAACAAGACCCTGGGTCGTCTGGCCACCGAGATCGCCCGGCGCCTGCGCGGCAAGCACAAGCCCGAGTTCACTCCTCACGTGGACACCGGCGACTACATCGTGGTCGTGAACGCCGACAAGATCCGGGTCACCGGCCGCAAGGCCACCGACAAGATGTACCATCATCACACCGGCTATATCGGTAACCTGAAGTCCATCAGCTTCGAGAAGCTGCAGGCCCGTGCCCCCGGCCGGGTGCTGGAAATCGCCGTCAAGGGCATGCTGCCCAAGAATGCGCTGGGACGTGCCATGTACCGCAAGCTGAAGGTCTATGCCGGTGGCGAGCACAACCATGCCGCCCAGCAGCCCGCGCCCCTGGAACTCTGAGTAAAGGTTCGTAACCAACATGTCACAAGCACAGAATTACGCCACCGGTCGTCGCAAGACCTCCACGGCCCGTGTGTTCCTGAGCAAGGGCACCGGCAATATCACCGTCAACGACCGTCCCCTGGACCAGTACTTCGGTCGCCAGACCGCGCGCATGATCGTGCGCCAGGCCCTGGAAACCGTCGACATGCTGAGTCAGATGGACGTCAAGGCCACGGTCAAGGGCGGTGGCACCACCGGCCAGGCCGGCGCCATCCGTCACGGTATTGCCCGCGCACTGATCAGCTATAACGAAGAACTGCGTCCCACCCTGCGCCGCGCCGGCCTCGTGACCCGCGACGCCCGTGAAGTGGAGCGCAAGAAGGTCGGCCTGCGCAAGGCACGGCGCGCGACCCAGTTCTCCAAGCGCTGATCCCGCTGTACCGGCATCCGCGGCCTGTCGCGGATGCCGGGCGCTGGAAACCTTATTGGGGGATCGTCTAGCGGCAGGACTGCGGACTCTGACTCCGCCAACCAAGGTTCGAATCCTTGTCCCCCAGCCAATACGCACGGAACCCGCCCTTGTGGCGGGTTTTGTACGTATGGGGCCAGGGTTCCCCTGCCCACGCCGTCATTCCCGCGCACGCGGGAATCCAGATCTACGCCTCTGTCCTCGGGAATAATCGTCTCATTTCCGCGTCTCCCTAAAGATACGGTCCTGGTGGCCGTTGTATTGGGCCAACTTGTCTGGATACATGCATTTCAAGGACTGATTCCCATAGGTTTTCCCACTGGGGGCCGGCGCCACCCGGAAAGCCTGTGGCAAAAAAGCTGCAAAAAAACCACAAATGTGGCTTTTTGGAAAAAGTTGTTGCATTTTTATTTCAGACTGGTCTAGAGTACGCCGGTGTAACGACAACCCGTCTGTACGGACACTACAAATCTCTTCAAAGGAGAGACCCATGAACAAGAATCTTATTTCCTTCGCCGTCGCCGCCGTTCTGGCTGGCGGTATGACCGCGGTTCAGGCCAACAGCAACGTCACCGTATACGGTAAGGTGATGGTGAGCATCGACAGCAGTGACGATTCAGCTGGCAATAGCGACACCAACCTGAACAGCCGTAATGGCTTCGGCGCCATCGGCGTGAAGGGCAGCGAAGACCTGGGCAACGGTCTGACCGCCATGTTCCAGCTGGAATACGGCACCAATCCGGCAGCCGGCGGCGAGTTCGGCGGCCGTGACCAGTGGCTGGGTCTGAAGGGCGACTTCGGTATGGTGCGCGCGGGTACCGTGACCACCAACTACAAGCAGAGCGGCGCCAAGCTCGATCCCCTGTGGCGTACCTCCCTGGATATCCGTGAAACCGGCGGTCTGTCCAGCCTGCACGGCGGCAAGGGCGAGCAGGGCCAGGGCCGTGCCACCAACACCATGCGCTACGACTCCCCCAGCTTCAACGGTGCCAAGATCGTGGCCAACTACACCCTCGACAGTGGCTTGGATGAAGAAGACGGCTACGGCATCGGTCTGCACTACGACCAGGGTCCGCTGTTCGCCTCCTTCGACTACATCAACAACGGTGTGGATGGCGAAGATGACGCCTGGAAGCTGGGCGCCAAGTACAGCATGGACGCCATTGCCGTCTTCGGTCACTACGAGCGTGGTGGCCTGGTCGATTCCCTGACCGGCATGGGTGAATCCGGCGCCAACCTGTGGCACCTGGGCGGCTCCTTCTCCATGGGCAGCACCATGTTCGTTGCCACCTTCGCTCAGGGTGACGATGATGCCGGCACTGAGTACGACTCCTGGCGTCTGGCGGTCAAGCACGACATGAGCAAGCGTACCTCCGTGTTCGGCGGCTTTGCCCGTGTCGATGTGGACGGTGCCACCGACGAAGACGATCTGTTCACCGTAGGTATGGTGCACAACTTCTAAGTCATCCTCGGGTGACATGGAAGTGGAACGGGGCCTTCGGGCCCCGTTTTTTTTGCCTGTCTGGTCGTTAGTGCCCGGGTGCCATCCGGGCGTGAAGCGAGGGTGGGGGCCAGGTCGAAGCCCTTATTGTGGTAAAAAAGCCGCGAAAAGGCCGTGGCTGTGGTATTTTTTCTCAAACTTGTTGTCTTGCGCCCCCTGCCTGGTCTAGAGTGCCCCGTGTGATTTTTCGTCTGTGATGGACATAACAATCTCTTCAAAAGGAGGAGAGAGCATGAACAAGAAAATCCTTCCCTTCGCCGTGGCCGGCATCCTGGCCGGTGCCATGGGCGCGGCCCAGGCCGGTGTTACCCTGTACGGCAAGGTGCTGGTGAGCGTCGATGCCCTGGACTGCGACGCCGGCATGTTCACCGGTGGCGGCTGCAACCGCGCCGGTACCTCCACCAGCGGTGGCGACGACCTGCTCATGAACAGCCGTGATGGCTTCGGTGCCATCGGCGTGAAGGGTAGCGAAGACCTGGGTAACGGTCTGACCGCCATGTTCCAGCTGGAATACGGCACCAATCCCGCTGCTGGCGGTGAATTTGCAGGACGTGACCAGTGGCTGGGCCTGAAGGGCAACTTCGGTGCCCTACGTTTCGGCGCCATGAGCACCAACTACAAGATGAGCGGCGCCGTGCTGGATCCCTTCTGGCGCACCTCCCTGGATAGCCGTGACGCGGTTCGCCTGTCCGGCCTGCACTCTGGCAAGGGCGAGAATGGCCAGGGTCGCGCCACCAACACCATGCGCTATGACTCTCCCAGCTTCAACGGTGCCAAGGTCGTGGCCAACTACACCCTGGACAGCGGCGCCGGCGTGGAAGACAACGATGCCTTTGGTATCGGCGTGCATTATTCCGCGGGCGCGATCTTTGCCTCCTTCGACTACATCACCAGCGACAACGGTGGCGATGACGACGCCTGGAAGCTGGGTGGCAAGTACACCATGGGTGACGCGGCCTTCTACGGTCACTATGAGCGCGGTGGCCTGCTGTTCGCGAGCCTTAATACTGGCATGGCCGGTAATGGCGATGACAGTGCCAGCATGTGGCACCTGGGCGCCTCCTACACCCTGGGCAGCACCATGGCCTACTTCGCCTATGGTGCCGGTGATCGCAGCCTCGGCAATCCCAACGACGAGCACGTCAGCTGGACCCTGGCCGTCAAGCACGGCTTCTCCAAGCGCACCTCCGCCTACGGCGGTTTCGAGCGCCTGGAACGGGACGTGGACGGCAAGCGTGACCAGTTCACTGTCGGTATGGTGCACAACTTCTGATCCATCCCCGGATGGCAAGGAAGTGAAAACGGGGCCTTCGGGCCCCGTTTTTTTTATTCTCGCGTGTGTGGCTTGGACCGGCACTGAACCTGTAGGAGCGGCCTTGGCCGCGAGGCTTCGCGGCCAAG